>NZ_JBJDQK010000002.1:400463-901819 GCF_044903445.1 Streptomyces sp. NPDC019890 | reverse complement strand
GGTTGATAGGCCAGATGTGGAAGCCCTGTAAGGGGTGGAGCTGACTGGTACTAATAGGCCGAGGGCTTGTCCTCAGTTGCTCGCGTCCACTGTGTATGTTCTGAAGTAACGAACTCGCCTTTTGGCCGGCTTGAGTTCAATATTTTCATAGAGTTTCGGTGGTCATTGCGTTAGGGAAACGCCCGGTTACATTCCGAACCCGGAAGCTAAGCCTTTCAGCGCCGATGGTACTGCAGGGGGGACCCTGTGGGAGAGTAGGACGCCGCCGAACAATTATTGTGGGGAAGCCCCGCACCTTCTGGTGCGGGGCTTTTCTGCGTTCCGGGGCCAAACAGCCAGGCCCTCATGCGTCGGCCGCGCGGCATCCAATCCGAAATCCAATACCCGGCCCTCTCAGAGGCGACCGGCAGCCTTCAGCGCGAGGTACGCATCCGCGAGGGCAGGCGCGAGGTTGTCCGGGGTGGCGTCGACGACGGTGACGCCATGCCGTTGAAGCTGTTCTGCCGTTCGGCGGCGCTGGGCTTGGGCCTGGGCGCCCGCCGCCGCGTCGTACACCGCCTCGATAGTGCCGCGGGACGTGGACATCTGCTGGATGTGAGGGTCTGCCACCGAAGCCACGAGCACGGTGTGCCGTTGTGTGAGCTGCGGGAGGACAGGCAGTAGTCCCTCTTCGATGGGCGCGGCGTCGAGGCTGGTGAGCAGCACGATCAGGGAACGGCGGGGGGCGCTGGTGAGCGCGGTGGCGCTGAGGCCGCGGGCGTCGGTTTCGACGAGTTCGGGTTCCAGCGGAGCGAGCGCGTTGACCAGCGCGGGCAGCAGGTCACCGCCGGAGCGGCCCTGGACCTGGGCGCGGATGCGGCGGTCATAGGCGAGGAGGTCCACACGGTCGCCTGCACGTGAGGCCAGTGCTGTGAGGAGCAGCGCGGCGTCCATGGCCGCGTCGAGGCGAGGGACATCTCCGACGCGGCCCGCCGAGGTGCGGCCGGTGTCGAGTACGACGAGGATGTGGCGGTCGCGTTCGGGTCGCCAGGTACGTACGGCGACTGTGGTCTGGCGGGCGGTGGCTCGCCAGTCGATGGAACGGGTGTCGTCGCCGGGGACGTAGTCGCGAAGGCTGTCGAATTCGGTGCCCTGGCCGCGGATCAGGACGCTGGTACGGCCGTCGAGCTCGCGCAGCCTGGCCAGTCTGGAGGGCAGATGCTTACGACTGGTGAAGGGCGGCAGGACGCGAACGGTCCAGGGGACTCTGTGGTTGCCCTGGCGGGCAGCGAGGCCGAGTGGGCCGTACGAGCGGACGGTGACCCGTTCTGCGTGGCGGTCGCCGCGGCGCGTGGGGCGCAGGACGGTGGTGAGCCGACGGCGTTCACCGGCGGGAACGGTCAGCTTGTGGCGGCATGCCGCCTGTTCGGTGCCGGTGTGCCAGCTGCTCGGGGGCCAGGCGTCGCGCAGGTGGGCGCGCAGACGGCGGCTGGAGGGGTTGGTGACGGTCAGTTGGACTTCGGCACTGTCACCCAGTCGAACTGATGTGTCACCGCTTCGGGTGAATCGGAGCGTTCGCACTGGCGCGGCGAGGACGTAGTCGCACAAGATTGCCAGTGAGAGAGGCGCATTGACAGCGAGCATCCCGGTCCAGCTCGGAGCCAGGATGCCCACGGGGAGAGAGCCGAGAGCGGCGAGGAGTGCGGTTCGTCCGGTGAGGGCCATGGGGCAGTTCCTCAGCGGGGGACTGGCACGTGGGTGAGGATCGCGGTGATGACGGAGTCGGGGGTGACTCCTTCCATCTCCGCTTCGGGCCGGAGCTGGATCCGGTGGCGCAGGGTGGGCAGGGCCAGGGCCTTCACATCGTCGGGGATGACGTAGTCGCGGCCGGTGAGCCAGGCCCACGCTCGAGCGGTGGAGAGCAGGGCTGTTGCGCCTCGGGGGGACACACCGAGGGTGAGTGAGGGGGATTCACGCGTGGCACGGCAGATATCGACGACGTAGCCTGCGATTTCGGCGGAGATCGAGGTCTTGGCGACGGCGGCACGAGCCGCTTCCAGGTCGGCCGGTCCGGCGACGGGGCGCACGCCCGCAGCCTGCAGGTCGCGGGGATTGAAGCCTTCGGCATGCCGGGTCAGGACGCTGATCTCGTCCTCGCGGCTGGGCAACGGGACCGTCAGCTTGAGGAGGAAGCGATCCAGTTGGGCTTCCGGCAGGGGGTAAGTGCCTTCGTACTCAACCGGGTTCTGGGTTGCGGCGACCAGGAACGGTTCGGGCAGCAGGCGAGGTGTGCCGTCGACCGTGACCTGGCGCTCCTCCATCGCCTCCAGGAGCGATGACTGGGTCTTGGGCGGCGTGCGGTTGATCTCGTCCGCGAGAAGCAAGTTGGTGAAGACAGGGCCGGGTTGGAACGAAAACTCGGCGGTGCGTGCGTCGTAGACGAGCGAGCCGGTGACATCGCTCGGCATGAGATCGGGGGTGAACTGGACACGCTTGGTGTCGAGTTCGAGGGAGGCCGCGAGGGTGCGAACCAGGAGTGTCTTGGCGACGCCCGGCACTCCTTCGAGGAGGACGTGGCCACGGCAGAGCAGGGCCACGACGAGCCCGGTGACAGCGGGGTCCTGGCCGACCACGGCCTTGGCGATCTCGGTGCGCAGGGCCTCCAGGGAGGTCCGGGCGCGGTCCGAGTTCTCAGCCGTCTCGGGGGTCGGGGCGGTCATGAAGTGCGTACCTCTCTTTCGAGGGCGTCGAGTTGGTCAGCCAGGCGGATGAGAGCAGTGTCGTCGGCGGGTGCCGGGCCGAAGAGCAGATTCTTGAGGTCCCGGTCGTTATGGGGGAGGTGGGCCGAGACGGCCGGGAGCAGGGCCTCGGGGGCGTGGGCGTCGGCAGGTGGGACGCCGAGCAGCGCGGCAAGGCGGGTGCGGGTGGCCGAGCGCATGGTCGCAGCCGCACGGTCCCGGGCGTTCACCTTGCGATAGAGGCGGGCGCGGCCCTCGGTGGACTCGGATGCGCGGATGGCCACGGGAAGCCGTTCGGTGACCAGGGGGCCCAGTCGGCGGGCGCGCCAAATGGCGGCCAGGACGGCGGCGATGGCGAGCTGGAGTGTCCCCCAGAGCCAGCCTGCCGGGACAAGGTCGAGGAACGAGCTGTCGCCGTCGGTGCCGTCTCGTGCGGCGGAGGTATCGCTGAGTGAAGGGAGGTACCAGACCAGATGGGTGCGCGAACCGAGGAGTTGGAGGGCGAGGGAGGCGTTGCCGTGCTTGTCCAGGCGTTCGTTGTAGAGGATGTCGGGCGAACCGAGCAGGACGGTGTCCCCGTTGCCGGGGTCGTCGATCCTCAGAAGGGTGGGCAGGCCGTTGCTCGGGTAGCAACTGTCGGCGCCGGGCTTCTCGGTGGAGTACCGCTCACCGCCGAGTTCGGCACTGCCGGCTCGCTGCGCCGCGGGGAGGGAGCACTGGGGGTCGCGTGCCGCGACCCGGGCCGGGACTTCGCTGCGGACGCCGGGGGCCAGTGTGCCGAGCGAGGTGCTGTCGGCGGAGAGGAGGACCGTGCGTCCGCCGGAGTTGGCCGTCGCGGTGCGGAGAGCCTGTTGCTGGCGTTCCGTCAGCAGGCCGGGAGTGGTAACGAGAAGGGTGACATCGGGGCCCGTCGCCGTGGCGGCATCGTCGAGAGTGGTGACCACGTGGGTGGAGACACCACGGTCCTTGAGGAGTTCGGCGACGGCGCGGCTGCCGTAGCGGTCGGCGGAGCGGGGGTCGAGGCGGCCGTGCTGGTCCCCGGAGCGCAGCGCGGCCATGGCGATCCCGGCTGCTACGAGGATGATGAGCGTGAGCAGCAGGCCACGGGTGCGGGTCCACACCTGGCGACTGGTGGGATCCATCGAAGTGGCGCTGACGGTGGTCCCGGTCATTGCCCTGCTCCTTGGGCCGCGTCGCTCAGTTGGGGCTTGGCGCGCTCCAGTTCCAGGTCGAGATCCCGCAGACGCAGATATGCCTGCCGGTCGGCGGTGCGGCCGCCGTATGTGACGTCGTCGAACTCCCTGGCGGAGGCCCGCAGTCCGTCGGCGTGGCCCGGCAGGGAGCGGCCGGCTTCGGCGGCTGCCTCGTCGGCGGTGCGGCCGGGCCGCGGGTCGAGAAGGGCCCGCTCCTCCAGAGCGCGGACGATGGCGCGCATGCGTTCTTGGACGGCCTGGTTCCAGCGTCCGGCGGCGGCGTGGTCCTCGGCGGCGGCGCGGTGTTCGGATGCGCTGCGCGGGCTGTCGTCGAAGAGGGAGTCCGCGGAGCCAGGAGTGCGCCGCGGTGTGCCGAGACGCCACCAGAGGGCGGCGACCAGGCCAATGACCAGCAGGACGATGACGACGAGGCCGAGTGGGCCACCGGGGGCGGCCCCGGATGCGGAGTCGAAGAGGCCGCCGACCCAGTCCCAGAAGCGGTCGAGCGCGCGCTGGAGCAGGCTCGGGTCGTTCTCGTGGTACATCGGCTTGGACAGCTCCCGCTCCGCCGCCTCCCGGGCGGGGATGCGGGGAGTGTCCACCGGTACGTCGTCGCTCGTGCGGATCGGCAGCCGCACCGTCATCACGCCCCCCGTGGTGGACACCGCATCAGCTCCTGGCGGAGCTGTCGCCCGGCCGCCCGGAGCCGTAGCCGGGGACTCCCGCGGCCCGCGCGAGTTCCAGGTCGAGGGCCTCGCGGCGGATGCGCTGGTCGATGTAGAGGAGGACGGTCACCCCGGCGGAGATGGGGTACGTGATGGACGATGCGATGACCGAGCCGATACCCGTGATGATCAGGAACGGCCAGCCGAAGTCGGGGTTGTTTCCGGAGAACAGGTCGCTGAATGCGCTGCCGTCCACCGCGAACGCGATCAGGCTGAACGGCACCGCGATGATCATCGCCACCAGCAGGGTCAGCAGCAGCGTCAGCGCCACGATGCCGAAGGTCCGCCACCAGGCGCCCTGGACCAGTTTGGCGGAGCGGCGCAGGGAGGCGATGACACCCTGGCGCTCCAGCATCAGGGCGGGAGAGGCGAGGGCGAACCGGATCATCAGCCAGAGGATGACGACGCAGGCCACGAGGCCCAGGATCACGGACAGCGCGATTCCGGCACCGGTGCCCAGCAGCAGGCCGGGCAGAATCGCAACGGTCATGATGGCTGCGCTCATGATGGGCAACAGCACGGTCAGGCCCAGCAGTTGGGGCAGCCGGGGCCGTGCCTCGTGCCAGGCGTCGGAGAGCGTTACCGGGCGGCCCAGTACCGAGCGGCTGATCACCACCGTGAGAAGGGCCGTCGTGAAGAGTGTGGCGATCATGGTGATGATCAGGGACGGGCCCATGGCGAGCAGGCTGGACTGAAGCGAGTCCACGGACTGCCGCAGCGCCTCCGAGGGGGTCGCGTCCGGGTCGACCTCGGGCGGGTCGGGCAGCAGGTAGCGCTCGACGAGGATGTTGCAGATCTGGGAGATCACCGAGACGGTGATCGTGACGCCCAGCACCGTGCGCCAGTGGGCGCGCAGCGTCGACACCGCGCCGTCGAGGATCTCCCCGACGCCCAGCGGCCGGAGCGGGATGACGCCGGGCTTGGCGGCCGGTGGCCGACCCCAGTTGCTGTTCGGCTGACCGCCGCCCCAGCCGGGGGCGGGAGGTGGCGCAGGCGGGCGGTTCGCACCGTGGGCGGTCGGCGGGGACCACTGTCCTGGGGGCGGCTGCTCCTTGGACCACTTCGAGGCGGGGCCGGTCCCGTCGGCGGGCTCGGTGGGCCGGGGCACACCTGCGTCCTGCCCGTCGGAGGGAGCAGATCCGGGCGAGGCCCAGCCCGGAGTGTCATTCACGGTCGTCCACCTCAAGGATTGATCGCGGGGCCGGCTCGGCGAACCAGCACGTTCACGGTGCCTGTCCCCTTGGCGGGGCGGCAGGTTGGCAGCCATCGTGCCACGCGTGGCTTGCTGGTGGGCGGGGGCCTCTATCTCCTTCGCACCTTCATTGTCGGTCGCTCACCGGGCAGACTGGGCGGATGGCTGATCAGTTCGTACAAAACCCGGTCGGGATCGAGCCTCCCGCGCTTCCGGCACTGCGCTGGGACGAGCCGCCGGAAGGGCCCGTGCTGGTGCTGCTCGACCAGACCCGGCTGCCCGCCGAGGAGGTCGAACTGGTCTGCACAGATGTGCCTGCCCTGGTGCGGGCGATCCAGACACTCGCCGTGCGCGGGGCGCCGCTGCTGGGCATCGCCGGCGCCTACGGGGTGGCTCTCGCTGCCGAGCGGGGTTACGACGTGGACGAGGCGGTGGCGCTGCTGGAGGGGGCGCGGCCCACCGCGGTGAACCTGGGGTACGGGGTGCGGCGGGCGGCTGCCGCCTACCGGGCGTCGGTGAGCAAGGGCGAGAACGCGGAGCAGGCGGCACAGGCGGCGCTCGCCGCGGCCAAGGCACTGCACCGGGAGGACGCCGAGGCCAGCGTCCGGATGGCCGAGCAGGGCCTGGCGCTGCTCGACGAACTGCTGCCGGGCGGCGGGCACCGGATTCTCACCCACTGCAACACCGGCGCGCTGGTCTCCGGCGGGGAGGGCACCGCGTTCGCCGTCGCGCTCATGGCGCACCGCGCGGGCCGGCTGCGGCGGCTGTGGGTGGACGAGACGAGGCCCTTGCTGCAAGGTGCGAGGCTGACCGCATATGAGGCGGCGCGGAGCGGAATGCCGTACACATTGCTCACGGACAATGCTGCGGGATCGCTCTTCGCGGCGGGAGAGGTGGATGCGGTACTGATCGGGGCCGACCGGATCGCCGCCGACGGCTCGGTGGCGAACAAGGTGGGGAGCTACCCGCTCGCGGTGCTGGCGAAGTACCACCGTGTGCCGTTCATCGTGGTCGCGCCGACGACGACGATGGACCTGAGCACGCCGAACGGGGCGTCGATAGAGGTGGAGCAACGGCCTGGACAGGAGGTCACAGAGGTCTCCGCGCCGCATACTGCGGTGGCTGGAGGAGTGAGTGGAGGGCTGCAGGTTGCGCCGTTGGGCACGCAGGCGTACAACCCGGCTTTTGATGTCACACCCCCGGATCTGGTGACGGCGATCGTCACCGAGCAGGGAGCGTTGTCCCCGGTCAGCGGGGGTGGAATAGCGGAGCTGTGTGCCAGGTCACGCCAGGTAACGATTAGCTAATGGGATGATGTCGAATATGAAGGGACGAGTCCTTGTCGTCGACGACGACACCGCACTGGCCGAGATGCTCGGGATTGTGCTGCGTGGTGAAGGTTTCGAGCCGTCGTTCGTAGCGGACGGTGACAAGGCACTTGCCGCTTTCCGTGAGGCCAAGCCGGATCTTGTACTGCTGGATCTCATGCTGCCCGGACGGGACGGCATCGAGGTGTGCCGGCTGATCAGGGCCGAGTCCGGCGTGCCCATCGTGATGCTCACGGCCAAGAGCGACACCGTGGATGTGGTGGTCGGCCTGGAGTCCGGGGCCGATGACTACATCGTCAAACCGTTCAAGCCGAAGGAGCTGGTCGCCCGGATCCGGGCGCGGCTGAGGAGGTCGGAGGAGCCTGCGCCGGAGCAGCTGGCGATCGGGGACCTGGTCATTGATGTGGCCGGTCACTCTGTGAAGCGGGACGGGCAGTCGATCGCCCTGACCCCGCTCGAGTTCGACCTGCTGGTCGCGCTCGCCCGCAAGCCCTGGCAGGTGTTCACCCGCGAGGTGCTGCTCGAGCAGGTGTGGGGCTACCGCCACGCCGCGGACACCAGGCTGGTCAATGTGCATGTACAGCGGTTGCGGTCCAAGGTCGAGAAGGACCCGGAGCGCCCGGAGATCGTGGTGACCGTCCGTGGTGTCGGGTACAAGGCCGGGCCGAGCTGACATGCCCCGAAGCAGCGTTGCTCCGAAGCCCGGAGAACCGGGAGTCCGTACGGGGCGGGCTGCCGGACCGGGTCATGACCACTCGCGATTCGGCCGTCTGGGCGGACGGCAGCTCCAGGACAGTGCGCCGGGGGGCCCGATTCTGCGGCTGGTCGTGCGCTGGGTGCGCCGTCCGCTGCTGCCGGCGATCCGGCTGTGGCGGCGGAACATCCAGCTCAGGGTGGTCGCGACCACCCTGCTGATGTCGCTCGGCGTGGTGCTGCTGCTCGGGCTTGTCGTCATCGGGCAGGTGCGCAACGGGCTGCTCGACGCCAAGGGCAGGGCCGCCCAGAGCCAGGCCGCCGGTGGCTTCGCCGTGGCCCGGGAGAAGGCGAACGCGCCCACCCGGCCCGGCGGCCAGGACGGTGCCGGCACGGACGGCAGGACGGCCAGGAGCTCCTGGCGGTCCGATCTGGTGGAGCAGCTCGCCAGCGGTGGCCAGGGTGCCTTCAATGTGGTGGCGCTGAGCGCCGACTCCGAGGACGCGGGCTCCAGCCGCGGCCCCCGGACCTCGGGGAGCGTGGACTTCGCGAGCATCCCCGAGGACCTGCGGGAAGCGGTCGACAAGGGGACCGGGACGTACGAGACGTACATCCGGATCAAGTACACCAACGACGAGCACGAACCGGAGCCCGGGCTGGTCGTCGGTACGCGGCTGAACGACATCGAGGGCAATCCCTACGAGCTGTACTACCTCTTCCCGCTGGCTCAGGAGGAGCAGTCGCTCAGCCTGGTCAGGGGGACCCTCGCCACGGCCGGGCTGTTCGTGGTCGTCCTGCTGGGAGCCATTGCCTGGCTTGTGGTGCGGCAGATCGTCACGCCCGTACGAATGGCCGCGGGGATCGCCGAGCGGCTCTCCGCGGGCCGCCTCCAGGAGCGGATGAAGGTCACCGGCGAGGACGACATCGCGAGGCTTGGCGAGGCCTTCAACAAGATGGCGCAGAACCTCCAGCTCAAGATCCAGCAGCTGGAGGAGCTCTCCCGCATGCAGCGGCGCTTCGTCTCGGACGTCTCGCACGAGCTGCGTACGCCGCTGACGACCGTACGGATGGCCGCCGATGTCATTCATGAGGCGCGTATCGACTTCGATCCGGTGACGGCGCGTTCCGCCGAGCTCCTCGGGGATCAGCTCGACCGCTTCGAGTCGCTGCTCTCCGATCTGCTCGAGATCAGTCGCTTCGACGCGGGTGCGGCAGCGCTGGAAGCCGAGCCGATAGATCTGCGCGAGGTCGTACGCCGGGTGATCGGCGGTGCCGAGCCGCTGGCCGAGCGCAAGGGCAGCCGGATACGGGTGATCGGCGACGAGCAGCCGGTCGTGGCTGAGGCCGACGCCCGGCGCGTGGAGCGCGTGCTGCGCAACCTGGTCGTCAACGCCGTCGAGCACGGCGAGGGCCGGGACGTGGTGGTGCGGATGGCAGCGGCCGGTGGGGCCGTCGCGGTCGCCGTGCGCGACTACGGGGTGGGGCTGAAGCCGGGCGAAGCGACCCGGGTCTTCAACCGCTTCTGGCGGGCCGACCCGGCGCGCGCCCGTACCACCGGCGGCACCGGCCTCGGTCTGTCGATCGCGGTCGAGGACGCCCGGCTGCACGGAGGCTGGCTGCAGGCATGGGGCGAGCCCGGTGGGGGTTCGCAGTTCCGGCTGACCCTGCCGCGTACGGCGGACGAGCCGCTGCGCGGGTCGCCGATACCGCTGGAGCCGGAGGACTCGCGGCAGAACCGGGAGCGCGCCCAGTCCGTGATTCCGCAGGCGAACGGGCACCGGCTGGCGTCCGTACCCGCTCAGCCGGTGACGGACCGCTCGCGGCTGCCTGTTCCGCCGGCTGTTCCGGTGCCGCCCCGCAAGGTCCCGACGGGTGTGAACCCGGCGGCGCTGCCGGGCAGTGGCGCCCGGGTGGTGGCGCGTCCGGCGGGGGAGCGGCACGACGAATCGGCACAGCAGGTTTCTTCGGACCGGGAGGACACGACTCGTGGGCGCTGACCCCCGTCGCGGCGGACGCCGAGGCGCGCTCACCGCATTCGCGCTGCTCGGCTGCACCGGTGTGCTGGCAGGGTGTGCGTCGATGCCCGACAGCGGTGACATCCATGCCGTGAAGGCGTCCCAGCGCGCGGACACCCAGGTGCGGGTGTATGCGGTGCCACCGCGCAAGGGAGCGACGCCCAGCGAGATTGTCACGGGCTTCCTGGAGGCGATGACCAGCGACGATTCCAATTTCGCCACCGCCCGCACGTATCTGACGCCGGAGACATCGCAGAAGTGGCGGCCGGAGGCGAGCACCACCGTGCTGTCGGCTGCGCCGGACCCGGGACAGGCCAGCCTCGGCGGCAGAGACAACCCGGGGATGGACTATCAGCTGGTCGGCAAGCAGATCGCCACGGTGGACTCCCAGCACGCCTATCAGCCGGTGACGCCCACCGAGTTCCACCGGACGATCCATCTGTCGCAGCAGAGCGGCCCGGACGGCAAGGAGTGGCGTATCGACAACCTGCAGCCGGGGCTGGTGCTCGGCGCGTCCGACTTCCAGCGCAACTACCTCTCGGTCAACAAGTACTACTTCGCGTCCGGGCGGAACGTCCTGGTGGCCGACCCGGTCTACATACGGCAGCGCCTCGATCCGGTGACGCGGATGGATCCCGTGACCCAGTCGGTCAAGGCACTGCTCGACGGGCCGACGAACTGGCTGAAGCCCGTGGTCGAGTCGCCTCTCCCGACCGGTACGGCG
Organism: Streptomyces sp. NPDC019890; assembly: GCF_044903445.1. Lineage (NCBI taxonomy): Bacteria > Bacillati > Actinomycetota > Actinomycetes > Kitasatosporales > Streptomycetaceae > Streptomyces > Streptomyces sp. NPDC019890. The sequence goes on along the minus strand of NZ_JBJDQK010000002.1, from coordinate 891,232 downwards.
CTGAAGGAGGGCACCAAGTCGCTGACGTTCGACGACCGGAACGGGCTGAAGGTGCCGCTCAATGAGAAAGCGTCGAATGTGGGCCGCCCGCAGTGCACGAAGATGGCGGCACAGATCCTGTTCACCCTGAGGGAGCTGTCTTCCACCCGGGTCGAGCAGGTGGAGCTGCAGCGCGCGAACGGCTCGCAGCTGTGTGTCCTCAACAGCGGCCAGGCCGAGGGTTACGCGCAGGATCATGTCTCGGGCAGGCCGATCAACCAGTACTTCGTCGACAGCAAGAACCGGCTGGCGCTGCTGGCGGGCGGCTCGAAGGACATAGGCGTGCCGGAGAACGTGCTGGGGCCGTTCGGAAGCGGCGGGCTGCCGATCAGCGTGGTCGGTGTGGCCCGTGACGAGCGCACCGCGGCGGCGGTCTCGAAGGACTACAGCCACTTGTACGTGTCGTCCATCATCGCGGACGGCGAGCTGGGCGGCGCGGTGCTGCAGAGCAGGGGCAACATCCCTGCCAACCGCCTTTCGGCGCCGAGCTGGGACGGCCGGGGCGATCTGTGGGTCGCCGACCGCGACCCGAACCATCCCGCGCTGCTGCGACTGGTGGGCGGCACGGGCAGACCGCAGATCGTCAAGATCGTTCCGGGCCTGGACGGCGAGCGGATCGAGGCGCTCAAGGTCTCGGCGGACGGTGTACGGATCGCGCTGCTGCTGACCAAGGACGGGAAGACCACGCTGAAGATCGGACGCGTGGAGCGCCGGGGGCCGAAGGACAACCAGGTGGTGTCCGTCGCGGAGCTGCGGCCCGCGGCACCGCAGATGGAGACGGTGACTGCCGTTTCCTGGGCGGGCCCCAGCAGGCTTGTGGTGGTCGGCAAGGAGTCCGGCGGGGTCCAGCAGGTGCGCTATATGCAGACGGACGGCTCGACTTCGGACACGAACGTTCTGCCCGGCCTGAATCGCGTCTCGGCGGTCGCGGCGTCGGACGACGAGACCCGCCCGCTGGTGGCGTACTCGGAGGAGGACGGCATCGTGCGGCTGCCGGCCGGTGCCAACTGGCAGACAATGGTCAAGAACGGCTCGGCGCCGGTCTACCCGGGGTAGTCCGGCAGCCGTCTCGCACAGTTATCCACAGGGGTGGCACGCTGCTTCGGCGGTTGGCACAGTGGTTGCCATGCGGGGCTGGTGGAGGGAGATCTCCGGTCTGGTGCTGCCGGTCGCCTGTGGCGGCTGCGGCACTCCTCGGACGCCGCTGTGCGAGGAGTGTGCGCGGGCGCTGTACGGCACCGGGGCGCGCCCGGCCAGGCCGGTGCCCGAGCCCGCAGGCCTGCCTGAGGTGCATGCTGCCGCACCGTATGCCGATGCGGTACGTGCCCTGCTGCTGGCCCACAAGGAGCGGGGCGCGCTGGGGCTGGCCCGGCCCCTGGGCGTCGCGCTCGCCGGGGCGGTGCGGGCCGCAATGCCCAGAGCCGCACCGGGATCGGGTCCGCTGCTGCTCGTACCCATGCCGTCGGCGCGGCGTGCGGTCAGGGCGCGGGGGCATGATGCGGCGCGGCGGATGGCGCTGGCCGCCGCGGGCGAGCTGAGGCGGACGGGGACGCAGGCCAGGGCGCTTCCGGTACTGCGGCAGCGGCGGGAGGTGGCCGATCAAACCGGCCTCGCGGCCCACCAGCGGGTGGCGAATCTGGCGGGGGCCCTGGAGGTCACGGCCGGCGGCGCACGGCTTCTGGAGGGCGGCCGGGCGGTGCTGGTGGACGATCTCATGACGACGGGGGCCTCGCTCGTCGAGGCGGCGCGGGCGGTCCGCGCGGCCGCCGGGTTGCGATTTCCCGCATACCTGCGGCTGAGCGCGGCGGTTGTCGCAGTGCCTCCGCTCTCCTTCGAAATCAACCGGAACTGAGAGGGAACTTGCATCGTTGCAGGTAGTGAGAGACGAAAAACTCCTGAATGGAAGTACGCGCTGGTAGCGGGTGCCGACACCCGTCCGAGCGAGCTATGTTCGGTTGTGAGGAATGGCGATAGCTGTACCTCACCGAATGCACTGCCGTGCTCCCGGCCAGGGATTCGAGGACGCGAAACCTCGAAAGTTGGTGGGGTGGGGACCTTGTCGACTGGGGAGGAGGAGGTGAAAGTCGCCAAGTCCGAGGCTCCGGTGATCATCGGGGCCTGGTGCAACAGGGAGACGCTCCGCAGCCAGCGAGCGGGCGGGGCTATCCGGGAACGGAGTTCTGCGTGGACATCGTCGTCAAGGGCCGCAAGACCGAGGTGCCCGAGCGGTTCCGCAAGCACGTGGCCGAGAAGCTGAAGCTGGAGAAGATCCAGAAGCTCGACGGCAAGGTGATCAGCCTGGACGTCGAGGTGTCCAAGGAGCACAACCCGCGGCAGGCCGACCGTTCCGACCGGGTGGAGATCACACTTCACTCCCGTGGCCCGGTGATCCGGGCGGAGGCCGCGGCCGCCGACCCGTATGCAGCGCTTGACCTGGCCACCGGCAAACTGGAGGCGCGCCTGCGCAAGCAGCATGAGAAGCGCCACAACCGCCGTGGAAACGGCCGCATTTCGGCATCCGAGGTGGCCGATGTCGTTCCCGGCGTCGCCGAGTTGAACGCCAACGGCCGGCCGCTCGTCGAAGAGGCGCCGGAATCCATTCCCACCACCAGGATCGGCTCGCTCGAAGTGCAGGGCGAGGGACCGCTGGTGGTCCGCGAGAAGATCCACACCGCAGCACCGATGACACTCGACCAGGCGCTCTACGAGATGGAGCTGGTCGGGCACGACTTCTACCTCTTCGTCGACTCCGAGACGAAGCAGCCCAGTGTCGTCTACCGACGGCACGCCTATGACTATGGCGTCATCCACCTGGAGACCGACCCGTTGGCCGGATCCGAGGCGGGCGGGGCCGGAGGTGCGCTCGGCGGCTGACCGCCGTCAGCAGTTCGGTGGTGCCCCTGGTGCGCCCTCTGCGCCCCCAGGGGCACCACCGTGCGACCACAGGATCATCGCGCTGTCGGTCGGGCATGAAAGCATGGCGTCGCTAGCCAACCGGTGCGCTGTGTGCTGATGTTGGCGGACCACTCATGATCTTCAGGCTCACGGGCTTCAGGGGGAGGAACGATGGCGGACAGCTTCGGGCCGGTTCACGACGCGGGCGACGCCACTGCCGCGGTCGCCGAAACCGGCGCCGACCACGGCGGCTCCCGCAAGGAGCCGATCCGGGTTCTGGTGGTGGACGACCACGCCCTGTTCCGGCGAGGGCTTGAGATCGTCCTCGCCCAGGAGGAGGACATCCAGGTCGTCGGCGAGGCGGGCGACGGGGCGGAGGCCGTCGACAAGGCTGCCGATCTGCTGCCCGACATCGTGCTCATGGACGTGCGGATGCCACGGCGCGGTGGCATCGAGGCGTGCACCTCGATCAAGGAGGTGGCCCCCAGTGCGAAGATCATCATGCTGACGATCAGCGACGAGGAGGCCGACCTCTACGACGCGATCAAGGCGGGCGCCACCGGCTATCTCCTCAAGGAGATCTCCACCGACGAAGTGGCCACGGCGATCCGTGCGGTGGCCGATGGGCAGTCGCAGATCAGCCCGTCGATGGCGTCCAAGCTGCTCACCGAGTTCAAGTCGATGATCCAGCGCACGGACGATCGGCGCCTAGTGCCCGCGCCGCGGCTGACCGAGCGGGAGCTCGAGGTGCTCAAGCTCGTCGCCACCGGGATGAACAACCGCGATATTGCCAAGGAGTTGTTCATCTCGGAGAACACCGTGAAGAACCACGTCCGCAACATCCTGGAGAAGCTGCAGCTCCACTCCAGGATGGAGGCGGTGGTCTACGCGATGCGGGAGAAGATCCTCGAGATCCGGTGACCCTGCGGGCGTCCGGTTGGCCCCTGGCCGCGCTCAGAGTGCCTTGACGGCCTGGGTCAGGGAGCCATGCAGTTCCGGCGGGCTCACGCGTTCCACGCGTACGTCCGTGCAGCCGACCCAGGTCGCGGCCTCGGACAGTGCCTGGGCCACGGCGGGCACATATTTGGCGCCCTCCAGCGAGACCTGCTTGGCCACCAGTGTGCTGCCTTCGCGTGCGGGGTCGACGCGGCCGACGAGTCTGCCCCCGGCGAGGACCGGCATCGCGAAGTAGCCGTACACCCGCTTCTGCTTGGGGACATACGCCTCGAGGCGGTGCGTGAAGCCGAAGATCCGCTCGGTGCGCGCCCGTTCCCAGATCAGTGAGTCGAACGGCGAGAGAAGGGTCGTGCGGTGGCGGCCGCGCGGCACGCTCGCGAGTGCCTCGGGATCCGCCCAGGCTGGCTTGGACCAGCCCTGGACCGTGACCGGCACCAGCCCGGAGTCGGCCACCACAGCGTCGAACTGCTCGCCCTTGAGGCGGTGGTAGTCCGCGATGTCCGCCCGCGTGCCCACACCGAGCGCCTCGCCGGCCAGCCGGACCAGTCGGCGCAGGCACTCCGCGTCGTCCAGTTCGGCGTTCAGCAGGTGGTCGGGGACGGCCCGCTCGGCGAGGTCGTACACCCGCTTCCAGCTGCGCCGTGCGGTGCAGACCACCTCGCCGTACATCAGGGCGCGCTCGACGGCGACCTTGGAGGCCGACCAGTCCCACCACTCGCCGCCGTTCTTCGCGCCGCCCAACTCCGTCGCGGTGAGCGGGCCTTCGGCGCGCAGCTGCTTGATCACCTTCTCGTACGCCCCGTCCGGCAGATCGTGGGACCAGTGCGGGCGGGAGCGGTAGGCGCGGCGCCGGAAGGCGAAGTGCGGCCATTCCTCGACGGGCAGGATGCAGGCGGCGTGCGACCAGTACTCGAAGCTGTGCCCCTCGGTCCAGTACGCATCCTCGACCGTCCGACGGCCCACGGCGCCCAGCCGCGCGTACGGAATCAGCTCGTGCGAGCGCGCCAGCACCGAGATCGTGTCCAGTTGTACGGCGCCGAGATGCCGCAGCACGCCGCGCACCCCGCCCCGCCGGTCCGGCGCGCCCAGGAATCCTTGGGCGCGCAGCGCTATGCGGCGGGCTTCGTCGGCGGACAGTTCGGCGGCGGGCGACGGCACGGTGGTCATGGTCGGCACCCTAGACGGCGGCACTGACAATTGGTCCGGCCGCCGGGAGGAGAGACCCTCGGCCGAGGCTCACGAGGTGCTCCGCACCGGGAGATATGGGTGGGGGCTCGGCAGCCCCAGGTCCGACGGGAGCAGCGCGCCGACCCAGGCGTCCCTGAGCGTGTCCTTGTTGAGCAGGGCCGCGCGCAGTGCCCCTTCGACCACGAAGCCTGCCTTCTCGGCGACTGCCCGCGAGCCCTCGTTGCCGACCTCCGCACGCCACTCCAGGCGCGTCGCGCCCAGCCTGGTGAAGGTCCAGTGGGCCACCGCGCCCACGGTCTCCGCCATGATGCCGCGGCCCCGGTACTCCTTCGCCGTCCAGAAGCCGATCTCCCAGGTGCCCGAGAGGGTGCGCAGGCTGACCGCCACCGACGCCATCAGCGGGCCGCCCGTCCGCGGCAGCACCGCGAAGGTGCACATCGTGCCCGCGCGCCAGCCGTCCGGCACTATCTGCCCGGTGAACTCCTCCGCGTGCCGTCGCTCGTACGGCGAGGGGACCGTCGTCCACCGCTGGATGTCGGGGTCCTGACAAGCCTGGTAGGCCGCATCCGTATCGTCGGGCGAGAAAGTACGCAGCAGCAGGCGCTCGGTGGTGAGGGTGATGGGCTCCATGCCCGGATTGTGGTCACGTGCGGGAAGGGATGCGAGCACTTTTCGGACCTCACCGGCACCTTCCGCGCGTCCCGTGCGTTCTCTTTTGCGGGTAACAGCAGCCCTGGCTGACGGCGGACCTCCCGACCCGGTGGGGTCCTCGCTTACGATGGCCGTTGCGGTGGGGCCCACCTGCCGTGCCCGCGCCAGTGTCCATAACACGACCCAGTGCCAGGCCCGATCGGCAAGGAGACCAACCTCAGTGTCCGTCTTCAACAAGCTCATGCGTGCAGGCGAAGGCAAGATCCTGCGCAAACTGCACCGCATCGCGGACCAGGTCAACTCCATCGAAGAGGACTTCATCAACCTCTCCGACGCCGAGTTGCGGGCTCTCACCGATGAGTACAAGGAGCGTTACGCCGACGGTGAGAGCCTGGATGACCTGCTCCCCGAGGCATTCGCGACCGTCCGCGAGGCCGCCAAGCGCGTCCTCGGCCAGCGCCATTACGACGTACAGATGATGGGCGGCGCAGCGCTGCACCTCGGTTACGTCGCCGAGATGAAGACCGGTGAGGGCAAGACCCTCGTCGGCACGCTGCCCGCCTACCTCAACGCGCTGTCGGGCAAGGGCGTCCACCTGATCACGGTCAATGACTATCTGGCCGAGCGTGACTCCGAGATGATGGGCCGGGTCCACAAGTTCCTGGGCCTGTCCGTCGGCTGCATTCTCGCCAACATGACCCCGGCGCAGCGCCGCGAGCAGTACAACTGCGACATTACGTACGGAACGAACAACGAATTCGGCTTCGACTACCTGCGCGACAACATGGCGTGGTCCAAGGACGAGCTCGTCCAGCGCGGCCACAACTACGCCATCGTCGACGAGGTCGACTCGATCCTCGTCGACGAGGCCCGTACGCCGCTGATCATCTCCGGCCCCGCCGACCAGGCCACCAAGTGGTACGGAGACTTCGCCAAACTGGTGACGCGCCTCGCCAAGGGCGAGGCGGGCAACCCACTCAAGGGCATCGAGGAGACCGGCGACTACGAGGTCGACGAGAAGAAGCGGACCGTGGCCATCCATGAGCCGGGTGTCGCCAAGGTCGAGGACTGGCTGGGCATCGACAACCTCTACGAGTCGGTGAACACCCCCCTCGTCGGCTATCTGAACAACGCCATCAAGGCCAAGGAACTGTTCAAGAAGGACAAGGACTACGTCGTCATCGACGGCGAGGTCATGATCGTCGACGAGCACACCGGCCGTATCCTCGCCGGCCGCCGCTACAACGAGGGCATGCACCAGGCGATCGAGGCGAAGGAAGGGGTGGACATCAAGGACGAGAACCAGACGCTCGCCACGATCACCCTGCAGAACTTCTTCCGCCTCTACGGCAAGCTTTCCGGCATGACCGGTACGGCCATGACCGAGGCCGCCGAGTTCCACCAGATCTACAAGCTGGGCGTCGTGCCGATCCCGACGAACAAGCCGATGGTCCGCAAGGACCAGTCCGACCTGATCTACCGGACCGAGGTCGCCAAGTTCGCGGCGGTCGTCGACGACATCGCCGAGAAGCACGAGAAGGGCCAGCCGATCCTCGTCGGCACCACCTCGGTCGAGAAGTCCGAGTACCTCTCGCAGCAGCTCAACAAGCGCGGCATCCAGCACGAGGTCCTCAACGCCAAGCAGCACGACCGGGAGGCGACGATCGTCGCCCAGGCCGGGCGCAAGGGCGCGGTCACCGTCGCGACGAACATGGCCGGCCGCGGTACGGACATCAAGCTCGGCGGCAACCCCGACGACCTCGCCGAGGCGGAGCTGCGCCAGCGCGGCCTGGACCCGGTCGAGCACGTCGAGGAGTGGGCCGCGGCCCTGCCCGCCGCGCTGGAGCGCGCCGAGGCGGCCGTCAAGGCCGAGCACGACGAGGTCACCGACATCGGCGGCCTCTATGTCCTGGGCACCGAGCGGCACGAGTCGCGACGTATCGACAACCAGCTGCGCGGTCGTTCCGGCCGTCAGGGCGACCCGGGCGAGTCCCGTTTCTACCTCTCCCTCGGCGACGACCTGATGCGGCTGTTCAAGGCGCAGATGGTCGAGCGCGTGATGGCGATGGCGAACGTTCCCGACGACGTCCCGATCGAGAACAAGATGGTCACGCGCGCGATCGCGTCGGCCCAGTCGCAGGTCGAGCAGCAGAACTTCGAGACGCGTAAGAACGTCCTGAAGTACGACGAGGTACTCAACCGCCAGCGCGAGGTCATCTACGGCGAGCGCCGCCGCGTGCTGGAGGGCGAGGACCTCCACGAGCAGGTGCGCCACTTCATGGACGACACCATCGACGCGTACATCCAGGCGGAGACCGTCGAGGGCTTCGCCGAGGAGTGGGATCTGGACCGGCTGTGGGGAGCGTTCAAGCAGCTCTACCCGGTGAAGATCACTGTCGAGGAGCTGGAGGAGGCGGCCGGCGACCGGGCCGGGATCACCGCCGAGTTCATCGCCGAGTCCATCAAGGACGACGTCCACGAGCAGTACGACGAGCGGGAGAAGCAGCTCGGCTCGGACATCATGCGTGAGCTGGAGCGGCGCGTGGTGCTGTCCGTACTGGACCGCAAGTGGCGCGAGCACCTCTACGAGATGGACTACCTCCAGGAGGGCATCGGGCTGCGCGCGATGGCGCAGAAGGACCCGCTCGTGGAGTACCAGCGCGAGGGCTTCGACATGTTCACTGCCATGATGGAGGGCATCAAGGAGGAGTCCGTCGGCTATCTGTTCAACCTGGAGGTCCAGGTCGAGCAGCAGGTCGAGGAGATCCCGGTGCAGGACGCGGCTCCTTCGCTCGCCAAGGAGGACGCGGTGCCCGCCGGTGCCTCCCGTCCCGAGATCCGCGCGAAGGGGCTCGACGCGCCGCAGCGGCGGGACCGGCTGCACTTCTCCGCTCCGAAGGTGGACGGCGAGGGCGGCATTGTCGAGGGCGACTTCGTCAGCGACGACGGGCAGCCCCACTCGGACGGGGACGGCCTGACGCGTGCGGAGCGGCGCAAGGCGCAGAAGGGCGGCGGTAGGCGCCGCAAGAAGTAGCGCGCCGACTCTCCCGCGCGCCTTCCCTCCCGGGCATCGCGCGCAGAGCCGACGGCCGGGGCCGGATACCGATTGCGGTGTCCGGCCCCGGCCGTTTCCGTGCCGTCCGCGCCCACTCCTTGCGTTCTCACGGGCTGGCGGTGGCCCGGCCCAGACCGAGATAGCGGGCCGTCCTGGTCATCGCCTGGGACATCCTCGACGGCATCGAGTCGGGTGCGGGGACGGTGACGGGGCGCACCCGGCCGTTGTGGATGGCGCTGATGCGCCAGCCGTCGTCCGTGTTCACGACGACGATCGTCTGCCGGGACAGCCTGCGCTTGGGGAGCCGGGAGCGCCAGGGCATCAGTACGGACGCCGTGCCGTAGACGATCGCGACGTCGGGGGTGACGTAGCGGATCGCCTCGATCTCGCCGACGAGTGCGGAACCGGTGAGGACGCCGCGGAACAGCCTGTCGTGGTTGGCCTGGTGGGCGACGCGTCCTACGGCGCGGGTGCCGTCGTACGAGACGTAGTCGGAGTCCTCGGTGAAGCAGGCGCCGAAAGCGACCGCGTCGCCCTCGGTCCAGGCGTGCATGAAGCGCTCGAAGAGGTCTGCGATGCGAGCGTCGCTCTGGTGCTGCTGAGTAATCATGGCTGTGCCCTCCGGGTGGTATTATTACGACTGACGAAACTTACGATACCAGAAAGATTCGAATGTCGAAAGAAGCAGCCATAGAGGATGTCGCTCAGCAGCTTCGGTCGCTGCAGCAGAGCTTCGACGCGTTCGACGAGGCGGCCGCGGCACGGCTTGGGGTGAACCGCACTGACCTGCGCTGTCTCGACCTGGTGTTGGGGAGGGGGCCGCTCTCGGCCGGTGAGCTGAGCACGGCCCTGAAGCTCAGTCCGGCCGCGACGACGACGGTCATCGACCGGCTGGAGCGCGCCGGTCTCGTCGCTCGCACGCGCGACGAGACGAACCGGCGCCGGGTGCTGGTCACCGCGACGGAGGCGGCGGGAGCGGCCGAGGCGGAGGTCTATCTGCCCGTCGGCGCGGCGGCGGCGCAGGCGCTGAGCCGCTACGACGAGGAGCAGCTGGCCACGATCCTGGACTTCCTCCGGGTGGCCCGCCAGGTCCAGGAGGGCCAGGCGGCGCGACTGGGGGTTTCATCGGGATGAGCGGCGGCGGCGCGGCCCCGGGCAGGGCCTGGAGCCGGGGCCCGGCTGCGACCGCCCCGGGTCCCCGTCCCGCCGGCGTCAGTCCGCCGCGCGGGCGGGGACGCGTTCGCCGCCGAGTTCCACTGCCGCGCAGCGCCAGCGCTGGTCCGCGCCCTGTTCCAGGCGGAACGCCATCGCGCTGACCCGGTCGCCCGAGCCGATCCTGGCGAAGGCCTCGATCACGCCCGGGCCCGGGTGGTACTCGCCGCAGTGACGTACGACCGGCGTCACCCGTTCCGCCGGGCGCAACGGGGCTCCGGGGGCGAGCCGCACCAGCTGCTCGTACGCCTCTCCGATCGTGTGCCCGAGCATCCAGTGCACCGGGCGCTGTCCGCTGAGCACCGCCAGCAGGCGGTCGGCGAACCAGTAGTGCGGCTTGTTCTGCCGTCGTGCGCGTGCCGCCGCCGCTGCCACCACGGCGGGGCGGCGCTGGTCGCGCCGTCCCGCGGGCCTGGTCCTGTCCATGCAGATCGCCCCCGATGTGCCGGGCCCGGCTTGATACCGGACGGTAACTTCGTTGGTGATCTTCTACGGGGTCGGCTCGGCGGGCTGCAACGCCGGTGACCCCGGCGCCAGGCCGACGCGCTGGTTCACCTATCAGAGTGACGAGGGGCGGTCTCGGGCCGTCGTGGGCGGGTGTGCGGTGTGTCCCCGGTGGACGGTGCGCTGGGCCGGGAGAGGCAGCCCGAAGGGGGACCTCGCACGTATCCTGAGGGCGTTCCCGACTACGAAAGCGGCCATCATGCGCGTCTACGTCCCCCTGACCCTTCCCGGTCTCGCAGAGGCGCACAAGACGGGTGATCTGGGCCCCGGCCCGCTGACCGCCTATGCCGTCACCCCCGGCCTGCGCGAGTGGTACGTCTCCGACGACATCGAGGAGCTCGAGTACGCCGCACTGAGCCGCGCCGCGGCCGCGTCGTTGCGGCTGCTCGCGGGTGACCCCCATGCGCCCAGGCGCCGGGTCGTCGTGGCCGTCGACGTACGGGACCAGGACGCGGTCGCCGATCCCGACCTGGTGCTCGACCCGGGCGCGCTCGGGGAGCTCCGGGTCGTGGCCGCCGTATCGCTGGCCAAGGCGGCGGCCGTGCATATCGACGCCGACGACGCGATCGGCGACGTTGCCGCGGCTGCGGATGCGCTGGGGGCTGCGGACCAGGGCGACGACGACGCGCAGTTCACGGTCGACGGCGCGGAGGATCACGAGCTGCTCTGGTACGGCGTGCAGGAGATCCCGAACCTCATCGGCTGATCCCCGGATCCCGGCGAGGGCGGCCGATTGTCGGACCCGGCCGGTACCGTTTTCGTATGGGGAAGCACACCACTCATCTGGTCTGGGACTGGAACGGCACACTGCTCGACGACGTCACGGCGGTCATCGGGGCGACGAACGCCGCCTTCGCGGAGATCGGCCTGGAGCCGATCACGCTCGAGCGTTACCGCGAGCTGTACTGCGTGCCGGTCCCTCTGTTCTACGAGCGGCTGATGGGCCGGCTGCCGTCGGACGAGGAGTGGGCGGTCATGGACGAGATCTTCCACCGGCACTACAGCGAGCAGCGGATCGGCTGCGGGCTGACCGAGGGGGTCGAGGAGCTGCTGCGGGAGTGGGCGCTGGCGGGGCGCAGCCAGTCGCTGCTGAGCATGTACGGGCACGAGGAGCTGGTCCCGGTCGTGCGGGGCTACGGCATCGAGAGCCACTTCATACGCATCGACGGCCGGACGGGGCCGTCCGGTGGCGGGAAGGCGCTGCACATGGAGCGGCACCTCGTGGCGCTGGCCGGGGCAGCGGCGCCGGAGCACACGGTGGTGATCGGCGACGCGGTCGACGATGCGGTGGCGGCGGCGCATGTGGGGGCGCGTGCGGTGCTCTACACGGGCGGGTCGCACAGCAGGGCGAGCCTGGAGACGGTGGGTGTGCCGGTGGTGGACACGCTGGTAGAGGCGGTGGAGGTCGCGACGTGGCTCGTGGCATGACGGCGACGCGCTGAGCCGGCTGCGGTGCGGTGTGAGGGCGGTGCGGGGCGCGGGCGGTGCGGGTGCGCCTGCGGCGTGCCTCTCCCCACCCCGCCCCTTCCCGCTGTGTCGATGTGCGGCTCCGCCCCGAGCCCGCGCCTCAATCGCCGACGGGGCCGGGATGTGCTTTCAGCCCAGTGGCGCCTTCGCCCGCAGCACCTTCAAGAACTCCCGCATCCACGCCGAGTGGTCGGGCCATGCCCGTGAGGACACCAGCGTGCCGTCCACCACAGCCTCCGTGTCCTGGAAGCTGGCTCCCGCCGCCTGCATGTCCAGTTCCAGCGCGGGGTAGGCCGTGACCCGGCGGCCCTCCAGGCCGCCGATCGCTGCCGTCAACAGAGGGCCGTGGCAGATCTGGGCCACCGGTTTGTCGGAGTCGAAGAAGGACTTGAGGATCTTGCGGAGCTCGGGGTCGTTGCGCAGATACTCCGGGGCGCGACCGCCCGGGATCACCACTGCCGCGTACTGGCCGGGGTCGACCTCCGAAAAGGCCAGGTCCGCCGGCCAGGTGTAGCCCGGCTTCTCGGTGTAGGTGTCGAAACCTGGCTCGAAGTCGTGCACGACGAATCGCAGCTGCTTGCGCGAGGGGGCCGCGATGTCGACCTCGTACCCCTCCTCCCGCAGCCGCTGGTACGGGTAGAGGACTTCGAGGGACTCGGCTGCGTCGCCGGTGACGATCAGGATCTTCGCTGTCATGACTGCTCCCGGGTGTCGGGCTCGACGGTGCCCCAGCCGGTGGCGCGGGGCGGCTGTCGACGGTGTCCGTGTCGTCATGGCCAACCTGCACCGCGGCGGGCTGTTTGCCAAGAGTGCCCCTGTGTCTCTGTCCAGAGTGTCAAACTTCCGGCCCCTCTTTTGTACACATACGGCTCATGACGGGTCGGGGGGAAGGAGCGATAGCCTTGACCCGTGATCAGCGCTATATGCCGTGGGGGCAGCGAAGCCCCCGGCCTGCGCCCGGAGCGCCACAGCGCCCGGGCGGTCGTTGATCTTCCCGGTCCGGCCCCGCTGCCAACATTGGCCAATAACGGCTCGGACATCGCTCATCGCGGCATAGCGTCGACTCCGACCGGACACCCCGCGTCGTGGCGTTGCGTCGCTTCTTTCACCTACGTCACGCAACGGCGCGCGACAGGAGCCAGAGGACATGCAGACCAAGCTGGACGAAGCCAAGGCCGAGCTGCTCGCACGGGCCGCCCGGGTAGCTGAGAACAGCCCGGTCGGGGGGAACCTTCCGACTGGGGCAGAGCAGGGAAAGAGTCCGGACCAGGACACCCTGCTCTCGTACCTCCAGCGCTACTACCTGCACACCGCTCCCGAGGACCTGGCCGATCGCGACCCGGTCGACATCTTCGGTGGAGCACTCTCCCACTACCGGCTCGCCGAGAACCGCCCACAGGGCACGGCCAATGTGCGTGTCCACACGCCGACCGTCGAGGAGAACGGCTGGACGTGCAGCCACTCCGTGGTCGAGGTCGTCACCGACGACATGCCCTTCCTCGTCGACTCGGTCACCAATGAGCTGTCCCGGCAGGGCCGCGGCATCCACCTGGTGATCCACCCGCAGATCGTCGTCCGCCGGGATGTGACGGGCAAGCTCATCGAGGTGCTGCCGAGCGAGTCCACCGGCAAGGCGCTGCCCCACGACGCGCTCGTCGAGTCCTGGATCCATGTCGAGATCGACCGCGAGACCGACCGCGCCGATCTGAAGCAGATCACCGCCGACCTGCTGCGTGTCCTGTCCGACGTCCGCGAGGCGGTCGAGGACTGGGAGAAGATGCGCGACGCCGCGCTGCGCATCGCCGAAGAGCTGCCGAAGGAGCCGATCCCCGACGATCTGCGCGAGGAGGAGGTCGAGGAGGCGCGGGAGCTGCTGCGCTGGCTCGCCGACGACCACTTCACCTTCCTCGGCTTCCGGGAGTACAACCTCGTCGACGGAGACGCCCTCTCCGCCCTCCCCGGCACCGGCCTCGGCATCCTCCGCTCCGACCCGCACCACAGCGGCGACGACGCCCACGGCCACCCGGTGAGCCCCTCTTTCAACCGGCTGCCCGCCGACGCCCGTGCCAAGGCGCGCGAGCACAAGCTGCTGATCCTGACCAAGGCCAACAGCCGCTCCACCGTGCACCGGCCCAGCTACCTGGACTACGTCGGCGTCAAGAGGTTCGACGAGAACGGCAACGTCATCGGGGAGCGCCGCTTCCTCGGCCTGTTCTCCTCCGCCGCGTACACCGAGTCCGTCCGCCGCGTCCCGGTCATCCGCCGCAAGGTCGCCGAGGTCCTGGAGGGCGCCGGCTTCTCGCCCCACAGCCACGACGGCCGCGACCTGCTGCAGATCCTGGAGACCTACCCGCGCGACGAGCTCTTCCAGACGCCCGTCGACCAGCTGCGTTCCATCGTCACCAGCGTGCTCTACCTCCAAGAGCGCCGCCGGCTGCGGCTCTACCTGCGCCAGGACGAGTACGGCCGCTACTACTCGGCGCTCGTCTACCTGCCCCGCGACCGCTACACCACCGGCGTCCGGCTGCGGATCATCGACATCCTCAAGGAGGAACTGGGCGGCACCAGTGTCGACTTCACCGCCTGGAACACCGAGTCGATCCTCTCCCGGCTGCACTTCGTGGTCCGCGTCCCGGCCGGCACCGAGCTGCCCGAGCTCACCGACGCCGACGTCGAACGCATCGAGGCCCGGCTCGTCGAGGCCGCCCGCTCCTGGGCCGACGGCTTCGCCGAGGCGCTGAACGCCGAAGTCGGCGAGGAGCGCGCCGCCGAGCTGCTGCGCCGCTACGGCTCCGCCTTCCCCGAGGGCTACAAGGCCGACCACTCCCCGCGCGCCGCCGTCGCCGACCTGGTGCACCTGGACCGGCTTACCGGGAGCGGCAAGGACTTCTCGCTCTCCCTGTACGAGCCGGTCGGCGCGGCCCCCGGCGAGCGCCGCTTCAAGATCTACCGCACGGGCGAGCAGGTCTCCCTCTCCGCGGTCCTGCCTGCGCTCAACCGGCTCGGTGTCGAGGTCGTCGACGAGCGTCCGTACGAGCTGCGCTGCTCGGACCGTACGACCGCCTGGATCTACGACTTCGGCCTGCGCATGCCGCTGGCCACCGGCAACGGCGACTACCTCGCCGACGACGCCCGCGAGCGCTTCCAGGAGGCCTTCGCCGCCGTCTGGACCGGCGAGGCCGAGAACGACGGCTTCAACTCCCTTGTGCTGCGCGCCGGTCTGAGCTGGCGGCAGGCGATGGTGCTGCGTGCGTACGCCAAGTACATGCGTCAGGCAGGCTCGACCTTCAGCCAGGACTACATGGAGGACACCCTCTGCAACAACGTCCACACCACCCGGCTGCTGGTCTCCCTCTTCGAGGCCAGAATGTCCCCGGAGCGCCAGCGCGCGGGCACGGAGCTGATCGACGGTCTGCTGGAGGAGCTCGACGGCGCGCTGGACCAGGTCGCGAGCCTGGACGAGGACCGGATCCTGCGTTCCTTCCTCACCGTCATCAAGGCGACGCTGCGCACGAACTTCTTCCAGGAGGCGGCGGGCTTCTCGCACCACAGCTATGTGTCGATGAAGTTCGACCCGCAGGCCATCCCGGATCTGCCGGCGCCGCGTCCGGCGTACGAGATCTGGGTCTACTCCCCGCGTGTCGAGGGTGTGCACCTGCGTTTCGGCAAGGTCGCGCGTGGCGGTCTGCGCTGGTCCGACCGGCGTGAGGACTTCCGTACGGAGATCCTGGGCCTGGTCAAGGCGCAGATGGTCAAGAACACCGTGATCGTGCCGGTCGGCGCGAAGGGCGGCTTCGTCGCCAAGCAGCTGCCGGACCCGTCGGTGGACCGGGACGCGTGGCTGGCCGAGGGCGTCGCCTGCTACAAGATCTTCATCTCGGCGCTGCTCGACATCACCGACAACCTGGTGGCGGGCGAGGTCGTGCCGCCGGCCGACGTCGTGCGCCACGACGAGGACGACACCTATCTCGTCGTCGCCGCCGACAAGGGCACCGCGACGTTCTCCGACATCGCCAACGAGGTCGCGCTCTCGTACAACTTCTGGCTCGGGGACGCCTTCGCATCGGGCGGCTCCGCCGGATACGACCACAAGAAGATGGGCATCACCGCCCGCGGCGCCTGGGAGTCCGTCAAACGGCACTTCCGCGATCTCGGCCACGACACCCAGACCCAGGACTTCACCGTCGTCGGCGTCGGCGACATGTCCGGAGACGTGTTCGGCAACGGCATGCTCCTCTCCGAGCACATCCGCCTCGTCGCGGCCTTCGACCACCGGCACATCTTCATCGACCCGAACCCGGACGCGGCCACCTCCTACGCCGAGCGCCGCAGGCTGTTCGAGCTGCCCCGCTCCTCCTGGGCCGACTACGACAAGGAGCTGCTCTCCGCGGGCGGCGGCATCCACCCGCGTACGGCCAAGTCGATCCCGATCAACGTGCATATGCGCGCGGCGCTCGGCATCGAGGCCGGCGTCACCAAGATGACGCCCGCCGACCTGATGAAGGCGATCCTCAAGGCCCCGGTGGACCTGCTGTGGAACGGCGGAATCGGTACGTACGTCAAGGCCTCCACCGAGTCCAACGCGGACGTCGGCGACAAGGCCAACGACGCCATCCGCGTCAACGGAGCGGACCTGCGGGTCAAGGTCGTCGGCGAGGGCGGCAACCTGGGTCTCACCCAGCTCGGCCGCATCGAGTTCGACCGCAACGGCGGCAGGATCAACACCGACGCCATTGACAACAGCGCGGGCGTGGACACCTCCGACCACGAGGTGAACATCAAGATCCTGCTCAACGGCCTGGTGTCGGACGGCGACCTGACCGTCAAGCAGCGCAACAAGCTGCTCGCCGAGATGACCGACGAGGTCGGCCAGCTGGTGCTGCGCAACAACTACGCGCAGAACGTCGCCCTCACGAACGCCGTCGCCCAGTCGCCCTCGCTGCTCCACGCCCACCAGCGCTTCATGCGGCGCCTCGGCCGGGACGGGCATCTGGACCGGGCGCTGGAGTTCCTGCCGACCGACCGGCAGATCCGCGAGCTGCTGAACGCCGGCAAGGGGCTCAGCCAGCCGGAGCTGGCCGTGCTGCTCGCCTACACCAAGATCACGGTGGCGGACGAGCTGATCGGGACCGAGCTGCCGGACGACCCGTATCTGCGCCGCCTGCTGCACGCGTACTTCCCCAAGCCGCTGCGCGAAAAGTTCCCCGAGGCGATCGACACGCACGCGCTGCGCCGCGAGATCGTCACGACCGTGCTGGTCAACGACACGGTGAACACCGGTGGTTCGACCTTCCTGCACCGGCTGCGGGAAGAGACGGGCGCGTCGATCGAGGAGGTCGTGCGGGCACAGACCGCGGCCCGCGAGATCTTCGGTCTCGGTGCGGTGTGGGACGCCGTCGAGGCTCTCGACAACAAGGTCGCGGCCGATGTCCAGACCCGTATCCGGCTGCACTCGCGCCGCCTCGTCGAGCGCGGTACGCGCTGGCTCCTCGGCAACCGCCCGCAGCCGCTGGAGCTCGCCGGGACCATCGAATTCTTCGCCGACCGTGTGGAGCAGGTCTGGGCCGAGCTGCCGAAGATGCTGCGCGGCGGGGACCTGGAGTGGTACCAGAAGGTGCTGGACGAGCTGACCGAGGCGGGCGTTCCCGAGGAGCTCGCCGTGCGCGTAGCAGGCTTCTCGTCCGCCTTCCCGACGCTCGACATCGTCGCGATCGCGGACCGTACGAAGAAGGAGCCGATGGCGGTCGCCGAGGTGTACTACGACCTCGCGGACCGGCTGCAGATCACCCAGCTGATGGACCGGATCATCGAGCTGCCGCGGGCGGACCGCTGGCAGTCCATGGCCCGCGCGTCGATCCGCGAGGACCTGTACGCGGCGCACGCGATGCTGACCGCGGACGTGCTCACGGTGGGCAACGGCAGCGCGACGCCCGAGGAGCGGTTCACGGCGTGGGAGCAGAAGAACGCGGCGATCCTGAGCCGGGCGCGTACGACGCTGGAGGAGATCCAGGGCTCGGACACGTTCGACCTGGCGAACCTGTCGGTGGCGATGCGGACGATGCGGCAGCTGCTGCGGACGCACAGCTGATGCGGTGACCGGGTCCGCCCGGTAGCCGGTTTGGTCCGCAGTCGGCGGGCGGGTTCGACGTGCGGTGTCCTCAGTCGCCGGGCGGGCTCGATGTCGAGCCCGCCCGGCGACCCGGCGTTCTGCGCAGCCAGCCCGAGGACCTCGGGTCCTTCGCTGCGCGTTCGATCCGTGACACCGTCGCGGTCAGCGGCTTCGGCAGCCAGCCGGTGAAGTCGCGTACGTCGCGTCCCGTCGCGCGGCGGCACAGCGCGGCCACCTGAGCCGCACTCGGCCGGTCCTCGGGACGGGCGGCGAGGCAGGCCGTCAGCACCTCGCGCAGTGCCGCAGGGTGCCCGCCGAGGTCCGGGGGCTCGCGGTCGGTGCCCGCGATCCTGGTGGCGACCACCAGGCCGCCGCCTTCTCCGTACGGATGGCTCCCGGAGGCGGCCTCGGCGGCGAGCAGCCCGAGGGTGAACACATCGGACGCGGGCGTGAGTTGCTTGCCCAGCGCATGCTCGGGCGACATGTACTTGGGGGTGCCGACCATCCGGCCGACGGTGGTCAGCGAGGACGTGCCGACGGCCCGCGCGATGCCGAAGTCGAGCAGCCACGGTCCCTCGGCGGTCAGCAGCAGATTGCCCGGCTTGACGTCGCGGTGTATGACTCCGGCGGTGTGTACGGCATCGAGTGCGAGCGCCGCCGCGGCGGTCAGCTGGAGCACGCAGGCCGGCGGCAGCGGCCCGTGTGCGGCCAGCGCGTCGTCGAGCGGCAGCCCCGGTACGTAACGGGTGGCGAGCCAGGGCCGCGGGCCCTGTGCGTCGTGGTCGACGACCGGCACGACATGGTGGCCGTGCACCCGGCGGGCCGCCTCGACCTCGCGGGCGAAGCGCCTGCGGAAGCTCTCGCTCTGCGCATGCTCGCGGCGGATCAGCTTCAGCGCGACGGGCCGGCCCTCGGCGGTGCGGGTGAGATAGACGGTGCCCATGCCGCCCTCGCCGATCCGCGACTCGAGCACATAGCCCGCGATCTCTCGCGGGTCGTCCGCGCGCAGCGGTTCCGGCCCCCCGTTCCCCATGCCCCGACTCCCTTGGCGTGCCCCTGCCGATCGGCGAGACGGGAGCCTATCGCGTGGCCGTCGCCGCCCACAGCCGTCGGCAGGAGAGCAGCGCGGCAAAGAGCAGCAGCCCGTTCCGTACGACCATGAGCAGCAGGCCGAGCGGGGTGCCGGCCAGCACATCGTCGTAGCAGACCGGGTAGGCGAGCGCGCTCAGTGCGGCGGCGGGCAGCATCAGCAGCGCGACCGTGCGCTGGGTGGTGTGCCGGGAGGTGAGGCACACGGCGGCCAGACCGAGCAGCCAGACCAGATACTGCGGGCTGATGACGCGGCTGGTGACGGTGAAGAGCAGTACGGCGGCGAACGCGGCGTCGAAGGGCGTGGCCGGCGTCCAGCGCAGCGCCCGCACCCGCCACAGCAGCAGCCAGCACAGCGCGACGACGCTCAGCAGCAGGGAGAGCCGCGCCACACCGGACACATGGGGGCCGACCAACTCGAACGCCCCGTACTGGTACCGGACCGTGCCCGACCAGCCCGCCTTCCGCGCGAGTTGGAGGACGGTCCCGCCGAGCGACTCGATCTGCACGCCCCTGGCGCCCTGTTGACGCACAAAGTCGAGGCTGTGCGAGAGGCCGGACATGAGGACGGCGAGCAGCGCTGCGGCGCAGGCGGCGGCCGAGAGCCAGGCCCGGCGTGTCGTACGTCCCGGGGGCGTACCCAGGACGGTCAGCACCGGCCACACCTTGATCATTGCGCCGAGTCCGGCGAGCGCCCCCGCGGTGCAGGGCCTGCGCTGCACGGCCAGCAGCGCGAGTACGGCGACGGCGGTGACCTGGACGTCGTAGCGCGCGTAGGGGAGGTGCAGCAGCAGCGGCAGTCCGCACACCCACAGCCATGCGCCGCTCAGACCGGCGCGGCCGAGGGCCAGGGTGATGACCGCGTCGGCCGCGAGGGTGAGGGCGACGAAGGCCTGGAAGTACGTCAGCCAGGGCAGCGCGCCGGGGGCGAGGAAGACGAGCGCGGCACCGGGCGGGTACTGCCAGGTGACGTCGTCCAGGGGGAACGCGCCCTGGAGGAGCTGTTCGTACCAGTGCCGGTAGAGGGTGTACACCTCCCCGGCAATGCCCGTGTCGCCGACGCGGTCGACGAGGAGCAGACCGAGCATGCCGAGGCGGGTGGCTCCCCAGACAGCGGCGAGCACCGCGGGGTGGCGGGTGCGGCAGTACGCGGCGCCGGGGATCCCCGGCGCCGGGGAGACGTCGAAGGAGGGCGGGGGCGGTGGCGGGGGCGGGCCGATCGGACGGGTCGTCATCGGCGGGTACTCTAGCCCGCTTTGGATCCTTTTCGAGCTATTTCGTACTACTTCTTGCCGCCGGTGAACGCCTCGTATGCCGCGACCACTTCCTTCGCCGGGCCGTCCATCCGCAGCACACCTGCCTCCAGCCAGAGGGCGCGGTCGCAGGTCTCGGTGATCGTCCCGTTGCTGTGGCTGACCAGGAAGACCGTGCCTGCCTCCGCGCGCAGCTCGTCGATCCGCTCCTGGCTGCGCCGCCGGAAGCGGGCGTCGCCGGTGGACAGTGCCTCGTCGATCAGCAGGACGTCGTGGCTCTTGGCGGCGGCGATCGAGAACCGCAGACGGGCACCCATGCCGGAGGAGTACGTACGCATCGGCAGCGAGATGAAGTCGCCCTTGTCGTTGATCCCGGAGAAGTCGACGATGTCGTCGTAGCGCTCCTGGATCTGCTCGCGGGTCATGCCCATCGCGAGCCCGCCGAGGACGACATTGCGCTCGCCGGTCAGATCGGCCATCAGGGCGGCGTTGACGCCGAGCAGCGAGGGCTGGCCCTGGGTGAAGACCTTGCCCTCGGAGGGCGGCAGCAGGCCCGCGATGGCCTTGAGCAGGGTCGACTTCCCGGAGCCGTTGGAGCCGATCAGGCCGATCGCCTCGCCCTTGTACGCGGCGAAGCTGACGCCCTTGACGGCGTGCACCTCGCGCACGCCGGGAGTCGTCCGGCGGGAGACGATCCGGCTCAGGGCGGTGGTGGCGCTGCCCCGGCCGGTCCGGGCGCCGTTCACCTGGTACGTGATGTGGACACCGTCGACGACGACGGTCGGGGTCCTGCCGGTCTGCTCAGCCACGGCCGTACTTCTCCTCTGCCTGCCAGAAGTAGACGAAGCCGCCCGCCCCGAAGAGCACCGCCCAGAACAGGGCCAGGGCCCAGACGTGCGGGGGGAGCTGGGCGGCGGTGAAACTCTCGATGAGGGCGAAGCGCACCAGGTCGATATAGACGGCGGCGGGGTTGCACTCCAGCGCGAGCAGCACGATGTGGGGCAGCTTGTTGTGGCTGAGCACCTTGTCGATGGACCACATCACGCCCGAGACATACATCCAGGTGCGCAGGATGAACGGCATCAGCTGGGCGATGTCCGGGGTCCGGCTGGCCAGCCGCGCCATGATCATGGACAGTCCGGTGTTGAAGCCGGCCTGAAGCAGCAGAGCGGGGACCGCGAGCAGCCAGTTGACGTCCGGGAACTCGCCGACGGCGAGCAGGATCATGATCAGTGCGGCGAGCGAGAAGAGCAGTTGCTGGAGCTGCTGGAGCGCGATGGCGA
This sequence comes from Streptomyces sp. NPDC019890, assembly GCF_044903445.1. Classification (NCBI taxonomy): domain Bacteria; kingdom Bacillati; phylum Actinomycetota; class Actinomycetes; order Kitasatosporales; family Streptomycetaceae; genus Streptomyces; species Streptomyces sp. NPDC019890. Next base: position 869,530 of record NZ_JBJDQK010000002.1, on the reverse strand, counting down.
TGGGCAGACTCGCGCGGGGGAAGTGCAGGGCCCGTACGAGACCGATGTTGCCGGAGATCGCGCGGGTGCCGGCCATGATCGAGCTGGAGGTGAAGGTCCAGATGAAGACCCCGGTGACGAGGAACGGGATGAAGTCGGGGACACCGCTCCTGGTGTCCAGCAGTACGCCGAAGATGAAGTAGTAGACCGTCGCGTTCAGCAGGGGGGTCATGACCTGCCAGATCTGGCCCAGCTTGGCCTGGCTGTACTGGGCGGTCAGCCGGGCGGTGGCGAAGGCGACGATGAAGTGGCGGCGGGAGAAGATCTGGCGGACGTAGCTGCGCAGGGTGGGGCGCGCGCCGCTGACGGTCAGACCGTGGCGCAGGGCGAGTGCGGTGAGGTCCTCCACCGGTTCCTCCGGTTTCTCCAGGGGCGGGGGCGGGGCAATCGTCTGGGTACGCACAGGGGCGGCCGCTTTCGGGGAGGGCGGATCGGCTGCTGACTGACGGATCGACTCATGGCTGGCGACGGGACGGTCCCGTATCGTCGCTACGGGGAGGGTAGGACGGAGTTACGTCGCAACGCAACCGTCTCGTCGTCCCGCTATGCTCCTGGGCATGACCACGGATCCGGGAACCCCGCGTCGCGCGCCGGCCGGAGCCGCAGTGCTCCGGGAGGACGTGACCGACGCCATTCGCGCCGCCGTCTTCGAGGAACTGGCGGCGGTCGGCTTCGCGCGCATGTCGATCGAGGGGATCGCGCGGCGGGCGGGCGTCGGCAAGACGGCGGTCTACCGGCGCTGGAAGTCGAAGCTGTCCCTGGTGCTCGACCTGGTCTCGGCGTTTGCCGCGCAGGGCCTGCCGGCGCCGGCGACGGGCTCTCTGTACGGGGATGTACGGGCGCTGCTGGAGGTGGCCTCGCACGCGCTGCGCCACCCGGTGGCCTCGCAGGTCATCCCGGACCTGCTGGTGGAGGCGGCCCGGCACCCGGAGATCTCGGACGCGATCAAGGCGGCGCTGCTGGACAGCCAGCAGGGGGTGGCAGCGGTGGTGGTACGCGAGGCGGTGGCCCGGGGCGAGCTGCCTGAGTCGACGGATCCGGACAGGGCGCTGGATCTGATGGTGGGGCCGCTGTACTGGCGGCTGGTGGTGGTCAGGTCGGACATGCCGGACGGATACCTGGACGAACTGGCGGGGGCGGCGGTGGCGGCGCTCCAGGCGTGAGGCGTGGGCGGGCTATGCGCGCGCCCGCCAACACCCCTCAGCCGTACGTCACTTCACCGCGCCGGCCATGACTCCCGTCACGAACTGCCGCTGGAACGCGAAGAACACCACCAGCGGGATGATCATCGAGACGAACGCGCCCGGCGCCAGCACGTCGATGTTGTTGCCGAACTGCCTCACCTGGCGCTGGAGCGCCACCGTGATCGGCGCGCTCTGCGAGTCCGCGAAGATCAGGGCGACCAGCATGTCGTTCCACACCCACAGGAACTGGAAGATGCCCAGCGATGCGATCGCCGGGCCGCCCAGGGGCATCACGACGCGGGTGAACAGCCGGATCTCACCCGCTCCGTCCAGCCTCGCCGCCTCCAGCAGCTCTCTCGGGATCTCCGCGAAGAAGTTCCGCAGCAGGAAGATCGCGAACGGCAGGCCGAACGCCACATGGAAGACGATCACGCCGATCGTCGTCTCGAAGATGCCGATCGCGCCGAACAGCTTCGAGACCGGCACCAGCGCGACCTGGACCGGGACCACCAGGAGGGCCACCACCGCGATGAACCACCAGTCGCGGCCGGGGAAGTCCATCCAGGCGAAGGCGTAACCGGCCAGAGCGCCGATCACCACCACCAGCAGTGTCGCCGGGACAGTGATCAGCACGCTGGACAGCAGCGAGTCGGTGATCGCCTTGTTGTCCAGCAGGCGCGAGTAGTTGTCGAAGGTGAGCTGCGCGGGCGCACTGAACACCTTCCACCAGCCGCTCTCGCCGATGTCCGCGGGACCCCGCAGCGAGGACAGCAGCAGCCCGAAGGTCGGCAGCAGCCAGAACAGGCCCACCAGCACGAGGAAGACGCGCATCACGCCACCGCCCGTGCGCGCCGCGATCCGTGCGGGGAGGGACTGCTTGGCCTTCACCACACCGTCGTTCGTGGTCATCGGCGGGCCTCCCTTCGCATGCGCCGGATGTTGAACAGCATCACCGGGATCACCAGCAGCAGCAGGAGTACGGCGATTGCGCTGCCCAGCCCCAGATTCGAGTCCGTGCCGAACGAGGACCGGTAGAGCTGGAGCGCCAGGACGTTGGCGTCGTCCTGCGCGGACCCGGGCGCGATGATGAAGACCAGGTCGAAGATCTTCAGCACATTGATCATCAGGGTGACGAGGACGACCGCGAGGACCGGTGCGAGCAGCGGAACGGTCACCCGGCGGAAGACCTGCCATTCGTTCGCGCCGTCCACCCGCGCCGCCTCCAGCAGTTCACGCGGCACACTCGCGAGCCCCGCCGCGATCAGCACCATCGCGAAGCCGGCCCACATCCATACGTAACTGCCGATGATCGCCGGTGTGACGAGCGACGGGCCGAGCCAGTTGACGCCGTTGTACGGCTCCCTGAAGTTCTCGGCAGGCAGCCGCAGTCGGGCGCCGTCCGCGGACGCGGGCAGCGTGAACGTACCGTCGGCGGCCGCCCTGGCCGATGCGACCACCTTGCCGTCCTTGACCGCCTCCACCTTGATGCCCTTGAGGCCGAGCTCCTTCGCGTCGATGGAGTTGGGCCTGCCGCCGCCCCCCTTGGTGAAGTCCAGCCACGCGGTCCCGGTGATCTTCCCGTCCGCCGGCTGCGCAGGCTTTGCGGGCTTCGCGTCGGACGGCATCTTCGCCGGCGCGACACCCACCAGCGGCAGCAGCGCTTCCTTGCCCGCGCTGACCGGCTCCTTGGTGATGAACGAACCGCCGCCGCCGGCCTTCAGTGGATGCACCGGCATCGGATGGGCCTTGGGGAAGCCCGCCGACTCGGCGAAGGTGTCATGGACGCCCACCCAGACCGCGTTGGCGACCCCCCGCTCCGGATCCTGCTCGTACACCAGCCGGAAGATGATGCCCGCGGCGAGCATCGAGATCGCCATCGGCATGAAGACGATCAGCTTGAAAGCCGTGCCCCAGCGCACCCGCTCGGTGAGCACGGCGAAGATCAGACCGAGCGCCGTCGAAACGGTCGGCGCCACGACCACCCAGATCGCGTTGTTCTTGACCGCGGTCAGGATGCTGTCCTCGGTGAATATCTCCTTGTAGTTGTCGAGCCCGGCGAAGGAGCCGCCGGACTGGTCGAAGAAGGACCGGTAGAGCGAGTACCCGATCGGGTAGACCACGAGCGCGCCCAGCAGCACCAGTGCGGGCAGCAGAAAGCCGACCGCAACAATTTTACGTGTGCCTGTCACGCTCTTGCGCTTGTCGGCGGGGGGAACCGGACTCGCCGGGCCCCCCGCTGCCGCCGCGGTCGTCACGCGTCAGCTCTTGTACGCCTTGGCCGCGTCCGACTCCAGCTTCTGCTGGGCCCCCGCGACGTCCTTCGGGTTCTTCAGGAAGTCCTGCAGCGCCTTCCACTCACCCTTGCCGGGCGTGCCGCCGAACGACTGCGGCATCTGGTCCGACATGTCGAAGCGGAAGTCGTCGCCCGCCGCGATCAGTGCTTTGGCGATACCGCGCTGCACATCATTGGGATACGCGGCGAGGTCCAGGGCCTTGTTCGGGGACAGGAAGCCACCCGACTGCGCGGAGATCTTGGCCGCGTCCGGGGATGCCAGGAAGGTCAGCAGCGCCTGCGCGCCCTTGCTGTCCTTCAGCGCCACGGCCGCGTCCCCGCCCGTCACCACCGGCGGCAGCGCGCCGACCGCGGGGAAGGGGAAGAACTTCGCGTCCGTACCGATCTTGGCGTCGGTCTGGGCGATGTTGACGGTTACGAAGTCACCCTCGAAGACCATGGCGCCCTTGGGCTGGTCGCCCCCGGTGAAGGTCTGGGTGACCGAGGCCGGGAACTCCGTCTGCAGCGCGCCGTCCGCACCGCCCGCGATCAGCGCCGGCTTGCCGAAGAGCTCGCCGAGCGTGGTCAGCGCGCTCTTCACGGACGGATCGGTCCACTTGATCTTGTGCTGGGCGAGCTGGTCGTACTTCTCGGGGCCCGCCTGGGAGAGATAGATGTTCTCGAACCAGTCGGTGAGCGTCCAGCCGTCCGCGCCCGCGACCGAGACGGGTGTGACGCCCGAGGCGGAGAGAGCCTCGGCGGTCGACAGGAAGTCCTTCCAGGTCTTCGGCTCCTTCGCGCCCGCAGCCTCGAAGGCGGCGTTGTTGTACCAGATCAGGGACTTGTTGGCGGCCTTGTAGTAGACGCCGTACTGCGTCCCGTTCACCGCTCCGAGGTCCTGCCAGCCCTTGGAGTAGTTCTTCGCCAGCTGCGCCTTCGCCTCCGCGCCGACGGGCTTGGCCCATTTGCGCTGTACGGCCTGCTGGATCGCGCCGACCTGGGGGAGCATCGCCACATCGGGGGGAGCGCCGCCCGCGATCTTCGTGCCGAGGAAGTTGACGATCGGGTCCTGAGCGGGGACGAAGGTGACCGTGGCGCCGGTCCGCTTCTCGAACTCCTTGAGGACCTTGGTGAAGTTCTCCTGCTCAGGGCCGCTCCAGACGGCGGATACTTCAATCTTCTCGCCGTTCAGCTTGGGGAGTTGGACGGTCGAGGCGGACTCCTTGCCCTTGCTCCCGCCCGGTTTCGCCTTGTCGTCCTTGTTGTCGCCACAGCCGGTCATGGCGAGTGCGCCGATGGCCACGAACACCACTGCGGCCCTGCCCGTACGAAGAGTTGTGCGCATCACTGCCCCGTCTCTTCCGTGCGCTGCTGTCCCGTGCGCGTTCCCACTGACCGACAGGTGTACGCCCGGTCTCCGGGTGTCGCAATACCGCACCAGCGGTCAACAAGCCTTTCGTGATGGCCTTGTGACGTGATGTCAGGTCAAATGGCGGGAGTACGCCGACGGTCAGGGGTGAGCCGGCGAGAGCGGAGGCAGCGGCGCGGCATCCACGGATCGTGCAGCTCGCTCCAGGGCACTGGCCAGGAGCGCCAAGTCCGTCGGCCCGTTGCCCAGTTCACGCACGGGGCGACGGGTGGGCGGATCACCCATCCGCTCCCACTCGAGCGGCACCACAGTGGGACGCAAGGTCGCCGTACGCGGAATGCGTCCCGTCACCCGGCCGCTCTGGAACGGCGTCACCCGGCCGTCCGGATGCCCCAGCCTGCCGCGCCCCGGAGCGGGGTCCTCCGGTCCGGGCGATGCGGGCGGCGCGTCCAGCACGGCACGCAGCCGCGCGCCCTGCGCGATCTCCGTCTCGGCGGTGCGGTCGGGGCGGGCGGACGTCGCCACCAGATGGATGCCCAGCCGCTCGCCGTCCCGGGCCACGGCGTCCAGCGCCCGTACGACCGAACCGGCCGCGGGGCGCCCGGGGCTGCCGAGCGCAGGAGCGACCAGCGCGTCGAAGTCGTCCACCAGGACCACGAGACGGGGCAGAGGAGCGGGCTCCTGGGCCCTCGTACGGGAGCCGGGGCGCAGCCGGAGCGTGCCACTGGAGGAGGAGTCCAGGTCACCGCGCTGCTCGGCGGCGCTCGGCGGGCGCTGGCCGACCATCCGGTCCGCGACCTCGCGCCGGTCGTGCCACTCGGCGAAGTCCACGCCGGCCAGCAGTTCGGCCCGCCGCTTCAGCTCGGCTCCCAGGGCCTGGGCGAAGGCCCGCATCCGGACCGGGTCGCTGGCGACCAAGTGCTCGGTGACATGCGGGAGTTCCGTACAGGCCGCGAGTCCTTCGCCGCGCTCGCCGCCCGCGCCGTCGACCAGCAGCAGGCCGAGCCGGTCGGGGCGGCCCGCGGCGGCGAGTGAGGCCGCGACGGAACGCAGCAGCTCGGTGCGGCCGCTGCCCGCCGGGCCCTCGATCAGCAGATGTGGGCCCTCCTCGGTCAGATCGACGGCGAGGGGGCCGCGCGGTCCCGTGCCGAGCACGACGGTGCCGTCGCCGGCCGAGGCCCAGCGCGCCATCAGGGACGCGGGGGTGGCACGGGCCAGCCCCAGCTCGTCGAGCAGCCGCGCGGACCGGGGAAGTGCCGCGGCCCGGCTCGGGTGCGTGCCCGTGCCCTCGGCGCGCAGCGGCGCGAGCGCGCGCCCGAAGCGCTCCGCCCAGGCCGCGGAGACGGCGTCCACCGCGCCGACCGTGCCATGGCCGGCGGGCCGGCCGCCGGCCGTACGCATCAGGCGCAGTGCGGTCGCCACATCGCCGCTCAGCAGGGCGACCGCGCCGCACTCGCGGAAGGCGAGCGAGGCCGAGCACGCGGTCTCGTACGTCGCGGCTACGGGGGAGAGCGGGGAGGCGGCCGGGGTCTCGGCCAGGCAGATCAGATGGATCCCGGCGGCCCAGCCCGCTCCGGCCAGCCGGGCCGTCGTCTCACGCAGCACGGCCGAGCCGGGGTCGCCGTCGACGATGACGACGGTCCGGGCCCCTTCGTACGCCGCGGCGGCGTCGGCGACCGACCTGCGGTCGGCGGACGGCCAGCCGGGGCCGAGCGGGCCGTCGTCAAGGCGGCGGGTGAGCTCGGCGGTGCGGGCGGTGGCCTGGTCCCGGTCGTACGCCAGCAGCAGCCGGCAGTCCTGGCCGTGGGCGGGGCGCAGATGCGGCAGCCAGCCGAGCCAGGCCCACTCGGCCCGGCGCTCTTCCAGGCTCCGGCTCCGGTCCGTGGAGATCAGCACGATCTCCAGATCCACGGGTGAGTGCAGCGCGGCCAGCTGGGCGACGGCGGACCTGGCGAGCCCGGCCAGCCGCGCCCGCGGCCCGGCGAGCCCGAGCGAACCGGCCTCGCGCAGGCCGACGGTCACCGGCACGGAGGGCAGCTCGGCCCGGTCCGCGGTGCCCAGCCGTATGACGAGCGATTCGGGGTGCGCCGGGCCCCGCTCCCAGAGCCGGGGCCCCGGCCCGAGCGCGGTGAGCAGCACCGCGGCGGGATCGGGCCAGCGCTCGGCGACGGGCGCGGCGAGGGCCGTCGGCGCGAACTGAGCCGGAAGCACGGACACAGCCTCGTCCCGCCCTCCGGCGAGCCGCCGCGCCCAGGCGCCTATGCCCCGCCGGCGGCTCCCGCTGTCGGGCAGCCGGGTCCCGCGGGCGGGCGTGCCACCGGTGTGGCCCTCGGCCGGCTGCTCCTGGTTGTCGGCGGCCCTGGCGTGCGTGGCGTCGGAGTCGTACGCATAGAGCGTCCCGGAGTCGCCCTGCCCGGCGCTGGTCGGCGCACTGGGCACGGCGGGGTCGTACTGGGCGGGCACGCGGGGCTGGCTACTGGACCCGTCTGCGGGGTGGTTCCCACCGGGGGCGGACCTTTGCGGGGCATATCCACGGGCGGTGGCTCCACCGGCGGCGGGGCTGCCGGAAGCTGTGCCGTGGGGTGCCGATGCGCCCGGGGCGGAGCCGCCGCGGACGTACCCGTCGGGGGTGTTGTCAGGCCCGGGGCGGTGCTGGGCGGGTGCCTCGGAGGCGTACCCGCCGGGGATGGTGCCGCCGGGCGGTGGGCCGCCGTGCCGTGCCCCGGCAGGAGCCGTCCCGCCAGCGGCGAGCCCGCCCCGGAGCGTTCCACCGGCAGCGGAGCGCGCGGAGGCGTGCCCGCCCGGGGCGCCCGCAGCGGGGCCCGCCCCGTCTCCCCTGTCTATCCGCAGATGCCCCTCGCCGTCCGGCGTCGTCGCAAGCGCCGTCGTCCGCGCGCCCTGCGTCAGCCGCAGCGTCGATTCCCCCAGGCGCAGCAAGGCTCCCGCGGGCAGCCGGACCGGACGCGGGCCCACCGCCGAGCCGTCCAGGGTCGTGCCGTTCGTCGAGTCGAGGTCTGCCACTGTCACATGGCCGTCCTCGGCCACCGTCACCGCGCAGTGCAGGCGGGAGACGTCCGGGTCGTCCAGAGGAACGTCCGCGTCGGCGGAGCGGCCGATGTCGATCCGGCCGCCGTGGAGCAGATGGACCCCGCCCGCGTCCGGCCCCGCCACGACGTGGAGCTGCGCGCACGCATCGGTCCACGGGGACTCGTCCTCGCCCGGGAACTGCAGCGAGAGCACCGCGCCGTCCACCAGCGGCGGCTCGCCCAGTGTGCGGCGCTGTGCGTCGAGGCGCTCCTGGCCCGCGTAGAGCACGACGGAGCCCGAGGCGTCCGGCCCGGAGACGGCCGCCGCCAGACCGGATGCCACCGCGGCCAGCGCCGTCCCGGCAGGCGCGGTGATCAGTACGTCGCACGCGCGCCCGACCGCAGAGGCGCGCCCCGCGGAGCCCGCCGCGGATTGCCCGCCGCCGCGCGGCGCGAGGACGGTCAGCCGGATCTGCATCGCCGTCAGCAATCCCTTCTGCGCGGGGTACCCGGCAGGAGCCGCCCTGTGATCGCCCCCACCCGGCAGGTCGGCACGGCGCGCGCAGTTCACTCCCCGAACGCTGACGCGCCAGAGGGCACTCCCACACGACTCCGTGCTGAAGGCATCCTCGCACCTGCCACTGACAACACGCCCGGGGACCGCCTTCAAGTGATCTTGATTGGTCGGCTCTGGGCGTAAAAATGCCTGGTTGGGGTCCGATCCGGAACGACCGTGACGTTCGCTGCACGACAGTGCGGCAACCATCCGTACGATGCCCGCGTCTTCTTTTCGAACACCACCGGGAGAGGGGACATGGCGACGACCCGCCGGTGCCCCGTGGAGCGGCACTAAAGTGGGTCGGACACCCGGGCCGGGCACAGTGGCTCCGGACCACGCAAGGACCACGATCAGCAGGGAGCACATGACGTGCGGCCGGTAGGCAGCAAGTACCTGCTCGAGGAGCCCCTCGGGCGCGGCGCCACGGGCACCGTCTGGCGAGCGAGCCAGCGGGAGACCGCGGGCGCCGAGGCGGCCGTCGCGGGCCAGCCCGGCGAGACCGTCGCGATCAAGGTCCTCAAGGAGGAGCTGGCGAACGACGCGGACGTGGTGATGCGCTTCCTGCGCGAACGCTCGGTCCTGCTCCGCCTGACCCACCCGAACATCGTGCGCACCCGCGACCTCGTCGTCGAAGGCGATCTCCTCGCCCTCGTCATGGACCTGGTCGACGGTCCCGACCTGCACCGCTACATCCGCGAGAACGGCCCTCTCACTCCGGTCGCCGCTTCTTTGCTGACCGCCCAGATCGCGGACGCGCTCGCCGCCAGCCACGCCGACGGTGTCGTCCACCGCGACCTCAAGCCTGCGAACGTACTGCTCAAGACGGACGCCGACGGCCAGATGCACCCGATGCTGACCGACTTCGGCATCGCGCGCCTCGCGGACTCCCCGGGCCTGACCCGTACGCACGAATTCGTCGGCACGCCCGCCTACGTCGCGCCCGAGTCCGCCGAGGGCCGCCCGCAGACCTCCGCCGTCGACATCTACGGCGCGGGCATCCTGCTGTACGAACTGGTCACCGGCAGGCCCCCGTTCGCCGGCGGCACCGCGCTCGAAGTGCTCCACCGCCACCTGAGCGAGGAGCCGCGCCGCCCCACCACCGTCCCCGAGCCGCTGTGGACGGTCATAGAGCGATGCCTGCGCAAGGAGCCGGCCGAGCGGCCCAGCGCCGAGAACCTCGCCAGCGGGCTGCGCACCGTGGCGGCCGGCATCGGCGTGCACTCCTCCAGCGCGCAGGTCGAGGCCGCGCTCGGCGTCGCCGCGCTGCTCGCGCCCGACCCGTCGCCGGCGACGGTCCCGGGGGCCCCCGGCTCGGCCGACCCGACACAGGTGCTGCCGAGCAACGCCGGTTCGTACGACCCCAACGCCGCGACCAGCGTCATGCCGCAGACCGGCCTCCCGCAGTCCGGTGGGCCACGCGGCGCCGCCGACCCGACCTCGGTGATGCCTCCCGTACCGCCGGGCCCGCCGCGTGGCGACAACGCCCCGCGCCCCGAGGACCCGCACCCCTGGCAGTCGCAGCTCCAGGCGGCCCGCGACCGCAACGAACAGACGCAGGTCCAGTACCTCGACCCGAATCAGGACCCGTTGCGCCGCCGTCCGCAGCGCCAGCAGCAGCGGCCGCCCCAGCAGCAGCCGCCGCAGCGTCCGCACCAGCAGCAGTACCCGCCGCAGCCGCAACGCCCCCAGCCGCAGCGGTACGCCCCGCCACCGCCGCAGCAACAGCAGTACGCGCCCCCGCAACCGCCGCCCCAGCAGCCCGTGCCGCGTCAGCCGCGCCAGCGCAACCCCAACAGGATGCGGATCCCGGGCCTGGGCTGCCTCAAGGGCTGCCTGTTCACGCTCCTGATCCTGGTCGGCGCGGGCTGGCTGGCCTGGGAGACGTTCCTCCAGGACTGGGTCGCCACGGGCACGAGTTACTGGGACGCGATCGGCGACGGCATCTCCAAGGTGACGAACTGGATCTCGAAGCTCGGCAGCAGTTCGGACACCCCGAACACCAAGCAGTAGCGACTCTGCGGATTTGTCGACTTCTGCGGCGTGATTTCCCCCGCAGAAGTGAAGGTTGGCGTCATCCGGGGCACACAGCCCCCGGATGCCCGCGTACGTTACTCAGGTGCGCCTCGTGTGTCCCCGTCGGTCACGGTGCCCGGCCTGCTTTTCGGGCCGGGGGTCCGGGGGTCTTCCCCCGGGTAGACACAGCGGGCAACGCCAGCCGCTGAGGGAGCAGTCTTGGCACGGAATATCGGCAGCCGGTACACGGCCCACCAGATCCTTGGACGGGGCAGCGCCGGCACGGTGTGGCTCGGCGAGGGACCCGAAGGGCCCGTCGCCATCAAGCTGTTGCGCGAGGACCTGGCATCGGACCAGGAGCTGGTCGGACGCTTCGTACAGGAGCGCACGGCCCTGCTCGGCCTCGAGCACCCCAAGGTCGTGGCGGTCCGCGACCTCGTCGTCGACGGCAACGACCTCGCGCTCGTCATGGACCTCGTACGCGGTACCGATCTGCGCACCCGCCTCGACCGGGAGCGACGCCTCGCCCCCGAGGCGGCGGTCGCGATCATCGCCGACGTCGCCGAGGGCCTGGCGGCCGCCCACGCCGCCGGAGTCGTCCACCGCGACGTCAAGCCGGAGAACATCCTCCTCGACATGGAGGGCCCGCTCGGCCCCGCCGGATCCCACCCGGCGGTGCTCACCGACTTCGGCGTCGCCAAGCTGATCGACACCCCGCGCCGAACGAAGGCACTGCGCACTGCCGGGGGACAGTCGCCGAACCCGCCGGGGATCATCGGTACGCCGGACTATGTCGCCCCCGAGATCGTCGAGGGGCTGCCGCCGCGGGCCGCGGTCGACATCTACGCCCTCACGACCGTTCTGTACGAGCTCCTCGCCGGCTTCACGCCCTTCGGCGGCGGCCACCCCGGCGCGGTACTGCGCCGGCATGTCACCGAGACCGTGGTCCCGCTCCCGGGCATCCCCGACGAGCTGTGGCAGCTGATCGTCCAGTGCCTGGCGAAGGCCCCGGCCTCCCGGCTGCGCGCCTCGGAGCTCGCAGCCCGGCTGCACGACCTGCTGCCGCTGCTCGCGGGCATGCCGCCCCTGGACGTCGACGAGCCGGACGCGGAGCCGCCCGCGGAGCCGTACGAGGACGTGGCCCCCGCCGTCCCCGGCGCACCCCGCCGCCGCGGCGCCGTGCCCCTGGTCCCCGGCGGCGCCTCCGCCGACTCCAACCGCGACACCCACACCTCGATGCGGGTCCCGGCCCCGGACGAGCTCGCAGGCGGCGCCCGCGGCACGGCCCGCGCCCCCCGCAGCCCCGGCCAGCGCCGCCCGGGTTCGGCCCGCCACAAGTCCGAAGCGGTGCGCAAGCGGCGTATCACCCTGGGTGTCACGGCGCTCGCCGTGGCCGCGGCGGTGGGCGTCGGCGGCTGGCTGGCCACGAGCGACGACGGCGGGGACGCGCCCCCGCAGGACTCGAAGCAGTCCAGTCCCGCGGAACCGTAGGACCGGGCAGGGCCTGACGGGTCGGGGTGTCGCCGCATGCCGTTACGCTGGGGGCGTGGCAGTCGTCGATGTATCCGAAGAGCTGAAGTCCCTCTCCTCGACCATGGGGTCGATCGAGGCCGTCCTGGACCTCGAGAAGATGAGGGCAGATATCGCCGTGCTCGAGGAGCAGGCCGCGGCCCCGTCTCTCTGGGACGACCCGGACGCGGCACAGAAGATCACCAGCAAGCTGTCGCACCTCCAGGCCGAGCTCCGCAAGACCGAGGCGCTGCGCAGCCGGATCGACGACCTCGCGGTGCTCTTCGAGCTCGCCGAGGCGGAGGACGACGCGGACACCCTCGCCGAGGCCGAGTCCGAGCTCGCCGACGTCCGCAAGGCGCTGGACGAAATGGAAGTGCGCACGCTGCTGTCCGGCGAGTACGACGAGCGCGAGGCGCTGGTCAACATCCGCGCCGAGGCCGGCGGTGTCGACGCCTCCGACTTCGCGGAGCGGCTGCAGCGCATGTATCTGCGCTGGGCCGAGCGCCATGGCTACTCGACCGAGGTGTACGAGACGTCGTACGCGGAAGAGGCGGGCATCAAGTCGACCACCTTCGTGGTGAAGGCGCCGTACGCCTACGGCACGCTCTCCGTCGAGCAGGGCACCCACCGCCTGGTGCGCATCTCGCCGTTCGACAACCAGGGCCGCCGCCAGACCTCTTTCGCGGGCGTCGAAGTGCTGCCGGTCGTCGAGCAGAGCGACCACGTCGAGATCGACGAGACCGAGCTGCGCATCGACGTCTACCGCGCCTCCGGCCCCGGCGGTCAGGGCGTCAACACCACCGACTCCGCGGTCCGCATCACGCACATCCCGACCGGCATCGTCGTCTCCTGTCAGAACGAGCGCTCGCAGATCCAGAACAAGGCGAGCGCGATGAACGTCCTGCAGGCCAAGCTCCTCGAGCGCCGCCGCCAGGAGGAGCAGGCCAAGATGGACGCCCTCAAGGGCGACGGCGGCAACTCCTGGGGAAACCAGATGCGTTCGTACGTCCTGCACCCGTACCAGATGGTCAAGGACCTGCGTACGGAGTTCGAAGTGGGCAACCCCCAGTCGGTACTTGACGGTGAGATCGACGGCTTCCTGGAAGCCGGAATTCGCTGGCGCAAGCAGACGGAGAAGTAGCAAGACGCTTTGTCGACAAGGGAACTGCCGCCCCGAGGGCGGCAGTTCCCTTTTATGTCACAGTTGCATCCTCGCAGGTCAGGCAACCTCCCTCATACCGGACATCGCACGCGCAACGAGCTTGACGCGTCCGCGAAAAGTGGGAAGGCTGACGCGCGGCATGCGTATCTCTGGGGCGCGTGTGAACGGGGGAGAACTCAACTCCCCGACAACGGCTGCCCCGGACGCTGCTCCATTGACAATTAGCTACTGGGGGTAGCAGCCAGATGACCAAGAAGACGCGGATCCGTGTGGCGCGTATAGCCGCCGGCGCGGTGATCGCCGCCGGTGCGTCGCTGACCGCCGCGGGCGCCGCCTCGGCCGTCGGTGTCGACATCAACGTCGGTCCCCTCGGGGTGTCGGCGAACGCCGACGCGAACGGTATCGACGCCGGTATCGGCATCGACGACGAGCCCACCGGGGACCCGACGGAGGAGCCGACGGAGATTCCGACGGACATTCCGACCGACGTTCCCACCGATGTCCCGACGGATGTCCCCACGGACGTTCCCACCGATGTCCCGACTGATGTCCCCACGGACAAGCCGACCGGCAAGCCCACGGACAAGCCGACCGGCAAGCCCGACAAGCCTGGCAAGCCCGGCAAGCCCACGGCCGATCCGTCCGAGGACCCGGCGAACCCGGGCACCGGCGGTGACGGCGACGCCGGCACCTGCACCGTCGACCTCGACGGTGCCAAGTGCGCCGACAACACCGACACCGACAGCGCCGGCTCCAAGCCGGTCGAGCAGGGCAAGGCCAAGGAGGAGCTGGCGGAGACCGGCGCCGCCGAGACCACCTTCCTGCTCATCGGCGCCGCGACGATGATCGCCGGTGGCATCGGCTTCCGTATGCTGCCGCGTCTCGTCGGTGGCGGTCGCACCATCGCTTGAGCGGCTGAGTGACACAGCTCACAAGAGGAGGGCCCGGGGTGCGCTTCAGCACCCCGGGCCCTCCTCTTGCGTACGCGGTACGTCCTGCGTGGGCTATGCCGCCCAGGCGGTCTGGTGCGTGGCCAGCAGCACCACAGCCGCTATCAGCAGCACCAGCAGGGTCAGCAGAGCCGCCGGGCTCAGGCCGCCGAAGGGGCCCTCCTGCTGCAGCCGCTCGCGGTTGGCCCGGCACACCGGGCATCGGCCCTCGATGACGGGGGCCGCGCAGTTGGCGCACACCAGTCGGTCGTAGGTCATGCGCTCTCCTCCTCCCGCGCGTCGGAGCCGCACATGCGGACCGTAAGCACAGTTCTCTACCGACAACGCTCAGGGAAACGCAACTGTTCCCTTACCACTGTGCCAGCTCCCGCGCTTTTCGGCGCGCCCCGCCGGGTTACCCCGGTTCCACGACCCGACAAAACGCGCAAACCACGACGCTGACTGCACGTGCCAGTCCGCTTCGCGTAATGTCTCGCACACCTACTCCCGGCCGACCGTGGTGCACCCGTGATCCGATTCGACAACGTCTCCAAGACCTACCCCAAGCAGAGCCGCCCCGCGCTGCGCGATGTCTCACTCGACATCGCGAAGGGGGAGTTCGTCTTCCTCGTCGGCTCGTCCGGTTCTGGAAAGTCGACCTTCCTGCGACTGGTGCTGCGCGAGGAGCGCGCCAGCCAGGGCCTGGTGCATGTCCTCGGCAAGGACCTCGCCCGGCTCTCCAACTGGAAAGTGCCGCACATGCGCCGCCAGCTCGGGACGGTCTTCCAGGACTTCCGGCTGCTGCCCAACAAGACCGTCGCGGAGAACGTGGCGTTCGCACAGGAGGTCATCGGCAAGCCGCGCGGCGAGATCCGCAAGGCCGTGCCCCAGGTCCTCGACCTCGTCGGCCTCGGCGGCAAGGAGGACCGGATGCCCGGTGAGCTCTCCGGTGGTGAGCAGCAGCGCGTCGCCATCGCGCGGGCCTTCGTCAACCGCCCCATGCTGCTCATCGCGGACGAGCCCACCGGAAACCTCGACCCGCAGACCTCCGTCGGCATCATGAAGCTGCTGGACCGCATCAACAGGACCGGTACGACAGTGATCATGGCGACTCACGACCAGAACATCGTCGACCAGATGCGCAAGCGCGTCATCGAGCTCGAAAAGGGCCGTCTCGTACGCGACCAGGCACGCGGCGTCTACGGCTACCAGCACTGAAAGGACGCCATGCGCGCCCAGTTCGTCCTGTCGGAGATCGGCGTCGGTCTCCGCCGCAATCTCACGATGACCTTCGCCGTCATCGTCTCCGTAGCCCTCTCGCTCGCCCTTTTCGGCGGTGCGCTGCTCATGCGTGAGCAGGTCAGCACGATGAAGGACTACTGGTACGACAAGGTCAACGTCTCGATCTTCCTCTGCAACAAGAACGATGCGGCGACCTCTCCCAAGTGCGCCAAGGGCGCGGTCACCGCGCAGCAGAAGCAGCAGATCGAGGCCGATCTCAAGAAGATGGACGTCGTCCAGTCCGTCCAACGTGAGTCGGCCGAAGAGGCGTACAAGCACTACAAGGAGCAGTACGGCGACACACCCATCGCCTCGACCATCACGCCGGACCAGATGCAGGAGTCGTTCCGGGTCAAGCTGGACAATCCGGAGAAGTACAAGGTCGTCGCAACCGCCTTCGCCGGCCGCGACGGTGTGCAGTCCGTCCAGGACCAGCGCAACATCCTGCAGAACCTCTTCGACCTGATGGAGGGCATGAGAATCGCGGCCCTGTGCGTGATGGGCCTCATGCTGGTGATCGCCATGATGCTGATCGTCAACACCGTGCGCGTTTCGGCGTTCAGCCGTAGGCGTGAGACCGGAATCATGCGGCTGGTGGGAGCTTCCAGCTTCTACATCCAGATGCCGTTCATCATGGAGGCCGCCTTCGCCGGGCTGCTCGGCGGCGGCGTCGCCTGCATCATGCTGCTGGTCGGCCGGTACTTCATGATCGACCATGGCCTCGCGCTGTCCCAGAAGATGCAGTTGGTCAATTTCATCGGCTGGGACGCGGTGCTCACCAAGCTGCCGCTGGTGCTCGCGATCGGTCTGCTGATGCCCGCTGTTGCGGCTTTCATCGCATTGCGCAAGTACCTCAAGGTGTGACAAGCACCCCTGGCGCCGTCCGGCCAACGGCCGTACGGCGCCGTTTGCTTGTCCTAGAGTGGTCGCCATGCCGGGCCCGGAGTTCTGTTCTCGGCCCCGCCGCATTCGCGGCGGGGCGGCCCTGGCATTGGTCTTCGCAAGCGTTCTCGCCACCGCGGCCGCCACCAACTCACTGCCGCACGACGACGAGAAGGCGCCACCCCTCTCCGCCGGTTCCGCGGCCGCGACCGTCGACCGCGACGATGTCGCCCGTGCCGCGGCCGAGGCGATGGCCGACGGCAAGTCCGGTACGGAAGCGGCCGAGGCCGTCGTCAGCCGCAGCGGGGACCGCTGGGGTGCGGTCTACGACAAGAGCGAGTACGAGGAGTTCGAGCAGGCACTCGACGGCGAGTACATCGGCGTCGGCCTGACGGCGAGACGCGCGGCCAACGGCCGGGTGGAGGTCGCCAGGGTCCAGCGCGGCGGCCCCGCCGACAAGGCGGGCATCAAGGCCGGCGACCGGCTGCGTACGGTCGACGGCCTCGGGGTCGACAAGCGGCCCGTCACCGACGTCGTGGCGCTGCTCCGCGGCGGCAAGGGGACCCGCGTCACGCTGGGCCTGGAGCGGGACGGCCGCGGATGGACGGAGCGGCTGCTGCGCACCACGCTGACCACCGAGGCGGTCACCGTTCGTCAGCTGGCCGGCGGGGCCGTCATGATCAAGATCGCCTCGTTCACCAAGGGCTCGGGCGCACGGGTGCAGGACGCGGTCCGGGACGCCCCCGCGGGCGCCGGTGTCCTGCTCGATCTGCGCGGCAACGCGGGCGGCCTGGTCGCCGAGGCCGTCACCGCCGCCTCGGCCTTCCTGGACGGTGGTCTGGTCGCGACGTACGACATAAGGGGCGAGCAGCGCGCCCTGTACGCGACACCCGGCGGGGACACCGACAGACCCGTCGTCGCCCTCGTCGACAGCGGCACCATGAGCGCGGCCGAGCTGGTCACCGGGGCCCTGCAGGACCGCGGCCGGGCGATCACGGTCGGCTCGCGCACCTTCGGCAAGGGCTCGGTGCAGATGCCCAGCCGGCTGCCCGACGGCTCGGTCGCCGAGCTGACCGTGGGCCACTACCGCACTCCGGCGGGCCACAGCGTCGACGGCCGGGGCATCGCCCCGGACCTCGTGGCGAGCGAGGGCGCCGAGAAGAGGGCCGAGACGGTATTGAGTGGCCTCGGGGGCGGGTCTTAGTGCGAAAATGACCGCACTATGGCTAAGGAAAAAGGGCGCAAGCTGATCGCGCAGAACAAGAAGGCGCGGCACGACTACACCATCCTCGACACCTACGAGTGCGGTCTCGTGCTGACAGGTACCGAGGTGAAGTCGCTGCGTCAGGGGCGGGCCTCGCTGGTGGACGGCTTCGTCCAGATCGACGCCCACGAGGCGTGGCTGCACAACGTGCACGTCCCGGAGTACACGCAGGGGACGTGGACCAACCACAGCGCGCGGCGCAAGCGGAAGCTGCTGATGCACCGCGCCGAGATCGACAAGCTCGAGTCGAAGTCGCAGGAGACCGGCCACACCATCGTGCCGCTGGTGCTGTACTTCAAGGACGGCCGGGCGAAGGTCGAGATCGCGCTGGCGAAGGGCAAGAAGGAGTACGACAAGCGGCAGACGCTGCGCGAGAAGCAGGACCGGCGCGAGACGGACCGTGCCGTCTCGGCTGCGAAGAAGCGCCAGCGGGCCTGATCGGCAGGAATAGGCTGGCACCGTCGTGCGTTGGTCACGTACGATGGCACCTGCACCTCACAGAGGGTGCGTGTTTTGAAAAATCAACATGGGGATGATCGGTTTCGACAGCGGATGTCGAAGCAGGGGAAGCGAGCCGAGGAAGCGGCAATGATCTCGTTAACCATATGTCGCAACCAATAATCGCCACTTCCAAGAGCGATTCCCGCGCCTTCGCGCTCGCTGCCTAATTAGCAGCTAGCGAAGGCCTTCGGGTGTCAGCCCGGGGCTGTTCCCGACCCGGATCCTGGCATCAGCTAGGGAACTAAACCTCTAAGCCCGGTCACGGGGCGTAGAGGGAAATCAAACAGTGACTGAGCCCGTCGGAGACTTGTCCGCGAGATCTCCGGGGCCGAGAAAATCGAAGCGGACTGCGCTCGGAGAAGCCCTGATTCTGCACCGTTGGACGCGGGTTCGATTCCCGCCATCTCCACTCATCCCATGTGAGACAAAGGCCCGGCTGTCGCGACAGCCGGGCCTTCGTCATGCAGAACGCGCTGCTCAGGCCGTGGGCTGGTAGCCGGTCAGCACGCCGAGCAGCTGGTCCATCTCGGCGCGCCAGATGCGGTGCACATTCATCCGGGTCGGCTGCGGCTGGCCCGGCAGCTGGAAGCGGAACGAGCTCCAGACGGCGTTGCGCTTGATCTCACCGATCATTCCCGTGACCTCGGCCGGCGTCAGGGCAAAGGCGATTTCCTGCGGGCGGTTGCTCATCCGGCCCGCCTTGTGGACCACCACGGCCTGCTCGGTCACGGTGATGAAGTAGTACGTGAGAAAGGCCTGGCCGATCAGGCCGAGCATGCTCATCAGCCAGACGCTGGGGCCTGCTATGGCCTGGATGGTGACGATCGGCCGGTCGGCCGGATTGGCCTGTGCAATCGCAGCTGCCACCTGCTGCTGGATGGTTGCCTTCTTGATGGCCATGAGCCCTCCCCTGAGCGGAACGTAGGCCCCCGCTTCCGGGGGCGGTGCAGCGTACCGCCTCGGGTCTGTGCTCATGACAGCCGGGCCCTGACTGCCGACGCGACCAGCAGTGCGGCCGCCGCAGCCGAAACAGGCACCAGGTATCCGTGTGCGGCGCCCAGGTGCTCCACCGCCGCGCCGCCCGTCGCCGAGCCGGCCGCGATGCCGCCGAGGATCGCGGTGACGGCGAGCGTCATGCCCTCGTTCAGGCTGTCCTGCGGGGTCAGCCGCTGCACCAGGGTCATGCCCGTCACCATGGTCGGCGCCGTCGCCGCGCCCGCCAGCAGGAGAGCGACGGCCAGGACGGACACCGAGCCCGTGCCGGCCGCGAGCAGGGGCAGGGCCATCAGGGCGGTCATGGCGCCGAGACAGCCTGTCAGCCGGCCCGGAAGACTGCGGGCGGGGCGGACCGATCCGTACAGCAGGCCCGCCGCGCACGACCCGGCGGCCTGCAGCGCCAGCAGCAACCCCGCGACAGGACCGTCCAGATGGGCGAGTGTCGTGACCTCCAGCGCACCGAAGACCGCGCCCGTGGCGAGGAAGACCGCGAGCAGCGGCACCATGCCCTGCGTACGCAGCGGGGAGCGGACCCCCGCCCGGCGCGGGGCGATCGGGGGCTCGGTGGAGCGCTGGGCCGCGAAGACCAGTACGCCGGTCATCATCAGGATCACGCCTGTCAGGGTGCCCGCCTCCGGAAAGAGCGCGGAGCACAGGAAGGCCGCGAGCACCGGCCCGAGCATGAAGCAGAGTTCGTCGGCTGCCTGCTCGAAGGAGTTCGCGGTGTGCAGGGCGGCCGGGTCGCCCTTGTGGAGGTGGGCCCAGCGGGCGCGGGACATGCCGCCGGTGTTCGGGGTGGTGGCGGTGGCCGCGTAGGCGGCGAAGAGGGTCCAGTCGGGCGCGCCGAGGCGTACGCAGAGCAGCAGCGCGAGCGAGCCGAGCGCGGCGATCGCGGTGGCGGGCACGGCGATCCGTGTTTGCCCGCACCGGTCCACGAGCCGCGCGTTCCACGGCGCGACGAGCGCGGTGGCGGCGAGCCCGGTCGCGGTGACGGCCCCGGCGAGGGCGTACGAGCCGCGGGACCCGGCGATCATGATGACGGCGCTGACGCTGAACATGCCCATGGGGAGGCGGGCGATGAGGTTGCCGAGGGTGAACGTGGTGGCGCCGTGCGGCTCGAAGAGCCGGCGGTACGGGGTGAGGCGGGACTTTCCCCCACCCCGCCCTCCCCCAGAGCTTCGCCTGGGAGGTACCCCCATTCCGTAACTGGGGGCTTCGCCCCCAGACCCCCAGTCCTCAATCGCCGGACGGGCTGAAATTTCAGCCCCTCCGGCGATTGAGGAGCGGGGCTCGGGGCGGAGCCCCGTAATCAGTCTCGCCGGCGTGTGAGGCGTGGGGTCCGGGGTGGAGCCCCGGTTACGGGAACGGGCGGGGTGGGGAACAGGCATGGGGCAACCCTCACCGCGGGGGCCACGCGCGGTCCAACACCTGCTCGGGCCCCATTGACGCACCCCCGTTGTAAATTCGGCCGCGTGCCCCGAGACATCGACCCCCGCCTGATCCGCGCCTTCGTCGCCGCCGCCGGCGAACTGCACTTCACCCGGGCCGCCGCCCGCCTCTACGTCGCGCAGCAGGCCCTCAGCCGAGATATCCGGCGGCTGGAGCGGGACTTGGGTGTCGAGCTCTTCGTACGGACCACCCGGCAGGTGACCCTCACCGGCGACGGCGAGCGGCTGCTGCCGTACGCCCGCCGGGTGCTCGAGGCGCAGGACGAGCTGCTGGCAGCCGCGGCGGGCGCCTCCCGGCCCCTTCTCGTCGACCTGAACACCGCAGGCATGGCCTCCGGCCGCGTGCTGGCCCGGGCGCGTGAACTCGCGCCGGAGTGCGAGCTGATGGCCCGCTTCGAGAGCGGTCTCACCGGGGCCGCCGCCGAGATCGTCGGCGGGCGGCTCGATGTCTCCTTCGGACGCTTCGCGGGGCTCGAACCCGCCGTACAGGCGCTGCTGTCCCATCAGCCGGTGCGGTACGAGCCGATGGCCGTGCTGCTGCCGCAGGACCACCCGCTCGCCGCACGCGAGCGGATCCCGTTGAACGCGCTCGCGGGTGAGTGCGTATATGCCGGTGCAGGAAATCCGCGAACCCTGGAGTGGACGGACCTGGCGCGGCGGCTGTTCGCCGGGCGGGGCATCGAGATTGCGCCGCCCGCGCCCATGGCCGTGGGCGTCGAGGAGTTCCGGCGGGTGATGGCGAAGAACCCCATCCCCGTCCTGGCGGTCGTGGATTTCCCGGCGATGCCGGACTGCGTGCTGCGCCCGATCGTCGATCCCGTACCGCTGTCGCCGCTCTCCATGGTGTGGCGCAAAGGGATCTCTCATCCGGGCCTGGACGCCCTGCGGTCGGCGGCGGCGCGGCTTGCGGCAGAGGAGGGGTGGCTGGAACGTGACCCTGACGACTGGCTTCCGGAAGGCGATATGTCGCTGATGTGTGACAACAACTGACACAAGAGCACGTGTGTCACCGGCGTGCGCTACATTCAGTGTCCGGGTGGGTGTGGTAGGGGGCGCTCGGGCTGGGTGGGGACCCAGTCCGACGAGATCAGGCCAGATGAAAGCGCACCCGTTATTCAGGTCGTGGGGGTGTGCGTACAACTGTGGAAAATTGGCACGAGGATGCTCGTAACGGGCATGCGTATGAGCCGAGCGAGGTGACAGTACAACTCGACGTCCGAGGCAGGACGTTGGGGGAGCCGGCCACCTCTGTTCCTCAGGAGACTTCCGACGGTCCGGTGTTCGTCGACGAGAGCGGCCGTCGCAGCAAGAAGTTCCGCCGCGTCGGCTGGCTGCTGGCCGTCGCCTGTGCCTGCTACGCCATCACGCTGGTCGCCGCCCTCCTCGGCGGCAACTCCGCAGCGCCCCTGCTCCCCGGTCTCGGCCAGGACGACGAGAAGCGGACCGACACCGTCCAGATCCAGCCCGACCCCAGCGGTGACGCCGGCGCAGGGGCCACCCCCGGCTCCGTACCCGGCGCACCCACACCCACCGACTCCACCGGCGCACTGCTGCCGCAACCCTCCGACGGTGCGTCCACCGGTACCGCGGCCGGGGCCTCGGCCGCCCCGGGACCAGGTGTCTCCGGCTCCGCAGCCCCCAAGCCCACCGGCGGAGGTACCCGGCCCGGCGGCGGCACTTCGGCCTCACCGCCGGGCGGCGGCGGCAGCGACCCCGGCCCCGAGCCGGAAACCAGCCCCTCCCTGCCCACGCCGTCCGACCCCGGCCCCAGCGGCGACCCCACCGAGCCACCAGTGCAAGAAGGCGCGCTCTAGATGACAACCCCCGACGGCAGGGCTGCTCACCGGCGGCCCAGATCTCGGCCGACCGTACGCAGAATGCCCATGCGGTATCTGCTGCCCGTGCTCATCCTCGTTGCACTGCTCGCCATGCTGATGCTGCGCGGCTATGTGCACAGCGAGATCCTCGCCGACCACCGCGTCCGCCCCCCGGCCCCGACCGACCAGGTCCCCGAGAAGATCCTCGAGGGCGGACCGGTCATCGACGCGCGCGACAAGGCCGATCCCAAGACCCTGACCATCCCGGACCGCAGGCTGGTGCTGACCTTCGACGACGGGCCCGACCCCGTCTGGACGCCGAAGGTCCTCGACAAGCTGAAGAAGTACCACGCGCACGGCGTCTTCTTCGTCACCGGCACCATGGCCTCACGCCACCCCGAGCTGGTGGAACGGATGGTGCGCGAGGGGCACGAGGTCGGACTGCACACCTTCAACCACCCCGACCTCTCCTACCAGTCCACCGCGCGCATCGACTGGGAGCTCTCGGAGAACCAGCTGGCGCTGGCGGGCGCGGCCGGCATCCGCACCTCGCTGTTCCGCCCGCCGTACTCCTCGTTCTCCGACGCCCTGGACAACAAGTCCTGGCCGGTCACGCAGTACATAGGCAGCCGCGGCTACATCACAGCCCTGAACAACACCGACTCCGAGGACTGGCAGCGCCCCGGCGTCGACGCGATCATCAAGCGGGCCACACCCAAGGGCACCCAGGGCTCGATCGTGCTGATGCACGATTCCGGCGGCGACCGCTCGCAGACCGTCGCGGCCCTCGACCGCTTCCTTCCGGAGATGAAGAACCGGGGCTACCGCTTCACCAACCTCACCGAGGCGCTCGGCGCGCCCAGCGCCCACACCAAGGTCACCGGACCCGAGCTGTGGAAGGGTAAGGCCTTCGTCACCTCCGTCGCCTTCTCCGAGAACACCACGGAGGTCCTGGTCGTCGGCCTCGCCGCAATCGGCGTGCTCGTGCTGGCGCGTTTCGGGCTGATGCTGATCCTGTCCTTCGCCCATGCCCGCAAGGTGCGCAGGCCGGGCTTCAGCTGGGGCGCTCCGATCACCGGTCCGGTGTCCGTGCTGGTCCCCGCCTACAACGAACGCGAGTGCATCGCCAACACGGTCCGCTCGCTGATGGCGAGCGACCACCCCATCGAGATCATCGTCATCGACGACGGCTCCACGGACGGCACCGCGGACATCGTCGAGGCGCTGCGGCTGCCCGGTGTCCGTGTCGTACGGCAGCCCAACGGGGGCAAGCCCGCGGCCCTCAACAACGGCATCCGGCACGCCCGATACGAGATCGTCGTGATGATGGACGGCGACACCGTCTTCGAGCCGTCCACCGTCGGCGAGCTGGTCCAGCCCTTCGGCGACATCCGCGTCGGCGCGGTCGCGGGCAATGCCAAGGTCGGCAACCGCGACACCCTGATCGGGGCCTGGCAGCACATCGAGTATGTGATGGGCTTCAACCTCGACCGCCGGATGTACGACGTGCTGGGCTGCATGCCCACCATCCCCGGAGCGATCGGAGCCTTCCGCCGCCGGGCCCTGGAACGGGTCGGCGGCATGAGCGAGGACACCCTCGCCGAGGACACCGACGTCACCATGGCCATGCACCGCGACGGCTGGCGCGTCGTCTACGCCGAGCGGGCGCGGGCCTGGACCGAGGCCCCGGAGACCGTTCAGCAGCTGTGGTCGCAGCGCTACCGGTGGTCGTACGGCACCATGCAGGCGATCTGGAAGCACCGCGGTGCGCTTGTGGAGCGCGGGCCGTCGGGCCGCTTCGGCCGGGTGGGCCTGCCACTCGTCTCCCTCTTCATGGTGCTCGCACCGCTGCTGGCCCCGCTGATCGACGTCTTCCTGCTGTACGGACTGGTCTTCGGCCCCACCGAGAAGACGATCGCCGCCTGGCTGGGCGTCCTCGCCGTACAGCTCGTGTGCGCCGCGTACGCCTTCCGGCTGGACGGCGAGCGCATGACCCATCTGGTGTCGCTGCCTCTTCAGCAGCTGCTGTACCGGCAGTTGATGTACGTCGTGCTGCTGCAGTCGTGGATAACGGCGCTGACCGGCGGCCGGCTGCGCTGGCAGAAGCTGCGGCGTACGGGAGCGGTGGAGGCGCCCGGCGTCATACCGAGCCAGCGCCGCAGCAATGAGGACCGGAGGCCCGTCGCATGAGTCACGCCTCCACGGCCGCAGCGGCCCCGGCGCCGGCGGCACAGGCCGCGCGGCCGGGCCGCGACCGCTATCTCGACCTGCTGCGCTCCCTCGCGCTGGTCCGCGTCGTCGTCTACCACATATTCGGCTGGGCCTGGCTGACGATCGTCTTCCCGTCCATGGGCGTGATGTTCGCGCTGGCGGGCTCGCTGATGGCGCGTTCGCTGTCGCGGCCCGCGCTCGGGGTGATCCGCGGCCGTATCCGCAGGCTGCTGCCGCCGCTGTGGGCATTCAGCGCCGTCATGCTGGCCCTGCTCTTCGCGGCCGGCTGGAAGCCGGTCAAGGAAGAGGGGCTGTGGTGGTTCGCCAGGCTGTTCTGCTACATCGTCCCGGTCGGCGCCCCGGAGTTCCCCTGGAGTATCGGTGACAAGGTGGGGCTGCTGGAGGACACCTGGGCGGTCCAGGCGGTGGGTCCGCTCTGGTATCTGCGCGCCTATCTCTGGTTCGTGATCGCCTCACCGCTGCTCCTGTGGGCCTTCCGCAGGCTGCCCTGGGTGACGCTGCTTGCGCCGCTCGGCCTGACCGCGGTCGTCGGCACCGGCCTGGTGAACATCCCGGGCGAGACCGGCAACGCGGTCTCCGACTTCGCTGTCTTCGGCTCCTGCTGGGTCCTCGGCTTCGCCCACCACGAGGGGCTGCTGCAGAAGATCCCGCGCCATCTGGCGATCTCCGGTTCCGCCCTGGTGATGGCCTTCGGCCTGTGGTGGGCCTCGGGCCACCAGACCGTCGACGGCTGGGACCTGAACGACATCCCGCTGGCCCAGGCCACCTGGTCCCTCGGCTTTGTGATGATCCTGCTCCAGTACTCCCCGTCCTGGCAGGAGCTGCCCGGAAAGCTCGCCCGCTTCGACAGGTACGTCACGCTCTCCAACAACCGCGCGGTGACGATCTACCTCTGGCACAACGCCCTGATCATGGCGACGGTCCCGCTGCTCGACCTGCTGTGGGAGATACCCTTCGTGGACGAGCACCTGAGCGGCGCGCTGGAGACGACGTATGCGATCTGGATGTTCCTGCTGGTCTGGCCGCTCATCGGGCTGATGATCATGGCCGTGGGATGGATCGAGGACCTGGCGGCCAAGCGAAGCCCGCGGCTCTGGCCAAACGGCGTCCGCAAGGGGTCCCCGGGGATCCCCAGGGAGTCCCGGGAGAGGTGACCGGCTCACACCGGACGTGACGCCCGGGTGAGAGCAAGGTTTCGCACCGGTCACCTCACGCCACCGGAGCCGAAACGAGCCGTCCATATCTTCGCCTCAGTACCCGACACCCGTGGAGGCGCGTGATGGCAGGCCGCTGGATTCAAGAGTGGGACCCGGAGGACGAGACCTTCTGGCGAGAGAAGGGGGAGAAGGTCGCCCGGCGCAATCTCGCCTTCTCCGTGCTCAGCGAGCACATCGGTTTCTCCGTGTGGACCCTGTGGTCCGTGATGGTCCTGTTCATGGGGCCCGAGTACGGCATCGACCCGGCCGGCAAGTTCTTCCTGGTGGCCATGGCCACGCTGGTGGGCGCCTTCATCCGGGTTCCTTACACCTTTGCCGTCGCCCGCTTCGGCGGACGCAACTGGACGATCATCGCGGCGTCGATGCTGCTCCTGCCCACGATCGCGGCCTACCTGGTGATGGAACCCGGGACCTCTTACACCACGTTCATGCTGGTCGCGATGCTGACCGGTGTCGGCGGCGGTAACTTCGCCTCCTCCATGACCAACATCAACTCCTTCTTCCCGCTGCGGAAGAAGGGGTGGGCGCTCGGCCTGAACGCGGGCGGCGGCAACATCGGCGTGCCCGTCCTGCAGCTGGTCGGGCTCGCGGTCATCGGAGCGGCCGCCGGACCGCGCCTGCTGCTCGGGATCTACATCCCGCTCATCCTGGTCTCCGCGATCTGCGCCGCGCTCTTCATGGACAACCTCGCCCCGGTCAAGAACGACACCGGCGCCTCCAAGGAAGCCGTGCGCGATCCGCACACCTGGATCATGTCCTTCCTCTACATCGGCACCTTCGGGTCGTTCATCGGCTACAGCTTCGCCTTCGGCCTGGTCCTCCAGACGCAGTTCGGACGTACGCCGCTGCAGGCCGCGTCCATCACCTTCATCGGGCCGCTGCTCGGCTCGCTCATCAGGCCGCTCGGCGGCTGGCTCGCCGACCGTTACGGCGGCGCGCGCATCACCCTGTGGAACTTCCTCGGCATGGGCGTGGCCACCGGGGTCGTCGTACTCGCCTCCGTGGAGAAGTCGCTGGCCCTGTTCACCGCAGCCTTCATCGTGCTGTTCGTGCTGACCGGGGTCGGCAACGGCTCCACGTACAAGATGATCCCCGGCATCTTCCAGGCGAAGGCGATCGCCAAGGGCATGACCGGCGAGGCGGCGGCAGCCTACGGACGGCGGCTGTCCGGCGCGTCCATGGGGCTGATCGGCGCGGTGGGTGCGCTCGGCGGGCTCGGCATCAACCTCGCCTTCCGCCAGTCCTTCCTGACGGCGCACACCGGCACCTCGGCGTTCGTCGCCTTCCTCGCCTTCTACGCGGCCTGTTTCGCGGTGACCTGGGCGGTATACCTTCGCCGGCCCGCCACCGTTTCGCAGCCGGTTGCCGAAGCGAAGCCGCAGCTCAGCTACGCAGAGGTGTAACACCGGAGAAATGTCGGCGAACCGAGTCTGTCACGCACCGTTGGCAGGCTCGGTCGCCACATCCGTACAGGGTGGGACAGAGTAGGGACGATCACATGCAAGACCTTCAACACGGACCGCTTGCCGGCTTCACCGTCGGGGTCACCGCTGCGCGGCGCGCCGACGAACTCGGCGCACTGCTGTGCCGTCGCGGCGCCACCGTCGTGCACGCACCCGCCCTGCGTATCGTTCCACTCGCCGACGACGCCGACCTGCTCGCCGCCACCAAAGAGCTCATCGGCCACGCGCCCGACGTGGTTGTCGCCACCACCGCAATAGGCTTCCGCGGCTGGGTGGAGGCCGCGGACGGCTGGGGATGCGGGGAGGAACTGCTCGAGCGGCTGCGCGGCGTGGAACTGCTGGCCCGCGGGCCGAAGGTGAAGGGCGCCATCCGTGCCGCCGGGCTCACCGAGGAGTGGTCTCCGGCCTCCGAGTCCATGGCCGAGGTACTCGACCGGCTGCTCACCGAAGGTGTCGCGGGCCGTCGTATCGCGCTTCAGCTGCACGGCGAGCCGCTGCCCGGGTTCGTCGAGGCGCTGCGGGCGGCGGGCGCCGACGTCGTCCTCGTACCCGTCTACCGGTGGATGGCGCCGGAAGACCTCGCACCCCTGGACCGGCTCCTCGACGCGACCGTCTCGCGCGCTCTGGACGCCGTCACCTTCACCAGCGCCCCGGCAGCCGCGTCGCTGCTCTCCCGGGCCGAGAGCCGCGGTCTGCTCCACGAGTTCCTGGACGCTCTCGACCACGATGTGCTGGCCGCCTGCGTGGGGCCGGTCACGGCGCTGCCGCTGCAGGCCCGCGGCGTCACCACGGTGCAGCCGGAACGCTTCCGGCTGGGGCCGCTGGTGCAGCTGCTCGGTCTTGAGCTGCCCGGCCGCGCCCGTACGCTCCCGGTCGCGGGCCGCCGTATCGAGATCCGCGGTCACGCGGTCATCGTCGACCGCGAGTTGCGGCCGGTGCCGCCCGCCGGGATGGCCCTGATGCGCGCGCTGTCACGGCGCCCCGGCTGGGTCGTCTCGCGCGCCGACCTGCTGGGCGCGCTGCCCGGCGCGGGCCGCGACGAGCACGCCGTCGAGACTGCGATGGCCCGGCTGCGTACGGCGCTCGGTGTGCCCAAGCTCATCCAGACCGTGGTCAAGCGGGGCTATCGGCTGGCCCTGGACCCGGCCGCGGACACGAAGTACGGACGCGTGACGCGGTAGGGCAGCTGCCCCGCGCCGCGTCACCCTGCCCAGCCGTCCCCGTCCCCGGTCCGGGAGTTCACCCTGGCCGATGCAACCAGCCTGGGGTTCCACGCGTATAGCCGTTGCCGGAGTCCGCATCCGCGGCGCGGCTCGTACGCGAATGGAGAAGAACCAGATGGTCTCAGGCATGGTGGGCAGCGGCACGGCGCTGGGCGCGGTTCTGCTGTCGTTACTGGCAGTTCCCGCGCAGGCCGCATCCGCCGCCGAAAGCACCCCTCCGGCCGCGGCCGAGGGGCTGCCGGCGCCCGATCTTCCGGGACTGCGTGAGGTGTTGCGGTCGGCGCTGGCGAAGGGCGCTCCCGGCGCGATGGCGCGGATCGACGACAACGGCACGGTCTACAAGGCCGCCGAAGGCATCGCCGACCGGGCCACGGGACGGCCCATCAGCACCGAGGACCGCTTCCGGGTCGGCAGCGTCAGCAAGAGCTTCTCCTCGGTGGTGCTGCTGCAACTCGTCGACGAGGGCAGGCTCGACCTGGACACCTCGGTCAACACCTATCTGCCCGGGCTGCTGCCCGACGACCGGATCACGGTGCGCCATCTGCTGAGCCACCGCAGCGGTCTGTACGACTACACGAACGACATGTTCGCGCAGACGGTCCCGGGCTTCGAGTCCGTACGCAACAGGGTGTTCACCCTCCAGGAGTTGGTGGACCTGTCGCTGGCCAAGCCGCTGAACAACCAGCCCGGCGCGGCCTATTCGTACTCCAACACCAACTTCGTCGTAGTCGGCATGCTCATCGAGAAGCTCACCGGACACACCCTGAGCACCGAGTACCGCGACCGGATCATCAAGCCGCTGAAGCTGCGCGACACCTTCTACGTCCACCCCGACACCGCGCTCCCGGGCCGGCACACCAAGGGCTATCTCACCCCGGACGAGGCGGGCGCGCCGCTCGTCGACTCCACCCGGCAGACCGTCTCCTGGGCGCAGAGCGCCGGCGCGGTGATCTCCAGCACCAAGAACCTGGACACGTTCTTCTCCGCTCTGCTGGGCGGCAAGCTGCTCTCCGCCGACCGGCTGGCGCAGATGCAGCAGTGGACACCGGTCAACAGCACCCAGGGCTACGGACTCGGTCTGCGCCGCCGCGATCTGTCGTGCGGCGTCTCGGTGTACGGACACACGGGCACCGTCCAGGGCTACTACACGTACTCCTTCACCTCGAAGGACGGGAAGCGCAGCATCACCGCGGTCGCCAACACCTCCAACAACGGTGATGTGCTGGGCGTCATGGCCAAGACGCTGGACGCGGCCTTCTGCGGCAAACCGGCGCCCGCGACGGGGGCCCGCCGCGCCGCGCCTTCGCAGCAGGACGAGAAGCAGCACGAAAAGCAGTACGAGGACATCGCGCCGGGCATCGCCCGCAACTGACGCACCCGCGTGCGGCCGGACCACGAGGGGTTCCGGCCGCACGCTCCTCAGGGCACTCTGGTGGAAAGACCCGGCGGTGACCCCGAGGGCGGTGACAAGGCGCATGGTGGCAGGCGCGACGGGTGCAGCCTCCTACGACTGGAGGTTCGACTCCGGGCGGATCTGCCTGGACCTGGTGGCGACCGCGGAGGCGCCGCCCGGCGGACGCGAGCCGCTGAACGGGGCCGGGCGGCTTGGCCGGTGGCTGGTGGGCGCCGGCCTGGTGCCCGCGGGCACTCAGCTGGTGGGCACGGAGAGCCAGTGGGTGGACCGCTTCGTCGAACTGCGGGACTGGATAGCCCAGTTGGTGCGGGCCGAGATCGACGGCCGGAGCGCCGAGTCCGCGCTGGAGCGGGTGAACGCCCTCGCCGCGGGAGCGCCGCCCGGCATCCGAGCCGTACGCGACGAAGAGGGCTTTCTGGTACGGGCGCTGAGCGCCGCGCCCGAGTGCGGGGCGCTGCTGGCCGCGATCGCCCGCGACGCCGTTGAGCTGCTGACCGATCCGGTGGCCAGGGCCCGGCTGCGGCAGTGCGAGGGCGACAACTGTCGGCGGGTCTATCTGGACACCTCCCGCGGACGGCGGCGGCGCTGGTGTTCCAGCGAGGTGTGCGGGAACCGCGAGCGGGTCGCCAGACACCGGCGCAGGGCGGCCGTGGCAGGGGCCTGAGACCTGCCCGGGACCCGGCCCGGGACCCCGCCCGAGATCCTGCCTGAGACCGTTTGAGACCCGCGCGCGGGCCCGCCCGGGGACCCCCGTAAAAGATCTTGAAAGTTTTTCCGGCGGACGTTGAGTGATGCGCCTGTGGCCTCCGTAGTGATGGGGGAGAAGCAGTCAGCCAAAACAGGGTCTCGACCGGGAGGTTCAGGTGCGCAAGGATGCCGCCGTGGCCGATGACCGTCCGCAAAGGGCCCGCCATCGAAGCGAGAAGCCACGCAACGACTCCTCAGCACCTGACGAGGAGCTCATGCGCGCGCTGTATCGCGAACATGCGGGACCTTTGCTTGCTTATGTACTGCGCCTCGTCGCCGGCGATCGCCAGCGTGCCGAGGACGTGGTGCAGGAGACACTCATCCGTGCCTGGAAGAACGCCGGTCAGCTCAACCGAGCAACCGGCTCTGTCCGACCCTGGCTGGTGACGGTCGCACGCCGCATCGTCATCGACGGTCACCGCAGCCGGCAGGCCCGGCCGCAGGAGGTCGATCCGTCGCCGCTGGAGGTCATGCCCGCGGAGGACGAGATCGACAAGGCGTTGTGGCTGATGACGCTCTCAGATGCGCTCGATGATTTGACGCCCGCCCACAGGGAAGTTCTTGTCGAGACGTATTTCAAGGGGCGTACGGTCAATGAGGCGGCCGAGACGCTCGGCATACCCAGTGGGACGGTGCGTTCCCGGGTGTTCTACGCACTCCGTTCCATGAAGCTCGCTCTGGAGGAGAGGGGGGTCACGGCATGACCATGTACGAGCAGGAGTCCGTACACGACGCCGCCGCTGCGTATGTGCTCGGCATCCTGGACGACGCGGACGCCTCCGCCTTCGAGGCGCATCTGGCGGGCTGCGACATCTGCGCCGCCCACCTCGAGGAGTTTTCCGGGATGGAGCCGATGCTGGCCATGCTGGCCGAGGCCCCGGCACCGCCCCAGCAGTCGAACGTGCTGAACCTGCTGCCCGGCGCGCGGTCGGCGTCCGACTGGGAGTACTCACCGCCGCGGCCCGTCCCCGTGGTGCCCACCGCCCCGAGCCCCAAGCTGCTCGGCGGACTGCTCGACGAGGTCGCGGCCAAGCGCGCGGCCAAGCGCAGGCGCGGGATGTATCTGGTCGCGGCCGCCGCGGCCCTGATCATCGGCGGTCCGGCCGTCGCGGTCGTGGTCACGGCGGACGACACCGGCAGCAACCAGGCAGCCACGACTCCGCACCCCACCTCGCCGGCCGAGGACGCCTTCTTCAACCACATGGAAACGAAGGTGCAGGCCACGGACGCGACCACCAAGGTCAGCGCGACCGTCGGCATGGAGACGAAGGCCTGGGGCACCCACACCGTTCTGGAGCTGAAGAACGTCAAGGGTCCGCTCAAGTGCAATCTGATCGCCGTCTCCAAGACCGGCGAGGAGGAGGTCGTGACCTCCTGGGCCGTCCCGAAGTGGGGTTACGGCATCCCGGACAGCCCCGAAAAGATGGGCAAGAAGCCGCTTTATGTGCACGGTGGCGCGGCGATGAACCGCAGCGACATCGATCACTTCGAGGTCCGCACCTTCGACGGAAAGCGGCTCGTGGAAGTCGACGCCTGACAGATTCGCCCCCTTCGCGTACGGTTGACGGCTGCCCAGTGCACGTCAGAAGGGGGCCCCGGTGGCCGCGCAGGAAGCCGCTGTCGACTCTGTCCAGGATTCCGTCCGGGACAGAGAGATCGGTGTCGAGCAGGAACATCTGGACCGGGTGTACCGCCGCCTCGAGGAGAAGATCCACGAGGCGGAGTTCCTGATGCACGACGCCGCCAAACGCGGTCAGGTCGGTACCCCCGGCGCGCTCGCCGAGCGGGACGCCCAGGTGTTCCGCGCGGGCATCCACCTGAACCGGCTGAACAACGAGTTCGAGGACTTCCTCTTCGGCCGTATCGACCTGTTGCACGGCAAGGACGGCCAGAAGGGCCCGGACGGCGCGTACACCTCGGTCGAGCCCGCCGACGACGCGGTGGCGGCGGACAACACGGCCGACATCGGGGAGACTCTGCACATCGGCCGGATCGGGGTCCTTGACTCCGACTACGCGCCGCTGGTCATCGACTGGCGCGCGCCGGCCGCCGCACCGTTCTACCGCTCGACCCCGGTCGATCCCGGCCGGGTGGTACGCCGCCGGGTCATCCGCTCCAAGGGCCGCAAGGTCCTCGGGGTCGAGGACGACCTGATGCGCCCGGAGCTGTCCGCCGTGCTCGACGGCGCCGAGCTCCCGGTCATCGGGGACGGCGCGCTGATGGCGGCGCTCGGGCAGGCCCGCAGCCACACCATGCGGGACATCGTCGCCTCCATCCAGGCGGAACAGGATCTGGTGATCCGGGCCCCGGCCGCGTCCGTGACGTATGTGGAGGGCGGTCCCGGCACCGGCAAGACCGCGGTGGCGCTGCACCGGGCGGCGTATCTGCTCTACCAGGACCGGCGGCGGTACGCGGGCGGCATCCTGATCGTCTCGCCGACGCCGTTGCTCGTGGCGTACACCGAGGGCGTGCTGCCGTCGCTGGGCGAGGAGGGGCAGGTCGCGATCCGTGCGGTCGGCAATCTGGTCGACGGCGCGGAGGCGACGGCGTACGACGAACCGGCCGTGGCCCGCATCAAGGGCTCCTCGCGGATGCTGAAGGTGCTCCGCAACGCTGCTCGGGGCGCGCTGGAGCTTTCCGGGGGCCCGGCGGCGTCCGCGCGCTCCGGTCGCTCCTCGCGCTCTTCGCGCGGAGCGGCAGGCGCCGAGCCGGGCGGCCAGCTCGCGTTCGGCGACGAGCCCGACGAGGGCCGGGAGGCCCCCGCCGCCACGCCCGCACGGCTGCGTGTCGTCGCCTTCGGACGCCGCGTGGAGCTGACGGCCGACGAACTCCAGCGCATCCGGCACAACGTCCTCGGCGGCACCGCGCCCGTCAATCTGCTGCGCCCGCGTGCGCGCAGGCTGCTGCTCGACGCCCTGTACGCCAAATCCGGCGCCGGGACCCGGCACACCGACCCGGAGCTCGCGGCCGAACTGCGGTCCTCCTTCGACGAGGACGTGGCGTCCGAGGACGCCTTCATCGGCTTCCTGGACGCCTGGTGGCCCGAGCTCACCCCGCGCCAGGTGCTCACCGCGATGGCCGACGAGAGGCGGCTCGGCCGCTGGGCGCGGCGGATCCTCAACCCGGGCGAGGTGCGCCGCCTGGCCCGCGCACTGCGCCGCGAAGCCCTGTCCGTGCACGATGTGGCGCTCCTCGACGAGCTGCAGTTGCTGCTCGGCACCCCGGCCCGCCCCAGACGCAAGCGCGAGCTCGACCCGCTGGACCAGCTCACCGGTCTGGAGGAGCTGATGCCGCAGCGCCAGGAGACGCAGCGCGAGCGCGCCGAGCGGCTGGCGCAGGAGCGCATCGAGTACGCGCATGTCATCGTCGACGAGGCGCAGGACCTGACCCCGATGCAGTGGCGGATGGTCGGCCGCCGTGGGCGGCACGCCACCTGGACGGTCGTGGGCGACCCGGCGCAGTCGTCCTGGTCGTCCCCGGACGAGGCGGCCGAGGCCCGCGACGAGGCGCTCGGCTCCCGTCCGCGCCGCCGCTTCCAGCTCACCGTCAACTACCGCAACCCGGCCGAGATCGCCGAGCTGGCGGCCAAGGTGCTGGCGCTGGCCATGCCCGGCATGGAGTCTCCGTCGGCGGTCCGTTCCACGGGCGTGGAGCCGCGCTTCGGTGTCGTACGGGACGGGGATCTGGCCGAGACCGTACGGAGCGAGACGCAGCGACTGCTGGACCGCGTCGACGGCACGGTCGGTGTCGTGGTCGCGATGAACCGGCGTGAGCAGGCCGCGCGTTGGCTGGCCGGGCTCGGTGACCGGGCCGTCGCGCTCGGCTCCCTGGAGGCAAAGGGCCTGGAGTACGACGCGACAGTCGTCGTCTCCCCGGCGGAGATCGCGGACGAGTCACCGGCCGGACTGCGCGTGCTGTACGTGGCGCTCACCCGGGCGACCCAACAGCTGACGGTGGTCTCGGACCGGCGCGATCAGCCGGACGAGGACGGTGTGCCGGACCTGCTCCGGGACTGACGGGGAGTCAACCTGCGATGCGGGAATCACGTACCAGAGTGGTTTGTTAGCCTGGGGGTGGCACCGGCTCGATCCAAGCCCCCGGGCCCAACCTTCGTCGCTACGAGCGACCACTTGCCGCGAGGCGAGCATGGCGGGTCGGTGCCACCTTTTCGGGTAAGAGACAGGTCCGCGTCACCGGATGGTGGCGCGGACCTGTTTTCGTTGCGGACCCTTTCGGTGGAGGCTTCCACCCGAACGGTCATATCTCGTATGGTGGAAAACAGTTTCCGAGAACTAAATGACCACTATTACCTGCTACCCGCAGGTAGGTGCGACGATCGGAAGGCGTTGCCGGGCACCTGCCACGGCCGCATGGCAATGAAGCTAGCGAAAGCAGAGGAACCCGGTCATGGCAACGGCGCCCAGCGTCTCGTACTCGATGACGGTCCGGCTGGAGGTGCCCGCGAGCGGAACCGCGGTCTCCCAGCTCACCACGGCCGTGGAGTCCTCCGGCGGCCACGTGACCGGCCTGGACGTGACCGCTTCCGGCCACGAGAAGCTGCGGATCGACGTCACGATCGCAGCGACCTCGACCACGCACGCCGAAGAGATCGTCGAGGAGCTGCGCAAGATCGAGGGCGTCGTCCTCGGCAAGGTCTCCGACCGTACGTTCCTGATGCACCTCGGCGGCAAGATCGAGATGCAGTCCAAGCACCCCATCCGCAACCGTGACGATCTCTCGATGATCTACACGCCGGGCGTGGCGCGGGTCTGCATGGCCATCGCCGAGAACCCCGAGGACGCCCGTCGCCTCACCATCAAGCGCAACTCCGTGGCCGTGGTGACCGACGGCTCCGCCGTGCTCGGCCTCGGCAACATCGGCCCCATGGCCGCGCTCCCGGTGATGGAGGGCAAGGCGGCCCTGTTCAAGCGGTTCGCCGGCATCGACGCCTGGCCGCTCTGCCTGGACACCCAGGACACCGACGAGATCGTCGCGATCGTCAAGGCGATCGCTCCCGGCTTCGCGGGCATCAACCTCGAGGACATCTCCGCCCCCCGCTGCTTCGAGATCGAGGCGCGGCTGCGCGAGGCCCTCGACATCCCGGTCTTCCACGACGACCAGCACGGCACCGCGATCGTCGTCCTCGCCTCGCTGACCAATGCTCTGCGCGTGGTCGGCAAGGCCGCCCCGGACGTACGGGTCGTCATGTCCGGCGCGGGCGCGGCCGGTACGGCCATCCTGAAACTGCTGCTCGCGGCGGGTGTCAAACACGCCGTCGTGGCCGACATCCACGGTGTCGTGCACGCGGGCCGCGAGGACCTTGTCTCCGCCGACCCCGACTCGCCGCTCCGCTGGATCGCCGACAACACCAACCCCGAGGGGGTGACCGGCACACTGAAGGAAGCAGTCGTCGGCGCGGACGTCTTCATCGGCGTCTCCGCCCCGAACGTGCTGGGCAGCGAGGACGTGGCGGCCATGGCGGACGGCGCGATCGTGTTCGCGCTCGCGAACCCGGACCCCGAGGTCGACCCGGCAATCGCCCGCCAGACGGCGGCAGTTGTGGCCACAGGCCGCTCGGACTTCCCCAACCAGATCAACAATGTGCTGGTCTTCCCGGGTGTGTTCCGCGGTCTGCTGGACGCGCAGTCCCGCACGGTCAACACCGAGATGATGCTTGCGGCCGCCCAGGCGCTCGCGGACGTCGTCACCGAAGACGAGCTGAACCCGAACTACATCATCCCGTCCGTCTTCAACGACAAGGTCGCCGGAGCGGTCGCGGGAGCCGTCCGCACCGCCGCGAAGGCGGCCGGGGCGGCTGTGACGGGCCCCACGTCGGGCTGACACCCGGCGCGTCGCGAGTCGCGGGGCCGTGACTGCCGCTCTAGGGTGGCGGACCATGAGCCCGCACGCGCGGCTCCTATGAGTCTCCACCGAGTGGACGGAACGTCACCACGACGAGGCCGTGGCGCTTTTCGTGTGACTCCGGAGGGTGCCGGATTGGCTTTCCCGCCGCTGGTGGGGGCAGGATGCGTATTCGGGCGCGAGGGTCTGACGGCAGACCCGGGTCCGGGGACTGTCCTAGGGCCCTGGCAGCATCGGCTTCGATCTCACGCCTCACAGGCAAGAAGAACACGGGAGTAACAACATGAACCGCAGTGAGCTGGTGGCCGCGCTGGCCGACCGCGCCGAGGTGACCCGCAAGGACGCCGACGCCGTGCTGGCCGCTCTCGCCGAGACCGTCGGTGAGGTCGTCGCCAAGGGCGACGAGAAGGTCACCATCCCCGGCTTTCTGACCTTCGAGCGCACCCACCGTGCCGCTCGCACCGCTCGTAACCCGCAGACCGGCGACCCGATCCAGATCCCGGCCGGCTACAGCGTGAAGGTCTCCGCGGGCTCCAAGCTCAAGGAAGCCGCGAAGGGCAAGTAAGCCTTCAGCACGCGAAGGGCGGCCACCCCAGTGGGGTGGCCGCCCTTTGTACGTTGTACGGCCCGCAGGGGGCCTTTGCCGGGGCTCTGCCCCGGGCCCGCGCCTCAATCGCCGGCGGGGCCTGAATCCGGGGTCCCGCTAGACCAGCGCCCCGCCGGGGAGTTCGACCTTCGCGCCGAGCTTCTCCAGCTTCTCCATGAAGTTCTCGTACCCCCGGTTGATCAGGCCGATCCCGTGCACCCTCGACGTCCCCTGCGCCGCCAGTGCCGCGATCAGGTACGAGAAACCGCCGCGCAGGTCCGGGATGACCAGGTCCGCGCCCTGGAGCTTCGTCGGGCCCGACACGACCGCCGAGTGCAGGAAGTTGCGCTGGCCGAAGCGGCAGTCCGAGCCGCCCAGGCACTCCCGGTACAGCTGAATGTGCGCACCCATCTGGTTGAGCGCCGAGGTGAAGCCGAGCCGCGACTCGTACACCGTCTCGTGGACGATCGACAGGCCCGCCGCCTGGGTCAGGGCCACCACCAGCGGCTGCTGCCAGTCGGTCTGGAAGCCGGGGTGCACGTCCGTCTCCAGCGCGATCGCGTTCAGCGCGCCGCCCGGGTGCCAGAAGCGAATGCCCTCGTCGTCGATCTCGAAGGCGCCACCCACCTTCCGGTAGGTGTTCAGGAACGTCATCATCGAGCGCTGCTGCGCCCCGCGCACATAGATGTTGCCCTCGGTCGCCAGCGCCGCCGACGCCCAGGAGGCCGCCTCCAGGCGGTCCGGGAGCGCCCGGTGGGTGTAGCCGCCGAGCTTGTCGACACCGGTGATCCGGATCGTCCGGTCGGTGTCCATGGAGATGATTGCGCCCATCTTCTGCAGTACGCAGATGAGGTCTTCGATCTCCGGCTCCACGGCGGCGTTGGTGAGCTCGGTGACGCCCTCGGCCAGCACGGCCGTCAGCAGCACCTGCTCCGTCGATCCGACGGACGGGTACGGCAGCCGGATCTTGGTGCCGCGCAGCCGCTGCGGGGCCTCCAGATACTGACCGTCCGCCCGCTTCTCGATCGTCGCGCCGAACTGGCGCAGCACCTCGAAGTGGAAGTCGATCGGCCGGCCGCCGATGTCACAGCCGCCCAGGCCCGGGATGAAGGCATGCCCGAGCCGGTGCAGCAGCGGACCGCAGAAGAGGATCGGGATGCGCGAAGAGCCCGCGTGGGCATCGATGTCAGCGACGTTCGCGCTCTCCACGTGCGACGGGTCGAGCACCAGTTCGCCCGGCTCGTCACCGGGGCGCACCGTCACGCCGTGCAGCTGCAGAAGTCCGCGTACGACGCGCACATCGCGGATGTCGGGCACATTGCGCAGCCGGCTCGGCTCGCTGCCGAGAAGGGCGGCGACCATCGCCTTGGGCACGAGGTTCTTCGCGCCGCGGACGCGGATCTCGCCCTCCAGCGGGGTTCCGCCGTGGACAAGCAGTACATCGTCTGTGCCGGTCATGAATCTCGCGTTCCGGAGGGGGTCCCCCCCAGCGGAGCGAGGGGATGTCGGGCAGGGGCCAGAGACAAAGGGTAAGGGGCTACCACCCTTCTCCCGTAGGGCCAGGGACGCTCCGTGTGCGTAATGAATTCGGCACAACACGCTTGGTTAATCATTCGTAGCGCTGCGTCACCGCCGCCGGTTCGGCCGCCCGTGGCCCGGGTCGCGCCCTGAGCTGCGTCGGCTCACACTCCGCCGCCCGGCCCCCGCGGAGGGCGAAGATGCGGGATCATGTCTCGCATGACCGAGGTGTCCTCGCTCACAGGGCGGCTGCTCGTCGCCACTCCCGCCCTCGCCGACCCGAACTTCGACAGGGCGGTGGTTCTGCTGCTCGACCATGACGACGAGGGCTCCCTCGGCGTGGTCCTCAACCGGCCCACACCGGTGGTCGTCAGCGACATCCTGGAGTCCTGGGCCACTCTCACGGGCGAGCCCGGTGTGGTCTTCCAGGGCGGTCCGGTCTCCCTCGACTCGGCGCTCGGTGTCGCCGTGATCCCCGGCGACGAGGGCCCGCTGGGCTGGCGGCGGGTGTACGGGGCGATCGGCCTGGTCGACCTGGAGGCCCCGCCGGAGCTGCTCGGAGCGGCACTCGGGTCCCTGCGGATCTTCGCGGGGTACGCAGGGTGGGGCCCCGGCCAGCTGGAGGACGAACTGAACGAAGGCGCCTGGTACGTCGTCGAGTCCGAGCCCGGCGATGTGTCGTCGCCGCAGCCGGAGAGCCTGTGGCGGGCGGTGCTGCGGCGCCAGCGCAGCGAGCTCGCGATGTTCGCGACGTACCCGGACGACCCTTCGCTGAACTGACCGGCGGGCTGTCGGCGCCGCCGCGCGGGGAGGCCTGAACCGAACGGCCCCGGGGTGGGTACCCTTGGCAGTTATGAGCACTCTTGAGCCCGAGCGCGGGACAGGCACGGGGACCCTCGTAGAGCCGACGCCACAGGTGTCGCACGGCGACGGCGACCACGAGCGCTTCGCCCATTACGTCCAGAAGGACAAGATCATGGCGAGCGCCCTCGACGGCACTCCCGTGGTGGCACTGTGCGGGAAGGTCTGGGTGCCGGGGCGCGACCCCAAGAAGTACCCGGTCTGCCCGATGTGCAAGGAGATCTACGAGTCCATGGGCTCTGGCGGGGACAAGGACAAGGGCGGCAAGGACAAGAAGTAGTTCCGGTTGCTCCGGTGACTCCGGCTGCTCCGGCAGCTCGGTAGCTCCGGTCCTTCCGTGGGGACGGCCCCCGGGACGTGCATGCGTGCGCGCCCCGGGGGCCGTTCGTCGTTTGCGCTGCCGTTGCACGGGGTGCGTCTGCCGGTCACAGAGTGGTTGAGACCTCTTGTCCGGTTGTTGGTGCGGCCTTAGCCTCCTGCGTGTTGTGCAGTACGAAACGTGCGTTGCATATGTTGCAATGCCTACTCGTAGGGGATCACGCATGAAGCTCATCGCCCGAACTGCCGCCCCCGCGGCGGTGCTTGTGCTGGCAGGCCTCGCTGCCACCGCCTGCGCCCCCCAGACCTCCGACAACAGCGCCGAGAAGGACAACAAGAGCGGCACCCTGCGCGTCTGGCTCTTCCAGGAGGTCAACAACAAGCCCAAGGAGAAGGTCGTCGACGAGGCCGTCGCGGCCTTCCGCAAGGCGCACAAGGACACCGA
The DNA here is from genome assembly GCF_044903445.1 of Streptomyces sp. NPDC019890. NCBI lineage: Bacteria > Bacillati > Actinomycetota > Actinomycetes > Kitasatosporales > Streptomycetaceae > Streptomyces > Streptomyces sp. NPDC019890. The sequence goes on along the minus strand of NZ_JBJDQK010000002.1, from coordinate 829,390 downwards.
GGTCAAGGTCGAGTACATACCCGTCGAGACCCGCGCCCAGCGCATCAAGGCCGCGTTCAATGATCCGAAGAGCGCGCCGGACGTGATCGAGTACGGCAACACCGACACCGCGGGATACGTCAAGGACGGCGGACTCGCCGATGTGAGCAAGGAATTCGACGCCTGGGACGAGGCGCAGGACGCCGACCCGACGGCGACGCAGTCGGTCACGGTCGCCGACAAGATCTACGGCGCGCCCTTCTTCGTCGGTGTACGCGCGCTGTACTACCGCACGGACATCTTCAAGGAGTTGGGGATCGCGCCGCCCAAGACGCAGGACGAGCTGATCGCCACCGCCAAGAAGATCCACAAGTCGAAGCCGGAGCTGTACGGGCTCGCGGTGGGCGGTGCGTACACCTATGGCGCGATGCCCTTCATCTGGGCCAACGGCGGCGAACTGGCGCAGAAGAGCGGCGGTTCGTACAAGGCCGCGATCAACAGCGCGGCCGCGCAGAAGGGCATCACGGCGTACACCTCGCTCTTCGGTGGCGACAACTGTCCGGCCGCGAAGTGCGCCTCGATGGGTGGCAACGCCACGGTCACGGCCTTCGCCTCCGGCAAGGCGGCGATGGCGATCGGCGGCGACTTCAGCCACCAGGCGGTGGAGGCGGGCGCGGCGAAGGGCAAGTACGCGGTGGTGCCGCTGCCGGGTGTGAAGGCGGGCTCGATCGCGCCGGCCTTCGCGGGCGGCAACAACATCGGCGTACTGAAGAGCAGTTCGCACCGCACGCTGGCAGTCGACCTGATGAAGCAGTTCACGGGCAAGGAGACGCAGCGCAAGCTGTTCGACGCGATGGGCTTCCTGCCGACGTACACCGATGTGCGGTCGGAGGTGGCGAAGAAGGAGCCGTTCGTCGCGCCGTTCGTCGCGACACTGGCCTCGGGCACGAGGTTCGTACCGGCGTCCCCGGGCTGGGGCCAGATCGACGCGGCGCTGGTGCTGCCGACGATGTTCCAGGAGATCGTGAGCGGCAAGAAGGACGTGTCGGCGGCGTCGACCGACGCGGCAAAGAAGATGGACGCGTCCTTCACCGCGGCGGGCTGACCGCGATGCCGCACAGCACGAACGGGGCCCCGGCGCCGTGGCCGGGGCCTGCGGGAGCGAGGGAGTCCGCTGCGGGCGCGGGGGCTGCGCCTGCGGGGGCGCCGGGGTCCGCTGCGGGCGTGGGCGCAGGGCCTGCGCTCGCGGGCAGCCCGCCCGCGGGCGCAGACTGGGCCACTCGCCCCACCGCCTCGCGCGCTGCCAACCCCCGTCCCCGCCCCCGGCGTGGGGGCGACCGTCCGAAGGCGTCCGCGGCTCCCCGGCGGCACCCGGGCCGCGGGAGCTTGACCCCGTGGATATATCTCGCGCCCGCGCTCGTCGTGATCGCCGCGCTCCTCGTCTACCCCATCTACCAGCTCGGCCTCATCTCCTTCCTCGAATACACCCAGGCCCAGGTCAGCGGCGGCGAGCCCACCACCTTCCAGGGGCTCGGCAACTACCGCACCCTCTTCGCCGACAGTCAGTTCTGGCAGGTCCTGCTCGCCACCGTGACCTTCGCCGCCTCCTGTGTGATCGCCACCCTCGCCGTCGGCTGCGCCCTCGCCGTCCTGCTCACGCGCGTCCGCGCCCTGCCCCGCCTTGCCCTGATGCTCGCGGCGCTCGGCGCCTGGGCAACCCCTGCCATCACCGGCTCCACCGTCTGGGTCTTTCTCTTCGACCCGGACTACGGACCCGTCAACCGGCTGCTCGGCCTCGGCGACTTCTCCTGGACGTACGGCCGCTACAGCGCCTTTGCCCTCGTACTCCTCGAAGTTGTCTGGTGCTCGTTCCCGTTCGTGATGGTCACCGTCTACGCGGGCATCAAGGCGATCCCCTCCGAAGTCCTGGAGGCCGCCTCCCTCGACGGCGCATCCCAGTGGCGGATCTGGCGCTCCGTCACCGCCCCGATGCTGCGCCCCATTCTTGTCGTCGTCACCATCCAGTCGATCATCTGGGACTTCAAGGTCTTCACGCAGATTTATGTGATGACGAACGGCGGCGGCATCGCCGGACAGAATCTCGTGCTCAATGTGTACGCCTATCAGAAGGCCTTCGCGTCCTCCCAGTACAGCCTGGGCTCCGCCATCGGCGTCGTCATGCTGCTGATTCTGCTGGCCGTCACCCTCGGCTATCTGCGACTGCTGCGACGCCAGGGAGAAGAACTGTGAGCATGCCCCGCATCCACCGCCCCTGGCGGCTCGCCGCCGAGGCATCCGCGCTTGTCATCGCGGTCGTTGTGGCCTTCCCCCTCTACTGGATGGCGCTCTCCGCGTTCAAACCGGCGGGCGAGATCCAGTCCACCGAAGCACGCCCCTGGACGCTTTCCCCTTCTCTCGACTCGTTCCGCCGCGTCTTCGAACAGCATGAATTCGGCCGCTATTTCCTCAACAGCCTGCTTGTCGCGGGCGTGGTCGTCGTCGCCTCCGCGCTGATCGCCTTCCTCGCGGCGACGGCCGTGACGCGGTTCCGTTTCAGGTTCCGCACGACCCTCCTGATCATGTTCCTGGTCGCGCAGATGGTTCCGATCGAGGCGCTGACGATTCCGCTCTTCTTCCTGATGCGTGACTTCGGCCAGCTGAACACCCTGGGCTCGCTGATCCTGCCGCACATCGCCTTCTCGTTGCCGTTCGCGATCTGGATGCTGCGCGGCTTTGTGAAGGCGGTCCCCGATGCCCTGGAGGAGGCGGCGTACATCGACGGCGCGAGCCGCACCCGCTTCCTCTGGCAGATCCTGTTCCCGCTGGTGTTCCCCGGACTGGTGGCGACCAGCGTGTTCTCGTTCATCTCGACCTGGAACGACTTCCTGTTCGCCAAGTCCTTCATCATCAGCGACACCTCCCAGTCGACGCTGCCGATGGCTCTTCTCGTCTTCTTCAAGCCGGACGAGAACGACTGGGGCGGGATCATGGCCGCGTCTACCGTGATGACCGTGCCGGTGCTGGTCTTCTTCGTACTCGTACAGCGACGCCTGGTCTCCGGCCTGGGCGGCGCGGTGAAGGACTGAGGCAATGACACTGACGGATCTCATCCCCGCGCCGCGCGCCGTCGAGGGCCCGCACCGCGGCGGGTTCCTGCCGGACCGCAACACCACGCTGTACGCGGGCCCCGGCACACAGACCACGGAGCGCTGGCTGCGCTCCACGGTCGGCGCGGCCCTCGGCCTTCCGCTCCCACCGGGTGCGGAAAGCGCCCGGAACTCCGTCAGGCTGTTGGTCGACGACAGCCTGGAGCCCGAGGCGTACCGGCTGAGCGTGGTGCAGAGCCGGGGCGTCGAAATCCGGGGCGGCAGCGGCGCGGGCGTCTTCTGGGGCGCTCAGACGCTGCGTCAACTGCTCGGCCCCGAGGCCTTCCGCCGCGCGCCGGTCCGGCCGGACGGTACGTACGGCATTGCACACCAGGTCATCGAGGACGCCCCCCGCTTCCGCTGGCGTGGCCTGATGCTCGACGTCTCACGGCACTTCCTGCCCAAGGACGACGTCCTGCGCCATCTCGACCTCCTCGCCGCCCACAAGCTGAACGTCTTCCACTTCCACCTCACCGACGACCAGGGCTGGCGCATCGAGATCAAGCGCCATCCCAGGCTCACCGAGATCGGCGCCTGGCGCGCACGCACCAAATACGGCCACCGCGCATCCGAACTCTGGGACGAGAAGCCGCACGGCGGTTACTACACCCAGGACGACATCCGCGAGATCGTGGCGTACGCAGCCGAGCGGCATATCGGCGTCGTCCCCGAGATCGACATCCCCGGCCACTCGCAGGCCGCCATCGCCGCATACCCGGAACTGGGCAACACCGACGTCATCGACACGTCCTCCCTCACCGTCTGGGACAACTGGGGCATCACAGCGAACGTACTCGCCCCCACTGACAACACCCTCCGCTTCTACGAGGGCGTGCTGGAGGAAATCCTCGGCCTGTTCCCGGCAGCCACCTCGCCGTTCGTCCACATCGGCGGCGACGAGTGCCTGAAGGACCAGTGGAAGGCATCCCCGGCCGCCCAGGCCCGGATCAAGGAGCTGGGCCTGAAGGACGAGGACGAACTCCAGTCCTGGTTCATCCGGCACTTCGACCGCTGGCTCGCCGACCGCGGCCGCCGCCTCATCGGCTGGGACGAGATCCTGGAGGGCGGGAGTCGACAAGGGGTACGAGCGCCCGGAGGCGAGACGACGGAAATGGGTCTGTCCGCGGGCGCAGCCGTCTCCTCCTGGCGTGGATACGCCGGCGGGATCGCCGCCGCGGAGGCCGGCCACGACGTCGTCATGTGTCCCGAGCAGCACGTGTACTTCGACCACCGTCAGCACGGCGGTCCGGACGAGCCGATGCCGATCGGATACGTACGCACGCTTGAGGACGTCTACCGCTTCGAGCCCGTACCGCCGCAGTTGTCCGCCGAGGCCGCCGCGCACATTCTCGGCACCCAGGCCAATGTCTGGACCGAGGTGATGCAGGACCGTTCCCGCGTCGACTACCAGGTCTTTCCGCGCCTCGCCGCCTTCGCCGAGGTCGCCTGGTCCGCTCTGCCCGCCCCCGCCGAGCGCGACTTCGCCGATTTCGAGCGTCGAATGACCGCCCAATACAAGCGCCTTGACGCGCTCGGCGTCGGCTACCGGCCGCCCGGCGGCCCGTTGCCGTGGCAGAAGCGACCAGGTGTGCTCGGACGCCCGATCGAGGGTGCGCCCCCAAACGTGTGAGCCCGGCTCGAAGTCATATCTCCCGTGCCCGGGAGCCTGGGAACGTGTAGGGGCCGCCGTAAGGAATATGTCGTACATGGGTCGCCGAAGAGTGGCAATCCGCGTGTGGCGGCGACGGTGTTCCAAATCGGACCATCGTTACGAGCGAGTGCATTAGGTGCAGATGCACCCTTCGTGGACCCTCTCGTCGGTCGGCTCGGAAGATGTGCCAGAGTTGCCACGTCCGGGCTGTGAGCACGTACGGTACGGCAACACAGGCGGGACAGCCGGGACACCGGGAAGGGGCATCTGGGTGACCACGCACGCACCGCAGACGGCGCAGTCGGTGACGCTGCCGGCTTCGCTCGACGAGGCCGTGGCGGCTCTCACCGCCATGCCCGCTGCCGTGCCCGTCGCGGGCGGCACGGACCTCATGGCCGCCGTCAACAAGGGCCTGCTGCGCCCCGCCGGACTGGTCGGCCTCGGCCGTATCAGCGAGATCCGCGGCTGGCGCTACCAGGACGGGCACGCGCTGCTCGGCGCCGGACTCACCCACGCCCGGATGGGGCGGCCCGACTTCGCGGCCCTCATCCCCGCGCTGGCCGCCTCCGCGCGCGCGGCAGGGCCGCCCCAGATCCGCAACGCCGGCACCCTCGGCGGCAATATCGCCACCGCCGCCCCGACCGGCGACACCCTGCCCGTGCTGGCCGCCCTGGAGGCGGACCTGGTGATCGCGGGACCCGGCGGCACACGCCGCGAGATCCCCGTGTCGCACCTGCTGGCAGGCAGAGAGATGCTCGGCCCCGCCGAGCTCATCGGCTTCGTACGCGTCCCCCTGCTGCACGCCCCACAGGTCTTCGTGAAGGCGACGGGACGGACCGGCCCCGGACGCGCCGGTGCCTCCGTGGCGGTCGTGCTCGACCCGGCGCGGCGCGGTGTGCGCTGCGCGGTGGGCGCCATCGCGCCGATGCCGCTGCGGCCGCTGGAGGCGGAGCGGTGGATCGCGTCGCTGATCGACTGGGACGGCGAGCGGGGGCTCGCGGTCGAGGCGCTGGCGGCCTTCGGCGAGTACGTGGCCGCGGCGTGCATCCCGGACCCGGCGCCGGCCGCGCAGGGCGAGGAGCAGGCCGTGCTGCCGCCCGCCGTACTGCATCTGCGGCGTACTGTCGCCGCACTGGCCCGACGTGCACTGGGGAGGGCGCTGTCGTGAGCAATGAGGAGAACCCGCACGAACTGCCGCACGAGCTCCCGCCGGAGCAGGGGGGCTGGCAGCCGATTCCGCACGGCGGTGAGTACGACGCCGAGGCCACGGCCTTCCTGCAGCTGCCGCCCGAGGGCATGCTGGACGCGGCGCCGCTGGCGGCGCCGGGCCACGGTTACGTACCGCCGCCGATCACGCCGCTGCCGCCGTCCGCCGCGGCCGATCCGGGAGCGACGGGCAACTGGGAGCCGCACCGGGCGACCGAGGAGCCGGGGGCGGTGCAGTGGCCGGAGCCCGAGTCCGCGCGCGCGGAGGCCATGGACCGCCATGCCACCGGCCAGTGGACCTTCACGGAGCAGGAGCCTGCCCCGGTCCCGTCCGCCTCCGAGCTGACCGGCCAGTGGACCATCCCGGTGGCGCCCGGAGACCTGCCGGAGGAGTCCGGCGAGTTCACGACGACGGCGCTGCAGTCCCAGTGGAGTACGACGAGCCCGCCCGCGAACCTGCCGGGCGGTGCGCCTGCCCCGTGGGCGCCGTCGCCCGACGCCCCGGCGACGCTGCCGGGCGGTGCGCGTGCGCCCTGGGCACCGGAGCCGGACGCCGTCGAGGAGCCGGAGCCCGAGTCCGAGCCGGCGGCTGCCGAGGCGGCCGCACCGGAACAGGTCGCGGACGAGAGCCCTGAGGAGGCTCCCGAAACCGCACCCGATGCGGCCCTGTCGGACGAGGGCCCCACAGAAGGCCCCACCGGCACCGACGAACACCCGCCCACCTCCTACGTCCTGCGCGTCAACGGCACCGACCGCCCCGTCACCGACGCCTGGATCGGCGAGTCGCTCCTGTACGTGCTGCGCGAGCGCCTCGGCCTCGCCGGCGCCAAGGACGGCTGCTCGCAGGGCGAGTGCGGCGCGTGCAACGTCCAGGTCGACGGCCGTCTCGTCGCTTCCTGCCTGGTCCCCGCGGCGACCGCCGCCGGCTCCGAGGTCCGTACGGTCGAGGGCCTGGCCACCGACGGCGAACCCTCCGACGTCCAGCGCGCTCTTGCGGCCTGCGGCGCGGTCCAGTGCGGCTTCTGCATCCCCGGCATGGCCATGACCGTCCACGACCTCCTGGAGGGCAACCACGCCCCCTCGGAGCTCGAGACGCGCCAGGCCCTGTGCGGCAATCTCTGCCGCTGCTCCGGCTACCGGGGCGTCCTCGACGCCGTACGCGAAGTGGTCGCCGAGCGCGAAGCGAGCGCCGCGGCCGCCAACGAGGCGAGTGAGGAAGTCCGCATCCCGCACCAGGCGCCCCCCGGCGCAGGTAGTGTGCAGCACCACCCGCACGACGGAGGCATGGCGTGAGCAACGACGCGGCCACCACCGCGACGCCCCAGTCGGCCGGCGCTCCTCAGAGCGAGCAGCCGGCTCACGGCCTCGGTGCTTCCCTCCCGCCTGCCGACGCGAGGGCGAAGACCGAAGGCACGTTTCCGTACGCCGCCGACCTGTGGGCCGAGGGCCTGCTGTGGGCGGCGATCCTGCGCTCCCCGCACCCGCACGCGCGTATCGGCTCGATCGACACCTCGGCGGCGCTGGAGATGCCCGGCGTACGAGCCGTGGTGACACATCAGGACATTCCGGGTGATTCGTCGTACGGAAGACGTATCGTCGACCGTCCCGTCTTCGCATCGGAGCTCGTACGCCACCACGGCGAGGCGATCGCGGCAGTCGCCGCGGACCACCCGGACACCGCCCGCCTCGCGGCGGCGGCCATCGCTGTCGAGTACGAGGTACTGGACCCGGTCACCGACCCAGAGAAGGCCTTCGCCGCCGAGCCGCTGCACCCCGACGGCAACCTCATCCGCCACATCCCGCTGCGCTACGGCGACCCGGATGTGACGGGCGAGGTGATCGTCGAGGGCCTGTACCGCATCGGCCGCCAGGACCCGGCCCCCATCGGCGCCGAGGCGGGCCTCGCCGTGCCGCGCCCGGACGGCGGCGTGGAACTGTACGTCGCGTCCACCGACCCCCACACGGACCGCGACCTGGCGGCCGCGTGCTTCGGCCTGGAGCCCGACCGGGTCAAGGTCGTGGTCACCGGCGTCCCGGGCGCGACGGGCGACCGCGAGGACCCCGGCTTCCAGCTCCCACTGGGCCTGCTGGCGTTGAAGACCGGCTGCCCGGTCAAGCTGACGGCGACCCGCGAGGAGTCCTTCCTCGGCCACGCCCACCGCCACCCGACGCTGCTGCGCTACCGCCACCACGCGGACGCCGAGGGCCACCTGGTCAAGGTCGAGGCCCAACTGCTGCTGGACGCAGGCGCGTACGCCGACGCCTCCTCCGAATCACTCGCGGCCGCGGTCGCCTTCGCCTGCGGCCCCTACGTCGTCCCGCACGCCTTCATCGAGGGCTGGGCGGTCCGTACGAACAACCCTCCCTCCGGCCATGTGCGCGGCGAGGGAGCAATGCAGGTGTGCGCGGCCTACGAGGCCCAGATGGACAAGCTCGCCATGAAGCTGGGCCTCGACCCGGTGGACCTGCGCCTGCGCAACGCGCTGGCGACCGGAGACATCCTCCCCACGGGCCAGACGGTCACCTGCCCCGCGCCCGTCGCGGAACTCCTCCAGTCCGTGCGGGACTTCCCCCTCCCCACCCTCCCCAAGGACACCCCGGAGGCGGCCTGGCTCCTCCCCGGCGGCCCGGAGGGCGCGGGCGAACCCGGAGCCGTGCGCCGAGGCGTCGGCTACGCACTGGGCATGGTCCACATGCTGGGAGCCGAAGGCACCGACGAAGTCTCCACCGCAACGGTCAAGGTCCACGACGGCGTGGCCACGGTCATCTGCGCAGCCGTCGAAACCGGCCAGGGCTTCTCCACACTCGCCCGCCAGATCGTCCAGGAGACGCTGGGCATCGAAGAGGTCCACGTGGCCTCGGTCGACACGGACCAGCCCCCGGCCGGCCCGGCGGCCCACGGCCGCCACACCTGGGTCTCGGGCGGCGCGGTCGAGCGCGCGGCGAAGATGGTCCGTACGCAGCTTCTCCAGCCCCTGGCCCACAAGTTCGGGATGTCGACGGAGCTGCTCCAGATCACCGACGGCAAGATCACGTCGTACGACGGCGTGCTGTCGACGACGGTGACGGAGGCGATGGACGGCAAGGAACTGTGGGCAACGGCCCAGTGCCGCCCCCACCCCACCGAGCCCCTCGACGACTCCGGCCAGGGCGACGCCTTCGTGGGCCTCGCCTTCTGCGCGATCCGCGCGGTGGTCGACGTGGACATCGAACTCGGCTCGATCCGCGTGGTCGAAATGGCGGTGGCCCAGGACGTCGGCCGCGTGCTCAACCCGGCCCAACTGGCTTCCCGCATTGAGGCGGGCGTGACCCAGGGCGTCGGCACGGCCCTGACAGAAAACCTCCGCACCTCCCGCGGCCTGGTCCGCCACCCGGACCTGACGGGCTACGCACTCCCGACATCCTTGGACGCCCCGGACATTCGCATCGTGAAACTGGTCGAGGAACGCGACGTGGTGGCCCCCTTCGGCGCGAAGCCGGCGAGCGCGATCCCGGTGGTCACTTCCCCGGCGGCGGTGGCTTCAGCGGTACGCGCGGCGACGGGACGACCGATCAACAGGCTCCCGATCAGGGCTCAGGCGGCGGTGGCGGTTCCCAACTCGTAGCCGTGTGATGCGCATTGCATGTGCAATCCAGGGGTGCGAGGTGTCAGTGTTGCTCGGTACAGTGATCCCTGTAGACGTGTGTAAACGGGGAGGCGTTCGTGGCGGAGGACAGCGGGCAGGGGGCGCTTGGGGCGTTCAGTGCGATGCCGGTGATGGGCGGGGCATTCGCGATGGTGGCTGCCGTCAAGGACCTGGTATACGAGCTCGGCGAGATGGACAGCTTCAAGAAGCGTGTCGATGAGCTCCTGAAGATGCTGAATGAGTCCGAGGCTGCACCTGACAAGGTCGGGGCGGATCGGCTGGAGCGGGGCAAGCTGGGAGGTGGCAACTTCAAGGAGGCCGGCTTCCTGTACGAGTCGTACAGTCTCGTTCACACTGAGCTGGAGAATCTCTCCAAGGTGCTCGGGATGCAGATAGAGGGCATGCACCTCGCCGTCCAGGCCTCCCAGACGGGGTACGACAAGATCGATGAAGACATTCGCTCCCGGATGCGTGCCTTGAACGCCAAAATCGAAGCTTATTACGACAAGGATCGCGATCCGTACGCGAACCAGGTCACCAAGAGCAAGAGCGAAGCTGCACCGCAGAGCCAGCCGTCCGACTCGGGAACTGCCGGTCAGGACGGCTACTAGTGATCAAGCGAACGCACACGGGGGTGATGCGACATGGGTAAGCCAAAGCCGACGCCTGGGCACACGGCATTCGAATCATTGAGCCATCAAGAGTTGATGGCCCTGCTCTCATCGGCCAACCACGAGACGGCGACGCGTCTCGCCGGGAAGCTGGCCGCGGCAGCCAAGACCATCACTGAGATCGGCGACGACCTCAAGACCCGTGTGGGACTTGTGAGGTGGGAAGGCAAGGGCGGCGACGCATTCAAGGAGTGGGGCAACCAGACGGCGAGCGCCACCTTGCATCTCGGAAAGTACGCTGAGACCGCTGGCAAGTGGCTGGACCAGGTCTCCGTCGCCATCGCTGAAGCGCACTCGCAGATGCCGCCGCTCTCGGAGACGACAAACGCCCAGAGCGACCTGAAGAGCGCTCAGGAGAATCTGGAAGCAGCCAAGAAGAACCGCAAGGACACGGATTCGCGGACGGTAGAAAAGACGGCTCAGTCGGATGCGACCGGTGCCCAGGCCCGCCTCGACTCGACTCATGCCGAGGCTGCGCGGCAGTTGCGGAAGCTCGCCGAGACGTATGTTCAGTCGGGTACTCAGATCAACCGGCTGGAACCGCCGACGTTCCCGCCTCCGGCGAACCACCTGCCGGCCAGCCAATGGGTCAGGCCTCAGGAACACAAGGCATTGCCGGGGCAGACCTCCTCGAGCCAGAGGTCGACCGGGACCGCTACTACGGCATCCCATGCGCGTGCCGATTCAACGGCCGCAAGGGACGGCTCCAACGTTGCGGTGCCTGTCAACCACGGCAAGGTGACTCCGGACCGGCCGGTCGGGATGGAGATCGACAGCGTGGCGACGCTGCCCGAGACTCACGCCACGCCTCCGGGAACGACCAGCAAGGTTCCACCGGTAGCTGGTAGGCCTGAGGGTCCGGGCGTCCCGCCGCCAGAGATGATCCCGCCCACGTTCGGTGGCAGCAAGTCAGCCATGCCCAACACCACTGCGCCCGGGAGGGGCTTTCCCAGCGCTCGGGGTATCGTCCCGCCGGGACAGGCGGGAATCAACTCACGAATGCCGCGTGAAGGCATCGTCGGTGGCCGTCAGGTCGCGCCAAACACGGGCCGTCCCACTGGGCTTCCCCGAGGCACGGTGATCGGCCAGGAAGGGAACGGCCGCGGACCGATGGGTCGCACGGGCACGGGCGGCATGCATGGCGGACATCCCGGAGGAGGCGCCGGTCCGAACGGCATTTCCGGTGGCCGTCGGCTGGCGTCCGAAACCGGCGGTGTTGTCGGTGGACGGCAGCAGAAGCCCGGGCAAAACAGTGCTCGGCCGTTCACGCCCGGCGGCTCGGGCCTGGTCCGAGGTGCTAACCCGAACAGCACCGAGGGTGCGCACTCTGGACAGGCAGGCCGGGCCGGAGCGGTCTCCCCGGGGTCGCACGGCCCCAACTCTCGCCGTGATGAGCAGAACGGTCAGCGTCCCGACTACCTGTCGGAGGACGAGGAGACCTGGCAGCAGGGCAGCCGGCCCGTAGTCCCACCGGTCATCGACTGATCTCCCACGGATTGGCATAAGGAACAGATGCGTACCAGCAGTGAGCGAGCCATCGGCTTCAAGTCCGTGGCATCGGCGGTGATGGGGCTCGCCCTGCTGGCCATCGCAGCGACTCCGGCTCACGCCGAGACCGTGCGGGACCAGCAGTGGCACCTCGACGCCATGAAGGCTGATGAGATCTGGAAGATCAGCAAGGGGAGCGGCATTACCGTCGCCGTGCTGGATTCGGGTGTGGATGACACCGTGCCTGATCTCCGCGGGCAAGTCCTGAAGGGGAAGGACCTTTCTACCTTTCGGGGCGATGAGAATGTGGACATCGACAACCATGGCACCGGGACGGCTGCGTTGATCGCAGCTACCGGGAGCCGAGGACCAACGCTGGGTTCGTACGGCCTTGCTCCCGGCGCGAAGATCCTTCCTGTTCGAATCCCCTATGCGCAGGAGAGGTGGGCGCAGAATGGGAGCGGGAAGAGCTTCGCGGAGGGAATGAGCGAGGCCATCCGCTTTGCCGCTGATTCGGATGCAAAGATCATCAACATCTCCGTTGCGAGCAACGAAGGTGGGTCTCCTGAACTCACTCGAGCTGTCAAGTACGCGCTCGACAAGGGAAAACTGATCTTCGCGGGCGTGGGCAACACCGGCGACAAGGGCAATGAAGTCGAGTACCCCGCAGCAACGCCGGGTGTCGTCGGCGTGGCCGGTGTGGACAAGAAGGCAGCACGATGGTCGAAGTCGCAGTGGGGCCCGCAGGTGGATCTTTCTGCGCCCGCTGAGGACATCACCAATGCCTGTACCGGAGGATCGCAACTCTGCGAGGGCAGCGGAACGAGTGCTGCGACTGCACTGGCATCAGCGTCCGCGGCCGTCATCTGGTCCAAGCATCCGGACTGGACGAACAACCAAGTCCTTCGGGTCATGCTCAACACGGCAAGCAAGCCGGACAACGGCGCCAAGCGGAGTGACTACATCGGCTATGGCGTCGTCCGCCCGCGCATCGCGCTGAAGACCCCCGGCGACCCCGGCCCTGCCAATGAGTACCCGCTCCCGGACCTCGCGGCCGCCGCCCCCAAGTCCCCCTCCTCGGACGGCTCCAAGGCTGCTGGCGGGGCCGAGTCCGACAAGAAGCAGCCGGACGCCGCGGCGGCTTCGTCCAAGGACGGCAGCAATACCGGCCTCTGGATCGCAATCGGCGTCGGCGCGGCCGTCCTCATCGGCGCCGCAATCGCCGTCCCGCTGATCCGCTCCCGTCGCCGCGCCGCAGCCCTTCCGTCTGCGCCCGCCGCAGCGCCCGGACCGTACCCGAATCAGCCGCAGTTCCCCCCGTCCTACGGTCCGCCTCAGAGCGGCGCTCCCGACGCCAACTCTCCGTACGGCGGCCATCAGGGGCCCGGCCAGCCTGGGTGACCTACCCGTCTCCACTGAGCCTGGCCGCTCTTGTGGCCGGGGGGCTCGGATGGTATGGCCGCGGGCTGTTTGTGCTTCGAGATGCCCCATCGCAGTTGCGCACGGCGGTACCCCCTCGGATAGCGTTTCCACGCGCAACAGCTGTGACGGATGAACACGATGAGACGGGGGACGGTCGTGGCGAGCGAGACGCAGCCGCAAAGCCTGCAGCACCTGATTGAGCTGGAAGGACAGCAGACATCAGGGAGCCGGCCGGCGGATCCAGGTTCTGCGAGCGGTGCAATGACGCTTGCCTCGGCAGAGCCGGACGGTGGCGGAGGCGGCGACGGTGGCGACGGGCTCAAGCACACCGAGGGCCCTTGGACGCACGGAGCCACGGTCGTTGGTGAGCTGAAGACAGACACCAATACCGGCTTGACCAAGCTTGGGCAAGGGCACGAGGGAGTCTCCACCGGCACCGAGGGACTGGAGACCACCGCCGCGCTCAGCGCCGTCCTCTATACGTGGCAGCAACGGCTGAAGACCGTCCGGGACGAGTGCGGGAACCTGGAGGCTCCCCTTCGCCTTGTGGCCAAGGACCAGGGGGAATTCGAGAGGTACACCGTCGGCAAGTTCACTCAGGCTGTGCCCGCTGAGGGCCGGGACAAGGGCGGGCGGTAACGGCGATGGTGTCCTTGCCGGAGCTGAGGGACATGAAGCTGCGGGAGCTCCTCGAGGCGGCCCAAGGCTGGGCCGATGTGAGCAACCGGGCGTATACGTCCCGCAAGAGAGTCGACCACGAAGTAGTGGCCAAGCTGACCGATACTCAGAAGGGCATGGCGGCCATGTTCGCCACGTACCGCCTGGGCCGTCTCAGCCGTAACTATCAGTACATCCACACCGAATGCGGACTGATCGAGGCCTCGCTGAGCGGTCTTGCTCAGGAACTGGCCGCTCCCCAAATCCGTCTACTCACGGCGCTGGCCAAAGCCGATCACTACAAGTTCACGGTGCATGACGACGGTTCGGTGAGTTACCCGGCAGCGGGGGACGAGATCGACGGCCAGCAGCCTCAGGGCGACACGGCCACAGGAGCCAACGGCTTCTTCGGGCGGGCGATCAAGGCACCCGCCGCAATGATGAACCCCAACCCGAACGCCGCGAAGGCACAGGAGATCGCCGACGACATAGCGAGTGCTCTCAGTGAAGCGACCGAGATAGACGGCGAGTACGCCGCGGCTGTGCGGAGGCTCAAGGCGGAACAGGGACTCGAGGTCACCGAGAACACCTGGGCCGACGTCAGCGGCGACGCGAAGGCCGTCCATGGAGCGGCGGACGACGTCCTGAAGGACGACATCCCGACGGGCAAGACCCCGGCGGAGCGCAAAGTGTGGTGGGACGGGCTCACCGAGCAGCAGCGGATCGAGTATCTGGCCGTCTACCCCGACACCGTCGGCAACCTCGACGGAATCCCGGCCGGGGCGCGTGACGAAGCCAATCGCAGCTACATGCCACAGCTGATGGGCCGGCTTTCGGAGCAGGGCGACGAGGCATCGCAGACCAAGCTGGCAGGCCTGCGGAAGATCGACGAGCAGCTCAGGGAGGGAAGTCAGCCTCCCATGTATCTCCTGGGCATCGGTGATCAAGGAAACGGCCGCGCGATCGTCTCGTACGGAAACCCGGATACGTCGAAGAACGTGTCGGCGTATGTCCCCGGGCTGAGTACCAAGCTCGACGAGGAGTTCGCCGGCGGCACGCTGAAGCGCGCGCGGGACACGGCGGTTGGTGCTCAGGAAATCGATCCGTCCAGCGCCTCGATCGTCTGGCTCGGCTACGACGCACCGTTGAGCGTGGACGTCGCGACCAACGAGGACGCAAAGAACGGTGCCCCCGCCTATCAGAGCTTCATGGGCGGGCTGGCGGCGACCAACGAGAACGCCGACCCGCATCTCACCGCCATCGGCCACTCGTACGGCTCGCTGACTGTCGGTACGGCGACTCAGCAGCCGGGTGGCATGCCTGACGTCGACGACATCATCCTTGTCGGCAGCCCTGGTGTCGGCGTGGATCACGCGGAGGACCTGGGAGTCCCCAAGAACCATGTCTTCGTCGGCGCCGCGGAGAACGACCCCGTCACCAAGGCACCGTCCCATGGCTCGGTCGTCGGCGGCATTATTGGAGGAGCGACCGGATTCGTCGTTGGAGGTCCCGGAGGAGCGGTTGCCGGTGCCGGCATCGGTGCGGATCTGGGTGACCCGGGCGACGACGACAACTGGTTCGGCAAGGACCCGGCCAGCGAGAGCTTCGGGGCCACCCGGTTCAGGACGGAAGACGGACCGAACCCTGTCCGGCACCTCACCCTGGAAGCGCACTCGAACTACTTCAACCCCGACAAGGATCAGATGTCCGCGGACAGCATCGCCAATATCGTGGCCGGCAATCCCGGCGGCATCACCCCGGAGGCCCGTCGATGAAGGCACGTCTCGCTGCAGCCGCGGTGCTGGCACTGCTCGCCACTGGCTGTGGCCTCACGGGAACGTCGGAAACGTCGGGAAGCGGGGAAGAGCGAAAGGCTCCGGATATGAACATGCAAGAGGCGGCAGAGCGCGCCGATACGCTGTTGATCGACACCATCAACTCGATCAAGCCTCCAGTGAAGTGGGCGTACGGCATTTCCACGGACGGTGGCTGCGAGGTGTCCCGGAGGATCTCCGTGACCACTGTCATCTCGCCTGAACGTAAGGGGAGTTTCCTCGGGGTGGTGGAGCGCCAGTGGGAAAAGAGCGGATTCACGCACCGGGGAACGAACAAGAGCGAGAAGACTCCGGCGACGTACTTCCTGACCCCGGACGGTTTTCAGATCAGGGTGCTGTTCGGCTACCAGGGCCAGGCGCACTTCGAGGTGGCAACGCCCTGCGTGGAGAAGTCCGACGTCGAGCCGCCGAAGCAGGTGCCGGGTGGGCCCACCTACGACGGTAAAAAGGCTCCGCTGCCCAGCGAGAAGTCGGACTTCTGGTCCGCGGACACACCTGTCTCGGGAGCATCGCCCAGCAGCTGATCGCTCCTCAGGCGCAGCTCAGCGCGTGCTGCGACCTCGGTGGGCGGGCGGCAGCCCCTGCACAGGCCCGGGGCTGGAGCGCGGAAGGCGCGGTCGCAGCGGTCGCAGTTCTGGAGCGGGTCCGGGCGGGCCTGTTCCGCGAGAGCCGGGAACGGCGGTGGTGCGGTTGTCGAGGCCGAGCCTGCACTGCCAACAGGCATATGTGCCAGCCAGGTTGGGGCGGATCACTCGTGTGAGTGATGGGGGATGGGGGTGGGTGGGAAGGGTTCTCTCCCAGGAATCTTTACTCCTTGGCGTCGCGCCACACCGGGCCTAGGTGCACCGAGTCGTGGGAACCCTCAATGCGGTCAGAGCGGTGTGGACTGGTCATTTCTCCCAGACCTTGTTGCAGCGCGAAGGGGCAAGCGCGGTCCCTCCCCTCAGCCTCCCGACACGGTCGTGACGGTCTCCGCCTGAAGCAGAAAGAGCTGCTTGCCGTTCGACGTCAGTTTGAGCGACTTGACGCTGCGCTGAGCGTGGCTCCAGGCGGGCTTGCCCGTCGTCTTGTGGAGTGCCACGGCGTCGAACGACTTGGGGTCCTTGTCCTTGCCAGTCACCTCGCAGACGTAGTCGCCCAGGATCTGCGGGGCGTAGTAGGTGATGTTGGGAGCCTTCAGCTCGCGTGCCCAGACCTTCGTTCCGTCGCTCACGCGACGACAGTGGAGTGTTGACTCGTCGATTGCGTAGACGTGCTTGCCGTCAATCGTGGCCGAGCCCCACCCGAACAGACCTGAAACTGACGTGGAGGGGACGGACCACACGTCCTTGCCGTCCTTCAGCCCGACCTTCTTCAGCGACTTGCCTCCGAGCACGACCGTGTCGCCATCGATCGCCGGTACCCCGGAAATGTCACCTACGGCTTTTCGGTCCCAGACCTTCTTGCCCGAGTGCTTGTCGAGTGCGGTGACCGTGCCGCTGTCCGAGTAGAGGATCACGTGGTTCCGGGCAGCTGCGGCGTAGCCGGATTCGAATGACGAGGTCACTGTCCACAGAACCTTCCGGGTGGTCGTATCCACCGCCCGGATTTTCTTGTCCCGGGTCACGACGAAGAAGGCCGACTCGTTCACCGCGAGGAGCACGGCGGCGCCAACGTCCGCGGTCCACTGTTCCTTGCCGGTGGACGGATTGAGGGCATACACCATCCCGCCGGCATCCGCGGCCAGGAGCAGGCCATTGGGGAGTACTGGGAATTCGGACGACGGGGTGATGTTCACGGCATCCCACCTCCTCTTGCCGTCGGCCGCGCCGTACGCGACCAGACCGCCGTCCTTCGCTCCGAAGATCAGAACGTCACCGACGGTCCGTGCGGGTGGACTCCAGGGGTCCGCGACCGGAAGTGGACCCCACATCCGAGTTCCGGCGGGCTTGCCCGCGCCACCCTTCGACGAGGATGAATTCCGTTCCGGCTTGCCGCCCGTTTCGTCGCCGCTCAGCAGCCAGGCGGCGGTGCCTCCTCCCGCCACCAGCACCGCTGCTCCGGTCGCGAGCCCGGCCAGAAACCGGCGGCGATCCGGAGATGGCGTCATGGCCGTACCCGGGTGGGTGGCCAACTGACGTGCTCCGGTTTCCCGTTGCCGGATGTCGGTGGCCAAAGGCCCCTGCTGCCAGATTCGTTCGCCTCGCCGCGGCGGTGCGAAGGCCGTACGGATCTGCTCCGGGACAGGCCGGAAGGATGGGTCCTTCGTCATGCAGGGGCCGATGAGCGGGCGCAACTGGTCCGGCACCTGACTCAGGTCCGGTTCCCCGTGCACCACTTCGTACTGTACGGCTGCCACATGGGGACCGTCGTACGCCCGTCGGCCGCTCGCCGCGTACGCCAGTACGGCGCCGAGGGAGAAAACGTCCGCCGCGGGCCCGACGCGCTGGCCCAGTACCTGCTCGGGAGCGCCGTAGCCCGGTGTCACCGGAACCTGGCCGGTGGTTGTGAGCGTGAGGCCGTGCTCCGGCCGCGCGATGCCGAAGTCGATGACGCGAGGGCCTTGAGAGGTCAGCACGATATTCGCGGGCTTGAGGTCGCGGTGGATCAGGCCTGCGGCGTGGATGCTCTGAAGCGCCTCGGCGAGAGATGCGGCGAGCACGCGCACGGCTTCGTCGGGCAGCGGCCCGTACGAAGCGACAGCCTGATCCAGGGTGGGTCCCGCGAGGAACTCCGACGCGATCCACGGGCGGCCGCCCTCGGTCTGGGCGGCGAGGACGCGTGCGACCCCTCGGCCGGTGACGGCACGTGCGGCCTCGGCCTCGCGAAGGAAGCGCTGCACCAGGTTCTGGTCATGGGCGAGTTGGGGAAGCAGGACCTTGACGGCCGCGGCTCTGCCTTCGTTGTCGTGCCCGAAGTACACCTTGCCCATGCCACCGGCGCCGAGTACGCCGACCAGGCGGTAGGGACCGAGTCGGAGTGGATCGCCGGGACCGAGCGGGTTCATTCACGTGTCCTTATGTTTCTTGGCTGTTCAGTATGTGATGTCGAAGCGGATGGCCAGGACCTGCTTGCCGTCCGCCAGGATCAGGCGCTTGGAGCCCTCGTGGAGGCAGAGGCTCGGCGCACTGGGCTTGAAGGACCAGGTTCCTGTCTGTTTGCGGATCTCGGAGGCATGTCCGCCGGTCTCGCCCACGAAGAACATGTAGTCGTTGCCTACCGCAGGTGGAACCCGGATGTCGGGATCCTCGATCGACTTCGTTCCCCAGCGCAAACGTCCGTCAGCTGCCGACAGGACAACAACACCCATGCGCTTCTCGGCCGTGTACACCATCCCCCTTTTCAGGACCGGCGTGCCGTACGAGCCTGCGGCGCGGCCCTCGCCGAACGTCCAGCCGACCTTGCCGTCGGTGAGCCGGAGTGCCTGGACCAGGTCGCCGCCCACATACACATGGCTGTCGTCCGCGGCGAGTACGCCGGGCCTGAGCGGAGTGTCGTCGGCGTCCGCCTTGGCCACGGTCGCCTCCCACACAGGTACCCCTGTCGTCGCGTTCCTGGCGCTGATCTGGAGGGCCTTTTCGTCCTTCGCCGTTCGGCACAGGACCAGGAGGCCCCCGACCAGGGCGGACAGCATGAAGTCGGCCGGGCTGTTCATGTCGTACGAGGGAATGGGGAAGCTCCACAGCTGCTTCCCGGTTCCGAGGGCGACAGCCATGACGCTCCAGCTGCCCGACTTCACCGGGGCCGAATCAGCCGGTGTGCCCTTCCGGGCAATCAAGTAGACCGCGGTGCCGGAGACCCGCAGCAGTGCCGCCTCCTGCAGAGGTTTGTCCCACTTGGCGAACGAGGCGGCGGGTGTGGTTCGGCCGCTGGCGGAGTCGACGGTGTGGAGCGCCAGTTGGTGCCCGTGAGACCCCCCGGGCAGCAGCGCGTATATCTTTTTCCCATCGACTTGAACATGTCGGGGGTGCTTCACGGTGTCCGTGAGCCAGCGCCGCTCCCCGCTCACGGCCGTGAGGCCGATCAGCCCGTTGTCGGTCATCATCGCGACCATCTCATTGACCGCCATCGGTGCGAGCAGGAGCGGGCTGGTCCTGATGTTCTTGCGCCAGATCTGACGCCTGTCGGCGGGTTCCGTCGGCGAAGGAGCTGCCGATGTTGCGTTCCCGTTGGACACAGGGCTCGCCTGGGCACCCGATGAGGCGGTGCTGCCACTGGGGCTCTTGAGCCATGACCATGCGCCCGCGCCCGCCGCTGCTACCGCGAGTGCCGAGCCGCTTGAGATCGCCAGTATCTTGCGACGAGTCATGCCGGACGGGGCGGTGGAAGGGACGGTCGGGGCGAGGGCGTGGTCCGCGGGGGGCGGGAGCCGATACGGCTGGTGCTGCCACACCTCGGTGGCCCGGCGGGTGATTTCCCCCAGGAGGGTGTCCGGGAGGTGGTCGGCGAACTGTCCTTGGCCGTCGTGTAGTTGGGCGGCAAGCTCCGAAGTGCTGGGTCGCTGGGCCGGGTCCTTGGACAGGCAGCGGGTCAGGATCGGGATCAGGGATTTGGGGACGCCCGTCAGATCCGGGTCGGCGTATCGGACGCGGTAGAGCAGGTCCGCAGCCTGGCCCGTGCCGAAGGCGCCGTGGCCCGTCGCCGCGTACGTCAGTACGCCCGCCAGAGCGAAGACGTCACCGGCGGGGGTGTGCTCCTGGCCCGTGGCCTGCTCCGGAGACATGAACGCCGGCGTGCCCGCTGCCGCTCCCGTACGGGTCAGGCGGTCGTCGCCCGCCGCTCTGGCGATGCCGAAGTCGATGATCTTCGGGCCGTACGCCGTGACCATCACGTTGGAGGGCTTCAGGTCACGGTGAACGACGTCCGAGGCGTGGAGCTGGGACAGCGCCCCGGCGAGGGCTGCGCCCAGCGCCCGCACCGATGCTTCGGGCAGTGGGCCGGAGAGCGATACCGCATCATCGAGGGGCGGGCCCAGGACGTACTCCGTTGCCAGCCAAGGCGTTTCGGCGAGCGGGTCCGCGTCGACGACTGTTGCTCCGTGGTGGCTGCCGATGATGCGTGCCGCGTCTGTCTCCAGGTGGAATCGGGTGCGGAAGGCGGGATCCGTGGCGATGCCCGCGTGCATCGTCTTCAGGGCGAGGGTACGGCCGCCTGCCGAGCGCGCCAGGTACACCGTGCCCATGCCGCCGCTGCCCAGACGGGCGATCAGGCGGTACGAACCGAGTTGGGCAGGGTCGTCGTGTGTCAGGGGAGAGAGCACCGGTCAGATCCTGGGAGAGCTGGGAGAGCTGGGAGAGCTGGGAGAGAGCGGGACACGAAGCTCCGCAGCGAGTACTTCCGCCGACTGGCGGGCCACTGCCGCCACGACCCGGCCCGGCAGCCAGCCGGGAGTGAGGAGCGATGCGGTCGAGTCGAGCATCGTCGCGGTGGGAGCCGGTGACGACGGAGGGAGCGCGTGCAGCACCTCTGCAGCGGTGGGGCGGTCCGCCGGGTCCCTCGTCAGACAGGAGGAGATCAACCCCCTGAGTGAGTCGGGGAGTTCGGAACCCTCGGGAACTGTGTGGCCGGTGGCGGCGTACGCGAGGACCGCGCCCAGCGCGTAGATGTCACCCGGCGGGCGCGGGCGGCCGCCCGACGCCTGCTCCGGGGGCAGGCTGCCCGGCTCCAGGCCCGGGCGTCCGGTGCGCTGTTCGCCGTCCGGAGCCGCTGCCCGTACCGCACCGAAACATGTCATGCGCGGGCCGTCGCCGGCCAGGAGCACGGCCGCGGGGGACAGGCCCGCATGCGTGATGCCCGTGGCGTGCGCGCCCGCAAGCGTCTCGGCCAGCGCCGCGCCCAGGGCGCGGACGGTGCGCTCGGGCAGGGGGCCGCCGTGGACTGCCAGGGCTACAGGGAGTGGGAGCGCGGGTAGGTAGGGGGAGGCGTACCAGGGGGCCGTGGACGGGGTTGCGACTTCGACGACGGGGGCGACCCAGGGGCCCAGCAGACGGCGGGCCGCGTTGGCTTCGACGAGGAAGCGGCTGGGGTCGACGCCGTCGAGGGGAGCGCTTACCAGGACCGTACGATCGCCGTCCGCGCTGCGCGCGATGAAGCGGCGCTCGGGAACGGGCGGGAAGCCGGGGCCGGTCGGATCGAGGCGCGTGATCAGGTAGTACGAGCCGATCTGTCGTGGAGCGTCCAGGCGTGCTCGTTCCATGTGCGAATCCCCCGTCAATAAGACAACAGCAGGAGAGCCTACCGACTGCACGAGCGAGGCTTCGCCGGGAGGTGGCGGCGGCGCCAAGCCGTACTCTCACGCGGGGTTGTGGTGAAAGCCCAACTCATGACCATTTAATGGTAATTGCATGTGCAATCGAAGGGGGTGTTGTCTGTGGCGCACGCTGGCTACAGTGGCCGGTGAAGCTGTTGGTGACGGGGGAGGGCGTGTTGAGAAGGGCGGGAGTGGGTTCGTCCCGCCGGTTTCCTGGGGTTGTCGTGCCGACGTGTGTGCTCTTGGCGAGCAGCGCGTGCAGCGGGAGCGAAGAGGAGCCGGAGAAGAAGCCCAAGCCGTCGGTCGCACTGACGCCCTTGAGCCGTGCCTGCGGGGGGATCTTCGACAAGGAGACGGTTGCCGAAGTGTTGGGTGAAGTGACGACTACGAAGTCACCGCGCGCGGTGAGGACTTCGTCTTCTGCATGCACGTCTCGCAGAGCGAGTCGGCGGAGGGCGGGTTCGCCGTTCCGGGAGCGGACGGGTCGAGCACGGTCGTGCCCGAGTACGAGCTGACCGCCACCGTCGACGAGGGCTCCTGCTGAACGTCGCTGCCGCGTACGAAAGCGGCCGTCCCCGTATCACGGGGGCGGCCGCTGTCGCGTTCCGGCAATCAGAAGACCGGCATCGCGACCAAGGTGCCCTTGTTCAGAAGGAAAACGCGGTTGCCCGCGGCGGCCATGTGCCAGGGGCCTTCGGAATCCGGTTCGTACGTCCACAGAAGCTTGAGATCCGCATCCTCGGACAGGGAATCCGTGAATGCCGAAACGCCCGACGACGTACCGCCCTCGGTGATCCAAAGGGTGTTGCTCTCGACGACCGGTGGCAGTCGGGAAGGGGCGCTGCTGTCCGGCCATGAGATGTCGCTCAGAGTGCCGGACTCCTTGAACACGCGGCGGAGGATTCCGCTGTCGAGAGCGGCGATGTGGTTGCCGTCGATGGCGGGGGAGCTCCAGCCCTCAGCGGGGTCGAACGACTCGGACGCTGTGGACCAGATCTCCGCGCCGGACGCCAGCTGCAGGGCGGTGAGATTCTTTCCGCCGAGGTAGACGACTCCTTTTTCGACGGCGGGCGACAGGGCCGTCGTGGTCTGCCCCTTCACGCGCCACGCCTCATCGCCCTTCTTGGCGTCGACGGCAAAGTAGGTTCCGTCCGCGGTGCACACGACCAGCCGCCCCGCGTCCGCCGCTGCCACGGTTTCAGGATCGATGGTGGACTCGCCGGCCACTGTCCAGCGAACCTTGTGGTCGGCCGTGTCGATCGCGGTCAGTTGGTTGTCCTTGGTCACCGCGTACACGGTTGAGTCCTTGGCCGCGGCGACGAGAAGCTTCTCCGCATTGGCCGCAACACTCCACCGTCGCTCGCTGGTGGACGCGTCGACAGCCAGCACCTTGCCGTCCACGTCGGCTGCGAGGAAGAGGTCGTCCGTCAGTTGCAGGAAGCCGGCGGACGGAGACACCTCCGGAAGGTGCCACTTCCGCTTGCCATTGGTCACCAGGTGAGCGGCAAGTCCCCCTGAGGGGTGGGCGAACATGACGACGTCCCGCATTGCCAGCAGCTTGGACGCGTCCGGGCCGGCGACCTTCAGCGGGCCCCACAGGGGTTTCGGCGGCGTGCCTTGCTTGTAGTCCGCGGCAGTCAGCAGTCTGGCCGCTGGGGCGTCGCCCGCCGCGGGTAGATCGGGGCCTCTGGTCAGCCACCAGGCTGTCCCTCCTCCGCCCATGGCCAGCACCGCGCCACCGACCGCGAGAGAGGAGGCGAGGAAGCGTCGCCGTGACGGGCTCCCGTGGTCGACGGCGGTGCCGGTCACTGTGCCGAACTGTTCTGACCGGGCCTCGTGCTCCTTGATCCGGGTGCCGAGAGCGCCCTGTTTCCATGTGCGGTGCGCGCCCCGAGGGGGCACGAACGCCTCGACAAGTGCTGAGGTCTGGGGACGATGCGCGGGATCCTTGGCCAGACACGGGGCGATGAGGGGCTGGAGCGACGGCGGCACGGCATCGAGGTCCGGGCTTCCGTGCACCACCTCGTACTGGACTGCCGCGACATGCGGCCCGTCGTAGGCCGGCTTGCCGCTTGCCGCGTACACCAGGACGGCTCCGAAGGAGAACACATCGGCGGACGGGTCGACGCGCTGCCCCAGGATCTGCTCGGGTGCGCCATATCCGGGAGTGGCCGGTGCCTGACCCGTGGTGGTGAGGGTGAGGCCGTGCGTGGGCCGGGCGATGCCGAAGTCGATGATGCGTGGGCCGGAGGAAGTGAGCACGATATTGGCCGGCTTGAGATCGCGGTGCACCAGGCCCGCGGCATGAATGTCCTTGAGCGTCGATGCCAGGGCGCGGGCCAGCCCCCGTACGCCGGCGTCGTCCAGTGGCCCATGGGCCGCTACCGCCTGATCCAGCGTCGGTCCGGCCAGATACTCCGTGGCGATCCACGGGCGTCCGCCCTCCGTCTGCGCACCCAGGACGCGTGCGATTCCCTTGCTCGTGACCGCCTGCGCGGTCTGCGCCTCCCGAACGAAACGCTGAGCGAGGTGCTGGTCGTGCCCGAGTTCCGGGCGAAGCACCTTGACGGCCGCGGTCCGGCCGGAGTTGTCGTGGCCGAAGTACACCTTGCCCATTCCGCCCTCTCCCAGGACTCCCGCGAGGCGGTAGGGCCCCAGCCGGATCGGGTCGCCGAAGGAAAGGGGGAGCATGTGTGGGTCGGCCTTTCGTGATGACGATGCGTACGGGGAGGCTAAACGGTGTCTGTCACGGGCAGCGCGGTGATGGGCCCTTCCCCGACGCCGATGAGCCGCCCGTCAGAGAGCAGCGCGGCGAACCGGTCGAGACTCTCCTTGTGAAGCCAGACGGTCTCGTGTGTGCGGAGATCGATTGCGCGGAGTCCCGCCGCGCTGTGCTTGTAGACGTACCGATTTCCGACCGTGGGCGCCACTTTCAGCTCACCCCCTGACTGGACGGGGTCCTTCTCCCGCCAGAGGAGCTTGCCGGTCTCGGCGCTGACGGCCACGAGTGCACGTGCTCCCGCACCTTCCACCGCGTAGACCACTCCGTCTTTCAGTGCGGCAGCGCCGTACGAGGCGACGTTCGTGCCCTGGTACTTCCAGACTTCCTTGCCGTCGGCCAGACGCAGCGCCCGCAGCGCACCCGAAGCGACGTAGAGGTGCTCGTCGCTCAAGGCCATCGGGCTTCTCGCGATCTCGTCGGCGTCGAGGCGGAGGGACGTCCGCCAGATGTCTGTTCCCGTGCGCGTGTCGCAGACGAGCACATCGACCGCGCCGGAGTCCGTCCGGAACTGCAGGACCAGGTACGAGCCGCTCACGCGAGCCCCTGTCACCCACGGGACTTCACCGGGTACGGACTCTTTCAGGATCAGCTCTGTGCGCTTCTTGCCGTTCGAGAGGGAGAACGAGGCAATCAGCCAACCTCGTTCGGGGCCGATGCCGCTCGACGCCTCGGTATCTGTCTTGCGTACCGGCGCCGTGAGCACCCAAGCGGCACCGCCGGCGACGGAAACCAGCTGATTGCCCAGCAGTTTTCCGTTGTAGGCCCGCTCGTGGACGTCCGGGTCCATGGGCTTTCCGTCATCCAGATTGATCTGTGCGACGCGGAGTCCCTCCTTCGGATCGAGGGAGTACTCCAGCGCATAGAGCTTCTCTCCGTCGGTGGCCACATCCCATGGATGCAGCACCTGGCTGCTGGACCAGAGGTTCCGGCCGGTCGACGCTTCTATGGCGGTCATTCCGTCGCCCTGGAGCACGATTGCCTTGTCCCCGACCAGCAGTGGGCGCCCGACCTCGGCCGGTGCCGCTGTATCGATGCTTCGCCGCCACAGGGGGGTGGGAGCCTTCGTGGAACCTGCGGCTCCCTGAGTGTTCGCGCCACGGCCGTCGAGCCATGCCCATGCTCCGATGCCCGCGCCGACGACACCGAGCAGCGAACTCCCGCCGACGACAAGGAGTTTGCGGCGGCTCACACCGCGCCCCTGTGCGGCCGGAAGGGTTTCGGCGACGGAGTGGTGGGAGGGCGCCGGACGGCGGTACGGCTGGTACTGCCAGACCTCCGTTGCCCGGCGGGCGACCTCGCCGAGGACCGATTCGGGAAGGTGATCCGCGAACTCGCCCTGCCCGTCGTGCAGTTCGGCGACAAGACGCGACGGGGTCGGGCGCTGGGCCGGGTCCTTCGACAGGCAGCGGGTCAGGATCGGGATCAGGGACTCGGAGACACCGGTCAGGTCCGGGTCGGCGTATCGGACGCGGTAGAGGAGGTCTGCGGCTTGGCCGGCGCCGAAGGGGCCGTGGCCTGTTGCGGCGTACGTCAGCACACCCGCGAGGGCGAAGACGTCGCCTGCCGGGGTGTGTTCCTGGCCGGTTGCCTGTTCGGGAGACATGAAGGCCGGTGTGCCCGCGGCTGCTCCGGTGCGGGTGAGGCGGTCGTCTCCTGCCGCGCGCGCGATGCCGAAGTCGATGATTTTGGGGCCGTACGCCGTGACCATCACGTTGGAGGGCTTGAGATCGCGATGGACGACGTCGGAGCTGTGGAGCTGGGCGAGGGCTCCGGCGAGAGCAGCGCCGAGGGCGCGGACCGAGGCTTCCGGGAGGGCCCCGGTGAGGGAGACCGCGTCGTCGAGGGGCGGGCCGAGTACGTACTCCGTTGCCAGCCACGGCGTAGGGGCCAGCGGGTCGGCATCGACGACTGTCGCGCCATGGTGGCCGCCGATGATGCGGGCCGCGTCGGTTTCCAGGCGAAAACGGGTGCGGGAGGCCGGGTCCGAGGCGATGCGCGGGTGCATGGTCTTGAGAGCGACGGTACGGCCGCCGGCGGAGCGCGCAAGATACACGGTGCCCATGCCGCCGCTGCCCAGCCGGGCGATGAGACGGTACGCGGCGATGGCGACGGGATCGTCGTGGGTCAAGGGGGAGAGCATCGGTCAGGTCCTGGGCCGGGGGCCACGCGGGTCGGCCATTGACGGCAGCACTGTGTGCAGTCGTCCCATGTGTGAATCCCCCTTGGTGTCCCCAACAGCATCAGGAGAGCTTACTCAGCGACCGGAAGCGCGAATTCGGCGGCTCGACGGATGTCTGATCGTGGATCACTTTCCTGTCGGGGCAGGCTCGGCAGCGAGAGCAGATGTACTCAATTGGGCCGGGCGGCAACGGAGGGGGCGTGAGTGGTGCTGCTGAGGAGCTGAATAAGTGTGCGTGCTCAGGGGAGTTGGTGATCCATACTCATCCGGGCCCACGCCGGAAGCGGCAGGGTTCGTACGAGATCCCCCCCCCACGTGCGGGTGGCATGCCCGCGAAAGAGGTGCACACCGATGACTCAACCGCCGTACCCGGGGCCTCCGGGCGGGCCGGGGCAGTATGGGCAGCCAGGACCGCAGGATGCGCGGCCCGGGGGGCCGGCGGGTCCGCCTCCGCCGGCGCAGCCGCCACAGTATCCGCCGCCCCAGGCTTCGCCGTATGGCGCGTCCTACGGCCCGTACGGTCAGCAGCCTGCGCCGTACGGGAGCTATCCCCCGCCCCCGCCCCCGCCCTCCGGCGGACGTAGGACCCCCCTGGTCATCGCCGCCGCGGTCGTGGCGGTTGCCGTCATAGGCGGCGCTGTCTGGTTTGCCACCTCCGGCGGCGATGATGACAACAAGCCTTCGGCAGCGAAGAGTTCACAGGTCGGCGCGAGTCCGTCCGTGAGCGTGCCGGGGAGTGAGCAGCCGGCGGTCGAGCCCGGCGTCGTTCCGAGCGAGGAGGAGTCCGACAGCATCGGCGCCGAGCCGACCGGGACCGGCATGGCGGGCATGTGGAGGTCGGACTCCGGCGGTGGGATTCTCGGGCTGAAGGAGAGCACGGACACCGACAAGCCGAACAAGATCACGGTCATCCTCGTCTCCGGCGGGCTCGAGTGCCGCGGGATCCGGAAGGTCGAAGAGCCCGACAGGAAATACCAGATCGCGATGCTTTGCGAGCGCGGCGGGAAGCAGGTCAAGGAAGAGGATCGCGGCGGGGATCTCACGTACAGCGGCGGGGACACCGTCACCGTCAAGTGGTTCAAGGGCAAGACCGGTTCCGAGACGTTCACCCGCTACGGCGACTGGCCGGAGAGCTGAGGACGACCTGACGGCCACCGCCGTCGAGGGGTCGTGTCGAGGCTTGCGGATAGGTCCCGCCGACGCGAAAGCGGCCGCCCCTGCGCCAGAGGGGCGGCCGCTTTCGCGTCCGTGGAGGCCGTGACCGGAATCGAACCGGCGTAACCCGCTTTGCAGGCGAGTCCCTCAACCACTCGGGCACACGGCCGTGTGTCTCCAATGCCTCGACCGTAGGCCGGGCTTCCGCGGTGCTCAAGGGTCCTGCGCGGGCTGCAATGCGACTGCCATACGGCGTTCATGGTCGTACGCGGGTCGTACGACCAAGGGACCAGCCGGCTTCCCCCCAGCGACAGGGGCAATTGCGGATCATGGCCCTTACTCTGGGGGCCATGACCGTCCTCGAACCCCGTGACGCCCAGGTCACGCCGCCGTCCGCCGGCACAATCGTGGTCCCCGGTGGCCAAGGCGTCCTCGGCAGGACGCATCGTGCGCTCAGTGTCGGGATCGTCTCCGTCGTCGTGCTGATCGCGTTCGAGGCGACCGCCGTCGGCACCGCGATGCCCGTTGCCGCGCGGGAGTTGCACGGTATTTCGCTGTACGCCTTCGCCTTCTCCGCGTACTTCACCACCAGCCTCTTCGCGATGGTGCTCTCCGGGCAGTGGGCCGACCGGGACGGGCCGCTGTGGCCGCTCGCCACCGGGATTGCGGCGTTCGGGGCGGGGCTGCTGCTGTCCGGGACCGCGGGGGCGATGTGGCTGTTCATCGTCGGGCGGGCGGTGCAGGGGCTTGGCGGCGGGCTGGTGATCGTCGCGCTGTACGTGGTCGTCAGCCGGGCGTACTCGGAGCGGCTGCGGCCCTCGATCATGGCCGCGTTCGCCGCGAGCTGGGTGATCCCCTCGGTCGTGGGGCCGCTCGCGTCCGGGACCGTCACCGAACAGCTCGGCTGGCGCTGGGTCTTCATCGGCATTCCGGTGCTTGTGGTGTTCCCGCTGGCGCTCGCCCTGCCCGCGATCCGGCGGATGGCGGCCGGGCCCGCCGATCCGGACGCGCCGCGGCAGTCCTTCGACGGGCAGCGAATCCGGTTGGCGCTCGGGATCTCGGTGGGGGCGGGGCTGCTGCAGTACGCGGGACAGGAACTGAGGTGGCTGTCGGTGATCCCGGCGCTGGCCGGTACGGCGCTGCTGGTGCCCGCCGCGCTCGGGCTGCTGCCGCGGGGTACGTACCGGGCGGCAGCTCGGGCTGCTGCCGCGGGGTACGTACCGGGCGGCGCGGGGGCTGCCGTCCGTCGTACTGCTGCGGGGCGTCGCGGCCGGGTCCTTCATCGCGGCGGAGTCCTTCGTACCGCTGATGCTGGTCACTCAGCGCGGGCTGTCGCCCACCATGGCCGGACTGTCGCTGGCGGTCGGCGGGGCGACGTGGGCGCTCGGGTCGTACGTACAGTCCCGGCCGCGGGTCGAACCGTACCGGGAGTGGCTGATGGCACTGGGGATGGTGCTGGTCGCTGCGGCGATCGCGGCGGCGCCGAGCGTGCTGATCGCGTGGGTGCCGGTGTGGATCGTGGGGGTCGCGTGGGGCGTGGGCTGCCTCGGCATGGGCATGGTGATCTCTTCGACGAGCGTCCTGCTGCTGAAGCTGTCCGCGCCGGAGGAGGCGGGCGCGAACTCGGCGGCGCTGCAGATCTCGGACGGGCTGTCGAACGTGCTGCTGCTGGCGGCGGGGGGTGCGGCGTTCGCCGCGCTGGGCGGGGGAGCGGTGGGGGCGGCGCACGCGGCGTCGGGTGCGGCGGGATCGTCGGGCTCGCACCCGGGGGCGTTTGCGGCGGTGTTTCTGCCGATGGCGGGGGTGGCGCTGGTGGGGGCGTGGGTGTCGACGCGGCTGCGGACGCGGTGACCGGGGCCCGACCCTGGGCTTCGCCCGGGATCCCTGGGGGAGTTGGACGCGGGGGCTGACGCCTCCACGCCCCGATGCGCGGGCGGATTTGTCCCCCACCCCGCCCCTTCCCGAAACTGGGGGATCCCCCAGGCCCCCTGGGGGGAGGGGAACGTGGGGGCTGACGCCCCCACACCCCGGATGCGCCGGCTTCGCGGCGCGGGGGCACGTGCCCGACGATTCGCCGGCTTCGCGGCGCGGTTGGACACGGGGTGCCCGGGAGCCTTGGGGTGCAGGGGGACGCGTAGGGGTCGTGTTGTGGACGTAAAAGCGGCGCAGCTCGCGCGAAGCGCGGTGAGGAAAGCAGTCCAGAATTCGAGCCCCGTAGCGGCCCCCAGACCCGCACCCGCGGTCCCGGTTCGCCGGACAGGCCCCTGGCCCGCGCCCCGGACGCCCGCAGCCGCGGACCCGTGCATCCCGGACAGGCCAAGACCCGCACCCGCGGTCCCGGCCAGCCGGACAGGCCCCTGGCCCGTGCCCCGGACGCCCGCAGCCGCGGACCCGTGCATCCCGTACAGGCCGAGGCCCGCGCCCGTGGGCCCCGCGGACCCCCTCAAGACCCGCGCCCAAGACCCGCCGCCCCCTGTGAGGCCCGTCTCACCCCTCGGCGACCCGGCCCGTCCGCCCCAGCCCCCGCAGTCACACCGGTAGGGTGGCCCGGTTGTCATACCTGGACTGTCAGAGCTGGACGAGCGTCGAACCCGGAGACCGTGAGTACTACTACCGCCTCCCACTCCCACCACCTCTCCCCCGCCTTCCCCGGCCGCGCCCCCTGGGGTACGGCCAACAAGCTGCGGGCCTGGCAGCAAGGCGCCATGGAGCGGTATCTCCAGGAGCAGCCGCGGGACTTTCTCGCCGTCGCCACCCCCGGCGCCGGCAAGACCACCTTCGCGCTCACCCTCGCCTCCTGGCTGCTGCACCACCACGTCGTGCAGCAGGTGACCGTCGTCGCCCCCACCGAGCACCTCAAGAAGCAGTGGGCGGCCGCGGCCGCGCGGGTCGGGATCAAGCTTGATCCGGAGTACAGCGCCGGGCCGCTGAGCAAGGAGTACCACGGGGTCGCCGTCACGTACGCGGGCGTCGGCGTGCGGCCCATGCTGCACCGCAACCGCTGCGAGCAGCGCAAGACCCTCGTCATCCTCGACGAGATCCATCACGCCGGTGACTCGAAGTCGTGGGGCGAGGCCTGCCTCGAGGCCTTCGACCCGGCGACCCGGCGGCTCGCGCTCACCGGTACGCCCTTCCGGTCCGACACCAATCCCATCCCCTTTGTGCAGTACGAGGAGGGGAACGACGGCATTCGGCGGTCCGCCGCGGACTATACGTACGGATACGGCAATGCTCTCGGGGACGGCGTCGTCCGGCCCGTGATCTTTCTCAGCTACAGCGGCAATATGCGGTGGCGCACCAAGGCCGGTGACGAGATCGCCGCCCGCCTCGGCGAGCCGATGACCAAGGACGCCATCTCGCAGGCCTGGCGCACCGCGCTCGACCCGCGCGGGGACTGGATGCCCAATGTGCTGCGCGCCGCGGACAAGCGGCTGACCGAGGTGCGCAAGGGCATCCCGGACGCCGGTGGGCTCGTCATCGCGTCCGACCAGGACTCGGCGCGCGCGTACGCGAAGCTCATCCGTGAGATCACCGGAACCAAGGCGACCGTCGTCCTCTCCGACGAGGCCGCCGCGTCCAAGCGGATCGAGGAGTTCAGCGAGAACGAGGATCGCTGGATGGTCGCGGTCCGCATGGTGTCCGAGGGCGTCGACGTGCCGCGGCTCGCGGTGGGGGTGTACGCCACCACCATTTCGACGCCGCTCTTCTTCGCGCAGGCCGTAGGACGTTTCGTACGCTCCCGCCGTCGCGGCGAGACCGCGTCCGTCTTCCTGCCGACCATCCCCAACCTCCTTGGTTTCGCAAGCGAGATGGAGGTCGAGCGCGACCACGTTCTCGACAAGCCGAAGAAGGACGGGGAAGAGGACCCGTACGCCGAATCCGAGAAGGAGATGGCGGAGGCGGAGAAGCAGCAGGACGAGGACACCGGTGAGCAGGACATGCTCCCCTTCGAGGCGCTCGAGTCCGACGCCGTCTTCGACCGAGTGCTGTACGACGGCGCCGAGTTCGGCATGCAGGCGCACCCCGGAAGTGAAGAGGAGCAGGACTACCTGGGGATCCCGGGGCTTCTCGAGCCCGACCAGGTGCAGTTGCTCCTGCAGAAGCGGCAGGCCCGGCAGATCGCGCACAGCCGCAAGAAGCCGGACGAGGAAGCCGATCTGCTGGAGATGCCGGCCGAGCGGCGACCGGTCGTCTCGCACAAGGAGCTGCTGGAGCTCAGGAAGCAGCTCAACACGATGGTCGGCGCGTACGTCCACCAGAGCGGCAAGCCGCACGGCGTCATCCACACCGAGCTCCGCCGGGTGTGCGGTGGGCCGCCGAGTGCCGAGGCGACCGCCGGGCAGATCCGGGAGCGGATCAAGAAGGTCCAGGAGTGGGCGACCCGTATGCGGTGACGCGTGTACGGATGCCGAACGGGCCCGGGTGCGTGGGTACGCACCCGGGCCCTGCTCATCCCGCGGCGACGTGGGCCCTTCCCCGCGCATGGCCGGCGCGGAGAAGTCGGCCATCGTGGAAGCGCCCGGATTCTGGACGAGGTCTTCCGCTGAGCGGACCAGGTCGCTACTGTCCCCGCAATGCATACGCCCCGTGGCAGCGCCGCCGCGGAGCGCAGCCGGTGTGCATGCCATGAACTGCCGGCGGCCTCTGGGTGCGTCGCCGATGGGACCGGTGTCGCTGTATCCGTGGAGGACCGTCGTCACTCACTCCGAAGGAGAGGGCGTCGTGACCGCGGAAACCTCCCAGACGCTCGACCGGGGACTCAGAGTCCTCAAACTGCTCGCCGACACCGACCACGGGCTGACCGTCACCGAGTTGTCCAACAAACTCGGCGTCAACCGCACCGTCGTCTACCGCCTGCTGGCCACGCTCGAACAGCATGCGCTGGTACGCCGCGACCTGGGCGGCCGCGCCCGGGTCGGGCTCGGCGTGCTGCGGCTCGGCCGCCAGGTGCACCCGCTGGTGCGCGAGGCCGCGATGCCGGCGTTGCGCTCGCTCGCGGAGGACATAGGGGCGACCGCGCATCTCACTCTTGTCGACGGCTCGGAGGCCCTTGCGGTCGCGGTCGTCGAGCCGACCTGGACGGACTATCACGTGGCGTACCGGGCGGGTTTCCGGCACCCACTGGACCGGGGCGCGGCAGGCAAGGCGATCCTCGCGGCACGCCAGGGCAAGTCGAACGAACCCGGGTACACGCTCACCCACGGCGAGTTGGAGGCGGGCGCGAGCGGGGCGGCCGCGGCGCTGGTCGGGGTGACCGGGCTGGAGGGGAGCGTGGGTGTGGTGATGCTGGCGGACTCCGTGCCGGAGAGGGTGGGGCCGCGGGTGGTGGACGCGGCCCGCGAGGTCGCGGACGCGTTGCGCTGAGGTTTGGCGGTCACCGGGTCCGGCCCCCGGCGCGGGCTGTTGAGTCCTCTGCCCCGGCCCCGGCCGGTGAGCGGACCCGGGCACTGAGGTCCCGGGCGGGAGTTCTGTCCCCCGCCCCGGCCCCGGCCGGCCGGCGGACCCGGGATCCCCTTACCCGCAGCTCGGTACCCCCGCCCCCGCCCCCGATACATTGAGCACCGTGCTCTCCAGTCTCACGCGCACCCGCGCCATCGCCCTGTGCGCTCTCCCCGTCCTCGCCCTCTTCGCCGCCGTCGGCCTCGCGCCGTTGCCGTACGCCATCGCTGGGCCCGGGACCACCGCGAACGTGCTCGGCGAGGACAAGGGCACACCGGTCATCACCATCGCCGGCGCACCCACCCGTAA
The DNA here is from genome assembly GCF_044903445.1 of Streptomyces sp. NPDC019890. NCBI lineage: Bacteria > Bacillati > Actinomycetota > Actinomycetes > Kitasatosporales > Streptomycetaceae > Streptomyces > Streptomyces sp. NPDC019890. The sequence goes on along the minus strand of NZ_JBJDQK010000002.1, from coordinate 795,616 downwards.
GACCAAGGGGGAGCTGCGGATGACGACCATCGTGGCGACCGGGCCGTCCGCCGATGTCGATCTCGGTGATGTGGCCGACGCCTGGTTCAGGACGGACCGTGCGGTGCTGCCGCGTGACTCCGTCTATCCGCCGGGCAAATCGGACAAGGAAGTCGAAGAGCACAACCTCAAGGACATGGAGCAGTCGCAGGACGCCGCCACCGCCGCCGCACTCGGCTACCTGGGCGAGAACCCGGCGAAGGTGAAGGTCACCCTGCACCTCGCCGACATCGGCGGACCCAGCGCCGGGTTGCTCTTCTCGCTCGGGATCGTCGACAAGCTCGACGGCGACGGCGCGGGCGGCGATCTGACCGGTGGCCGGACCATCGCCGGAACGGGGACGATCAGCACGGACGGCAAGGTGGGCGCGGTCGGCGGGGTGTCGCTCAAGACTCAGGCCGCCAAGCGGGACGGCGCGAGCGTCTTTCTCGTGCCCAAGAAGGAGTGCTCCGACGCGAAGGCGGAACTCCCCAAGGGGCTGCGGCTGATCCCGGTGACGACCCTGCGGGGCGCGGTGGACTCGCTGCGGGCTCTGGAGAAGGGCGGGAAGGTCCCGAGCTGCTGACCCCGCCCCCGCCGGACGCGCTGCTGACCCCGCCCCCGCCGGACGCGCTGCTGACCCCGCCCCCGCCTCCCGAGCCGCCGGACGCGCTGCCCGAGCCGGGTCTTGCCGCTGACCCTGGCAGGCTCGCACCGAGTCACCTCAGGCGCCGTCGTCCTCCGCGGCCTGCTCCACCAGCGGAATGATCCGCAAGCGCACGGGATTCTCCATGACGATCGCCGTGGAGGCCCGGACAATGCCTTCAAAACCGACAACGCGGTCGATCACCCGCTGGAGATCCGCGTTGGAACGGGCGACCAGCCGGCAGAGCATGTCGCCGTGGCCCGTGGTGGTGTGCAGCTCGAGCACCTCGGGGACGGTTGCCAAATGGGACCGCACATCCGCGCCCTGTCCCTGCTTGATCTCCAGCGTGGCGAACGCGGTGACGGGATAGCCGAGCGCGGCCGGGTCCACATCGGGGCCGAATCCGCGGATCACTCCATTGGACTGAAGACGGTCGAGCCGGGCCTGCGCGGTGCCGCGGGCCACGCCGAGCCGGCGGGAGGCCTCCAGCACCCCGATGCGCGGCTCGCGGGCCAGCAGGACGATGAGCCGGCCGTCCAGATGATCGATCGCCATGACGGTCTCCCTGGTGGTCATCATGTACAGATAGCCCCACCATCGTGCTCCTCTGCTGTGCATATTGACCAGAGAAAACAGAAACTATTGCGCACCTTGTGGATCGGAGGGAGCCTGCTGTTATGACTGAGACCATCGATCACACCCCCGCCACCGCGCGCAAGGCAGACCCCTTCCCGGTGAAGGGAATGGACGCGGTCGTCTTCGCCGTCGGCAATGCCAAGCAGGCCGCGCACTACTACTCCACGGCCTTCGGCATGAAGCTCGTCGCGTACTCCGGACCGGAGAACGGCAGCCGTGAGACCGCGAGTTATGTGCTGACCAACGGCGCCGCGCGCTTCGTCTTCACCTCCGTCATCAAGCAGTCCACCGACTGGGGCCGCTTCCTCGCCGACCATGTCGCCGAGCACGGCGACGGCGTCGTCGACCTGGCCATCGAGGTGCCGGACGCGCGGGCCGCGTACGCGTACGCCACCGAGCACGGCGCCACCGGTCTCACCGAGCCGTACGAGATCAAGGACGAGCACGGCACGGTCGTGCTGGCCGCGATCGCGACGTACGGCAAGACCCGGCACACGCTGGTCGACCGCTCCGGCTACGACGGCCCGTACCTGCCGGGCTTCGTCGCCGCCGACCCGATCGTCGAGCCGCCGGCCAAGCGCACTTTCCAGGCCATCGACCACTGTGTGGGCAATGTCGAGCTCGGCAGGATGAACGAGTGGGTGGCCTTCTACAACAAGGTCATGGGCTTCACCAACATGAAGGAGTTCGTGGGCGACGACATCGCCACCGAGTACTCCGCCCTGATGTCGAAGGTCGTCGCCGACGGCACGCTGAAGGTGAAGTTCCCGATCAACGAGCCGGCGATCGCGAAGAAGAAGTCGCAGATCGACGAGTATCTGGAGTTCTACGGCGGGGCCGGTGTCCAGCACATCGCGCTCGCCACCAACGACATCGTCGCGACGGTGCGGAGCATGCGGGCGGCGGGAGTCAAGTTCCTGGACACGCCCGACTCGTACTACGACACGCTCGGCGAGTGGGCGGGCGAGACGCGGGTGCCGGTCGAGACGCTGCGCGAGCTGAAGATCCTGGTCGACCGCGACGAGGACGGCTATCTGCTGCAGATCTTCACCAAGCCGGTGCAGGACAGGCCGACGGTCTTCTTCGAGATGATCGAGCGGCACGGCTCGATGGGCTTCGGCAAGGGCAACTTCAAGGCGCTCTTCGAGGCGATCGAGCGCGAGCAGGAGAAGCGCGGAAACCTCTGACGCCTGAGAAACCCGACTTCTGCGAAACCCCTCGACGTCTGCGCTGCACGTCCACGCGGCCCCACAGATCCTGACCTGTGGGGCCGCACGCATGCTCACGACCGGCGGCGTGTGCGCTGCCCGTCGGCTACGCCACGCTGCGCCGACGCCGCGCCTGCTCGACGAGCAGCAGGACCGCGGTCAGCAGGACCACGGCGGCCGCGGATGCGTGCACGCCGAGCGCGACGGCGACGGATCCGCCGTTGCCGAGCACGGCGGCGGCGTCGCCGGCCGGTACGAGGACGTCGGCGAGCACCACCCAGCCCAGGGCGCGGCGCTGGCCCAGCGCCAGCAGGGTGAACGCAGTGGCTCCCAGGGCGAGGTCGCGTACGCCCTTCACGACGAAGTACCCGGCGGCATTGCCCTCGGGCCAGGGGCTGATGCCGAAGCCGGAGGCGGCTCCGGCCCCGTTGAGCAGGAAGTTGAGTCCGAAGAAGGTGAAGGCGGCGCCGGTCAGGACGGCGAGGACGGTGGCGGTGCGCGACATGGACATGGTTTCCCCCACGGAGATGTCTAGCATTGCTAGGACTTCGGTCGATGCTAGATCTAGTGTCGCTCTCATGTCTAGCGGTGCTAGGATTTTGCTCATGTCGCTACAGGAACGCCGAGCGAGAGAACGAGAAGAACGCCACCGATTGATCGTCACCGCGGCCCGTGAGCTGGCCGAGGCGGAGGGCTGGGAGGCGGTGACCACACGGCGGCTGTCCGAGCGCGTGGAGTACAGCCAGCCCGTCCTCTACAGCCACTTCAAGGGCAAGAGCGCGATCGTGGCGGCCGTCGCGGTCGAGGGGTTCGCCGAACTCGCCGACGAGCTGCGGTGCGTCCGCGCCGAAAGCGCGGAGAGACCGCGAGTGTCACTGCTCGCCCTCGCGAACGCGTATCTGGACTTCGCGCGGCGGCGGCCCGCGGTGTACGAGGCGATGTTCGTACGGCAGATCGACATCACGTTCGGCACACAGGAGTCGCCCGCGCCGCTGAAGGCCGCGTTCGGCGAGTTCCTGGCAGTCGTCGAGACGATCGCGGGCGGGCGCGACCCCGAGCTGCTGACCGAGGTCGTCTGGAGCGCGCTGCACGGCCTGGCCACTCTCACCGAGGTCGACCGGCTCCGCCCGGAACATCACCGGGCCCGGGTCGACCTGCTTGTCTCCCAGCTCGCCGAGGTTCCGGGGTCCTAGGCTTGAGGACATGGCCAGGATCAACGACGTAGGCGGGATGCAGGGCTTCGGGCCCATCGACACCACCGACGACACCGAGCCCTTCCACGCGGACTGGGAAGCCCGGGTGTTCGCCCTCAACCGTGCGCTCATCGCCGGGAAGGTCTTCAACCTCGACGAGTTCCGCGACGCCATCGAATCGATGGCGCCCGCCGAGTACCTGGCGGCCTCGTACTACGAGCGCTGGTTCCACGCCATCGTCACTCTCCTGGAGAGCAAAGGCGTCATCGAGGCGGGCGAGCTCGATGACTGACCGCTTCGCTCCTGGCGCCCACGTGCGGACCGTGCACCACGATCCGCCGCACCACACCCGGCTGCCGCGGTACGCCCGAGGCAAGCACGGCACCGTCGTCGAGCCCGAGGGCCGGTCGCCGCTCGCCGACGTCCGCTCGCAGGGGCGCGACGACGCACCCGTCGAGCAGGTCTACGCCGTACGGTTCGCGGCCCGTGAGCTCTGGGGCGACGGCGACCACCACGTCGTACTGGATCTGTTCGAGAGCTACCTGGAGGACGAGCAGCCGTGACCGGAACCCACTCGGACGCCTTGATCTCCCGCCGCGTACGCCGTCTGGAGACCCTCCTGGAGGAGCGCGGTGTCGTCGCGGGCGCGGCGCTCGACGAGGTCATCGACGCCTTCCTGAGCGGTGCGTCCCCGGCGAACGGGGCTCGGGTGACCGCCCGGGCCTGGACCGACGCGGCCTTCCGCGCCCGGCTGCTGGCGGACGGCACGGCAGCCGTCGGCGAACTCGGCTTTGCGGCCGGGGGAGTCCAGACGCAGCGTCTGCGCGTCGTCGAGAACACCGCGCACACGCACAACGTCATCGTGTGCACGCTCTGCTCGTGCTACCCGCTCCGGCTGCTCGGCCCGTCCCCGAGCTGGTACAAGAGCGAGGCCTACCGCTCGCGCGTGGTCCGCGAACCACGGGCGGTACTGGAGGAGTTCGGGCTGCGGCTGCCGCCCGATGTGGAGATCACGGTGTGGGACTCCACATCGGAGACCCGCTACATGGTGCTGCCGCGCCGCCCCGAGGGTACGGAGTCGCTGACGGAGCCGGAACTGGCGGCACGGGTGACACGGAACGGGCTGATCGGCACGGCAGAGGTCTGAGAGCCGCCGCCGGCCGGGCACCGGTTCCGTCACCCCGACCGCCTTGACGCTGTCGGCTTCGCCCCGGCCGTCGTGGACGGTGAGGCCTGCGCCGGTCTCGCCCCGGCGGTGGCGGACGGTGAGGCCTGCGACGGGCTCTGATCGGACGTGGCGGACGGTGAGGAGGCCTGCGGCGGGCTCTCCTCGGCCGTCCTGGACGGCGAGGCTTGCGGCGTGCTCTCCTCCGCCATCGCCGACGGCGACTCCTGGGCCTCCGGCGGGACCTCCTCCACCGCATCCCCGTCCCCGTCCGTCCCCGTCACATCCTTCGGGCCGCCAGGAGGCGGTTCCCCCAGCACGTCCAGCGCGTCCCGTGCCTCGGGTGCCAGCAGCGGCGAGAAGTACGGGTTGATCCGCAGCGCCTCCTCGAGGTGCCTGCGGGCCGGGCCGGTCATTTTGAGTGCGCGTTCGATCTCGGCGCGGTGGTAGGTGAACAGCGCGCTCCGCAGCCCCTGCTCCGTCGCCTTCTTGGCATACGGCAACGCCTCCTTCGGCCTGTCCATCCGGTACAGCGCCCACCCCAGGGCGTCCGCCGCGGACATGCTCCGGTGCCCCCGGTCCCATTCAGCTTGCAGCCGGCGCACGGCCGCGGCCGGATCGCCGTGGTCCGCCTCGAAGAGGCCCAGCACGACGTCGTCGTCCACCCCGTCCGCGTCCGTCCCATCGGACCTGTCGGACCTCTCGACCCGGTCGCGCAAATGGTCGTACTGCGTCTGCGCATCCCCGTCCAGCCCCAGCGACTCGTACAACTCGCCTGCTGCCAGGGCGTATTCGGGCAACCGCACCATCCCGAGCGCCGACTCGTAGTCGCGGAAGGCCTCGTCCGTACGCCCCAGCGCGGCCAGTGCCCGAGCCCGCGACGCCAGTGATGGATGGTGGTCCGGCGCCAGCTTCAGCGCCAGGTCGTACTGCTCCAGCGCCTCCATCGGTTCGCCCCGCTCCCACGCCAGATCGCCGAGCCGGTGGCGCGCGGACGCCTTCTCCTCGGGCGCCTGCGCGCCGCCCACCGCGTCGTACGCCAGCGCTGCCGCGTCCTCGCGCCAGCCGCGGTCGCGGTAGATCTCGGCCGCCCGGCCCAGCGTCTGCGCGCTCGGGTGCAGCTCCATGAGCTTGTCCATCGCCTTGCCGGCGGCCCTGTAGTCGCCGAGCCCGTTGTACGCGTCGATCAGCGCCGGATACGCGCTCCACCGCGTCGGCTGCTGCTTCCTCGCGCTGTCGCCCAGCGCACGGGCCCGGGCGTAGTCGTGCCGGGCGTTGGCCAGCGCCGCGAGCCCCACCAGCGCCTCGACGTTGCCCTTCCCGCCCGGCAGCACCGTAAGCGAACGCAGCAGCGCGCTCTCCGCCTTCGGGTAGTAGTCCGCGTCCGCCAGCCGGGAGCCCTGCTCCACATACGCGGAGCCGAGCACCGCCCATGACTCCTCGTCCTTCGGGTGTGCCCGCACCCACCGCTCGCGGTCGTCGATGAGGGCGGTCAGATCGGCGAGGGAGGCCGGCGCCCCGCCGGCCACCGCCTCAGCCGCCCGTCCCAACGCTCCCGGCGCGGGCGGCGGTCCGTCATCACCCCACCCCGGCGCGAGTGTGATCACCCCGACGACCAGCGTCGCGCCGACCAGCGTGCCGATCGCGACGTTCTTCACATGTTCGCTGTTCATGGCGCTCACTGTGCGTCAGTAAGCAGCCAGTACGAAGAAAGCACTCGGCCCTGCGCAGCGGAAGGCAGACGGGTTCACACCGATGGCCCCCGGTGCGAGGCTGGTGCCATGGACGATCTTCTGGACCGGCTGCGTGCCGGGCTGCCCGCCGAGGCCCTGATCACCGACCCGGACATCACGGCCTCGTACGCCAACGACATGGCGAGCTTCTGCGCCGCGGGCACCCCCGCGGTCGTCGTGCTGCCACGCACCGTCGAGCAGGTCCAGCACGTCATGCGCACCGCGACCGGGCTGCGCGTCCCCGTCGTCCCGCAGGGCGCCCGTACCGGCCTGTCCGGGGCGGCCAACGCCTCCGACGGCTGCATCGTGCTGTCCCTGACGAAGATGGACAGGATCCTGGAGATCAGCCCGGTCGACCGGATCGCCGTCGTGGAGCCGGGCGTCGTCAACGCCGTGCTGTCCCGGGCGGTGGGCGAACACGGTCTGTACTACCCGCCGGACCCCTCCAGCTGGGAGACGTGCACCATCGGCGGCAACATCGGCACCGCGTCCGGCGGGCTGTGCTGCGTCAAGTACGGAGTGACCGCCGAGTACGTGCTGGGCCTGGAGGTCGTCCTCGCCGACGGCCGGCTGCTCAGCACCGGCCGCCGCACCGCCAAGGGCGTCGCCGGATACGACCTGACGAGGCTCTTCGTCGGCTCGGAAGGCAGCCTCGGCATCGTTGTCAAAGCCATCCTCGCGCTCCGGCCGCAGCCACCCGCGCAGCTCGTGCTGGCGGCCGAGTTCGACTCCGCGGCCGCCGCCTGTGAGGCGGTCTGCGCGATCATGGAACGCGGCCATACGCCTTCGCTCCTGGAGCTCATGGACCGCACGACCGTACGGGCCGTCAACGCCATGGCGAACATGGGCCTGCCCGACACCACCGAGGCGCTGCTGCTCGCCGCCTTCGACACCCCGGACCCGGCCGCCGACCTGGCCGCCGTCGGCGAGCTGTGCAGCGCGGCGGGTGCCACCCAGGTCGTCCCGGCCGAGACCGTCGCCGAGTCCGAACTCCTCCTCCAGGCACGGCGGTTGTCACTCACTGCCCTGGAGACCGTGAAGACGGCCACGATGATCGACGACGTCTGTGTGCCGCGCTCCAGGCTCGGCGCGATGATCGAGGGCACGGCCGCCATCGCCAACAAGTACGACCTCACCATCGGCGTCTGTGCCCATGCGGGCGACGGCAACACCCACCCCGTCGTCTGCTTCGACCACGCCGACGCGGACGAGTCCCGCCGCGCCCGCGAGTCCTTCGACGAGATCATGGCGCTCGGCCTGGAACTCGGCGGCACCATCACCGGCGAACACGGCGTCGGCGTACTGAAGAAGGAGTGGCTGGCGCGCGAACTCGGCCCGGTGGGCGTGGAGATGCAGCGAGCCATCAAGCACACCTTCGATCCGTTGGGCCTGCTCAACCCCGGCAAACTCTTCTGAGGCCGTGGCTCCTTCTGGGACCACAGGCCTAAGGCGAATGCCCGATGGTCCGGGCAGGGCCCTCCGCAATAACGTGAAGGTGCAGATGAAGGAGGAGCCGTGCCCGCACAGCTTGATCACACCATCGTCCACAGCCGCGACCGGTTCGCCGGCGCACGCTTTCTCGCCGAGCTGATCGGGGAGCCGGAGCCCAGGCCGTTCGGCCCGTTCGCCAGCCTGCCGCTGGCGGGCGGCGTCACCCTCGACTACCTCGACGCCGGGGGTGCCATCACGCCGCAGCACCTGGCCTTCCTCGTCTCCGAGGAGGAGTTCGACGAGATCTTCGGCCGGATCACCGACCGAGAACTCCCGTACTGGGCCGATCCGACGCACGCCAAGCCGCAGCAGATCAACCACCACTACGGGGGCCGCGGGGTGTACATAGACGACCCCGACGGCCACTCCCTGGAGTTCATCACGCATACGTACGTGACCGATTAGGACAGGGCCTGGGGCCCGCACCGACAAGGCATCCGTCACCGCTCAGGCATTGCCGTCCTTGGACTCGTCCGGGGAGCACGGGTCCCGCAGCCGCAGATCGTCGGCCGGAGTGGGCGCGAACAGCTCGGCGAGGCCGTCGTCGAGAGAGAGCTGCTCGGACTCGGAGCCCGGGGGGACCACCCGCAGGGTCCGCTCCAGCCAGGCGGACACCACTTCCGCGGGCGCCTCGAGCAGCGCCTCGCCGTCGGGGGAGCAGAGGGCCATCAGCACCACGCCCCGGCCGTCGATCTTGGTCGGCCAGATCCGGACGTCGCCGTCGCCGCCGGGCCTGAACACCCCTTCGACCAGCAGCTCGCGGGAGAAGGTCCATGAGACGGGGTGGTCGGAGCCGATGTGAAAGGTGATGTGGACGGCGTACGGGTCGTCCGTGCGGTAGGCCAGTCGAGCGGGGACAGGGATGCTGAGCTCGTGCGACAGCACCAGTCTGAGCTCCACCTCGCGCTCCACCACGGTGTGCATGACAGTGCTCCTTCCTTCCGTTACGAGGCCTTGTGAGCCGGCCGTACCAGGAGAGAGCACGTTGCCCGGCCGCTATGACGCGACTTTCGGGGGCAACTTTCCGTGCTGTGCCGTGGTGCGGTCCGTTACCGGAAAGTGGTCGTTACGGCAGGACCGGCCCGGGGGTGCGCAAGCGTCTGATAGATGTGGTGCCTTGTATTGCGGCTCTCGAGGAGATACGGGACCACGGTGATGAGCGCCCCAACCCCGGCCACAGGCGACGGCAGTCCCACGCCCGGCTACTACCCGGACCCATCCATCCCTGGATATGTCCGGTATTGGAACGGTGCCGCATGGGTGCCCGGAACAAGCCGCCCCGCGCCGAAGACGGGCGAGGCGATGCCCGCGGCGCCCGGCTCGGCGGCATCCGCGCCCGCCGCGAGCCAGGGCCCGGTACCCGCCCCGGCTCCCTCTCCCCTGGAGGAGACCGGTCCGGTCTTCCTCGACGAGGAGCCGAGCGACGAGCCGTCCCGCCCGGAGCCCGCCACTGCCTGGCACGCCGACACCTCGCGGCAGACCGGCTTCGGCGGCGAGCGCGACAGCCGCGTCTCCTGGGGCGGCGCGAGCGGTACGGGAGGAACGGGCAGCGGCCAGGACCCGCGCACCCAGAGCGACTTGGGCACCTCTGCTGCCTCCGGTGCTTCTGGTGCGTCCGCCGACCCGACCGGTGGCGCCCTGCCCGGCGTACGCTCCCTCGCTCCGTCCGCCGGGGGCGAGCCGCCCGTCGACGGCACGGTCGGCATCCGTCCCCTGCGCCCCGGCCAGGGTGCGTCCTCCGCCCCCGGTTCGGGCGCCGCGGACCCCTCGGCGGCAGCGCCCACGGGCGAGCCGTCCGCTCGCCGGCCCCAGCCTCAGCCGCCCGTCGACAGCACCGGCGCGATCCGCGCCATGCGTCGTGGCCTGCCCACCGGCGCCGCCGGGCAGGCCGACGGCCTGCTGTCGGTCCGGTCCATGACGCCGGGGGCAGCGAGCGCACCGACCGCGCCCACCCCGCCGCAGACTCCGGCCCAGCGCGGCCCGCAGCCCCAGGCGCCCGCCCAGCCGCAGCCCGAGGCGTCCGCGCAGTCCCAGACCCCTGTCACCAACGGCCCCGGCGGCGGCTCGGCCTCCTGGGCTCAGCAGGTCCACCAGCTCGCCAGGACCGGCCCCGAGGGCGAGCAGCCGGTCGCTCCCTGGAAGCCGCCGGTCAACGACCCCTTCCTGCAGGCCGCCCAGGCCCAGGCGGCGGCCCGCCCCGCGTCCCTCGGCAAGCGCCTCGCCGCCCGGCTGATCGACACCCTGCTGCTCGGGGCGCTCGTCGGCGCCGTCGCCGTACCGGTCGTATCGCAGGCGCGCGCCCATATCGACGACAAGATCGAGGCGGCGAAGCAGTCGGGCGAGACGGTCACCGTCTGGCTGGTCGACTCCACCACCGCCGGACAGCTCGGCATCGTCCTCGGCGCCCTGCTGGTCCTCGGCGTGCTCTACGAGGCGCTGCCGACCGCCAAGTGGGGCCGCACCCTCGGCAAGAAGCTCTGCGGCATCAGGGTCTGGGACATCGAGTCCCATGAGCCGCCGTCGTTCGGGGCGGCGCTGCGCCGCTGGCTGGTCTACGGAGTGCTCGGCGTGCTTGTGGTCGGTGTGCTCAATGTGCTGTGGTGCCTGTTCGACCGCCCGTGGCGGCAGTGCTGGCACGACAAGACGGCCCACACCTTCGTGACGAGCTGACTCCCGCAGGCCAGGGTTCCCCCGAACGGCGCGCGAGCCGTTGCGGGGGGCACCGGGGCGGGATGCACTGCCCCCATGAGCAACGACCAGCCGCCGCCCGGCGAGCCGCCCGAGGACGACCCCTTCCTCAAGAAGCCGCAGGAACCGACGCCGCCGGCGGGCGGTCCGCAGGAGCCCCCGCCGCCACCGGGCCCCCCGCCCGGCCAGGGCCCCCCACCGGGCGAGGGCCCCCCACCCGGCTCCCCCTACGGAGGCTCAGGCCCGTACGAGGGTGGTGGCGGTCAGCCCCCTCCGTCCGATCCGGGCGCCTTCGGCGGTGGGTACGGCGGCGTGGACCCGCTCGCGGGGATGCCGCCGCTCGCGGACTTCGGCAGGCGCTTCGCCGCCCGTGTCATCGACACGCTCATCATCTTCGTGCCGCTTTTCCTGCTCTCGCTGCTGGGCGGCGGCTGGCACGTGACCATGGACAACGGCGACACCTGGGACGAGATCACCCGGCAGGTGAACACCGGCAGGCAGTGGCTCTGGTCGCTGATCTCCCTGGCCGTGTATGTCGGCTACGACACCATCATGATCAAGAGGGACGGGCAGAGCGTCGGCAAGCACCTGATGAAGATCCGGGTCGCAATGCTCAACGACGGCAGCGTGCCCGACACGCCCTCCGCGCTGATGCGTGCCGTGGTGCTCTGGGTGCCGGCGTGGGTGTGCTGCTTCTGCCTCTGGTGGCTCGTCATCATCCTGACGATCCTGAGCGACAAGCCGTACAAGCAGGGTCTGCACGACAAGGCCGGCAAGACGGTGGTGGTGTCAGCGGCGTAGTGAGTGTTCGGCGGCCAGGGCCTCGGCCCCGGCGCGCGGACGGGCCGCGGGCACCCGGGTGGTGAGACCGTCTGCGGAGGCGGCCGAATGGTTCGTACGAACCGTTCGCGTCGCCTTCGCCGTCTGTGCCCTCCGCGTGCTGCCCATCGGCAGGGCGGCGGCGACCACCAGTCCGATCGCCATCGAGCCGGCGCCTATGGCGGCGACTCCCAGGACGTGGGTGGTACGGGTGAGCAGCAGCAGGGCGAGGGTCGAGAAGATGACGGTCGCCGAACCGTAGGCGAGCTGTGCGGCAGTCGGACGCGGCATGACGGTATCCGTCCTCGGGACATTGTCGGGGGGTGTCTCTCAACTCGGTCGCACTGACAAATGACTCTACGACGGTGGATGCCCGGGAGGAACCGGCGGTAAGCGTGACCTAACCCACGGTGCCGGTGCATGGGGGGCGCATTGAGTCATTCGTTCGGGCAACTGTCCCATTAGGTGCGCCCGTTGTCCGCTTCGTCCCACGTCCGGATAACGGAACTCTGCTTACGCATAGTGCAGTTGGTCTGTGCAAGTCAAGGTCTGTCTTTTCTCCGGTAACTCCGGTCGAATGTCGTCACTTGTGACGCGCAACACCGCGCGCGGACGACCCCACATCCGGTCCGCTGCGACGGAGCGCGGGGGAGGACAGCATCAAGTGACCACCAAGCGAAGGACGATCAGAGCGTCCGCGGTGCTCGTGGCCCTGGCCGCGACCACCGCGTCGGCTTCGGCGTTCAGTAGCGCCCAGGCCGACAACCAGAGGTCGTCGAGCCCGGCGGGGATCGAGCGCCATGACCCGGCGCCGCGCCAGGGCCAGGTCGAGCACGACCTCGAGGGCCCGTTCAGCGAGCAGCAGGACCAGCAGCGCGAAGCCGCGCTGGAGCAGGTCATAGCCGGCGACGCGACCGTGCAGCAGCGCGGCGCGTCCAAGGTCGTGAAGCTCGGCGACAAGAAGTACGTCGAGCTCGGCCGGGAGAAGACGGACAAGATCTTCACCATCCTGGTGGAGTTCGGCGACAAGGTCGACGACACCACGATGTTCGACCCGGACGGCCCGGACGGGCCCAAGCCCCCCGTCAAGAAGTACGGCGGCACTCCGGGCCCGCTGCACAACAAGATCGCCCAGCCGGACCGCAAGGTCGACAACTCCACGGCCTGGCAGGCGGACTACAACCGGCAGCACTTCCAGGACCTGTACTTCGGCACCGGCAAGGACAAGAAGGGGCAGCCGAAGCACTCCCTGAAGACCTTCTACGAGAAGACCTCCTCGGGCCGTTACTCGGTCGACGGCGAGGTCGCCGACTGGGTCAAGGTCGACTACAACGAGGGTCGTTACGGCTCCAACTACTGCGGCCAGACCAACTGCTCCAACGTCTGGGACACGGTCAAGGACGGCGTCACCGCCTGGGCCGCGGACCAGAAGGCCAAGGGCCGTACGGACGCGCAGATCAAGGCGGACCTGTCCAAGTACGACCTCTGGGACCGCTACGACTTCGACGGCGACGGCAACTTCAACGAGCCCGACGGCTACATCGACCACTTCCAGATCGTCCACGCGGGCGAGGACGAGTCGGCGGGCGGCGGCGTCGAGGGCACCAACGCCCTGTGGGCGCACCGCTGGTACGCGTACGGCACCGACGCCGGCAAGACCGGCCCGGCGAACAACAAGGCCGGCGGTACCCAGATCGGCTCGACCGGCATCTGGGTCGGCGACTACACCATGCAGCCCGAGAACGGCGGCCTCGGTGTCTTCGCCCACGAGTACGGTCACGACCTCGGTCTGCCCGACCACTACGACACCTCGGGCGGCGGCGAGAACTCCACCGGCTTCTGGACCCTGATGTCGGGCGGCTCCTGGCTCGGCACCGGCAAGGACGCCATCGGCGACCTGCCGGGCGACATGAACGCCTGGGACAAGCTGCAGCTGGGCTGGCTCAACTACACCAAGGCCAAGGCGGCGACGAAGTCCACCCACACGCTGGGTGTGGCGGAGTACAACACCAAGAAGCCGCAGGCGCTCGTCGTCGAGCTGCCGAAGAAGGCCGTCACCACGACTGTCGTGAAGCCCGCCGAGGGCTCCAAGCAGTGGTGGAGCGACATGGGTGACAACCTCAAGAACACCCTCACCCGCTCGGTCGACCTCACCGGCAAGTCCAAGGCGTCCCTCGAGCTTTCGGGCTGGTGGGACATCGAGGCCGACTACGACTACCTCTACGCGGAGGTGTCGACGGACGGCGGCGCCAACTGGACGCCGGTGGACGGCACGGCCGACGACAAGCCGATCACCCGCGACTCGTCCGACAAGCCGGCGCTGACCGGTGCTTCGGGCGCGTACAAGAAGCTGGCGTACTCGCTGGACGCCTACGCGGGCAAGAAGGTCGACGTCCGCTTCCGCTACCAGACGGACGGCGGCGCGGGCGGCAAGGGCTTCGCGGCCGACGCGCTGAGCGTGGTGGCGGACGGCAAGCCGCTGTTCACCGACAACGCCGAGGGCGACGACGCGGGCTGGACCGCGAAGGGCTTCTCGCGCATCGGTGAGTCCTTCACCAAGGAGTACGAGCAGTACTACCTGGCCGAGAACCGTCAGTACGTGTCGTACGACAAGACCCTCAAGGTCGGTCCGTACAACTTCGGTTTCAAGGCGCCGAAGGACTCCTGGGTCGAGCACTACCCGTACCAGAACGGCCTGATGATCTGGTACTGGGACACCTCCCAGAAGGACAACAACACCAGCCAGCACCCGGGCCAGGGTCTGGTCCTGCCGGTGGACGCGCACCCGAAGGCCCTGAAGTGGGCGGACGGCACGGTGATGCGGAACAAGATCCAGAGCTTCGACTCGCCGTTCAGCCTCCGGCCGACGGACGGCTTCACGCTGCACAAGGCGGACGTGGCGCTGCGGATCAAGCCGCAGGCGGGGAACCCGGTCTTCGACGACCGCAAGGGCGTCTACTGGTTCGCCGAGAACCCGACCGCGGGTGTGAAGGTTACTGACACCAACACCAAGATCACGGTCGTCCGGGAACCGCTGAGCGGCCAGACGATCACGGTCAAGGTCGGTCCGTCGACCAAGTAATTCGTATAACCGCAGGTCAAAGAGTGATCGGCCGTCGCCCTCTAGCGGGCGGCGGCCGATCGTGTTTAGGTGCGTCTTGCAGACCCTTATTGACACGCCATCTCACGGGGGAGTGGTTCAGCATGCCCGGCGGAGGTTTTTGCAAGCTGCCGAACGGCAGCGTCGTGGTCGCGCTCAGCCTGCCCAACCCGGTGGGTGACGGCAGCACGGTCCGCTTCCTGGTGCACGCGGTGAACCGCGCGAGGGCGCTGACGCGGCTGCGGAACCTGGGCCTGCGGGCGGTGTATCTGCGGGGCAACGCGGAGCCGCCGACGCCGGACGAGATCACGGCGGTACTGCACCATCCGGACGGCCTGCTGTGGCGCACGACGCCCGAGGACCACGACGAGCTGTGGCATCCGATACGGACGCTGCCGAGCCCGGCACGGAGCGGTCAGGCGGCGCGGGAGCCGGGCGCGCGGGTCTGCTCCCCACCCCGGCCCTTCCCGAACTGGGCCTCCGCCCCGGACCCTCCCCCTGCGGGCGTGGGGGGACCCCCACCCCTCAATCTCCCCCGGACTTCGTCCGGAGGGACCCCCAGGGGCTGAATTTCAGCGGGTGACTCCCGGGCGAAGCTCTGAGGGAGGGCGGGTAGGGAAACAGGCGCCGCGGGTCACACCACCGGCTTGCCGGTCAGCTCCACGCCCGCTCCCCGCAGCTCCTCCAGCGCCCGCTCCGTCGTCGCCTCCGCCACACCCGCGGTGAGGTCCAGCAGCACCTGCGTGCGAAAGCCCTCCCGCGCCGCGTCCAGCGCAGTCGCCCGTACGCAGTGGTCCGTCGCTATGCCGACCACGTCGACCTCCGTGACCTGGCGCGCCCGCAGCCACTGCGCCAGCGTCGTGCCGTTCTCGTCCGTGCCCTCGAAGCCGCTGTACGCAGCCGCGTACGCGCCCTTGTCGAAGACCGTGTCGATCGCCCCCGACGCCACCGCCGGGGCGAAGTTCGGATGGAAGCCGACGCCCTCGGTGCCCGCCACACAGTGCGGCGGCCAGGTGTTCACATAGTCCGGGTGGTCCGAGAAGTGGTCGCCCGGCTCGATGTGGTGGTCGCGGGTGGCCACCACATGGCGGTAGCCGGCCGGCGCGGCCTGGCCGATCAGGTCCGTGATGGCGGCGGCGACATCGGCACCGCCCGTCACCGCGAGGCTGCCGCCATCGCAGAAGTCGTTCTGAACGTCCACGACGATCAATGCGCGGTGCATGACAGGTGTCCTTCGATGGGGATCGGTGGGGAGACCGGCGGGCGAATGTACTGAGCCTAGAGACTTCGCCCGCCCTGCGGGAGAGGGCTTCCCGGGGCGCTCACAGGTACTCCGTGGGCAGCACGGGTTCGCCCCTGGAGAGCTGCATCGCCGACAGCGGCAGCCCCGCCCGGGCCGCGATGTGCCGCTCGCGCGCCGCGTCCAGCGGCTCGCGTGCGACGATCTGACCGCCCTTGATCAGCTCCACCAGCAGTTGCCGGTCCGCGAGTTCGGCCGGCACCGTGTCGACACCGATCACCTCCGCCTCGGCGACCCCCTCCGCGTCCAGCCGCCGCGCGGCCCACTTACGGCCCCCCACCGAGGTCTTCCCGCCCAGCGACTTCTTCGCCACGGCGTGCAGCGGCGCCCTGGAGTCGGCGGACTGGGCGCGGGCCACGAGCTTGTAGACCATCGAGCAGGTGGGGTGCCCGCTGCCGGTGACCAGCTGCGTGCCCACGCCGTACGCGTCCACCGGCGCCGCCGCCAGCGAGGCGATCGCGTACTCGTCCAGGTCCGAGGTGACGACGATCTTGGTGTCGCGCGCGCCCAGCGCGTCCAGCTGCTGCCGCACCCGGTGCGCGACCAGCAGCAGATCCCCGGAGTCGATCCGTACGGCCCCGAGCTCGGGACCCGCGATCTCCACCGCCGCGCGCACCGCCTCGGCCACGTCGTACGTGTCGACGAGCAGAGTCGTCCCCCGCCCGAGCGAGTCCACCTGCGCCTGGAAGGCGTCGCGCTCGCTGTCGTGCAGCAAGGTGAACGCGTGTGCGCTGGTGCCCACCGTCGGGATGGCGTAACGGAAGCCGGCCGCCAGGTCGGAGGTGGAATCGAAGCCGCCGACGTACGCCGCGCGGGCCGAGGCGACCGCGGCGAGCTCGTGCGTACGCCGTGCGCCCATCTCGATGAGCCGGCGCCCGGCCGCGGCCGTGTGCATCCGGGACGCCGCCGCCGCGATCGCCGAGTCGTGGTTGAGGATCGAGAGCACCACGGTCTCCAGCAGCACGCACTCCGCGAAGGTTCCCTCGACCCGCAGGACCGGCGAGCCCGGGAAGTACACCTCGCCCTCCGGATAGCCCCAGATGTCGCCGCTGAAGCGGTACGACTCGAGCCACCGCAGCGTCGGTTCGTCGACGATCTTCTGTGCGCGCAGAAAGCCCAGCACGCCCGCGTCGAAGCGGAAGTTCTCGACGGCGTCGAGGACCCGGCCGGTGCCTCCCACGACGCCGTACCGCCGCCCCTCGGGCAGCCGGCGGGTGAAGACCTCGAAGACGGAGCGGCGGTGTGCCGTCCCGGCCCGCAGTGCCGCCTGGAGCATCGTGAGCTCGTACTGGTCCGTGAAGAGCGCTGTCGAGGGAACATCCACCGGCAGGCCAAGGTCCGCAGTGTTCATGACGACGATGCTAGCGCACATTTCGTCAGAGTGACGAGATGTGCGGGTCGTTTGTGCGATGAGCCCTGTCGGGTGGCAGCATGGACCAGGTGAGTGTTGCTCCCACAGAGATCGAACGCCCTGAGGCGGCCGAGGAAACCTTCGCCGTACCCGAGCCCGACGTGCCGTGGGTGACGCTCGTCCACAACGACCCGGTCAACCTGATGAGCTACGTCACCTATGTCTTCCAGGCCTATTTCGGCTACTCCAAGGACAAGGCGCACAAGCTGATGCTCGACGTTCATCACAAGGGACGCGCCGTCGTCTCCAGTGGCACCCGCGAGGAGATGGAGCGTGACGTGCAGGCCATGCACGGTTACGGCCTGTGGGCGACCCTCTCCCAGGACCGCGGCTGATGTCGGGGCACTTCGAGCCGATCCCCGGCGGCGGCGCCGCTGTCGCGCTCGACGAGGTCGAGATCTCCATCCTGCGCTCGCTGGCCGTGCAGCTGCTTGAGCTGATCGGGCCCGGCGACGAGCCGGTCGAGGGAGAGGACCCGCTGGCCGCGCTCTTCGCCGAAGGTCCGAGCGAGCCGCCCGCCGATCCGGCGCTGGCCCGGCTCTTCCCGGAGGCGTACGCAGGGCCCGACGCCGACGAGGCGGACGAGGAACTGCGCGCCGCCTCCGCGGAGTTCAGGCGGTTCACCGAGAAGGACCTGCGCTCCCGCAAGCGCGACGACGCACTGTGTCTCGTACGCACCATCGACTCCCTCACCGCGGTCGGCGAGGGCGGCGCCGTGCTCAAGCTGACCGCCGACGACTGTCTGCACTGGCTCGGCGCGCTCAACGACCTGAGGCTGACCATCGGCACCCGGCTCGAGGTCACCGACGAGGACGAGAACGACGATCTGTACCGGCTGCCGGACTCCGATCCGCGCAAGCCGATGGTGATGGCGTACCTCTGGCTCGGCGCGCTCCAGGAGACGCTCGTCGAGACGCTGATGTCCTGAGGCGTCCCCCTGGATGTCTCGAGTCGTCCCCCTGTTGTTCGCTCCCCCGTTCGCTCAACGGACACTCAAATCCGGATAACGATCACGTCACCGCGTCGGCATGCTTTGCCGTGCCGATGGAATTTTGTCCGCTTCTTTCTGTGGTGTGCGCCACAGCGCCTGGGCTCATCACTGTTGCAACCGTGATAAATCTTCACGACCGCCGGGGGACGCCACCCATGTCCCCGGGGGCGCTTGGGCCGGCTGACCGCCGGTAGCACTCCATCCACATCCGGGGGGATCAGGACCTGATCCGCAGTCGCGCGGCAGTTGCAGCGGACGCGGATCAGCATGGAGAAAGGGCGCATCACCATGACCTCACTGCAGGTCGACAAGCAACACGACGGCAATGAGGCCGCGGGGTCCGCAGCAGGCGCGGACGAGGGCTACCAGCGAGGACTGGGTGCCCGTCAGATCCAGATGATCGCGATCGGCGGTGCCATCGGCACCGGCCTCTTCCTCGGCGCGGGCAAGGCAATCTCCAAGGCCGGACCGAGCCTCATCCTGGCCTACGCCATCGCGGGCCTGGTCATCTTCTTCATCATGCGGGCGCTGGGCGAGCTGCTGATGTACCGCCCGGTCTCGGGGTCCTTCTCCGAGTACGCGCGCGAGTTCGTCGGTCCCTTCGCGGGTTTCGTCACCGGCTGGACGTACTGGCTCTTCTGGGTCGTCACCGGCATCACCGAGGTCACCGCGGCCGCGCAGTACATGTCCTTCTGGACCCATGACAGCTTCCCGCAATGGGCGTACGCGCTGATCTTCACGGTCATTCTGTACGCCGCGAACCTGATCTCCGTGAAGCTCTTCGGTGAGCTGGAGTTCTGGTTCTCGATGGTCAAGGTGACGGCCATCGTCGGCATGATCCTGATCTGCGCCGGCATCCTCACCATCGGCTTCTCCGACGCCGCCGACACCGCGACCGTGTCGAACCTCTGGAACGACCGCGGCTTCTTCCCCGAGGGCATCGGCGGCACGCTGATGACGCTGCAGATCGTGATGTTCGCCTTCCTCGCGGTCGAACTGGTCGGCGTCACCGCCGGCGAGTCCAAGGAC
Source organism: Streptomyces sp. NPDC019890 (assembly GCF_044903445.1). Lineage (NCBI taxonomy): Bacteria > Bacillati > Actinomycetota > Actinomycetes > Kitasatosporales > Streptomycetaceae > Streptomyces > Streptomyces sp. NPDC019890. Next base: position 776,188 of record NZ_JBJDQK010000002.1, on the reverse strand, counting down.
CCGGAGAAGACGCTGCCCAAGGCCATCAACACCGTGCCGTGGCGCATCGCCGTCTTCTACATCGGCGCGCTGATCATGATCCTGTCGGTCGTCCCGTGGGCCGAGTTCCAGCCGGGCGTCAGCCCGTTCGTCGCGGCCTTCGAGAAGATGGGCCTCGGCGTCGGCGCCGCGATCGTGAACTTCGTCGTCCTGACCGCCGCCCTGTCGTCCTGCAACTCCGGCATGTACTCCACCGGCCGCATGCTGCGCGACCTGGCGCTCAACGGCCAGGGCCCGACGTTCTTCACCAAGCTGACGAAGAGCGGCACCCCGCTGATCGGCACCACGGTCTCCGCCGTGCTGATGCTGGTCGGCGTCTGGATCAACTACGTCGCCCCGGGCAAGGCGTTCGACTACGTCGTCTCCTTCGCCACCATCTCCGGCATGTGGGCCTGGATCATGATCCTGGTCTGCCAGATCCGCTACCGCGCCAAGGCGGACCGCGGCGAGCTGCCGCAGTCCACGTTCAAGGCTCCCGGCGCCCCGTGGTCCAGCTGGTTCGCCCTGCTCTTCATCGGCATGGTCATCGTGATGATGGGCGTCGACAAGGACGCGCGGATCTCGCTGTACTGTGCGCCGCTGTGGGCCCTGATCCTCGGCGTCACCTACCTGGCGCTGAAGTCCCGCAACCCCGAGGGTGCGGCCTTCAACAAGCGCTGACACAGGACCCAGGTCCAGCATCCGGGCAGGCCTGTACCGCTCTTCGGTACAGGCCTGCCCTCCCGTCGCCCGCCGCCACCCTGCCTGACCCTCCCCCAGACTCCGTCCGGGGGGACCCCCATCGCGTCGGCTCCTCCTGACTCGATGCTTATTCTGTCGCTCATGCTGACCATCACCCAGGCTCTGTACGACCAGATCGTTGCGCACGCCCGCGCCGACCACCCCGACGAGGCCTGCGGCATGGTCGCGGGCCCCGAGGGCAGCGGCCGCGCCGAGCGGTTCATCCCCATGCTGAACGCCGCCCGTTCGCCCACGTTCTACGAGTTCGACTCGGCGGATCTGCTGAAGCTCTACCGGGAGCTGGACGACCGCGACGAAGAGCCGGTGATCATCTACCACTCGCACACCGCGACCGAGGCGTACCCCTCCCGTACGGACATCTCCTACGCCAATGAGCCCGGCGCGCACTACGTCCTCGTCTCCACCGCCGACGCCGACGAGGCGGGCCCCTTCCAGTTCCGCTCGTTCCGCATTGTGGAGGGCGAGGTCACCGAGGAGGAGGTCAAGGTCGTCACGGCGTACTGACGCCCACATAGTGGGCCGGTTCTGTCCATCATGCGAGATCACATTCCGGAACCCGGACCGGGAATCGTTACGATGACCGCATGGTTCCCCATGACGTGAGCGACAGGACGCCGAGCACCGTGCTGCTCGTGGCGCGGCTGCACGTCGACCTGTGCCGCCTCGCCAGCGCGATCTGTACGGCCCGCGCTGCGCTCTGAGCGCATCGACCACCGCACCACCCCCTGCGCGGGGGGCTTGAGCCGCGCGCACTTACGCAACCCCCGCCACACTCCCGACAGGAGCCCATGTCATGGCCATCGAGGTCCGCATCCCGACCATCCTCCGTACGTACACCGACGGCGCGAAGGCCGTCGAGGGGAGCGGGGACACTCTCGCCGAGCTCTTCACCGACCTCGAGACCCGGCACAACGGCATCCGGGAGCGCATCGTCGACGGCGGCCAGCTGCGCCGCTTCGTGAACGTCTACCTGAACGACGAGGACGTCCGCTTCCTCGACGGCATCTCCACCAAGCTCGCCGACGGCGACAGCGTGACGATCCTTCCTGCAGTCGCCGGTGGCATGCGCTGATGCGTTACGACTCCCCGCTGGCGGCGGTCGGCAACACTCCGCTGGTCCGGCTGCCGCGGCTGTCGCCCTCGGAGGAGGTCCGCATCTGGGCCAAGCTCGAGGACCGCAACCCGACCGGCTCGATCAAGGACCGCCCCGCGCTCCACATGATCGAGCAGGCGGAGAAGGACGGCCGGCTGACGCCGGGCTGCACGATCCTCGAGCCGACGTCGGGCAACACCGGAATCTCCCTCGCCATGGCGGCCAAGCTCAAGGGCTACCGCATCGTGTGCGTGATGCCGGAGAACACGAGCGAGGAGCGCCGCCAGCTGCTGGCGATGTGGGGCGCGGAGATCATTTCCAGCCCGGCGGCGGGCGGCTCCAACACGGCGGTCCGGGTCGCGAAGGAACTCGCGGCCGAGAACCCGTCCTGGGTGATGCTCTACCAGTACGGCAACCCGGACAACGCGGGCGCGCACTACGCCACGACCGGACCCGAGATCCTTGCGGACCTCCCGTCGATCACCCACTTCGTGGCGGGCCTCGGCACGACGGGCACGCTGATGGGCGTCGGCCGCTTCCTGCGCGAGCACGTACCCGGCATCCGCATCGTGGCCGCGGAGCCGCGCTACGACGACCTGGTCTACGGCCTGCGGAACCTGGACGAGGGCTTCGTCCCCGAGCTGTACGACGCCTCGGTACTCACCACCCGCTTCTCGGTCGGCTCGGCGGACGCGGTGACCCGCACCCGCGAACTCCTCCAGCAGGAGGGCATCTTCGCGGGCGTCTCGACGGGAGCGGCGCTCCACGCGGCGATCGGCGTCGGCAAGAAGGCGGTGGCGGCGGGCGAGCCGGCGGACATCGTGTTCGTGGTCGCGGACGGCGGGTGGAAGTACCTGTCGACGGGGGTCTACACGGCGCCGACGACGGAGGCGGCGATCGAAACACTGCAGGGCCAGCTCTGGGCGTAGGCGGGAAGGCTTTCCCGCGAGGCCCCCTGCGGGCCCGGTGTGCGGCCCGGCCGATGCGGAGTGCGTCGCCCTGCGGCAGCCCGAAGCAGCGGGATCCCTGCCGGAGCCGCGCGCCGCGAAGCGCGTGCCGTCCGGGGGCCCGGGGGCCTGCCCCCGGTTATGGGGAAGCGCTGGGTGGGGGAAAGGCCCGCGATCAAGGCGACAGGTGGCGGACCTGGTCCCAGACTGTCGGGTCCACCACCCCCACCCGCCGCCGGAACTCCCACACTGCCACGTCGCGCAGCTCATCCGTCTCCAGAAAGCTCGGCCTGCCCCGTGCATCCCCCACCGTTCCCGGTGGCAGTGAGATCACGCCCGGCCGTTCGTCGCGGTACCTGCTCGTGATCTTTGCGACCTGCGCCGTCCGGCCGCGTACCGTAAGCACCAGGCAGGGCCTGTCCTTCGAGCCCGGTCCGTCCTCGTAGGGCACATCTGCCCACCAGATTTCGCCCGGCTTCGGCCGCCGCTTCGGGGCCCGCCGGGGGCCCGTGGGGCGGCCCGGCGGGCGCGTCCGGCCGTGTGGGCGGCGCGTGCCGCGGCCGCGGCCGTCCGCCACCGCGGCGACAAGCGCGACCACCACCACCGCGCACACAGCGAGCCACCATGACGTGTCCATACCCAGACCGTACCGACGCGCCCCCGCGCCCCCCACCACGAACGCCCGAACCGGTGACAGAGCAGGTGAGTTCCCCCACAACGGCCCGCCCCGGGGAAGCGACCCGCCCTTTTGCGCCTTACGCTCAACAAACCGCACGACCCTCCCCCAGCCCTCCCCGTCAACGGAGGTTCCGGCTCCATGAAGCTCACCGTCGTCGGCTGCTCGGGGTCGTTCCCGTCCACGGAATCGGCCTGCTCGAGCTACCTCGTAGAGGCCGACGGCTTCCGGTTGCTTCTCGACATGGGCAATGGCGCCCTCGGCGAGCTGCAGCGCCACGTCGGTCTCTACGACCTCGATGCCATCTTTCTCAGTCATCTCCATGCGGACCACTGCATTGACATGTGCGGGTACTTCGTGGCCCGCTACTACCGCCACGATGGCGGCCGCTGCGGAGCCATCCCGGTCTACGGCCCGGAAGGCACCGAGCAGCGCCTGACCACCGCCTACGCGGACACCCCTTCCGCCTCCTCCATGAGCGAGGTCTTCGACTTCCACACGCTGAAGTCCGGCAGCTTCGAGATCGGCCCGTTCGCCGTCCGTACGGAGAAGGTGGCCCACCCGGTCGAGGCGTACGGCATCCGCCTGGAGCACGGCGGCAGGACCCTGACGTACTCCGGCGACACCGGCGTCTGCGAGCCGCTGCACGAACTCGCCGACGGCGCCGATCTCTTCCTGTGCGAGGCGTCCTTCACGTACGGCAAGGAGGACATCCCCGGCCTCCACCTCAACGGTCGCGAGGCCGGCGCCCAAGCGCAGCGCGCGAACGTCGGCCGGCTCGTGCTGACCCACATCCCGCCGTGGACGGACGCCGAGCAGACCTTGGCGGACGCCCGCCTGGTCTACGACGGTCCGACCCAGATCGCACACGCGGGCGCGGTCTACGAGGTCTAGGGCCTGGTACGACGCCTCAACAGCCGAAGCCCTGCCTCTCGTACGAGAGACAGGGCTTCGGTCCGGATGCGCGGGGCTTACTTGGCCTCCGCCTTCTGCAGCTCCGCAAGCTCCTCGTCGGACTCGCGGCCCGGCGTCGGAATGTTGAACTTGATGATCGCGAAGCGGAAGACCACGTAGTAGACCGCCGCGAAACAGAGTCCCACCAGCGCCAGGCCCCACGGGTTGGACGCGATGCCCAGGTTGAGGAAGAAGTCCACCGCACCGGCCGAGAAGCCGAAGCCGTCCTTCATACCCAGCGCCCAGGTCAGCGCCATGGAGACACCGGTCAGCACCGCGTGGATCGCGTACAGCACCGGCGCGATGAACATGAAGGTGAACTCGATCGGCTCGGTCACGCCGGTGACGAACGAGGTGAGCGCGAGCGAGAACATCATGCCGCCGATGACCTTGCGGCGCTCCGGGCGGGCACAGTGGACGATCGCGAGACAGGCCGCCGGGAGGGCGAACATCATGATCGGGAAGAAGCCGGTCATGAACTGTCCGGCGGTCGGGTCACCGGCGAGGAAGCGGCCGATGTCGCCGCTCTTGCCCTCGTACGTACCGGCCTGGAACCACGGGAACGAGTTCAGCAGGTGGTGCATGCCGATCGGGATCAGCGCACGGTTGGCGATACCGAAGATGCCCGCGCCCGCCGCGCCGGAGCCGACCAGCCACTCACCGAAGTTGTGCAGACCCGTGCCGAGGACCGGCCAGATCAGGCCGAAGATGATGCCGATGACCAGGCCCGCAAAGGCGGAGAGGATCGGGACGAGACGGCGGCCGCCGAAGAAGCCCGCCCAGTCCGGCAGCTTGGTCCGGTAGAACTTCTGGTACAGCAGGGCGACGACTATGCCCATCACCACGCCGCCGAGGACCTTGGCGTCCACCGGGGCCTCGGTCATGACGATCTTGCCGTCGACGACCTTGGCGACCTTGTCCAGGTTCGGGTCGGTGAACGTGGCCAGCACGTTCTTGAAGACCAGATAACCGGTGACGGCCGCGAGTGCGGTCGAGCCGTCCGACTTCTTGGCGAAACCGATCGCGATACCGACGGCGAACAGCAGCGCCATGTTGGCGAGGATCGCGTCGCCGCCGGCCGCCATGTACCCGGCGATCTTGGTGATGAATGTCGGGAACGAGTCCCTGGCAAGCATGTCGGGCTGGCCGAAACGCACCAGGAGCGCGGCGGCGGGCAGCACCGCGACCGGCAACATGAGGCTGCGGCCGATGCGCTGCATGACAGCCATCGCGCCGGCGCCCGTCTTCTTCTTGTCCGCCGCGGGGGCGGCGCTAGCCGTGGACATCAACTTCCTCCAGTGGGCAAGGCGCCGCCAAGGGGCATAACACGGGGGGGCGGCGTCTCAAAGGGGAACGCGGCGACGGCCGCGTGGTCTACACCACTGAGTGGTGTAGACCTGTTGTAGCACGTGAGGGCGAGATAAGGAACCTTCGATTCCTGTGGACTCGGCGATAGTGCGAAATGAACGACATAAGGCCCTCGGACGACAGGTCCAAGGGCCTTATGGGGTGTTACGGGAGGGCTACGGGCCGCAAGTGCGCGGGATTCCGCGTGGGATTCCCTGCCGGATTACTTGGTGACGTCCCGCTGCAGCTCCTCCTCGACCTCCTCCGGTTCGCGCCCCGGCGTCTGGATGTTGAACTTCGTGATCACGAACCGGAAGATCGCGTAGTACACCACCGCAAAGCCGAGCCCGATCGGAATGATCAGCCAAGGCTTCGTCGCCAGGCCCCAGTTGATGGCGTAGTCGATCAGGCCCGCCGAGAAGCTGAAGCCGTCCTTGACGCCAAGAGCCCAGCTCACCGCCATCGAGACACCGGTCAGCAGCGCATGGATCGCGTACAGCAGCGGCGCCACGAACAGGAACGAGTACTCGATCGGCTCGGTGATGCCGGTGACGAACGACGTCAGTGCGACCGAGAGCATCAGGCCCCCGATCTCCTTGCGGCGGTGCGGCTTGGCGCAGTGGGTGATGGCCAGCGCCGCGGCCGGCAGCGCGAACATCATGATCGGGAAGAAGCCCGTGGTGAACTGCCCCGCGTTCGGGTCGCCCGCCAGGAACATGGTGATGTCGCCGTGCACGACCGTGCCGTCCGGCTTGGTGTAGCTGCCGAACTGGAAGAAGATCGGCACGTTCAGGAACTGGTGCAGGCCGATCACCAGCAGCGCCCGGTTCGTGAGGCCGAAGAGGCCCGCACCCCAGGCGCCCAGACCCACCAGCCAGTCGCTGAAATTCTCGAGCGCGTCGCCGAGGGGCGGCCAGGCCCACAGGGAGAGGACCGCGACCCCGATCGCGACGAAGGACATGATGATCGGGACCAGTCGGCGGCCGTTGAAGAAGCCCAGCCAGTCCACCAGCTTGGTGCGGTGGAAGCGCTGCCAGAAGTAGGCGGTCAGCAGGCCGATGACGATGCCGCCGAAGACACCTGGATTCTGGTACGTGAACGCCTCGACCGATCCGTCGGGCGCCTGGCAGCCCAGGGCTGCCGCCTTTGCCCCGCCCACACAGTCCTCGGGAAACTGGCGCAGGACGTTGTAGTAGACGAGAAACCCCGCCACGGCCGCGAGCGCCGTCGAGCCGTCGGACTTCTTGGCCATGCCGATCGCGACGCCGACGCAGAACAGCAACGGCAGGCCCAGGTTGCCGTCCAGCAGCGCGCCGCCCGCGCCGGCCATCACCTTGGCGACGTCGTCCCAGCCGAGGCCGTCCGCGCCGAAGACATCGGGCTGGCCGAGCCGGTTGAGGATGCCGGCCGCGGGGAGGACGGCGATCGGCAGCTGCAGGCTTCGGCCCATTTTCTGCATGCCCTGGAAGGCGCTCTGTGTCCACCGCTTCTGCCGGGGTGCGGCAGCGCTGTCGGAGCTCATCCGTCCTCCCGGAAGGTGCCTGGTTTGGCAGGTGCCGCAGACTGGTGTAGACCAGTTGCGGTAAGGCCCGGGGGCCCGGTCGCAGGACAGGGCACCGGTGATCGTCATCATTCGGTACGAGATGGTTACTCGCTAGTGAAGATGGTCCGACCGTGCGTTACCGTGACAAAACGGGCCAACTGGTGGGCCGAGGCAGCGCTGAGCGCCCTGCGGGGGCGCTCTTGGAACGCAGGGAGACAGACATGGCCAGCAAGGCTGAGAAGATCGTCGCCGGGCTCGGCGGGATCGACAACATCGAGGAGATCGAGGGCTGCATCACGCGTCTCCGCACCGAAGTCGTGGACCCGGGCAAGGTCGACGAGGCCGCGCTGAAGGCCGCCGGGGCGCATGGCGTCGTGAAGATGGGCAACGCGATCCAGGTTGTCATCGGCACGGACGCCGACCCGATCGCGGCGGACATCGAAGACATGATGTGACCTTGGCCCCGGGCGGCCCGGCCCCAGTCCAAGCCCCCAGCTGTTGAGCCCACGCCGAAAGGGCCGCCGCTGAGCCCCCGCCGAGAGGGTCCCGCTCCGCCCGGAGCGGGGCCCTCTCGCACAGCCGCTAGGCTCGACGCCATGTCTCGAATCGACGGCCGCACCCCCGAACAGCTCCGCCCCATCACCATCGAACGCGGATGGAGCAAGCACGCCGAGGGCTCCGTCCTCATCGCCTTCGGCGACACCAAGGTCTTCTGCACCGCCTCCGTCACCGAAGGCGTCCCGCGCTGGCGCAAGGGCAGCGGCGAAGGCTGGGTCACCGCGGAGTACTCGATGCTTCCGCGCTCCACCAACACCCGCGGCGACCGTGAATCCGTGCGCGGCAAAATCGGCGGACGTACACACGAGATCTCCCGACTCATCGGCCGCTCGCTGCGCGCCGTCATCGACTACAAGGCGCTCGGCGAGAACACCATCGTCCTGGACTGCGACGTCCTCCAGGCCGACGGCGGTACCCGTACCGCGGCGATCACCGGCGCGTACGTCGCCCTCGCCGACGCCGTTGCCTGGGCCCAGAACAAGAAGCTCGTCAGGGCCGGCCGCAAGCCGCTCACCGGGACCGTCGCCGCCGTCTCCGTCGGCATCGTCGACGGCACCCCGCTCCTCGACCTCTGTTACGAGGAGGACGTGCGGGCCGAGACCGACATGAACGTCGTCTGCACCGGCGACGGCCGCTTCGTCGAGGTCCAGGGCACGGCCGAGGCCGAGCCCTTCGACCGCAAGGAGCTCAACGCGCTGCTCGACCTGGCGACCGGCGGCTGCGCCGACCTCGCCGCGCTCCAGCGCGATGCCCTCGAGCACACACTCGAAGGGTAAAGAAGCAACCAAGAACGCCCCATCGGGCGTCGTAGGATTCACGGGCGCACGGGCCGAACCGTGCGCCCGTCCGTATCCGGGGAGGACAGTTCCATGCCTGCGCGCCGCCGCATAGCACTCACGCTCGCCACCGCCGCACTGGTCGTACCGATCACGGTCGGCTGCAGCGCCATCGACAAGGCCCTCGACTGCGTCGAGACCGCCGACGCGATCGCCACCAGCGTCGACAAGCTCCAGCAGGCGGTCTCCAGCGCCGCCGACGACCCGACGCAGGCCCGTGAGGCGCTCAACGACATCGACAAGGAACTGAAGAGCCTCAGCGACAAGACCGACAACGCCGACCTGAGCAAGGCCGTCGACGACCTCAACACCGGTGTCGACAATGTCCGCAAGTCGATCGAGAACGGCGACAACACCCCGGACATCAAGCCCGTCACCGATGCGGCGGCCGAGATCGGCAAGGTCTGCACGCCCGGGTAGCGCCCTGATAATCAGGGGCATGACCCGTCTGATCCTCGCCACCCGCAACGCCGGGAAAATCACCGAACTCAGGGCCATCCTCGCCGACGCGGGCCTCAGCCACGACCTCGTCGGCGCGGATGCCTACCCCGACATCCCCGACGTCAAGGAAACCGGCGTCACCTTCGTCGAGAACGCCCTGCTGAAGGCGCACGCCCTGGCCCGGGCCACCGGCCTGCCGGCTGTCGCCGACGACTCCGGCCTCTGCGTCGACGTCCTCGGCGGCGCGCCCGGCATCTTCTCCGCCCGCTGGGCGGGCGGCCACGGCGACGACACCGCCAATCTGAATCTGCTGCTGGCCCAGCTCTCCGACATCGACGCCGCCCACCGGGGCGCCCACTTCGCCTGCGCGGCGGCCCTCGCTCTCCCGGACGGTACGCAGCGTGTCGTCGAGGGCCGCCTGCTCGGCACCCTGCGCCACGAGCCGGTGGGCACGAACGGCTTCGGCTACGACCCGATCCTGCAGCCGGAGGGGTACGACGTGACGTGCGCGCAGCTGACCCCGGCGGAGAAGAACGCAATCAGCCACCGAGGCAAGGCGTTCCGGGCGCTGGTCCCGGTGGTGCGGGAGCTCTTGGGCTGACGCCGGAGCGTAAGCATGCAGGAGGGCAGCTCACCTCTGTGAGCTGCCCTCCCGCGTGGTGCGGCCGGTGGGACTCGAACCCACATGGGATTTCTCCCACGACATCCTAAGTGTCGCGCTTATGCCAATTCAGCAACGGCCGCCGGTCGCGAGCCATCGTAGCGGGATGCCGGTAGCTGTGGCGTGTGTGTTCTCACTGACTGCCGCGACGTTTCCCTCCCCGGCACCAGGTATCTGTGATTGCGTGGCAATTGGGGCACAGCAGCCGAAGATTCTGGCGCCGGTCGTCGCTCCAGTCGCCATTGAGGTGGTCGACCTCGAGCGTGATCGGCCTCCCGAGCCACTCAGGGCCTGTCCCGCATTCGTCGCATCTTTCGGGAACGCCGATCTCGCGCAGAGCCCGACGCAACAGTGCGGTCTTCGTGCGACGGCCGTCCCGGTGCTTCACCAGCACTTCTCCCGGCGGCTTGGCCGCCGGGCTGGGCTTGCCCCGCTGGTGGGCCTGCCCGAGGAAGTGCGATGTTTCGTTCCGTATTCCGCGATCAACTGATGGAAGAGCCTGCGGACTCTGGTGTTGTCCGGGCGCTCCAGGACGCGCAGGGCACCCGCTATGGAAGTCGACTGGGCGACTGCCTGCTTCAGTTCGCCGGCGCTCGGCAGTGCCTTGACGCCGTGAGGGCCGCGCCGGGGTGGTGGAAAGTGTGAGATGTCGATGTCGAAGTGTTCGAAGCGCTTGCGTAGGTGTCGTCGTAGGTTTCCGTACGGCTGTGTGCCCAGAAAGGCGATCACATCTTCGATGTCGGCGCACTGCTCGGCCGCCTCGGTCAGAAGGTCCCTTGTGTACCGGCGCGTCTGGCTCATCGTCAGCTCTTCGTGCTGTGTGCAGCCGTGGCCCGACGCGCCTTGCCCCTGCCGCGATAAGTGTCCGTTGCCGAGTGGCAATTGGGGCAGAGAAAGCGCAGGTTCTCCGGACGGTTGTTCCGCCAGTCGCCGTCGACATGATCCACCTCCAGCGGCAGGGGGCGACCACGCCAGAACGGCTCCGTGCCGCAGAGCGCGCAGCGTTCCGCCACACCGAGTGCCGTCATGGCCGGTCTCAGCCGCTCGCTCGGAATACGGCGGGCGCTTCCGGGGGCCTGTTCCACGAGCAGTGCCTGGGGGGTCCGGCGTGACCTCGATTCTCCGGCCCGACTCGGTGGGGTGAAATGCGATGTGTCGATGCCCAGCGTCTTGACCCGGCGGCTGATGTGGGTGTGGTGCCCGCCCACTACCTCGAGCCCGAGCCGCCGCAGCACCTCGCACATGCTTGTCGAGGCCGCGACCACCGGCTCCAGGACGTCACTCGTCCACCGCGCGCCTTCGCGTTCGAAGTGCGAGGTGTCCACCCCTGCCTTGGTCATGCGGTCACGGACATAGCGCCTGGTGGGGCTGTTCGGATCCACCCCCAGCTTCGTCAGCGCCTCGGACAGTGTCCGCGACGAACTGGCCGCCTCGGTCAGGCGCTTGTGTGTGTACGGACTCACCCGCATGGTTCCCCTCCGCGTCCGGCTGCGTGTTCGCCATCTCGCACTGAGTAACGAACCGGTTATCGGATGGTCACGCCCGGAATGCGGAATGGCCCCTACCGTTCGCGCAGTACGGGCCATTCCCAAGGGAGCCGGGGCTCAGATGCCCAAGTCCTTGATGATCTTGGCGACATGGCCGGTCGCCTTCACGTTGTACAGCGCCCGCTCCACCTTGCCCTCCTCGTCGACCACGACCGTCGAGCGGATCACCCCCGTCACCGTCTTGCCGTACAGCTTCTTCTCGCCGAAGGCGCCGTACGCCTCCAGCGTCTCCTTGGACGGGTCGCCGACCAGCGTGACCTTCAGGCTCTCCTTCTCGCGGAACTTCGCCAGCTTCTCCGGCTTGTCCGGGGAGACGCCGATGACGTCGTAGCCCGCGCCCGCCAGCAGCTCCAGGTTGTCCGTGAAGTCGCAGGCCTGCTTGGTGCAGCCGGGAGTCAGGGCCGCCGGGTAGAAGTAGACGATGACCTTCCGGCCCTTGTGGTCCGCGAGCGAGACCTCCTTGCCGTCCGCGTCGGGCAGGGTGAAGGCAGGGGCGGTGTCGCCGGGCTGGAGTCGCTCGCTCATGGTTCTCCTCGAAGGACGTGCTCGGGGGACGTGTGGGTGTACGCCGTCGAGCGTAATAGGGGTGCCGTGGGGTGCGGGCGCGGCCGAGCTGACAGACTGTCGAGGAAGGATGACCACCCACGACCACGGAGGCAGCGCGGTGTCGGATGCCAGGACCCCTGCGCAGATCGAGGCGGACATCGTCCGCAGGCGCGAGCAGCTTGCCGAGACGCTCGACGAGATCGGGGTGCGCATGCACCCGAAGACGGTCATCGGCGACGCCAGGGCCAGGATCGCCTCGACCGTGGACCAGACGGCGGGCCGCGCCTACGTCGCGGTGAACCGCACGGTGTCCGACGTCAGGGCGCAGTTCGTGAAGGAGGACGGCGCCCCGCGGCTGGAGCGTGTGCTGCCGGTGGCGCTGGTGGCCGTCGGCCTGGTGGGGCTGCTCGCGTTCTCGGTGAAAAGGCGCCGGGCGTGACTCTGGGGCGGCCGGGCGTGAGCCTCGGGCGGCCGGGCGCGACCCTCGGGCGTACGAAGCGCTCCGGGGCAGGTAGGTTCGACACGTGAGCCCCAACAGCAATGAGCACAGCCCCACCCACGACAAGCTCCCCATCCGGATGCTGCACGACCGCGTGCTGGTGCGGACCGACATCCCGGAGGGTGAGCGGCGTTCCAGCGGCGGCATCGTCATTCCGGCGACCGCGGCGGTGGGCCGGCGGCTGGCCTGGGCCGAGGTGGTCGCGGTCGGGCAGAACGTACGGACCGTGGAGCCGGGGGACCGGGTGCTGTACGACCCCGAGGACCGCGCCGAGGTCGAGGTGCGGGGCGTGGCGTACGTACTGATGAGGGAGCGCGATCTGCACGCGGTCGCCGCCGACCGTTTCCAGGGCTCCGAGGACTCCACCGGGCTGTATCTGTAAGAACCGCAGGTGAGAGGGCTGGTGGCGGATGTCACCAGCCCTTTCGTATGCCCATTGAACGCCCCTTTACATGCCGTTTGCTATGTTTGTGCGATCCCCGACGAGACGCGCCGTACCGGGTTGCCCGCAAAGACGACGCACCTGTTGATTCCGCGTTCTTGTACGGAGGGTGCCGTCATGGCCTGGGTTCTGCTTCTTGTCGCCGGTCTGCTCGAGGTCGGCTGGTCGATCGGGATGAAGTTCACCGACGGGTTCACCCGGCTGTGGCCGAGCGTGATCACCGGCCTCGGGATCGCCGCCAGCATGGTGCTGCTGTCGTACGCCGCCAAGACCCTGCCGATCGGCACTGCGTACGGCGTCTGGGTCGGCATCGGCGCGGCCGGTGCCGCGGTCGTCGGCATGGTCGCGCTGAACGAGCCCGCGACTGCCGCCCGTATCTTCTTCGTCTGTCTGCTGCTGGTCGCGGTGGTCGGGCTGAAGGCGACCTCGGGGCACTGACGGTCGGCGACGTTCACTGAGGCCGGGGCGGGCGGACGGGCGTGGGCTTGCTGCCTGCGCCCCCGTCGCCGGTGCCGCCGCCGGTCGTCGTCCCTCCGTCGCTCGTGCCGCCCGTGGCGTCTCCACCGTCGGTGGTGCCGCTCGTCGTCCCGCCGCCGCCCTCCGTGCCGCTCGTCGTCCCGCCGTTGATCTGGCCCTGGTTCTGGCCCTGGTTCTGGCCCTGGTTCTCGCCTTGCGTCTGGCCTTGGTCCTGTCCCTGGTCCTGTCCCTGGTCCTGGCCCTGCGTCTGCCCCTGGTCCTGCCCCTGGTTCCCGCCCTCGGTCGGGCCCGGTGTGCTGGGCTCCTGCGAGGACTCGGTCGGCGGCTCCGGCTCCACCGGCGGCTGCACCTCCTCCGCGCCCTCCTGCAGTTGCAGGTCGAACTCCTCGATCGGGGTGCCCTCCAGCGCGGCGCCCGTGAACTGGCCCCAGATCTTCGCCGGCGCCCCGCCGCCGTTGATCCGCGGCAGTCCCATCGCCCCGTACAGCGGCTTCTGCACGCCCGTGTCCGGGTCCTGGCCCATCACCGCGACCACCGTCGCCAGATTCGGCGTGTAGCCCGCGAACCAGGCGGCCTTGTCCTCCTCCGCCGTGCCCGTCTTGCCGGCGGCCGGGCGGCCCGCCGACTGGGCCGCGGTGCCCGTGCCGCCGTCGACCACGCTCTCAAGGATCGACGTCGTCGTGTCGGCGGCCTCCCGGGTGACGGCCTGTGTCCTGTCCTCCTTGGGCAGCCGGATGACCGTGCCGTTCTTGGTGACCTTCTCGACGAGGGTGTACGTGCCGTGCGCGCCGTGGTTGGCGAGGGTCGCGTACGCCTGAGTCAGGTCGAGGACGCTCGCCGTGGCGGGACCCAGGGCAATGGAGGGGGAGGCGGTGAGATCCGGCGTGTTCGCCGGGATCCCGAGGTCGATCGCGGTCTGCTTCACCTTGGCCGGGCCGACGTCCATGGCCATCTGTGCGTACACCGCGTTGACGGACTTGTCGGTGGCGGTGCGGACGGTGATCGGGCCGTACGAGATGTCGTCCTCGTTGGCGGGGGCGTACGGCTTGCCGCTCCAGCCCTCGACCGTACGCCTGTTGGTGCCGTCGTAGACCGTGTTGGGGGTGATGGGCCGGCCGTCCTGAGTGGTCGAGGCGTTCTCGACGGCGGCGGTGAAGACGAACGGCTTGAAGGTGGAGCCGACTTGGTAGTCGTGGCGGGTGGCGTTGTTGACGTACTGCTTGGTGTAGTCGACGCCGCCGTACATGGCGACGACCTTGCCGGTGGCCGGGTCGATGGACGCGCCGCCGACGCGCACATTGCGGTCCGCCTTGCGGTCCTTGTCCAGCTTGGACATCACCTGGTCCTTCACCGCGTTGGTGAAGGCGTCCTGCTTCTTGCGCTCCAGCGTGGTGGTGATCCGGTAGCCGCCGGTGGCCAGCGTGTTCTCGTCGATGATCTTGTTGTTGGTGAGGTAGTCCTCGACGGCCTGGACGATATGGCCGCGCTGGCCGGAAAGACCGGTCGCGGGCCTCGCGGTCCCCGGCACGGGGAATTTCATGGCCGCACGGTCGGCGGGGCTGAGCCAGTGCTTCTTGACCATGCCGTCGAGCGTGTAGTTCCAGCGGTCGAGGGCGGCCGCCCGGTTCTCCGGGTGCGTCGCGACGTCGTAGGCGCTCGGTGCGTTGAGCAGCGAGGCGAGATAGGCGCCCTTCGCGGTGTCGATGTCCTCGATGTCCATGCCGTAGTACGCCTGGGCGGCGGCCTGGATGCCGTACGCGTTGCGCCCGAAGTAGCTGGTGTTGAGATAGCCCTCCAGGATGCCGCTCTTACTCTCCTCGCGGCCCAGCTTGATCGCGATGAAGAACTCCTTCCACTTCCGCGAGATGGTCTGCTCCTGGCCCAGGTAGTAGTTCTTGACGTACTGCTGGGTGATGGTGGAGCCGGACTGCTTGCCCTTGCCGGTCAGGGTGTTCCAGGCAGCGCGGATCATCGCCTTGGGGTCGACGGCCCGCTCGGCGTAGAAGTCCCGGTCCTCGGCGGCCAGTACGGCCCGCTGCACCGTCAGGGGGACGTGCGCGAGCGTCACGTTCTCGCGGTTGGTCTCGCCGTCGCGGGCGATCTGGGTGCCGTCCTTGTAGAGGTAGACATTGGACTGGGCGGTGGCCGCGGCATTGGCGGGCGGGATGTCGACGAGCGTGTAGCCGGCCAGGAAGAGGCCGATCAGCAGCAGTGCGACGAGCAGAATCGTGCCGAGCACCATGCGCCAGGTGGGGACGAAGCGACGTCGGCCGGTGCGCCCCGGGCCGGGCTGCCCGCCCTTCGCACCCGGTGCCGGCTCCCGTCCGACGGGATCTGCGACGGTCGCGTCCCTGGGTGTCCAGCCCTGCTGCTGTGGCTCGTCGCTCATGGGCCCATACTGCCCTTTTGGCCGGGATATCCCTCGGAGCCGGACCCCTGCCGTGCTGCGTCTTTCCGGGGGGATCCCCCACCTCCCGGCCACAAAAGCTGTCGCGGCGGCGCGCGCCCGCGGGCTAAGGTCGTGCGCTTTGGTGCCTGCAGGCGGAGGGGGTCGAGGTGCGGCTGTACGCGGCCGTTGCGGCGGGTGGCTTCCGGCGCCATGCGACGTACCGGATGGCCACGGCGGCGGGGGTGTTCACCAACACCGTCTTCGGCTTCATCCTGGCGTACACCTATACCGCCCTCTGGGACGAGCGGCCCCACCTGGGTGGGTACGACATGACCGAGGCGCTCGCCTTTGTGTGGATCGGCCAGGCGCTGCTGGCCACCGCCGGACTGATGGGCGGCGGCTTCGAGGAAGAGCTGATCGAGCGGATCAAGACGGGCGACATCGCCATCGATCTCTACCGGCCCGTCGACCTCCAACTGTGGTGGTTCTCGGCCAACTTGGGGCGGGCCGCCTTCCATCTGCTCGGGCGCGGCGTGCTGCCGATGGTCGTCGCCGCGTTCGCCTTCGACATCGCGCTGCCCTCCAGGCCGCTCACCTGGCCGGCCTTCCTCCTGTCGGTGGCCTTGGGCGTGAGTGTCAGCTTCGCGGTCTGGTACCTGGTGGCGCTGAGCGCGTTCTGGCTGATGGACGGCGCCGGTACGGCCCAGATCGCATGGCTCGCGGGCCTGTTCTTCTCAGGGATGCTGCTGCCGCTGACCGTCTTCCCGGGCGTGCTCGGCGAGGTCGCGCGGGCGCTGCCCTGGGCGTCGATGCTCCAGGTCCCGGCGGATGTCTTCCTGGAGAAGCGCACCGGGTGGGGGCTGGTGCAGGCGTATGCGTTCCAGCTCGGCTGGGCGGTCGTCCTGCTGACCGCGGGGCGGCTGGTGCAGTCCGCGGCCACCCGGAGGGTGGTGGTGCAGGGTGGGTGAGTCCTGGCGTACGTACCGGATGATCGCCGCGATGTGGGTGCGCTCCACGATGACGTACCGCTTCTCCTTCGCGATGACCCTCTTCTCCAACTTCACCGCGACGATCTTCGACTTTGTGGTCATCGTGCTGATGTTCAGTCAGGTGGAGGGCCTGGGCGGCTTCTCCTTTGCCGAGGTTTCCTTCCTCTACGGCACGACCAGCACCGCCTTCGGGCTCGCGGACCTGGCGATGGGGCAGGTCAACAGGCTGGGCAGGCGGGTGCGGGACGGGACGCTCGACACGCTGCTCGTACGGCCGGTACCGGTGCTTGCGCAGGTGGCGGCGGACCGGTTCGCGCTGCGCCGCCTCGGACGGATCAGCCAGGGGCTGCTGGTGCTGATCTGGTCGCTGCTGATCGTCGATGTGGACTGGACGGCCGTGAAGGTGGCGATGATGCCGCTGATGGTGGTCTGCGGCGCGCTGATCTTCTCGGCGGTGATGGTGGCGGGTGCGTCCTTCCAGTTCTGGGCGCAGGACGCGTCGGAGGTCACCAACTCCTTTACCTACGGCGGCAATACGCTGCTGCAGTACCCGCCGACGATTTTCGCCCAGGACCTGGTGCGCGGCGTCGTCTACGTCGTACCGCTGGCCTTCGTCAACTGGCTGCCCGCGCTGTACGTCCTGGGGCGCGACGCCCCCGCCGGCCTGCCCGACTGGCTGGCGTTCCTGGCGCCGCTCGTCGCCGGGCTGTGCTGCGCGCTGGCCGCACTGGCCTGGCGGGTGGCCCTTCGTTCGTACCGGAGCACAGGGAGCTGACCATGGCGGACTTCATTGAGCTCGACGGAGTGGAGAAGGTCTTCGAGGTACGGCGCAAGGCGGGCCGGCTGCGCCGCGAGAAGCACCAGGTGCGGGCCGTCGACGGGATCAGCTTCCGGATCCCGCGCGGCGAGATGGTCGGCTACATCGGACCCAACGGCGCCGGGAAGTCCACCACCATCAAGATGCTCACCGGCATCCTCACCCCGAGCGGCGGACGGCTGCGGGTCGCGGGCATCGACCCGTCCCGGGAGCGTACGCGTCTCGCGCAGCGGATCGGCGTGGTCTTCGGGCAGCGTACGACCCTGTGGTGGGACCTGCCGCTGAAGGACTCGTACCGGCTGGTGCATCGCATGTACCGGATCCCCGACCGGCGATTTGGCGAAAATCTCGACCGGTGTGTCGAACTCCTCGACCTGGCCGAGCTGTTGGACGTACCGGTGCGTCAGCTCTCGCTCGGGCAGCGGATGCGCGGGGACATCGCGGCGGCCCTGCTGCACGACCCCGAGGTGCTCTATCTCGACGAGCCGACGATCGGCCTCGATGTGATCTCCAAGGCGAGGGTCCGGGACTTCCTGCGCGACCTGAACGCCGAGCGGGGCACCACCGTGCTGCTCACCACGCACGATCTGACCGACATCGAGCAGCTGTGCAAGCGCGTGATGGTCATCGACCACGGGCGGCTGATGTACGACGGGGCGCTCGCCGGACTCCACGAGGTGGGGGAGAGCGAGCGGACCCTGGTGGTGGACCTGGAGCGGGAGATGCCGCCGATCGTGCTGGACCTGGCCCGTACGGTGAGGACCGAAGGACCGCGCCAGTGGCTGGCGTTCCCGGCGGCCCAGTCGGCGGCCCCGGTGGTCGCCGCGGTCGCCGACAAGTACCCGCTGGTGGATCTGTCGGTGCGGGAGCCGGACATCGAGGCCGTGATCGCGAAGATGTACGCCGAACGCCCGGGTCTGTGAGGGCGGCGCACCCTTGACTAGGCTTCCGTCCATGACGAGCGAACTCCCTGAGATGCGTGCTTCCGACGCCGAGCGCGAGCGGGTTGCCGAGCGGCTGCGAGACGCGGTGGCGGAGGGGCGGCTCGACATGGAGGAGTTCGAGCAGCGCCTGGAAGCGGCCTACACGGCGCGTACGCACGGCGAGTTGGAGCCGCTGGTGAGCGACCTCCCGGCGGGCACGGCAGCGGCGGCCCCGGCGCTCGCCGCCGGCTCCGGTGCCTGGGCGCAGCGCGTGGGCGGACCGCCCACCTCCAAGGTCGCGTTCGCCTTCTGGGGCGGCTTCGGCCGCAAGGGCACCTGGACCGTGGCCCGCAGGTTCACCTCCGTCACGATGATGGGCGGCGGCGAACTCGACCTGCGCGAGGCCCGGTTCGAGGACCGCGAGACGGTGATCCGCTGCTTCGCCGTCATGGGCGGGGTCCAGATCGTCGTACCGCCCGGCCTGAACGTCGAGGTCAGCGGCATCGGTTTCATGGGCGGCTTCGGCGAGCACGGCAGCGTCGAGTCCGCCCCCGACCCGGCGGCGCCGCGCGTGAAGATCACGGGCTTTGCGCTGATGGGCGGGGTGGGCGTGGAGCGCAAGCGCACCCGGGCCGAGAAGCAGCGGCTCAAGGCGGAGCAGCGGTCCAAGCTGGAGAAGGGCGACCGCAAGCAGCTCGGCTGAGCCCGGTAGTGTCCCGTCGGTCAGATTGCTGAGACGGTACGACGGGGGCTGGGATGTTGCCGCGGTGGGTCAAGGTCGGCGTGGTCGCCGCGGTCGTGCTGGCCGCCGTCGGGTACTTCGTGAAGCCGTACGCCAACGACTGGTGGCTGGCGAGCCGGGTCTGCGGCGGGGCGATGCCGGACGAAGCCGTCGACAGGCTGATCCCGGACGGCGAGCATCTGGACTCCGACTACGAGTACTTCAACAAGGAACTCGGCGTCTACAGCTGCTCGCTCATCCATGAGGACAGCTACCGGGCCAAGGGCGTCAGCGCGCTCGCGCACACCGACCGGGACAGCCAGGACCTGGCGATGAAGACCGTCTTCTACGACGGGACCGCGCGCTCCGTCGGCGCGCTGCCGGAGGGGCTGCCGGGTTTCACTGACGAGGGCCGGGTGCGGCTGCTGGTGACCTGTCCTGACCTGGGCAAGGACGTGGAGGGCAGGCCGCGCCGCCTGCTCGTGCGTACGTCGGCGGAGCGCGAGGCGATGGAGGAGCAGCCCGACGCGCTGCTGCGGACCGCGGTCGCGCTGGCCAACCAGGCGTCGAAGAAGCTCGGCTGTGGCGCCGAGCCGCTGAAGGCCCCGAAGCATGCGCTGCCCGAGGAGTCGAAGCCGGTGGCACTGTCCGCCGTGGCAGGCACCCCCTGCTCATGGCTGACCGGCGCGAAGCTGCCCACGGGCGCCGGGTGGACGGTGCGTGTCGCGGCGAACGACGCCGCGCCCGTGAGCCGCTGCGAGCTCCACCGCGACGGCGAGGAGCGGCCGGGGCTGGTCTTCAACGCCTGGTACGGGGACTGGAGCGAGGGCCCCTTCAGCGAGGCCGCGGCCCGCCAGGGGTCCTCGGCGGCGGACGGCTGGAAGACCCGTCCGGTGCTGACTGCCAACTGGGCCCGGGCCAAGGCCAGGTGCGACGCGGAGGCGGCGAACTTCGAGGCGGGCGCCGACGAGGACGCGGGGATCAAGGCCCCGCAGCTGCGGGTCCTGCTGACGGCTTTCGCGCAGGATCAGGTGAAGCGGCACGGCGGCTGCACGGATCTCGCCCTGCCGACCCGCGAACTCCCGGCCTCCAAGCGATAGTTGCGGTCAGCGGACTTCCAGCATCCCGTTGACGAACGAGTTGTCGATCCGCACCCGCAGGTCGGCGATCCGACCCGCAGAGATCTTGCGGTCCTTGCCCCACTGTTCGAGTACGGCGTAGAGCTGGTGACGTCCGTCGAGCAGTGCCGCGGCCCGGGGCTTCGCACCGCCCGCCGGCGCCCGGCGCGTGATGTCGCCCATCGGCGGTGTGCTGGTGACAGGCTTGGACGCGGCGGGGAAGACGCCGCGGCTGTGCCCCCGTACGGCCTGGTTGAAGGCGGCTGCATCGCGGATGGTGCCGTCGTGGGCGGCGTTCGCGCGCCGCTGTACGAGCGAGCCGATGCTGCGGGCGTCCATGCCCAGATCGAGATCGGCCCCGAGCTTGCTCGTGCTGTACTTGTCGGCGCGCAGCCTCGGCACCCCGCCTTCGCCGTTGAGTCGCTCGAGATAGTACGCGAAGTGGGCGCGGTAGGCGTCGTAGAGGACGGCGAAGGCCTCCGGGTCGGCGGCGATCCTGCCGATCACCCGCTCGAAGAACACGTCGGTGTCGTAGAGATTGCTCTTGAAGCTGAAGGCGGCCGTGGCGTCCTGCCGGTTGGGGAAGTCACCGGCCCACTCGCGGCTCTCCTGGTACGTCCCGGCGGGCTGGAAGAAGTCCTTCCGGCCAGGGCTGCTGTACCAGGTGCGCTGTACGTCGACGATGTAGTCGGCGAGAAGTCGGGCGACGTACGGGCTCATCCCGGCGGGCAGCGGATCGCTCTCCTCGGAGAGCGCCGATGCCGCGGCGTAGGCGACCCGTGCCTGTCCAAGGGTGTGCGGAGTGCCCGCGCCGCCGGTGGAGGCGTTCAGGACGACCTTGCCGAGGATTGCGCCCTGCCCGTCGCATGCGTGCAGATGGTCTTTGCTCAGCAGGTCGCTCATGACCTTGTACCGGGACAGATCGTCACCGGGGTCAAGGGCCTTCGTGGCTGCCGCGGGGTTCCCGGCGAGGGCCCCGGTCGCCGCCGGGACCTTCCAGCACGGCTTTGCGTCGTCCCCGGCTGTCAGGGCGACGGCGGTTCCGGCCGCCGCTGCAAGGACCACAACCGGCAGCGCCACGGCGAGTATTCGCCGCCGCCCGCCCTGCCTGAACCATTCGCGCATGCGCATCCGAGGAGGTTAGCGAGCGCCCGCCGTCACAGCCGCGCCGGGTCCACCGCCATGCCCATGCGCGCGTATCCGGCGTCGCTCGGGTGGAGATGGTCCCCGCTGTCGTACGCCGGGCGCAGCCGGGCGGGTGCGTACTGATCGCGCAGCGCGCGGTCGAAGTCGACGACCGCGTCGAAGACCCGGCTCGTACGGATGGCCGCGTTGACCTGGCCGCGTACGGCGTCGACTTCGGGCGTACAGCGGGGGTGCCCGCCGCACGGCAGCAGCGTCGCGCCGATGACCCGCAGGCCGTGTGCGTGCGCCCGGCGGGCGAGCTGGGCGAGCCCGGCCCTGACGGGGGCGGCGGACGGCGTCTTCGGGCCGTGCAGCAGGTCGTTGATGCCGATCGCGAGGATCACCGTCCTCGCCCCGGGCCGCGCGAGCACATCGCGGTCGAAGCGGGCGATCGTGCTGGGGCCGTGGCCGCCGTGGAGGAGACGGTTGCCGCTGATGCCCTCGTTGAGTACGCCGTAGTGGCCGGCGCCGCGACGGTTGAGCCGGTCGGCGAGGACGTCCGGCCAGCGGCGATTGGTGTCGGCCGTGGAGGTGACGCCGTCGGTGATCGAGTCCCCGACGGCGACGATCGCGCCGCGGGCGTCGCCGGTCAGCACATCGACGGCGGTGAGGTGCTGCCAGACGCGGGTCCGGGTGGTGTACGCGTCGCCGCTGAGGTCCCGCGTACGGTCGCCGTCCGCGAGATACGAGGTCTGCCGCGCCCGGGGGTGGACGGTGAAGGTCCCGAGGCCGGCGGGCGTGTGGACGGTGACGAGGAGATCGCGGTCGTACGGGACGTCCATGGCGACCGGGTCGCTCACGGACTGTGCCCCGGCCGCGATGGTGACGGCGCCGGCCCCCCGGAACGTCACCGCCCGCAGGGTCCCCGGCACGGCGGCCGGGCCGTTGCCCGCGCGGAGGGCGAGCGAGACATGGGCGACGGTGAGGGGGTGCCGACCGAGGAGATTGGAGAGGGTGACCCGGGCGGCGCTCCCGCCGATGCTGGTGTGCACGACATTGCGTACGGACCGGTCGGAGCGGTGTCCCTCGGCCCGGGCCTCGGCGGGCGCGGCGGCCCAGGTCCCGACCCAGCCGACGACCGTGCGGGGCGGCGTCCGCCCGGCGGTCCCGCCATGGGCGGCCCCGACGCCGAGGTATATCGCGCCGCACACGAGCACGACCAGGCTGATGAGGGCGGCGAGGATCGCGTACCCGCGGCGCATGGTGCTCGCGTACCCGCGGCGCATGTTCATGAGCACATGATGGGACATGTCATGGGGAACTCGATGGGCGCCCCAGGAGTACCTGAGGTAAGGACACTGCGTACGGGGCGCGCGCTGACGGGTGGAGCGGTATGGAAGCTTCAGGAACGGAACAGCCGGCCGAGCCGGGCCGACCGGACGACCGGGGCCGGGCGGGCGGGCCGCCGTGGTCGGGTCAGGCGGGTGAGCCGGGCCGGACCGGCGAATCGGCACAGGCCGGGGGGCTGGGCCGGCCGGATCCCGTGGGCCGGACGGACCGGGCGGGCGAGACGGACGGGCCGGCGCGCCGGGACGGGGCCGGCGGGACGAGTGGTCCCGGCCCGGCCCGCGAGTCAGACCCGCCGGACCGCGCGGGCGGGCCGACGCGGCCGGGGGAGGCGGACCGGCCGTCCGGAAGCCAGGCGGGCGAGCCGGAGCAGCCGGGCCAGATAGACCGGAGGGGCGAGCCGGAGCAGCCGGACCAGCGGGACCGGCGGCGCCAGGCGGATGAGCCGGACCAGCGGGACCGGCCGGGGCAGCCGGGCGAGCCGGCCGCGGCGGCGAACCGTCGGCAGGACCGGCCCGGGAAGTTGACCGGCACGCGGCCGGTCCACCCCCGGGCGGATGAGCCGGGCCGGCCGGTCCACCCCCGAGCCGGTAAGCCGGGCCGGCCGGATCGGCCCGACCAGCACGGTGAGCCGGAGCAGCAGAAGCAGCGGAGCCAGCCGCCCGAGGCGGGCAACTTGGACCAGCCGGACCAGACAGACCGGCGCAGCCAGGCGTACGAGCCCGGTCAGTCTGGCCAGCCGGGCCCGGCAGATCAGCAGGGCGAGCGGAGCCAGCCGCCCGAGGCGGGCCACCCGGACCAGCCGAGCCAGACAGCCCCACGCGACCGGCCGGACAAGCGGCGCAGGCCGGCCGGGGCCGGGCGAACCGGGCAGCCAGGCTTGGCGAAAGGCGATGCGGGTCCGGCCGGTCGGCCAGGGCTGCCGCGAGCCGGTGCGGGCCGGGCCGACCGGGCCGCCGTGCCGGAAAGCGCCGTCGACGGGGCCGACCGGCCAGGCCCGCCCCGAGGCGATGTCGACGGGGCCGGCCGACGAGGAGGGCCCGGAGGCGACACGAGCCGGGCCCGGGACGGCCGTGGGCAGCAGGCCGAGGGGCGCCGTATCGTCCCCCTTCCCTCCTTCGCCTACACCGACGCGGACGCCGAAAAGCAGCGCGGCGTACGCCATATGAAGCTCACCGCCACCGGTCTGCTCCTCCTCGTCGCGCTCATCTTCGTCCTCGCCACCTGGGCGAAGAACTCCGGCGCCGGCCCCTGGGCCGGCTACGTCGCCGCCGCCGCCGAGGCCGGCATGGTCGGCGCCCTGGCCGACTGGTTCGCCGTCACCGCCCTCTTCCGTCACCCCCTCGGCATCCCCATCCCGCACACCGCGATCATCCCGAACAAGAAGGACCAGCTCGGCGCCTCGCTCGGCTCCTTCGTAGGGGAGAACTTCCTCTCCGGGGACGTCGTACGGGCCCGCCTGCACGCCCTCGGCATCGGCAGCCGCCTCGGCGCCTGGCTCGCCGAGCCCGCCCACGCCGACCGGGTCACCGCCGAGCTCTCCACCGCCCTGCGCGGCGCGCTCACCGTGCTCCGTGACTCCGACGTCCAGGCGGTTGTCGGCGAGGCCATCACCCGTCGTGCCGACAACGCGGAGATCGCCCCCGGCATCGGCAAGACGCTGGAGAAAGTCGTCGCCGACGGCGCCCACCACCGCGCCGTCGACCTCATCTGTGCCCGCGCACACGACTGGCTCGTCCTCCACTCCGACTCGGTGATGGACGCCGTCGAGGGCGGCGCACCGGGCTGGACCCCACGCTTCGTCGACCGCAAGGTAGGCGAGCGCGTTTACAGGGAACTGCTCCGCTTCGTTAAAGAGATGCGCGACATGCCCGGTCACCCCGCCCGCGGCGCGATCGACCGCTTCCTGGCCGATTTCGCCGCGGACCTGCAGTCGGACACGGACACCCGCACCCGGGTGGAGCGCATGAAGTCGGACCTGCTGTCCCGCGCCGAGGTCCAGGATGTGATCGCCAGCGCCTGGTCCTCCGTACGAACCATGATCATCTCCGCCGCCGAGGACGACCGCAGCGAACTCCGGCTGCGCGCCCGCGCATCCCTGCTCTCGCTCGGGGCGCGGCTGGCGACGGACAGCAGGCTCCAGTCGAAGCTGGAGGGCTGGGTCGAGGATGCCGCGGTCTACGTGGTGACGACCTACCGCAGCGAGATCACTTCGCTGATCTCGGAGACCGTCGCGAGCTGGGACGCCGAGCACACCTCACGCAAGATCGAGGCGCACATCGGACGGGACCTGCAGTTCATCCGGATCAACGGCACGGTGGTCGGCGCGATGGCCGGTCTGCTGATCTACACCGTGGCACACGGACTGGGCGCGTGACCGGTCCCTGCCGTACGGTCACGCGCCCAGCCACCTGGGGGAGGTGCCAAGGAGTACGTACGGCGGGACCGAAGCGTTCAGGCGCCAAAGGGCCCGTCTTCCGGATCCTGCCTGGCTGATCCGAAGGACGGGCCCTGGCCCGCAGCTATATCGCAGCCCGGCGGGTGACGGCCCACGAGGCTATGGCCACCCCTCCCGCCACGGCGAACACCGCGGGCCAGGCGCCTACTTTCCTGGCCAGCGGGTGCGACCCGGCGAAGGCGGCGACGTAGGCGACACTCAGGCCGGCTGCGGCCCTGCCGCCCGCGGCCTGGTGCCACTCACGCGCAGCGACGGCTCCGGCCGCCGCGAGGGCGACACCACCGAGCGGACGCTTCTTGGTCCACCGGGCGATCCCGTACCCACCGACGAGCCCACTCGCCGCCACCGCTGCCGCCGGAACCCTGGCCATCGCTGCCGCCTCCCACTGCCATTGACTCGGACAGGTCCGAGCCTATGACGTCTCGGGCGTCTCAGTGGAAGAGCTGCCCCCGCACCGCGCCGTCGGGGAACTCGGAGGTGTGGATGTTGGAGTAGTAGTTGCCCGGGTTGGCGCGGACGCGCTTGACGACGTCC
The DNA here is from genome assembly GCF_044903445.1 of Streptomyces sp. NPDC019890. Lineage (NCBI taxonomy): Bacteria > Bacillati > Actinomycetota > Actinomycetes > Kitasatosporales > Streptomycetaceae > Streptomyces > Streptomyces sp. NPDC019890. The sequence goes on along the minus strand of NZ_JBJDQK010000002.1, from coordinate 750,420 downwards.
GGGTTCTGACCGTCGATCTTCCCGGAGACCGCGAAGATCCCGTCCGGCACGGGCCGGTTGAAGAAGTTGAAGACGACGTCGCCGTTCTTGCCGAACCGGCCCTTGTGGATGTGACCGTTGGTGGGGGCCTTGATGTTGATCCAGGCGAGCGAGTAGCCGACGCTCGTGCCCTTCGGCTGCAGAAACGTGATCGCGTGCCCGTCCGGGTCGCCCACCTTGGACGAGTCGTTCTTCGGGACCTCCTGGTCGCCGTTGGACAGCGCCCTCAGCTTGCCGCCCTTGATGATGTCGAGCGGGTTGACGTTCGCGTGGAGCGGCTTGAGCTGCCCCCGTACGGCTCCGCCCGGGAACTCGGCGCTGTGCAGATTGACGTAGAAGCCGGAGGGGTTGTTACGGATGCTGTCGGCCAGCTTGGCGTCGGTGATGGCCACCTGCCCGGCCGCCGAACTCACGGAGTCGGGCATCGCGGCGCCGAAGAGCGGGACCTTGACCGCGCCGTTCTTCCCGGCGACGCCCTCGTGGATGTGCCCGAGGCTCGGCGTGAAGCCCTTCCACTGAAGGGCGAAGGTGACGCGGTCGCCCTTCACCTTGACTAGGGCGAGGGCCTTGCCGTCGGGGTCGTTGACGGCGGGCCCGCCGGCGACGGGCACCTCGTTGGCGCCGGAGAGGTGCGCGGCGAAGGCGACGGCGTGCCCGCTGGAGGGCTTGGTGAAGGTACTCGCGCTGCTGTCCGAGCCCTGACCGCCATGCCCGCTGTGTCCACCGTGCGCGACTGCCGGAGTAACACCCGCAACACCAAGCACAATTGCGGTTGCGGTAACAGCAAGATAACGCTTCTGCATTAGTTTCGTCCTCCCGTTGGAACCGGCTTCTGCATTGGGCCGGTCGCGATGGAGTACGGCCCGTCAGCTCGCCACGTTCAACGAGAAGAATCTGGAATTCGATTGAACCGCCGATCAGTTGCCGCCGTACAACCGGGTGTACCGAGAAAACACATCAACGGGGGACCACCATGCGCAGGAACCGATCCACCATGCTCGCCGCGGCTTCGACCGGGGCACTGGCACTGCTCACGCTGACCGCCTGCTCAGGCTCGTCGGACGGCGACTCGGACGACGCGGCCAAGCCCGCACAGAAGCCCGCCGCGTCCGCCTTCGTCAAGGTCGCGGACTCGTCACTCGGCCGCATCCTGGTCGACGATTCCGGCCGTACGCTGTACGGATTCACCAAGGACAAGCCCGGCGCGAGCAAGTGCGACGCCGACTGCATCGCGGTGTGGCCGGCGCTCACATCGGCGAAGGACGTGAAGGCGGGCACGGGCGCGAAGGCCGCCCTGCTGAAGGAGACGAAGCTCGGCGAGGGCGCGGAACAGGCGACGTACGGGGACTGGCCGCTGTACTACTACGTGGGCGACGCGACACCCGGGGACGTCAACGGGCAGGGCCTGGACGGCGAGTGGTTCGTCATCGCGGCGGACGGAAAGCTCATCAAGAAGGCGGCCTGATCCGAGAATTTAACCGTCTCTTCATCTTTCCCGTGCAACCAATCCTGAATTCCTCATTCCATCCTTGATTCAGGACTCCCCAATAGACCTGCGACGGCTCCAGCCCATCCTGGGCCGTCGCGGCGATGCCCATTCCCGGTAGCCGCTCGTCCTCAACTCCCCCCGAGGCGCCGGCTACCGGGAATGCGGCGGCTCAGGAGTAAAGCGTCAGGCAGCGCCAGTGATGCCGGGGGCCACGAAACGCCGGTGCAGCGGGGAGACCTGGGTCTGCGGCTCGCCCTCGATGCCGACTTCCTTGACCGCGGGCATGATCTTCTCGGCGATGAAGCGCTGGAACTGCTCCTCGGAGTCCCAGATGTCGAAGACGTGCAGGCCATCGGGTTTGAACCAGGCCCCATGCAGGACCGCCCCGTCAGGAGGCTCCTCCTCCCAGCGAACCCGGGCGCGCACAGCGTCGTACTGATCGGGGGTGAGACCGGGCCACTGCAACGACATAGCGATCGCCATGGGAAGGCCTTTCAACCGTCTCGTCGCCGGCGCGGGTAGCCGGCGGCTCTTTACGGCGACGCTAGGCGGCTCGGGCGGCGTGCGCGCTCGGGGTCGGCCATTCGGGCGACCGGAGGAGGGTCATGACGCGCTGGGCGCGGCGGGTGTTCCGCGGGGCGTGCAGCCGTATCAACGATCCGCCCACTCGTCCGGGACGCGACGCCTGAAGCCGGCCACGTGACCTGGTGACCCGCTCACTCGCAGCCGACGCCGTCTCCGTCGCGGTCGAGGTGCCGCCCGTAGCCGGGTTCGCCCGCGTGGATGGGCGCGGCGCCCGCGGCTCGTACGGCGGCACAGTTCGCGTAGTACGTGCTCCCGCCCCCGCCGCCGGAACCCCCGCCGCCTCCGGTCGACCCGCTGCCCGCACCGGACGAGGTCTCGCACCCGACCCCGTCCCCGTCGCGGTCGAGGTGCGGCCCGTAGCCGGGTTCGTCCGCGTGGATGGGCGCGGCTCCGGCGGCCCGTACGGCAGCGCAATTCGCGTACACCATCTTGGGCTTGGGGGGCGTGGGCGCGGGTGTCGGCTCGGTCACGGTGATCCGTACGACGGCGGTGCCGGTCAGCTGCTGCCCGGCCACGTCCACGCGATAGGTGAACTGGTCGTCGCCTCCGTAGCCGGGGCTGGAGGTGTAGAGGATGGTGGTCCCCTCGACCCTGGCGGTCCCGTGCTGCGGCGCAGTCTCCATGCCGACGGTGAACTCACCGGCAGTCAGCGCGTTTTGAAGGCTCCCGTCCGTACCGTCCTTGAGGGTGATGCTGTCGTTGTCGAGGACCGTTGCCTCGATCTGCTGCCCGGCGTCGGCGCTTTCCCGGTCGTCGGTGAGATCGAGAGTGGGCTCGACGGACGGCGTGGGCGTGGCCGAAGCAGAAGTCGCCGCTGCGCTCGACGTGGTGACGGCGGGCTTCGCGTCGCCGACGGCGCCACCGCAGGCCACGAGACCCATGGCAATGGCCACCGCGCCGGCTGCGGCAATCGCACTCCGCCTGTGTGTACGTATCGCTGACATGTGTCCCCCTGAGGCGGATGAATCCCGACTGAGAGGCTGAGCGTGACATTCCGGTTTCATTGATCGCCGCAATTGCGGTGATCCGTACCCTAGTTGTGATGAAAATGTGCAACTCCGACCTGTTGCGGTCGAATTCGTACACGGGGGCTCGCCCAGGCTCCCTTCCGGCCGGCCCAGAGACGCCTCGCGCTCCCGCCGGGCCAGTCGGGGGCAGTGGCGCGAGCTGGCCGACCGGTGTGGCTGGTGCGACCTCAATGAGGCGTTCGAGACCGCTGATCCCCTCAAGCTGATGCGGCTGTTCGGCATCTCGGAGAAAGCCGCCATGCACTACGTCGCCGCCGCTTACCCGGAGCGCACTGCGAAGCTGCCGCCCTGAACCCACCCGGCGACAGCCCCGCAGAATTTCAGTCCACGCAAAGTGATGTGCTCACCGTGATCCAGGGCGCCTGAGCACAAGGCACCTTGCTCCCGGCCCGCCCACGGAGGGCATGGGCGTCAGCCCTCATGGACCGGTGCGAACAGGCCCTCCCCTGAGGGTCGGCCGAGGTGCTTGGGCCAGGCGGCTCGGTTGCCGACGCGGTTCAGACCTTGTCTGCCGCGACCAGCAGATACTGGAAGCTGCCGTCCTTGTAGGCGTCCAGGAAGGCCTTCTCGATGCCGGTGGCCAGGGGTGACTTGGCGCGCAGTTCCCAGTAGGGGATGGTGGCCGCGGTGAGGTCAATGACGCTGACGGGGACCAGGCGGTTGGCGGCCATTTCCTTGAAGTAGCTGCGGCGGGGGTGAATGCTGCAGATGTAGTGCGCGTTGATCTCGCTGACGGCCCGGGACGGCAGTCCGTAGGCGTCGTTGTAGCAACCGGTGATGGTGACGTAGCGACCGCCGTGCTTGAGGAGCCTGGCGTATTCGGGGAACAACAGGGACAGGTCCACGTACATGGTGCTCTCGTTGTTCCAGATGGCCTGGAAACTGCCGCTCTCGAAGCCGGTGTGGAGCATGTTCTTGAGGTGGAAGCGGACCTTGTCGTCCACCCCGTGTTCCTTGGCCTGACCGTTGGCAAAGGCGACCTGGGTTTCGGAGATGGAGACGCCGTCGACGCGGCAGCCGAAGCGGCTGTGGGCGACGAAGCTGCTGCCGCCGCGGCCCGAACCGGAGTCCATGACGCGGTCCGCAGGGGTGATGTCGCCGAGGTGGGTCATCAGCAGGTCGGCCTGGGCGCATTCCAGGCGATGGAGCTCGGCCGTGAGGCGTTCCTGGCGGGTTTCCTCGGGGCCCTCGAGGACGGACCAGTCCACGTCGCCGATGCCGTAGTGGTGGTGGTAGATGCCGTCGACCTCGCCCAGGCGGAGGTTGACCGGGTTCTTCTCCTCGTTCCAGTAGTTGGCGACTGACTTCTGGTAGAGGCTGCGCAGGGGATGGGTGGCGGTGCCCTGGACAGTCATGGCTTCTCCTTGTTGGCAGGTTTCTGTACGGGATCAGGTCGCGTTCTGGTAACGGGGGCTGGTGGCGTGCCACCGTTTGCTGCCGCCCATCCACGCCCACAGACCGGCCAGGTAGCGCCGCAGCTGGGGAGAGCCGGCCGCTGCCAGGACGGCGCAGTCGGCCTCGACGGTGTGCATGAGTTCGTCGTGGATGGCTGCCGTGCGGTCGACGGCTTCTTGGAGGGAGCAGTTGTCCTCGGCGGCGATGAGGTTGGGCAGGTTGGTGTCCCCGGGGTCTTCCTTGGCCATCGAGTAGAGGTCGTTGAGCAGGACGTTGGCCATGCCTGCGTAGAGGTAGGTGCGGCGCACGGTGGGGTCGGCGAACTCGTGGGCGGGCAGTTCGTAGCCGCCGACCGGGTCGATCAGCACCATGCAGGGGTAGAAGGCGTTTTCGTACCGGTGCAGGAGGTACTCCCACACCGCGGGCTTGCGCCCGCTGCTGCGCCATTCGGCTTCTTGCCCGTATCCGACGAACATGACGTCGAGTTCGTGGCGCAGACGTGCCACCTGGGTGGTGCTGGCGAACTGGGACAGGTGGGCGAGGCTGGATCGGAAGGCGCGCAGGACGGGCTGTCGTTGAACGAGTTCTTCGAACTGCGCGAGGTAGGGGGCGGGGAGGCGGACGGGGTCGATCACCGCGTGGGCCATCGCGAGGCGGGAGCCCAGGAGCTCCGGTTCCGTGTCGTCGCCCTCGTCGACCCAGTGGTCGTCCACGGCCCATTCCGCGAGCCCGCAGCGGGCCGCGGCCAGCAGGCGGTCGGGGTCGTCGGAGTCGGGATGCGCGAGCATGAACAGGCGCCCGAACTGGTGTGAGCGCAGGCGTTCGAGGCGGCCGGTGAAGATGCCGATCTCCGCGGCCCAGTCGACCAGGCGGTTGTTGACCTCCTCCCCGAGGGCGGGGTCGTCACGCACCGCGTCGGGGCAGTACAGGGGCGGGATCCGCACCGCCGTGTCCGGGCCGACCGAGGGGTCTTGCGTGGCGGACGGTGGGACCTCGTCCGGTCGGGCGGGCCGCGCCGCTTGCGACGCCGTGGACGGGGTGAGGGAGCGGATGGCGCGGGCGGCGGCCGTGCCCAGCCCGGCGGGGCCGGCCAGCAGGCGCTCGAGCGCGACGTGCGAGGGCGGGTCCGGCAGGGCCTGCGCGGTCGTATGGAGTGTCGGCGCCGTGGGGAGGACTGGTGGGTGGGCGGCCGGCGGCCCGTTCCACGTCCACGAGGGGACGCCGGCGCCACTGGTTCGGGTCATGCGAGGAGTGCCTTTCGGACGGGTGGGTGGGCGCACCTACTGGTGGCCGCGCGTGCTGGTGGCTCGTCGTGCTGGTGGCCGCGCGTGCGAGGCATGCGCGGTGTGCCTGCGTGGGGCGTCATACGAGGACGAGGGCCCGAGCGGCCGTGGACGGCGTGCGGCCGGCCGCGCCGGGGCAGCGGGGCGGTCGGGGCGCGTGTCAGCTCCGGTCAGCGCCAGCGGCCGACTTCGACGTTCTCCAGGATGCCGAGAGCGTCGGGGACCAGGATCGCGGCCGAGTAGTAGGCGGTGACGAGGTAGGAGATGATCGCCTGCTCGTCGATGCCCATGAACCGCACCGACAGGCTCGGCTCGATCTCGTCCGGGATCCCCGACTGCCGCAGCCCGATCACGCCCTGGTCGTCTTCACCCGTGCGCAGGCACAGGATCGGGGTCGTACGGGCTTCACTGACGGGGATCTTCCCGCACGGATAGATCGGCACGCCGCGCCAAGAAGGGATGCGGTGACCGCCGATGTCCACCGGCTTCAGGAGCAGGCCGCGCTTGTTGCACTCGCGGCCGAACGCGGCGATGGCCCGGGGGTGGGCGAGGAAGAACGTGCTGTCGCGCCGCCGCGAGAGCAGCTCGTCCATGTCGTCGGGACTGGGCACCCCGTCATGGGGCTGGAGGCGCTGCGCGTAGTCGCAGTTGCTGAGCAGCCCGAACTCCGGGTTGTTGACGAGCTCGTGTTCCTGGCGCTCGCGCAGCGCCTCAAGGGTGAGGCGGAGCTGCTGCTCGGTCTGGTTCATCGGATCGTTGTAGAGGTCGGCGACCCGGCTGTGGACTTTCAGGACCGTCTGCGCGACGGAGAGTTCGTACTCGCGCGGCATGGGCTCGTAGTCGACGAAGGTGTGGGGGATGAGCGGCTCGCCCACGTGTCCGGCCGCGAGGTCGATCGCGGCCTCGCCGTGACTGTTGGTGCGCTGCTGCGGGAGCGCCGCGACCGTGTCCAGGTGGCTGACCAGCGACTGGGCGCGTGCGGCGAGGTTGTCGACGTCTCTCCTGGACAGCACCAGCAGCGTGCAGGCGGTGGTGGCGCGGAACGTGCACTCCCAGGCCGGCTCCGTTTCGGTCAGACACTGGTCGCCGAAGTAGGCGCCGTCGGCCAGGAATCCCAGAACGGTGTCTCCGCCGTACGGTCCGGTGCCAACCTTGTCGACGCGGCCGTGCGCCAGCAGGAAGACGCGGTCCTTCGCGTCACCGGCCTGGGCCAGCACCGTGCCCGGCGCGCAGTCGACCTGCTCGCAACGACCGGCCAGTTCGCCCAGTACTGCCTCGTCGCCGTACCCCCTGAGCGCCGGCAACTCCCCCAACTCAGCCGGAATGACCGAGACCCGCCCACCGGTCTGTACGAACGTCACGCGCCCGTCACCCACGGCATGACTCAGCCGCCGGTTCACCCGGTAGGTTCCGCCCCGCACATCGACCCACGGCAGCATCCGGAGCAGCCACCGCGAGGAGGTCTCCTGCATCTGCGGAACGGACTTCGCGGTCGTCGCCAGGTTCCGCGCGGCGGCAGTCGCCAGACTCTGCTGCCCGGACGCTTGTGCTTGCACGGCTTCCCGGTCGGCTTCAACGGTCATATGTGATCCTCAGCTCTGCTGTAGGTGCCGACTTACCCTCCTTCTTAATCAGTTCGCCTGTCATCACACGAAAGAAGGTGAATGCCCCTTTCCCGTCCGGGGTAGCCAGGCAGCCGTGTCGTTTCTTCGCGCAAACGTCCACATGAGGTCGACCGCTGCCGGCGACGTAGGTGATCTCGGCGCTGGTGGAGTGGCTGATGGCGAGGACCTCCACGGCGAGGCGGATCTTTGCCCGGCGGCGGATCCGTCGGCGCGGACGGAAGGTGCTGCTGCCGCCGTGGCAGGGCGGCCCAGCCGACGGGTCCACGTCAGCAATGCATGATCCGCCGTATCGGCCTACCGTCGGAACATGAGCGAGATCTTCGTAATGTACGAGCTCGATCAGCCGCCTGCAGCGCGATCCTTCTCCGGAAGGTCACAGGCAGAGGAGCGGCCCGTCCTGCGCGTGCACGCGGCGAACGCCGCTCCCGGGTCTTCCACGACTCCAGGGCCGCGCACCCTGTGCGGTCAGGACACGTTCGCCATGGAGGCGGCCTCCTGGAAGCCCTCGGAGTATCCCGGTTCATCGTGGTACGCACCGAAGTACGCCCGGCTCGTCTGTGCCCAGTGCGATGCCGTAATGGAGGTCTGATGAGCCCGGCTGTGCCTCCTGCCGGCTGAACACCCTAAGCGGCCTTTGGGCCGGATCAGCTGATCGGCTGACGTGTCTGAGCGCGGACCTTGAGGGTGAGCTCTGCGTACTTCCTTAGGTCGATGTTCTCTGGGCGCTGCTTGTCCAGCTCGGCGCCGGCGAACAACACAGCGGCGGCGGTGCTCCCGTCGGCCCACGCGCAGGCGGGGCTGGTGACCGGCTTGTCGTCCTGGGAGCTCATCACCGCGCAGCTCAGCGTCACGTCGGAGCCTGCCGGGGTGACGTCCTTGGGCGGGGCGAACAGCTCGTTGCCCTCGGACGGTTCCTCGAGGCCCTGCAGCATCTCCCGGCGGACGTACTTCGCCTCCCGGATCTGTCCATGCAGACCGGTGACGACCAGCGTCTCGGAACCGGACGCCCCGCCGGTGTACGTGGCGAGGGTCGCTGCATGAACCCGAATACGGTGGTCCTGCAGATCCTTGAGGAGCTGCTTCCCCTTCGTCTTTGAGGAGTCCTTGGCCAGCGTGTACTCGCCGTCCAGCAGTGTCTGCGGCACGCTCAGTTGGTGTGTGGCCTTCGGCCAGTCGCCGTCCGCGACCCCGGCGGCGTTCAACGCGAGGAACAGGCCGTAGCCGAGGCCGCCGAGCAGGACCAAGGAGCCGGCGACGATGCCGACGACCAGACCCGTCCTCTTCTTCGGCTGCGGTGGCGCCCAGGTGCCCGAGAACTGCGGATAGGGCCCAGGCTGACCGTACGGGTGCTGAGGCGGGACGTGATGCGCATACGGCTGCTGCGCGGGCGGACCGTACGGGCCCGGATTCTGGTGTGGTGGCTGTGACGGCGTGGTCATGGCCATGACGCTACGACACGCGCACCGCCGGCCCGCGGGCACGTCACCATGGGCTCGGGGCCAGTACCCGGACTGGAGGGCATCCGTTGAACGCACGGCTCACCACGGGCGCGGCGCACCCGCCACCTCCGGTCTGGATGGGGGGCCTACCTGAGTCGCCCTTGGCGCAGAGCGGTCACGAAGTCACCCCAGGTGGGGGACCGGAGAGCGATGCGAGGGCCGTGCGGGTCCTTGGAGTCCCGCACGGCGATGTCGATAGCGGACGCGGCGACCTCGACGCACTCGGTGCCGCTTCCTCCGCTGTACGAAGACTTGACCCAGCGGACGTCTTCCTGATCCATCACAGCTCCCTGCAGACCCGATCCAGGAGCGCGGCTGACGCATCGATGTCCAGCGCCTGCGCGCGCAGGTACTCGAACGCCAACTTATAGCGCTCCAGTTCCTGCGGCTTCTCCATGAACAGGCCACCGCCGATGATGTCGACGTACACGACGTCGAGTTCGGGTGTGGGCCCACCGAGGATGACGAAGCTGCCGACCGCGGCGGCATGGGCACCGGCCGCGAACGGCAGTATTTGAACCGTTACTTGCGGACCCCCTGCCAGCGCAAGCAGTTGCTCCAGTTGCTCCAGCATCACTTCGCGACCGCCGACCATACGCCGGATGACTGCCTCGTCGATCACGGCCCAGATGTGCGGAGGTTCCTCCCGGTCGAGGAGTTCCTGGCGCTTCATTCGAATTTCGACCATGTGGGCAATCTCCTGATCTGTGCAACGCATCTCGGAAGCGCGGTGTACTGCTTCTGCGTATGCGCGGGTCTGAAGCAGGCCAGGTACGTACATGCAGGCGTAGTGGTCCTCGCGTACCACCTCGTCCTCGAGGGTCAGCATGAGATTCATCGAGTCAGGGATTGGATCGGCAAGAGATCGCCACCAGCCTTGGATCTTCGCGCCCTTGGCCAACTCGACGAGCGTCGCGCGTTCCTGGTCCGAAGCCCCGTACTCGCGGCAGAGCGCATCCACTGCTGGCCACTTGACGGAGCCTTCCTTAGTCTCGTAGCGACTCAAGGTGGCCTTGGAGACGCCAACCAAAGCCCCCGCTTCCTCCAGAGTGAGGCCCTTGCGCTCACGTAGACGGCGCAGGTCAGCGCCGAGTTGGCGCCTGCGGGTTGTGGGTCCAACTGCCATGGTCGAGGCCCTTCGTGTCGATCTCCCCAGAGCGTGCACGGTGCAGCCCGATGCCGACAAGACAGCGCACGCTGGGGGCGCGCGGAGAGAGGACGTGCTCCCTGAGCCACCTTGTGAGAGTTCCATATTGAGAGTTTCGCTGTCACCCTGGAGACATCGAAGCGCTACGGAGCGCAACCATCATCATGGTCGAATGGAGTGGGCGCCATGGACGAATGTCGATGCAAGGTCCTAAGAAAGCCGTGGGAGCTCCCGTTCTTGGCCGAGGCTTCGGAGGTTGCCGGACTGCGACGGGTGATGCGACTGCACTTGAGGTTGTGGGGCCTGCCGGATCTCGTTGAGGCTGCGCAGCTCTGCGTAAGTGAGCTGGCCACGAACGTCATCACTCACATCGGCTCTGGCACCCCGGCCACACTCGGCGTCTCGATGTCGGGTACCTATCTTCGACTCGAGATGCGCGACCCTGACTCCGGGGCACTTCCAATGCTCTTGGACCTTGGGCCTGATGCGGAGCGTGGTCGCGGTGTGGGACTGGTGGATGCTCTGGCCGATCGCTGGGGCGTGATCATCAGTGACTCAGGCAAGACGACCTGGTGCGAACTCAGCACCGGCCTCGCCACGGCTAACGGTCACGCAGGTGGGGCGCGAGTCTCGAAGGCGGAAGCGCTCCTCGCGCTCTACGGCGATGGTGTCGCCGCCCGGCGTCGGGATGCCACCCCACTCACCTTGACCGTGGCCAAGCAGGCGTTGGTCTGCCTGATCGGTGACCTCCTCCACTGGGTGCGAGCTCACGGTTGTGATCCGGATGAAGTGCTGGACCGCGCACAGATGCACTTCGAGTCCGAGACGGGTGAAGCGGCATAAGGGGCAGTTCTCGCCCAGTCCATTCCCCATTGAGTGTCGACTCCCTGGGCCAGAGTTCGAGAACGAGTCATACAGCAATCGATTTCAGACACTTGTGATCAAAGTGCAGCTGATCTGATCGAACTCGATCGGTAGGTCGACAGCATGTCCGGATGTCATGCAGAGCTGTCTTCGGACACGTGGGCGACGTTCTCCCCGGCACGCACTTCGACTCCCGGCAGGGAGTCAAGGATTGCGAGGCTCCACAAGGAGCAGCGAGCCGGGATCTCGTGGGGACGCGATGACGACGGAGAGCGGGCTGCCGACGCGATCGTGCTCAGTGAGGGCTACGAGGTGATCGTGATGAATGGGGCGAGGTTCTTTATACGGGCGCTGGTAGTCGAGACGAGAACACCGGCCGGCAGATAGCGGACCAGAACTCGGAGAACTGCGGGAACTCTGGCTTGCGGCGAAGCCGAATTAAGGGGTATCCGATTCGTGTCATTCGCGGACGGGGCGGTGATCTGAATTACTCGCCCGTGAGCGGATATCGCTACGGCGGGCTGTACGAAATCGTCGAGGAGCGGGCAGAAACCGAGGGTGTCCGGCTTCCAGATATGCAGGTTCAAGCTACGTCGCCTTGTGGACGATCGACAGGAGTTGACTCCCATCGAGCAGCAGGTCCAGGACATGCTTGAAGGTGCTCCGCCTCGAGTGACGGTACGGTTGAGCGCATCGTCCGAGACACAGCGGTTGCCCGCCGCGTGAAGCGGTGGTACCAGCACACGTGCCAAATATGTCGACTTCCACTGGTCGTTGGCGCGGGTGGTGCGAGCTATGCAGAGGGTGCTCATATCCAGGCGCTAGGCAAACCCACCAACGGGCCGGATGTCGATGGAAACGTCTTGTGTCTATGCCCCAACTGTCATGTGCGGCTGGACCGTGGGGCGATCTACTTCACCGATGATTTGGAGATCGTCGATCGCTATGCGGAGGGCCCAACCTTGCCGGTGGTGAGGCTTGCGACAGTGGAAGAGCATCGGATACAGCAGAGGTTTATACGGGCCCATCGCCGTTTCTGGAAGATCGACGGTGAGAGGTCCTAACCGGCGGCAATGGCTGAGTAGGTCCAGACGTCGGCCGGGATCTCATGCCTGAGCTTCCATGTGATCCCCATCGGCTTGCTGCCCTTGTGCTCCACATATTCGGCGGGGCCCAGCAGCATCCAGGGCTGCGGTCCGCCGATGTCCGTCTTCTTGTAGCGGCGCACGAAGAGGAGAACGTGGGAGCCGTTCTCCTTGTGGGTCTGGTAGCGGATGCCGGTGGGGGAGGTCTCGGAGGTCTGGTTCTGGGACTCCCAGTGGAAGAGGGCCTCGTTCATGGCGTAGTCCTTGTACCGAGTCTGCGGGGAGAAGTCCTTCTCGTCCTTCTCCAAGGTGATCAGAAGGGCATCGGTCTGGATGCTCTCGCACCACTTCACGCCCTCACGGAAGTGACCGGGCATGAAGCCGCCGATAAAGGACTGGCCAAGGGCCGGAAGGATCTCCTCGCGGCTGTACGAAGAGTGCACTGTGAGAGGGAGACCGGCGAGGTCTTCGAAGAGGGGGACCGGGACGTGGTCTGCGCTCTCGAGGGCATGAGCTAGTACCTGACGTAGTTCGTTGCGGAACGCGTCCTGCGGGCGGAGTGAGTCGAAGGCTTCCTGGTAGCTGGCGAAGCCGCCAAGAGGCCAAAGCGAGAAGTAGAGCATGCGCGCATACGCTTGCTCGCGGGCGCCGAGGTCGTCGTACGCCGGGGCGTCGTCCTCGAGGAGCTTGGTGTACGCCGCCACACGCTGAGGGTCATCAACGTGCAAGAACGCGGAGACCCGCTTGAGGAGTGTGCCCTCGCCTTCCGGCGCAGGCCCCGACAGCAGCTTGGCGCGGCGTAGGAGGCCTGTCCATGAGTTGCCGTTACCCCGGTAGATCTCCTTGAGTTCGCGTCCGCCCTCCCTGAGATAGGCCGAGAGCTCTGGCTCACCGTACTGGCCGACCTCCCGGGCGAGCTGCGTGACATTGACGCTGATTTGGCTTCGGATGTTGTCGATGATCAATTCCTTGGCCTTGGGCTCAAGGACGATCTGACAGCCAGACGGGAGCTGGGGGAAGTCGTACTCGATGTTGGCGAGGAGACGATTGCGCGTCAGATTGGTCAGCGCTCGGAACTGCTCCTCGAACCGAAACTCCTTACGGTGCTGGCCGATGAAGTCCAGGACGGTCAGCACCGCCTTGCCCTCGCTCCTCCGAAGCCCGCGCCCCAGTTGCTGAAGAAAGACCGTCGCGCTCGCTGTCGGGCGTAGCAGGAGCAGCGTGTCGACGTCTGGGATGTCCAGACCCTCGTTGAAGAGGTCGACCGAAAAGATGACCTGCAACTCACCCGACTTCAGGGCATCGAGTGCCGCCCTACGTTCATCACGCGGTGTCTCGCCGGACAGCGCGATGGCGTTGAGACCAGCGCGGCGAAAGAAGTTGGCCATGAAGTGGGCGTGCGGGACGGACACACAGAACCCGAGGGCGCGCATGGTGCCGGGGTCGGTGACCTTGTCTATGACCGCTTGCACGACGAGGCGAGCGCGGGCGTCGTTCCCGGTAAAGAGATTGCCGAGCGCCAAGGCATCGTAAGAGCCCCGCTTCCAAGCGATGGCGCTCATGTCGGTGTTGTCAGTCACGCCGAAGTAGTGGAAGGGACTCAAGAGATCGTTCTCAAGGGCCTCCCATAGGCGCATCTCGGCCGCGATGCGCCCATCGAAGAACTCGTCCTGGACGTTGCGGCCGTCCATCCGCTCTGGCGTGGCTGTCAGGCCGAGCAGCTCAAGAGGGTTGAAGTGATCGATGATCTTGCGATAGGTGGGTGACACCCCATGGTGGAACTCATCGATGACGATGACATCGAAGTGGTCCGGAGCGAAGCGCTCCAGAGAGCGAGCGTTGAGGGACTGGACGCTCGCGAAGACGTGTGTCCACTCCTCAGGAACGATGCTGCTGTGCAACTCTTCGCCGAAGTTGGCGTCAACCAGGACGTCTTGGTAGGTGCGGAGGGACTGTCGGAGGATCTCCTGGCGGTGGGCGACGAAGAGCAGTCGCAGGTCCCGTCCGTACTTCCGCCGCAGGTGCTTGTAGTCGAGAGCGGCCATGACGGTCTTGCCCGTGCCAGTCGCAGCGACCAGCAGTGCGCGATGTCGATCGTGGACGGTACGTTCAACCTCAAGCCGCTCCAGCATGTCGCGCTGGTGAGCGTACGGACGCACTTCCAGGCCAGACAGGGTGATGTGGCGCCCCGCCAGGTTAGTGGTTCCCCGGCCGGCGAGTTGAAGCGCTTCATCCAGGCGGGCAGAGTCTCGATCAGGGGCGTACAGCTCAAACGCGGACTCGCTCCAGTAGGAGTCGAATGTCGCTTCAAACTTGCGGAGCACATCGGGAGTCGCGATGGAGGAGAGTCGGACGTTCCACTCCAGGCCATCGAGGAGTGCGGCCTTTGAGAGGTTGCTGCTCCCCACATACGCGGTGTCGTAGCCGCTGTTGCGTCGGAAAAGCCATGCCTTGGCGTGGAGGCGCGTTGACCGCAGTTCGTAGTTGACCTTCACCTCGGCGTTGAACTTCTGGACCAGCCTGTCCAGCGCCCGCCGTTCGGTTGCGCCGATGTACGTCGTTGTGATGACACGAATGGGAACGCCACGCGCGTGTGCCGCTTCGAGGGACTGCTCGATGACGCGAAGCCCATGCCATTTCACAAAGGCACAGAGCAGGTCGACATGGTCTGCGGTCGCCAGCTCAGCGCGCAATTCAAAGCCGAGGCTTGGGTCTTCTGGGGAGTTGGTGATGAGCGCGGTCTCGGACAGGGGCGTCGCGGGTCGGATCGCGTACACGCCTTTCGCCTCCTGCTCGGCGATGGCGAGCAGCTGACGTGGGCCGTCAGCGACCAGGTCGACCCACTCCCGCGCCCCGTCGATCGTGTTCATCGACTCCAGGATGTGGTTGGCCGCGTGAACACGTTCCGCCGCAGGCAGCCTTTCCAGTACGCGCCGCATGGTCTCGGCGACGTGCCGCGCGATGACGTGAGGCGATGACTCTGGTCCCACCTCATCGTCGATGGCGTGCCAGCTGTTACCTGCGCTGAGCTTCTTGAGCTGGTTCTCAAGTCGCAAGGTGATCAGCTGCTCGTACAGCCCGGCGACCGGCTGATTGGCATCGACGGAACCCGTCATCGCGTTTCCCTCCCCGTTCAGACCCTCCCAGAGATATCAGGCGTCACTGACAGCAGCGTCAGATCGGGTCTGTGCCGTGGCAATCCCTGTACACCACCCCCGACCCGCACCAGCAAGCCGCCCCCTTCGCCGGCGGCCACGCCACCGCCCTCCCCCTCGCCGCCAGCGTCGTTGCGTACTGCGGCAGCAGGTCCGCGTTCGCCGGTGACGACTGCTCCGAGGCTGCGAACGCCTCGTACGACGGGACCGTCCCCGTCACGATGCCCAGATTCTCCGTGCCCGTGGAGGACAGGTCCCGCAGCGACGCCTCGAGGTCCGTCAGGTGGGCCGTGCGCGTCGGGTACTCCGATTCCAACTCCGGGTAGGCCGCGAGGAGTTCGTTCAGCTCCGACTCCGGCCAGTGGAGGACCGCCACCGGGAACGGGCGGGACAACGCCGAGCGGAACGAGCCCAGTTCGGAGCGGAGGCGGGCGATTTCGGCCTGGAGTTCTGCCGGGTTGTCCGAGCCGAGGGCCCACAGGCGCTTCGGGTCGTGGAGTTCGTCCAGGGTGACGTCCGTCGTGTGGGACGCGTGGACCATGTCGGCCAGGGCGTCCCGGTCGTCGTGGGGCAGGCCCAGGAGGCGGCGGACGCGGTGGCGGCCCGTCAGGAGGGACTGGGTGGCGTACGGGACCTCGTCGTCGTCCCCCGGGAGGAGCAGGGTCAGGGCCGTGGTGAAGCAGTCGTGGGACGCCTCGAGCTCGTCGTGGGACTCCAGCGTCTCGGCGATGATCTCCCACGGCAGGGGGTCCGCCGGGGCCGCCGTGCGGATGCCGTTGATCAGGGCGCGGGCCTCTGCCTCGTGGCCGTACTCCCAGAGGTTCGCCGCCTGGAGAGCCTTGATCAACAGGGGGTGTTCGGGGGTCGCCGAGAGGAGGCGGTCGTAGAGGGTGGAGGCGCTTTCGCGGTCGCCCGCCAGTTCCAGGTGGGCCGCGGCTTGGAGGAGCAGCGGCTCGTGGTCCTCGGGGTACTGCGCAGCGGTACGCAGCAGGCGCTCGGCTTCGGCGATGTGATCGGCAGGCGTGTCGGGGCGCATGGGGGACACCGTACTGCTGTACGGCGGTTCGGCGGGGTGAGCCTGATCTCTTGAGTACCTTGTCTGCGCCTGGTGACTTGGGCGGTCAGCCCCTATCTTGCGTCCGTGCGGCAGCGGATACGGGTCGTGGTGCAGGGGCGCAGCTCGCGGAGGCGGGCCACGCTCGCCCATGGGCTGTGGGCCGCGGCCGAGGTCGCCGTCACCCTCGGCGTCGTCATGCTCCTCCTTGTCGTGCACCAGCTGTGGTGGACCAACCGGCAGGCCCGGCAAGGCGCCGAGCACAGGGTGCGGGCCATGGAGCGGGAGTGGGGGGCGCCTGCTGCCGGGTTGCCCGGGCCGGTGGAGTCGCCGCCCGCGCCCGAGCCGGCCGCGGGCGGCAACGAGGCCGGCGAGAGCCGCGGCCGGCCCGCCGTGCAGAACTCCGCTCCCCGCTGGGACCAGGCGTACGCGATCCTCCGCATTCCCCGCCTCGGCGTCGTCGCCCCCGTCGCGCAGGGGATCGGTAAGAGGGGAGTCCTCGACAAGGGCTACGTCGGGCACTACCCCGGGACCGCGCAGCCCGGCGAGGCCGGGAACTTCGCCGTCGCCGGGCATCGCAACACCCACGGCGAGCCCTTCCGCCACATCAACCGGCTGCGGAGCGGGGACGAGGTGCAGGTGGAGACGAGGGAGGGCGTGTACCTGTATGTGATCGACGCCTCACTGGCACAGACCTCTTCCCGCGATACGGGGGTCATCGCCCGCGTACCGCGCAGCCTTGTCAAACCCTCCGCCGGGTACCGCGAGCCCGGCTACTACCTCACCCTCACGACCTGCACGCCCGAGTTCAGCTCGAAGTACCGGCTTGCCGTCTGGGGCAAGCTCAGATCAATGCGTCCGCGCTAAGCTCTGCTGAGTCGAACCGCAGACGTGAGGAGAGGAGGCGGGCATGGACAGGCTCAGGCCTACGCAGCTGCTGCGTCCCGCCGCGCTTGTGTTCCTCCTTCTCGTCGAAGTCCTGATCATCGACGGCGGCAGCCTCTCCGCCGCCCTCGCGCTCGCCGCGACCGCCACCGCCGCGGCCGGGTCCGCGCTTGTCTTCTGCGCCGTCATCAGCGCGCGTTGCGCGCCCGCTGTGCCGCGCACGCGGGTCCGTACCGCCATCCGCGACCGTGAGCAGCGCACCGCGTTCCTCCCGCAGCGCGATCCCGATGCGAAGGGGCGGACCAGGCCCCGAGCGCCCGGCCGTGCCCTCCTGACGGCCGCGTAGGGGAAACCGCACTTCTCGTACACACCCCTCGCGGGTCGTCATGCCGCTATGTCCTTGATTCCGGCACGACGAGACCCTCGGAGGGCTCACCCATGTCGATCTTCGCCAGCCTGGTCGCGCATCTCGCCGACCTGCTTCAGCCGCTGTTCCACACGTCCGCCACCGCCGCCGCGATCGTCGTCTTCACCGCGCTCGTACGGCTCGCCGTCCACCCGCTCTCGCGGGCCGCCGCCCGCGGTCAGAAGGCCAAGGCCAGGCTCTCGCCGCAGATCGCCGAGCTGCGCACGAAGCACGCCGAGAACCCCGAGCGCATGCAGAAGGCGGTCATGGAGTTGCATGCGAAGGAGCAGGTCTCGCCGCTGTCCGGCTGCCTGCCGAGTCTGCTGCAGTTGCCGGCGTTCTTCCTGATGTACCACCTGTTCTCCAGCTCGCGGATCGGTGGCGAGCCGAACGGTCTGCTCTCGCACACCCTCTTCGCCGCGCCGCTCGGCGACCGCTGGACCGACGCCCTCGCGCACGGCGGGTTCTTCGGCGGGGCAGGGACGGTGTACGTGGTGCTCTTCGCGGTTGTCGTGGCCGTGGCGACGTTCAACTACGGGCGTACGAAGCGGCAGATGGCGGCCGCGCCGCTGCCCCAGGCGGGCACGCCCGGGATGGGTGCGATGACGAAGATCATGCCGCTGCTCTCCTTCGCCACGCTCTTCACCGTGGCCGTGGTGCCCCTCGCCGCCGCGCTCTACGTCGTCACCACCACCGCCTGGACGGCCGTCGAGCGCGCGTTCCTGTATCGGGACATGCCGACCGCGGGCGCGCTTGCTACCGCCGCGTAAAGGTCCAGGTTGTGAACGGGGTCTTGCAGAGTGGTCCGATCTCTTGGAGGATCAGCCAATCCTCCGATCCTCCCGATGGCCGCTACCCATCGACCGGGCTCGCACTCGACCAGGGGAGACAGACCATGAAACTGCTGCGTGTCGGCACGGCGGGCGCCGAGCGACCTGCTCTGCTCGACCAGGACGGGACGACGCTGCGCGACCTGTCCGGCCTTGTCGCGGACATCGATGGGGAGCTGCTCGCCGACGCCTCCGCCCTGGCCCGGATACGGGACGCGGCGGACGCCGGCGAGCTGCCCGTACTGGAGGCCGACGGACTGCGGACCGGGCCGCCGCTCGCCCGTATCGGCAAGGTCGTGTGCATCGGGCTGAACTACCACGACCACGCGGCCGAGACCGGCGCGGACACACCGGCCGAGCCGGTCGTCTTCTTCAAGGCGGCGGACACGGTGGTCGGGCCGTACGACACCGTGCTGGTGCCGCGCCGCAGCCGCAAGACCGACTGGGAGGTCGAGCTCGCGGTGGTCATCGGGCGTACGGCCCGCTACGTGGAGGACGACGAGGACCCGCTGGCGTATGTCGCGGGGTACGCGGTCTCGCACGACGTCTCGGAGCGGGAGTTCCAGATCGAGCGCGGCGGCACCTGGGACAAGGGCAAGAACTGCGAGACCTTCAACCCGCTGGGCCCGTGGCTGGTGACGGCGGACGAGGTGCCGGACCCGCAGGCGCTGAGCCTGAAGCTGTGGGTGAACGGCGAGCTCAAGCAGAACGGTACGACGGCGGACCAGATCTTCCCGGTGGCCGAAGTCGTGCGCTACGTCAGCCAGTTCATGACGCTGTATCCCGGCGACGTGATCAACACGGGGACACCGGCGGGGGTGGCGCTGGGCCGGCCCGAGCCGAAGCCGTTCCTGCGGGCCGGGGATGTGGTGGAGCTGGAGGTCGACGGGCTCGGCCGGCAGCGCCAGGAGCTCAAGGACGCGTAACTCGCCCCGGGTAACGCGCGTTGTACGTCGTGCAGGTGAAGTGGTGCGGTCCGCCTCCTGACCGGTGGGCCGCACCCTTCGTCTCCCGGGACACGCATTGGGATTCCAATGGCTCCCCGTCTGAACCCTATTGGTTGGCCATGGGGTACGCGTCGTACGGTTCGCGGCATGAAGACCGAGAATCGCTGGGTCGAGATACCTGTACCTGACGAACTCCCGCACCCGACTGTCATGGGTGCCTATGTCGCCCGCCCTGACGCGCCGGGCGTTTTCCCCGGAGTGGTGGTCGCCCCCGAGCTCTTCGGCGTGAACGGGCACATCGAGGAGGTCACCCGTCGCATCGCCGCGCTCGGCCATGTGGCCGTCGCCCCCGACTTCCACCACCGCACCGAACCCCGAGCCGCACTCCCGTACGGGGACGAGGGCCGGGCACACGGCTTCGAACTCATCGACAGGCTCACCCGGGACGGGGTGGTGCGCGATGTGGCGGCCGCGATGGCGTATCTGCGTGAGTACGAGAGCACCACCGCGCGCACCGGCATGGTCGGCTTCAGTGTCGGCGGCCACTTCGCCTTCATCGCCGCCGCCCGGCTGGACCTCGCGGTCACCGCCGCCTTCTACCCGGGCTGGCTGACCAGCACCGACATCCCCGTCAGCCGGCCCGAGCCGTCGCTCGGTCTTGCGGCCGGTATCAAGGGGCGGCTGTTGATCCTGGTGGGCGGCGCGGATCACGCGGTGACGGGCGGCCAAGTGGAGCAGATCGGCGGCGAGTTGACGGCCGCTGGTGTACGGCACGAGCTCGTCGTGTATCCCGATACGCCACACGGCTTCTTCTGCGACGAGCGCGACACGTACCGGCCCGAGATCGCCGAGGACTCATGGCGGCGGGTGACGGACCTGCTCAGTGATCTGCGGTGAACCGCTCCAGCGCCTCGACCACCATCGCGTGGTCCTCGAGCTGAGGGAGGCCCGAGACCGTGATGGTGCCGACGACGCCCACGGCCTTGATCTTGATCGGGAACGAGCCGCCGTGGGCCGCGTAGGTGTCCGGGTCGAGACGGGAGTCCGTCTCGAACGTCCTGCCCTTGGCCCGGAAGCGGCTGCCGACAAGGAGCGAGCTCTCGCCGTAGCGCTCGACGACCCGGCGCTTGAGGTCGATCCAGGCGTCGTTGTCCGCGCTCGAACCCGGCAGCGCTGAGTGGAAGAGCTGCTGCGGCCCGCGGTGGATGCCGATCGCGACGGGAGCCTCGCGCAGCCGGGCCATCTCGACCAGCATGCTGCCCAGCGCCCAGGCGTCGTCGTGCGTGAACCGGCGCAGCGTCAGGCGGGCTTCCTGCGCTTCGAGTTCCGCGATCTCGGGGGCGACCGGGGTGCTCACAGCGACACCGTGATTCCCTCGCGGGCGGACCGGCGGGCCGCCTCCAGGACGTCGAGCGTGGCCGCGGCCTCGTGGGCGGTGACCGGGTTCTCGCCGGTGCCGCGCAGGGCGGCGGCGATGGCCGCGTAGTACGCCGGGTAGTCGCCCGGCAGCGTCTCGACCGGGCGGCCCCCGCCGGTCAGCGGGGACTCCCCGGCGCCGATCCGGCCCCACAGCGACTCGGGCTCGACGCCCCAGTTCTCGCCGCTCCGGTCGGTCCTGCCGGCCTTGCCCGTCCGGTCGGGGGACGGGCGCTTGCCGTCGCGCAGGGCGGCTTCCTGTGGGTCGAGTCCGTACTTCACGTATCCGGCTCTGGAGCCCAGCACCCGCAAGCGCGGGCCGAGTTGTGCGGTGACGGCGCTGACGTACAGGTGCGAGCGGACGCCGCTCGCGTGCGTGAGCGCGAAGAAGGTGTCGTCGTCGGCCTCGGCGCCCGGGCGGCGTACGTCCGACTCGGCGTAGACCTGTACGGCCGGGCCGAACAGGGCCAGCGCCTGGTCGACGACATGGCTGCCCAGGTCGAACAGCAGACCACCGATCTCCTGCGGGTCGCCCGACTCGCGCCAGCCGCCCTTGAGCTGCGGCCGCCATCGCTCGAAGCGGGACTCGAAGCGCAGTACGTCACCGAGCTCGCCGTCCGCGACGAGCCGGCGGACGGTGAGGAAGTCGTTGTCCCAGCGGCGGTTCTGGAAGACCGAGAGCAGCAGCCCGCGCTCCTCGGCGAGGGCGGCGAGCTCGCGCGCCTCGGCCGCGGTGCCCGCGATCGGCTTGTCCACGACGACCGGGAGGCCGGCTTTGAGTGCGGCGGTGGCGATCGGGACATGAGTCTTGTTGGGGGAGGCGATCACGATGAGATCGAGCTCGTCGGCGCGGGGCCAGAGCTCGTCGGGCGTGGCCGCGAGGCGTACGTCGGGGAATTCGGCGCGGGCCTGCTCCTGCCGCTCCGGGTTCGAGGTGACGACGGTGTCGAGGGCGAGGCCCTCGGTGGCGGCGATCAGCGGGGCGTGGAAGACGGAGCCCGCGAGGCCGTAGCCGACGAGTCCGACGCGGAGGGGAGTGCGGGTGCCGGTGCCAGTCATGCACTCCACTTAAGCAACGGTGTTGCCAAAGTGCAAGCGCAGGGGAGAATGGGGCGTGTGAAGGGAAACACTGGCGGGGCGACCGGGAGGAGCGGGGTGGCCGGGCAGACGAGGGCGACCAAGGTGGCTGGGGCGAATCCTGCGGGTCTGCGCAGCCACAACGCTGCGCTGGTGCTGGATCTGCTGCGTACGGCGGGGGAGGGCGGCATCAGCCGGCTCGAGCTGGCCGGGCGCACGGGGCTGACTCCGCAGGGGGTCAGCAAGATCACGGCGCGGCTGCGGGAGGAGGGCCTGGCGGCGGACGCGGGCCGCCGAGCCTCGACCGGCGGGCGCCCGGGCACGGCGCTGCGGCTGGTGCCGACGGCGGGCCATGCGGTGGGGCTGCACCTGGACCGGGACGAGCTGACGGTGATGCTGGTGGACCTGGCGGGGGCGGTGGTGGGTGTCCGGGTTGCTCCGCTGGACCTCGGGGCGGGGGTTGGGTTTGTGGTGGAGGGGGTGGCGCGGGAGGTGGACGCGCTGCTGTCGGGGCGGGGGGAGTACCCACATCCCGATACCGGGGCTCCGCCCCGGACCCCTTCCCCGACAGAGGCTTCGCCCCAGACCCAGGTGGGCGGTGAGGCCGGGGCCTCGCCCCAGGCCACCGGGCCTGACGCGCTCGCCCCGCGCGTACTCGGTGTCGGAGTCGCCATGCCCGGGCCCCTCGATCACTCCTCCGGCGTCACGCATCGCGTCACCGGGTTTCCCGAGTGGGACGGATATCCCCTCCGGGACGCGCTCGCCGCGCGGCTCGGGCTCCCCGTCGCGCTCGACAAGGACACCAATGCCGCCGCCCTCGGGCTCGCCCTGCGCGGCAGTGGGGACTCGTTCGCGTATCTCCATCTCGGGACGGGGCTCGGCGCCGGGCTTGTGCTCGGTGGGGTGCTCTACCGAGGTGCCCGCACCGGCGCCGGTGAGTTCGGGCATCAGGTCATTCAGCTCGACGGGCCCGAGTGCACCTGCGGCAGGCGGGGCTGTATCGAGGCGATCTGCCTCGCGGCCGTCGGCCGTGGCGACATCGACCTTGCCGCCCGTGTCCTCGGCATAGGCGCCGCGAATCTCGTCGAGTTGCTCGACATCGACCGGGTGCTGCTCGGTGGACGGGTCGTCGCCGCGGACGCCGAACCCTTCGTACGGGGAGTCGGCGAGCGCGTCCGCGTCTCCGTCGGTCTCGCCGAGGGCGGGGCGAACGTCGTCGCCGAGGGCGCCGCTCAGCTTGTCCTCGCACCCCTGTTCGGGCGGACCGAAAATACGCTGATAGGGCGGAGTTCCGGGGCTGATCGGCAGTAGGACGGCGTGGCGCCGCGTACGGCCGCGCGCGCGTGGCAGGTTCTCGAGGACGCAGCCGAGCCGCCCGAGCAGCAAAGGTCCCCCATGCGACGCCGCAATGCCCTCGCCCGCAATGCCCTCGCAGTCGGAGTCACCGCAGCCACGATCGTGCCCGCGGCGCTCACCGGACCGGCGGCGACGGCGGCCACCGTGACCGCCCCCGCCGCCGACACCATCGCCAGGCCCGCGGCCGGACCGGCGAACGCGAAGGCGGCCCCCGCGGCCGGACCGGCGGCCCCCGGGCCGGCGCCCAACGCGGCCGCCACCAGGTCGACCTCCCCGACGCCCATCCCCCCGCCGCCCCGGGAGCGGCAGCCCGTATGTGGCCAGGCCGCCAGCTCCGACTTCCCCATCAACACCCGCATTCACGGCGGCCCCACCGTCCACCGCCCCGGCGGCGGCTACGAGGAGTGGTCCGTCGATCTCGCCAACACCACCGACCAGATCTGCCGCAACATCTACCCGGTGATCGTCTTCACCGGCCGCGACCCCGGTCTCACCCCGCCCAGGGTGACCCTGGAGTTCCACGACAGGCAGGCGGACCGCTGGCGTCCCGCCACCCTGGAGACCACCGCCGAGGACGAGCTCGTCGGCGTACTCGACGACAGCGGCGGCGAGCGCCGAGGCGGCCGCTTCCCCGGCTTCGTCGTCCCCGCCCGCGCGTCCGTCACCGTCACCGTCCGGCTCGCGCTCGCCGCCGACACCCCGCCCAACCAGGTCACCGTCAACGCCGCGATCGTCCAGCGGCACGGCGACGACGGCGACTGGATCGGGGAGTCCGGCGACTACCGCTTCGCCGTACTCGACGACGAGGGGCCCGGCGCCACCGTCACCCTCGAAGAGCTCGCCACCACCGGCACCGGCTCCCTCCTCCGCCTCGGCGTCGCCTTCGGGGCGGTCCTGCTGGGCGGCGGGGCCCTGGTGCTCGCATCCCGCCGGCTGCGAACGGGCCGGCGCTGATCGTTCACGTATGTCTGCGACCATCCCCTGGTGGACTACCCGAACGACCAGGCGCCCGGCGCCCCTGTCCGCTCCGGCATCCCCGAGCACGGACGCATCCCCAAGTACTACGCCGTCAAGGCCCGTATCTCGCTCCTGATCGAGGAGTTGGGCGAGGGGGGACTGCTGCCCACCGAGCGCGATCTCGCCGTACGGTACGAGGTCTCG
Organism: Streptomyces sp. NPDC019890; assembly: GCF_044903445.1. NCBI lineage: Bacteria > Bacillati > Actinomycetota > Actinomycetes > Kitasatosporales > Streptomycetaceae > Streptomyces > Streptomyces sp. NPDC019890. Next base: position 726,094 of record NZ_JBJDQK010000002.1, on the reverse strand, counting down.
CGCGAGACGGTCCGGCAGGCGCTGCGGGAACTCCTGCTGGAGGGGCGACTGCGCCGGCAGGGGCGCGGCACGGTCGTCGCGGGGCCCAAGCTGGAGCAGCCGCTCTCGCTCGCCAGCTACACCGAGGGCGTACGCCGCCAGGGGAGCAGGCCCGGCCGCACCCTGATCGGCCTCGACCGGTTCCCCTGCTCCGACGCGCTCGCCCCGGAGATCGGCGCGGAGCGCGGCGAGCCCGTCTGGCACATGGAACGGGTGCTGCTCGCGGACGACGAACGCGTCGGCCTGGAGAGTACGTACGTCTCGGTGGCCCGCGTGCCGCGCCTGGACGCCGACTTCGATCCCGACTCCTCCTTCTACGCCTATCTGCGCGAGCGGCTCGGGATCGGCTTCGGTGACGCGGACGAGCGGATCGAGACCGTGCTCGCCACTCCGCGCGAGGCGCTGCTGATCGGCACGCCGCCCGCCCTGCCGATGCTGCTGCTCCACCGCCTCTCACGGGACACGTCGGGCCGCCCGCTGGAGCGTGTGCGCACCCTCTACCGCGGCGACCGCTTCAGCTTCACGACGCATCTGGCCAAGTAAGGCAAAGCTCGGCCTCGGTGACCGCACCGGCAGTCAGCGCATGGGTCGATGCGTGATCGACCGGGTCAAGGTCACGGCTTCCTGACTAGGCTGAGCTCGTCGTCGCCACAGCGTTGTCGCGGCGCGCCCAGCACACCGCGTACGGCAGGAGTCCGCCCCCATGGCAGAGCGCAAGCCGATCGAATCCTGGCTCACCGACATGGACGGTGTCCTTATCCACGAGGGCGTACCGATCCCGGGCGCCGACGCCTTCATCAAGAGGCTCCGGGAGGCCGAGAGGCCCTTTCTGGTGCTGACCAACAACTCCATCTACACCGCACGCGACTTGCACGCCCGGCTGGCCCGGATGGGGCTCGACGTGCCCGTGGAGAACATCTGGACCTCGGCGCTCGCCACGGCCCGGTTCCTGGACGACCAGCGCCCGGGCGGCACGGCGTACGTCATCGGCGAGGCCGGTCTCACCACCGCCCTGCACGACATCGGCTATGTCCTCACCGACCACGAGCCGGACTATGTCGTCCTGGGCGAGACCCGTACGTACAGCTTCGAGTCGCTCACCAAGGCCATCCGTTTGATCAACGCGGGAGCGCGTTTCATCTGCACCAACCCGGACGAGACCGGTCCGAGCCCGGAGGGCCCGCTGCCCGCCACCGGCTCGGTGGCAGCGCTGATCACCAAGGCGACCGGCAAGGACCCGTACTTCGCGGGCAAGCCGAACCCGCTGATGATGCGGACCGGGCTGAACGCCATCGGGGCGCACTCCGAGACCAGCGCGATGATCGGGGACCGGATGGACACGGACGTGCTGGCGGGGCTCGAGGCCGGAATGGAGACGTTCCTGGTGCTCACGGGTCTGACGACACCCGCGGATGTCGACAAGTACCCATTCCGGCCGTCCAAGGTCGTCGACTCGATCGCCGACCTCGTCGACCGCGTCTGACTGGCCGCGCCTGGCCGCATCTGACCGTGACCGCCCGGGTCTGACCGGCCGAGGTCCGGCCGGCCTCGTTCGGCTCACCGTATTTGGGCATGTCAGGGGCCCGTACGGACGACCGGGCCGCCCCTGCGGATGCGAAAACGGCCCGCACGCGTGAATCTTTTGGATATCAGGAGGTTTACGATGCGTGCAGGTTTGATTGCTCTCCGTGCCGCAGGGGCGGCTGCCGTACTCGTCCTGGCGCCCGCCGCCACCGGCGCGTACGCCGACGAATCCGTGCAGGCCACGGTCGCCCCGGCCGTCCCCGGAGGCGAGGTGGAGATCCGCGTCCTGGGTTGCAAGGGCCAGACCGGGGCCGTCACGTCCCAGGCTTTCGTGGCGGATGCCGAGCTCTCCGGCCAGAAGGGCTCAGAGCTCTTCGCCGAGACGACCGTGAAGTCCGACCTGAACCCCGGCACGTACGACGTCCGCGTCACCTGCGACGGCCATGACCACGCCGCATCGGGCCGCGCCCAGGTCGTACGCAATCTGCCGGCCAAAGCGCCCGCGCACGAGCCGACGGACCTGCGCACCCCCGTCGCCCCGGTCCGCGCGGGCGGTGGCGGCGCGGCCGCGCTCACCGCGCACGATGCCCGTGGCGCACACGGCGCCGCCGACCCGGCCGACGCGGGACCGGGCACCGGGCACGCCGTGATGGGCCTCGTCCTCGCGGGCGTAGCAGCACTCGCCGTGGCCTTCCGCAGCTCACGGCTCCGCCGGACGGACACGGACTGACATGTCGGCCGCCGATCGCCCGGCGGGTACCGGCCGGCTGCTCGCGGGAGTGGCCTGGGCGGTACTCCTGCTCGGGCTGTGGTTCTGGGGCCGGGAGATCACCGACGGCCCCGGCGGCACCTCCGCGCCCACCACCGGCGACGTGGCGGCGGTCGGGCGGCCGCTGGGGGTCCCTCTGCCACCCGCGCACGATCCGCTGCGGCCCGCGCAACCGCAGCGCGTGGACATCCCGTCGATAGGGATCACCGCCCCGGTCGTACCCCGCGGCCTGGACGCCAGCGGCGCGGTCGACCCGCCCCCGTACGCGATGCCGCACACGGTCGGCTGGTTCGGCCGCGGTACGCAGCCGGGAGCGACGGGCACGGCCCTGCTGGTCGGCCACGCCGACACCGAGACCAAACCGGCCGTCTTCTTCGGACTGAGCACCGCCCGCCCCGGCGACAAGGTCAAGGTGACCAGGGCCGACGGCTCGGTCGCCGAGTTCACCATCGACGACGTCCAGGTCTTCGACCGGGAGCGCTTCGATCCGCAGAAGGTCTACGGCCCGCGCGAGGACGGCCGGGCGGAGCTGCGGCTGATCACCTGCGGCGGCTCCTTCGACCGGGCGACGCGCACGTACACCGCGAATGTGGTCGTGTCGGCGTATCTGACCGCTGTGCGGAACTGATGGTGAGCCCGGCCCGGAGGGCGAGAGTGACATCCGGTCGAGTGACTCAGGACCGGTGTGCCAGGATGGATTCGACCGGTCTTGTCCGGGACCGGCCCTCTGGGTACGGCTCGGACTCAGTGCGCCCAAGGGGGAGTGGATGTACGGGAGCCGTACCGGGCGTGCCCGGCTGTGCATGGCAGTGACGGGGGCGGTGCTGCTGCTCGGGGGCTGTTCCTCCGACGACGGCAACGACGGTAAACCGGCGGTGAGTCAGCAGCCCAAGGAGTCCGACCCGTACTGGGTCAACCCCGACGGGAGCGCCGCCAAGCAGGTCGCCGCCTATCTGAAGGACGGCGACGACAAGAACGCCGAGCTGCTCAAGAAGATTGCCGAGCAGCCGGTCGGCGAGTGGATCGGCCCGGACAACCCGCAGGACGAGGCCAAGGGTTTCACCGAGGCGGCCGCGAAGGCGGACCGGGACGCGCTGCTGGTGCTCTACAACATCCCGCACCGTGACTGCGGACAGTTCTCCAAGGGCGGTGCCGCCGACGGCGATTCCTACCGTGCCTGGGTCGACAAGGTGGCCAAGGGCATCGGCGACCGGCGGGCCACGGTGATCCTGGAGCCGGACGCGCTACTGCACCTGGTGGACAGCTGCACGCCCCAGGAGTTCCACGAGGAGCGGTACGACCTGCTCAAGGGCGCGGTCGAGCGGCTGAAGCAGCAGCCGAACACCAAGGTGTACGTGGACGCGGGCAATGCCGGGTGGTCGCACCCCGATGCGCTCTTCGAACCGCTCCAGCGGGCGGGTGTCGACAAGGCGGACGGCTTCTCCGTCAATGTCTCCAACTTCTTTGCGACGGCCGCGAGCAAGGACTTCGGCAAGAAGCTCTCCGCGAAGGTCGGCGGCAAGCACTTCGTCGTGGACACCAGCCGCAACGGCAACGGCCCCTACACCGGCGGCGATCCGAAGGAGAACTGGTGCAACCCGCCGGGCCGCGCGCTCGGCGAGACGCCGACCGCCAAGACGGGTGACCCGCTGGTCGACGCGTATATGTGGGTCAAGCGGCCGGGCGAGTCGGACGGCGAGTGCCGGGGTGGGCCGAAGGCGGGGGAGTGGTGGCCCGAGTACGCGCTCGGCCTGGCGCGCGCGACGAACTAGGCACGGGGCGCGGGCTGTTGTCGGGGCTCCGCCCCGAACCCCCGCGCCTCAATCGCCGGCGGGGCTTGATTTGCCCGGGTGCGGTTCGCCCGCGAAACCACCCACCGGACAGCACCACCAACGCCCCCTGGCCCACGGCAACCACGAACCCGGTGACCCGGCGCACTGGGGGTCCCCCCACGCCCGCAGGGCGTAGGGGGCGGGTCTGGGGCGCAGCCCCGGTTGAGGGAACGGGTGGGGTGGGGAACCGTCAGGGGACCTCGACCCACACGCCCTCGGACGGCGTCCCCTTGTCGTCCGTCACGAACAGCATGTACCAGCCCGACGGCACCAGCGCCCGGTTCTCCGGCACCGTGACCTCGATGCCGTCCGCCGTCTTCTTCATGTCCAGCGCGATGGAGCGCTGATCCGTGTCCGTGACATGCGTGACGGCGCTCGGCCGCAGCAGCTTCGCCGTCTTCACCGTGCCCTCGGTCCTGACCTTGAACGTGCCCGATTCCCCGCGCTCGATGGCCTTCGGACCGCTGCTCACCACCGGCTTGGAGTCCCGGTAGAGATACGGCGGGGTGTAGATCTCGATGCGCTGCTCGAAGACGCCCGGCTTGGTGTTGGCAGCGTCCGCGAAGAGCGAGTCCGAGCCGAAGATCATGACCCGGCCGTCGGGGAGCAGTACCGAGCCCGAGTGGTAGTTGCGCCCCACCCGGGGGTCGGCGACCCGCTTGTACGTGCCCGTCTTCGGGTCGTACGTACGCGCCTGGAGGACGTTGGAGCCGCCGCGCCCGCGGTAGTCCGAGGAGCCGCCGGTGACCAGCACCGAGTCGTCCGGCAGCAGCGACGCGCTCGGGTAGCGCGTGCCCTTCTCCAGGGAAGCGCCGTCCTTGAAGCGGGGGCTGTCCTGCTTGAGGTCCACCAGACGGGACTTCTCGCTGGCCTTCTCGGACTCGCCGACCCCGCCGCCGCCGATCACCATGAACCGCTGGTCCTGGGCGGGCGGCAGCATGACGGTCGCGGAGGTCTCCATCCTGTCGGGGTCGCTCAGGCCGGGGATCTTGTCGAACTTGTTCGTCTTCAGATCCCAGACGCCCGGGTCACGGCCGACGTCGGCGGGCCCGTATCCGGCGTTGGAGCCGGAGTAGAAGAGCTTGCCGTTGTCCATCAGGAAGATCGCCGGGTAGGTGGGGAACTTCCGGATGATCCCGGTGTACTTCCACGTCTTGGTCTTCGGATCGTAGATCTCGTCCTTGCCGGGGACGATCTGGCCGATCTCGTCCAGGCCGGACAGCGCGAGGACCTTGCCGTCCTTGAGGGTGGTCAGCGTCGGGTACCAGCGGGCCTCGTTCATCGGGTCGACGGTGATGTACTTCTCCGCCACCGGGTCGAACTCGTAGGCCTCCTTGATGCCCTGGAAGTCCTTCTTGTCGAGCGCGAGCTTCTGCGCGATGCCGTAGACATTGCGGGCGTCGGAGCCGGTGAGGCCCTGCACCCGGTAGTTGTCCTCGGTGCCGGTCTCGTGCTCCTGGCCGGACTCCTCCGCCTCGACATAGATCCGGCCGAGGCCGGGGTCGTTGCGCAGGAACTTGCCGGTCTTCTTGTCGAAGACCTTGGTCGCCTTCTCCACCAGGACCGGGTCCTTGGAGACAAACGTTTTGCCATTCTTCTTGCCGGTGAACTTGGTGCCCGCGGGCAGCGTCTTGGGCTCGTCCGGGTCCTCGTTGTGCACGACCATCAGGCCGCCGGCCTTGGTGGCGTCGCCCTTGAGCTTCTCGTACCGCTTGGTGCCGCCCGCGACCAGCAGCTTCCCGTCGGGCAGCTGGGTGTGCCCGGCGCAGAACATGTCCTTTGGCGTCGGGATCTTCTTGAACTCGTTGGTCTTCGGATCCCACAGCACCGACTCGAACTTCTTGGCGTCGAAGTTCTTCTGGTTGTTGCCCGAGCCGGCGATCAGCAGCACCTTGCCGGTGTGCAGCAGCGCGGCATGGATGCTGTTGATCTTGTACTCGTCGGGGACCTTCAGATAGTCCCAGTGGCCGTTCTCGGCCTTGTACTCCGGCTTGTTGATCTTGTACTCGTGGTACTGCTCCGAGCCGAAGCGCCACATGGCGGGGCCGTTGAACCCGGCCACGGCAACGACCACCGCCGCGCCAATCGCTATCCGACGGGCGCGGTTCTTGCGGTAGTTCGGCCGGACGGGCAGCGTGCTCATTTCTTACGTCCCCCAAGGGCGATCTGCATGGTCTGTTCGGCGGTGGCACTGGGCCGTTGCTGCGGCAGATGGGCCGGTGCCTGCTCGGCCGGCGGCTGCCCGCCGCCGTGCCGCTTTCTGCGCTTCTTCTTCTCCGTGCGGATGCCATGCCGCCAGGCGAAGATCGGCGCCGCCGTGATCAGCAGCGCCAGCGTGGCCCAGGTGATCATCGCGGGATGGCTGTGCCCGTTGAAGAACGAGGCCGCCATCGACCCGCCGAAGACGAGAATGAAGAAGAGATGGATCCGGAAGGTGCCGAAGAGGGTGTCCGGGCTGGACGAGTCGCCCTTGGGGGTCACGACGAACTTGCTCTTGCGGCGCAGTACGGCGTCCATCAGCGAGCGTGCGTAGATCGGCGCGGAGAGCGCGGACATGACCATGCCGGCGAGTCCGCCGGAGCCCTCGGGCTCGTGCGGCGAGACATTGTGGCGGCGGTTCCAGATGTAGAGGCCGATCTGGAGCGCCGAGGCATTGCCGTACAGCATCATCCAGATTGCAGGGTCGATCTGCACACCCGATGCGCCCATGCCGAGGAACAGTGCACAGCTCAGCGCCGCCAGAATCCAGTTGAGGGCGGACATCGGGTAGAAGATGATCATCATCGTGTAGTTGAAGAGCTTGCCCGGGGGCAGTGAGGAGAAGCCCTTCCAGTACTGCTTGAGGATCGTCTCGTACGTACCTCTCGACCAGCGCAGCTGCTGGGTGAAGAAGTCGGTCCAGGCCGAGGGGCCCTCGCCGACGGCCAGCACGTCCGGGGTGTAGACCGAGCGCCACTTGTTGCCGCTCGCGGGGTTCTTGGCCCGGTGCATCTCGAAGCCGGTCGCCATGTCCTCGGTGATCGAGTCGTACAGACCGCCGATCTGCTGGATCGCCTTGATCCGTACGGCGTTGGAGGTGCCGACGAACATCGGCGCGCCGTAGCGGTTGCCCGCGCGCTGGATCAGGGCGTGGAAGAGGAACTGCTGGGACTCGGCGGCCTTGGTGACGAAGGTGTCGTAGTTGCCGTACACCTGCGGGCCTATGACGAAGCCCACGTCCGGGTCGCGGAAATAACCGAGCATCCGCTCCAGATAGTTGGGCAGCGGCACATGGTCGGTGTCGACGGAGGCGAAGAAGTCGTAGTTGCCGCCGTGCGCCTGGAGCCAGGCGTTGTAGTTGCCGTGCTTCGTCTTGGCCCGGTGCGCGCCCTTGGCCTGGTTCCAGTGCGGAACCCCCTTGCGGGAGAAGTGGTGTACGCCGAGCCGCGCGCACACCTCCTTCACGGCGGGATCGTCGCCCTCGTCGAGCAGCCAGACGTGCATCAGCCCGCGGTGGCGGATCTTGACGGCCGCCTCCAGGGTCTTCGTCACCATCTCCAGGGGCTCCTTGCCCGGGACGAAGGAGGTGAGGAAGGCGACCTTGGTGCCGCTCTCGGGCACCACGGGGACGGGGTCGCGCGCCACCAGCGTGGCGTGTGCGTTCGACAGGACGTTCATCGTGCGGAAGAGCTCGATCAGGCCGATCGAGACGAGCATGACGATGTCGAGGATGAGCAGCGTGTCGTTCTTGAGGTTCGGGTCGCGCTCGGTCCAGTGCTCGGGCTGCATCAGCCAGGCGAACAGGCCGAGCGACACCAGCGGCGCGGCCCCGAGCAGCAGGGCGGCCCGGATGCGGTGCGGCTCCTGCGAGAGCAGGGAGCGGTACTGCACGGTGTACGGCTTGCTCGGGTCGGGCTGGGTGAGGGGGCCGGCGAGGCGGCTGTAGTGCTCGTAGTCGTACCGGGGCAGCGCCTTCTTGGGACGCAGCCGGTGGCCTGCGTTGCGCACGTTCGCCGGTATCCGGAGCTGAGTCGTCCGGGAAGGGTCGTTGGGCTGCCGGGCGCCGTCTGGCGTCGACGTCATGAGTCATCCCCCCGCACGCATGGTGTGTGCGTGTGATGTGGTCGGTCGTTAATCGTCCTGACCGCGGTCCCCCTCGACCTGCTGCCGTGGACACATGAGTGGCGGGCCACCGTCCGTACAGACACGAAACAGTCACCCGTCGGTTGCATCATGCCCGTCACGTGTTCGGTTCGTGAAGGGGCCCCTGTCCCCACGGTGCCGCAACGGGACAATGCCCTGGTACTACCCCCAACTACGCGAAATGGATGCCCCATTGAGGGCATTGGCTTCAGGATAGGTTCTACGACCCCGGCCATGATCGCAAGGGTGGATAGGGCTGTTAACCGGTCATATGCACGATTTGAGGCACCCTTGCGGGAGGACGCCTGAGGGTGCATGGGTGGCTGAAAATGACTGTACGTACGACCGAATGCGGTCCGGGTGTACGACAAAGGCCCCCTCGCGCGTGGCGAGGAGGCCTTCGATTTGCGTGCGCCGCCAGGGACTCGAACCCCGGACCCGCTGATTAAGAGTCAGCTGCTCTAACCAACTGAGCTAGCGGCGCCTGCTGACCTGGAGAACTCTACCGGACGGCATGGGGTGCTCCTGACCATTATCTGATCGTTCCGGCCTGTCGAATCGCCTCTTATTACCTGAATTACGCCAAAATGCGATCGAACGTGACAGTCAGCACAGTGACGAGGGGCCACGTATGACAGTGCCGGTATTCGAGGAGTTCGAACCAGCCGCCGACTGCAACTGCGCCGGGTGCATCCAGCACCGCCGGGCCCTGGCCGCGGGAGAGCACCCCGCCGCGCACGGCTGCCGCCGGGCGATTGTCCTGTTCACCGCGGCGGGCGTGGTGCTGGGCGGGGGAGTGGACGCGGCGAGCGCGGTCGGCCACGCCGCCGGCCCGGCGGTCGGGCCCGTGCGGGTGGACCGGGGGGCCGCTGAACCGGGGCCCGGCACCGGCACCGGCACCGGCACCGAAGAACAGGGCGTCACCGAGCAGGGCGGCGCCGGACCGCTGCACGGGCCGTCGGGCGAGTCGGTCGACACCGCGGTCACGCTGAACAAGACGACCCGGGCCCAGATCATCAACCGCGCCAAGCAGTGGTTGAGCGCCAAGGTCCCGTACAGCATGGACCAGTACTGGTCGGACGGTTACCGCCAGGACTGCTCCGGCTATGTCTCGATGGCCTGGAACCTGGGCAGCAACGAATGGACCGGAAGCCTCGCGGACTTCGCCACCCGGATCACCCGCGAGCAGCTGCAGCCGGGCGACATCCTGCTCTTCCACAACCTGGACGATCCGACCAAGGGTTCGCACGTCACGATCTTCGGCGGCTGGACCGACTACACCCACACCTACTACGTCGCATACGAGCAGGTGAAGCCGCACACCCGTAAGCAGGCCACACCCATGGCCTACTGGACCAACTCGGACCGCTATCTGCCCTACCGCTACAAGGGCCTCACCGGGGCGGCCACGACGAGCGGGTCGGCGTCGACCGAGGCCTATGTGGATCTGTCGGCCTCGACCGAGGCCTATCCGGGCCGCACGGCCTTCGGTCCCGGTGCGGAGAGCGCGTACGTCACCAAGCTCCGCGAGATGCTTCTCGCGCGCGGCGCCGAGCGCTTCTACCCCAAGGAGCCGGGGCCGCGGTGGGCCGAGGCGGAGCGGCTGGCCACTCAGGCCTTCCAGCTCGCGCAGGGCTGGCGCGGCGCGGACGCGGACGGGCGGCCGGGCCCGGAGACCTGGCGGCTGCTGGTGACCGGGCAGGGCAAGGACATTCCCGCGGCGGGCGCGGGCGGGTCGGGTGGTGTGAGCGCGGTGATGCCCACGTACCCGGGCCGCGCGTACTTCGGGCCGGGCCGGTCCAATGCGTACATCACCCAGCTCGGCCGGCAGCTGGTCGAGCGCGGCTACGGCAAGCACTACACATCGGTTCCCGGGCCGGCCTGGGGCGAGGAGGTCCGGCGCAATGTCGAGGCGTTCCAGCGGGCTCAGGGCTGGCGCGGCGGCGCGGCGAACGGGTTTCCCGGGCCCGAGACCTGGCGCCGGCTCTTCCCCTGAGCGTCCCGGGTCCGCTGCTCGGCCGCCCGGCTCCTCCGCTCCCTCCCGGCTCCTCCACTCCGTCCCGGCTGCTCGATCCCGAACACCCTCGCGAGGTGAATCGAAGTGAATCCCACCCCGTCGGAGACGGACGGCGGCGGGCCGTCCGACGGCCCGCGGCGCCACCCGGTCATCTCCCAGGAAGTGACCACCGAGATCCCGGTGCATCTCCTCTTCCGTGACGACGACTCCCAGCCGATCGCCCTGCCCTCCGCCATCGTGGCGCGGCGGCAGGGCACCGGCGAACAGCCCAGGATCGGGCGCAGGCCCGCGCCGCTGCGTCCGGCCGCCGCCCCGTCACGGCCGGCGCCACCCGTGGACCCCGATCTGGTCGAGCGGGCCGCGGCCGCGCTGCCCGGCTGGACCGGGCTGGTCGCGGGGGCGTGCGCGCTCGGCGGGATCGGCGCGCTGCTGTGGGGCGCCGGGGCGGTGCCCGGCCCGGTGACGCGGCTGTTCGGGCTGACCTCGTATCCGTACGTCGGCATCGGGTTCGGGCTGTGGTGTCTGCTCACGCTGGGCGTCATCCTGGCGCTGTTCGCCTTCGGGGGGCTCGGGCGCGGCCGGGTCGGACACGCCTGGGTGCTCACGCTGTTCGGCGACTACCGGGGGAGCGTGCGGCGTACGGGACTGATCTGGATCAGTCCGCTGGTGCTGCGCCGTCGGGTCGACGTACGGCTGCGGCACTGGCGCAGCGAGCCGATGCCCGCGGTCGACGCGGACGGCACGGCGCTGCGCGTCGTCGTGCTCGTGGTGTGGCGGGTCAAGGACACCGCGCGGGCCGCGCTCGGCGTCGAGGACCACGAAAGCTATCTGAGCGAGCAGGTCGAGGCTTCCATGGCGCGGGTGCTCTCGCAGCTGCCGGCCGACGCCTTCCACGAAGACGCTCCCACCCTGCGCAACGCGGAGGCGGTCGGCGGCGCGCTCACCCGGCTGCTGTCGGCGGAGTGCGCGCCGGGGGGGATCGAGGTGTTCTCGGCACAGCCGACGGGGATCGAGTACGCGCCGGAGGTGGCGGCCGCGATGCAGCGCCGGCGGATCGCGGCGATCGACGCCAAGCACCGGGACAGTGTGCTGACTTCGGTGGTGGACGCGGTGAGCGACACGGTGCACCGGCTGACCGCGTGCGGGCTCGTGGAGCTCGACGACTACGAGCGCAAGGCTCTGGTGAAGGACCTCACGATCGCCTTCTACACCGGACGCTCCGGGCCGGTGGAAGGTACGTGATTGGTCTGGACATGTTCAAGTTACGTTAATACTCTGGGACTTGGTCTAGACCGGAACACGTACCACCCGCACGCGTGCAGTACGGCTCACCTGAACTCCCCCACGTTCTCCTGGAGCGAAGCATGCGCAAGAAGACAAGTGCGGCCGTGGTCGGCCTCGTCGTGGCGGGCACCACCGTGCTCGCGACCGGCAGCGCCAGCAGCCATGGCTACACCGACTCGCCCATCAGCCGCCAGAAGCTCTGCGCCAACCGCACGGTCGCCAACTGCGGCGAGATCATCTACGAACCCCAGAGCGTCGAAGGCCCCAAGGGCTTCCCGGCGGCGGGTCCGGCCGACGGAACGATCTGTGCCGGCGGCAACAGCCGCTTCTCGCAGCTCGACGACCCGCGCGGCGGCACCTGGCCCACCACCAAGGTCTCCTCGGGGCAGAACTACACCTTCCGGTGGCAGTTCACCGCCATGCACGCAACGACCGACTTCAAGTACTACATCACCAAGAACGGCTGGAACCCGAGCCAGAAGCTCACCCGCGCCTCGCTCGACTCGCAGCCGTTCCTGACGATCCCGTACAACGGCCAGCGCCCGCCGGCCACGCTCAGCCACTCCGGGACGCTGCCGTCGAAGTCCGGTCGGCATGTGATCCTCGCGGTGTGGACCGTGAATGACACCGGCAACGCCTTCTATGCCTGCTCGGATGTTCAGTTCTGACAGATAGTCAGTTACCGTGCGGCGCCATGACGAGTACTGTCGCCGAGCTCGTACAGCGCCAGTGGGGCGATCACCGGGTGGGGCTGAGGGAGTCCGAACTCGCACTCAGCCACCACCAGGTGGCCGCCGGCGCCGCCGCACGGGCCGCGCTCCTCGTGGACCTCGTGCCGCGCGGGGCCGAGCCACACCTCGGAGTGCTGCTCGACAACACCCCGGAGTTTCCCCTGTGGCTCAGCGCGGCGGCTCTGGCCGGGGCCGCCGTGGCGGGCATCAACCCGACCAGACGCGGGGCGGAGCTGGCCCGCGACATCGTGCACACCGACTGCCGGGTGCTGGTCACCGAACGCGCCCGACTTCCCCTCCTCGACGGGCTCGACCTGCCGGGGATCCGGGTGCTGGTGACCGACACCGACGCCTACGCCGAGCTGCTCGCCCCGTACGCCGCCGCGGTACCCGGCGAGGCAACGCTCCGTGCGGTCGGGCCCGGCAGCCGGCTGCTGCTGTACTTCACGTCCGGGTCCACCGGCGCGCCCAAGGCCGCGATCTGCTCGCAAGGGCGGTTGGCGGCGGCGGGCGCGTCGCTGGTCTCGCACTTCGGCGTACGACGCGACGACGTCCACTACATCTGCATGCCGATGTTCCACGGCAACGCGGTGATCGCCAACTGGGCGCCCGCGCTGGCCGGCGGGGCGTCGGTGGCACTGCGGCGGCGCTTCTCGGCGTCGCGCTTCCTCTCCGACGTACGGGAGTACGGCGCGACGTACTTCACCTATGTGGGCCGGGCGGTGCAGTACCTGCTGGCCACGCCCGAGCGGGACGACGACCGTGAGCACGGGCTGCGGCTGGGCTTCGGCACGGAGGCGGGCGCGGTGGACGCGGCCCGCTTCGAGGCGCGGTTCGGGGTGCGCCTGGTCGAGGGCTACGGCTCCTCCGAGGGCGGCGCGGCGATCCAGCGGACCCCGGACACCCCGGCGGGCGCGATCGGCCGGGCGGGTCCCGGCGACGACCTCGCGGTTGTCGACCCCGACACGGGCGAGGAACGGGCGGCGGCGGTCCTGGACGCGGACGGCAGGCTGGTCAACGGGGACCGGGCGATAGGGGAGTTGGTGAACCGCGGCCCGAACCCCTTCGAGGGCTACTGGCGCCACCCCGAGGCGGACGCGGCGCGGACGCGCGGCGGCTGGTACTGGACCGGCGACCTCTTCTTCCGGGACGCGGGGGGCTTCCTGTACTTCGCCGGCCGAAGCGACGACCGGCTGCGGGTGGACAGCGAGAACCTCGCGGCCGCGGTGATCGAGAACATCCTGTCCCGCTGGCAGCCCGCGACGGGCGTCGCGGTCTACGCGGTTCCGGACCCGGTGGCGGGCGACCAGGTGATGGCGGCGGTGGCGCTGCGCGAGGGGACCGCGTTCGACCCGGCCGCATTCCAGGACTTCCTGGCGGCGCAGCCGGATCTGGGAACGAAGATGGCGCCGCGATTTGTGCGGGTGCTGAGGCGGCTGCCGGTGACGGCGACGAACAAGATCCACCGGGTGGGGCTGCGGAGGGAGGGCTTCGACGGGGGCGAGGTGTGGTGGCGGCCGTGCGGCGCGCGGGCGGGGTACCGCGTGCTGGGGGAGGGGGACAGGACGCGGCTGCGGGCGGAGTTCGGGGCGCACGGCCGGGAGGGGTTGCTGGGGCGGTGAGTTTTCCCCACCCCGCCCCTTCCCTCAACCGGGGCTCGGCCCCGGACCCCAGACGAGCCCCGTCGGTGTCCGAGGCGTGGGGGCCGGGGGCGGAGCCCCGGGCGTGTTCAGCTCGCCTTCAGGAGGCGCGAGCAACAATCGGTGCATGCGGGTGCTGATCGTCGAGGACGAGGAGCGCTTCGCCGAAGGGCTGCGCATCGGCCTGGAGGCGGAGGGCTTCGCCGTCGACGTGGCGCTCGACGGCACGGACGGCCTCTGGCGGGCGCGCGAGAACCAGTACGACGCCATCGTCCTCGACATCATGCTGCCCGGCCTGAACGGCTACCGCGTCTGCGCCGCCCTGCGCGCCGAAGGAAACTGGACGCCGATCCTGATGCTCACCGCCAAGGAGGGCGAGTGGGACGAGGTCGAGGGTCTGGACACCGGCGCCGACGACTATCTGACCAAGCCCTTCTCGTACGCCGTGCTGCTCGCCCGGCTGCGCGCACTGCTGCGCCGCAACCCCCACGAGCGGCCCGCCGCGCTCACCGCAGGCGATCTGCGGCTCGACCCGGCGGCCAAGGAGGTCTCGCGCGGCGGGGTACGGGTCGAACTGACTGCCCGTGAGCTGGCGTTGCTGGAGTTCCTGCTGCGCAGACGCGGGGTGACCGTGTCCAAGCGGGAGATCCTCGCCCATGTCTGGGACGACGACTTCGACGGCGACCCCAATATCGTCGAGGTCTACGTCCGCCATCTGCGCAACAAGATCGACCGACCCTTCGAACGGGCCGCCATCGAGACCGTGCGCGGCTGCGGCTACCGGCTGGCCTCCGATGGGGGTTAGCCACGGGATCAGATTCCGGTCGACCGTCGCGGCCGTCCTCGTCGTCGCGGTGGGACTGGTCGCGGGCGCTGTGGCCCTGGTCGCGCTGCTGCGGGCCGAGCTCACCGACGACGTACGGCAGACGGCGCGCTCCCGTGCCGAGCAGGTGGCCACCGTCATCGAGTCGGGGCGCGGGGTGCCTGCGCTGACTGTGGCGGATCGCGACGAGCAGTTCATCCAGGTACTGGACGCCGACGGCCGCGTTGCGGCCGCCAGCGGGAACATCGAGGAGCAGCCCCCGCTGGCGCGCCCGGGAAGGAACGGCGAGAGCAGGATCACCACCCCGCTGGACGAGGACGAGTTCCTGGTGGTGGCGGTGACCACTGACGGACCGGGGCCCGACGGGCAGAAGACAGTCGTGGTCGGGCGGGCGCTGATCGCTGTCGCCGAGTCCACCCGGATCGTCACCCGGCTGCTGCTCGTGGGCCTGCCGCTGCTGCTCCTGCTGGCCGCGGCGGCCACCTGGATGGCGGTCGGACGAGCGCTTGCCCCGGTCGCCGCGATGCGCGACGAGGTCGAGGCGATCTCATCGGCAAACCTGCACCGCCGGGTGCCGCTGCCGCGCGGCAGCGACGAGATCGCACGGCTCGCCACCACCATGAACCGCATGCTGGACCGCCTCGAACGTGCCCAGAGCGCACAGCGGCGCTTCATCTCGGACGCCTCGCACGAGCTGCGTTCCCCCGTCGCCAGCATCCGCCAGCATGCCGAGGTCGCGCTCGCCCACCCGGACCGGACCACGAAGGAGGGGCTGGCGGCGACCGTGCTGGCGGAGGATCTGCGGATACAGCGACTGGTGGACGACCTGCTCCTGCTGGCCAGGGCGGACGAGGACGCGCTGCGCCCGCGCCGGCAGCCGGTCGACCTCGACGACCTGGTGCTGGAGGAGGCGCGGCGGCTGCGCTCGGCGGCCGAGGGGCCCCGGATCAGCACGGCCGGGGTGTCGCCGGCGCGCCTGGAGGCGGATGCGCAGGGACTGCGGCGCGTGCTGCGCAACCTCGGCGACAACGCGGCCCGTTATGCACGCTCCCAGATCGCCTTCGACCTCGCGGCGGGGGAGGACGGCCGGATCGTGCTGGGAGTGGAGGACGACGGGCCCGGAGTACCGGCCGCGGACCGGGAACGGGTCTTCGAGCGGTTCGTACGGCTCGACGACGCACGCTCGCGTCCGGCGGGGGACGGCGGCGGCAGCGGTCTCGGTCTGGCGATCGTCGCGGAGCTGGTTGCGGCACACGGCGGTACGGCGACGGTGCTCCAAGGCGCCCTGGGCGGGGCCCGTTTCGAGATCACGCTGCCCGGCTGAAAGCGGGTTCAGCTTCGTTCAGGGTCTCTTCAGCGCCCGGTTGCCATCGTCTGCGTACCAGACGAGGAGGCGCGTCATGAGCACCAGCAGCAGGAAACTCGCCGCAGCGATCGGGGTGGTGCTGGCCGCGGCCCTCGCGACCGGCGGCTGCGGCGGCAGCGGGGGAGGCAAACAGGCGGGGCGCGAGTGCGTACAGATCATCGACGAAAACACCGGCAAGAAGACCGGCAAGTGCATGCCGCTCGCGCCCGAGAAGAAGCGCGTCGACCTCGCCAGGCCGGTCTTCTCCCGTCCGACGTCCATCACCAACCCGCTCCATCCCAGCTCCGAGGTCCAGCAGGTGATCTACGGAGGCCAGGTCGGCGGGAAGCCGTTCCGGACCGAATTCACGCTGCTGCCCGGCACCAAGACCATCACCCTGAAGGGCGAGCAGGTGAAGGCGCGCACCCTCCAGTACATGGCTCTGTCCGACGGACGGATCGAGGAGGTGGCGCTCGACTGGTTCGCCCAGGCCGACGACGGCTCCGTCTGGTATCTCGGCGAGGACGTCTTCAACTACAAGGACGGCGTGGTTGCCGACACCGACGGCACCTGGCAGGCGGGCAGGACGGGCCCGGCTGCGATGATCATGCCGGGGCATCCGAAGAGCGGCGATGTGTACCGGCCGGAGAATGTGCCCGAGGTCGTCTTCGAGGAGGTCACGGTCAAGGCCGTGGATCAGACCGTCGAAGGCCCCTATGGGCCGGTCAAGGGCGCGATCACCGTGAACGAGCTGCACATGGACGGCAGCCGCGAGAACAAGGTCTTCGCCCCCGGCTACGGAGAGTTCTCCACCGGGGACGCGTCCGGCGACCTGGAGGCGGTCTCGCTCGCGGTGCCCACCGACGCCAGGCCGGGGCCGGTACCCGCCGGGCTGGCTGCCCTGTCGGCCGCCGTCCGCACGGCCCACGACGGCACGCCGGATGCGACGGCGGTGCGGAATGTACGGGCCGCCTGGGACGCGTACCGGACGGCGGACCGTGTGCCGCCCCTGCTCGCCCGGCAGATGGACCGCGATCTCGGCTCGCTCGCCAAGGCGGTTGCGGCCGGCGCTGCGGAGCCGGCGCGAACCGCCGCGCTGCGGGTCGCGCAGAACGACCTGGATCTGCATCTGCGGTACGAACCGCTCGCCACCGTCGAGAAGGCCCGGATGGGCCTGTGGGCACGGCAGTTGACGCAGGACGCGGCCGCGGGGCACGCGGGGGCGGTCGCCGGGGACGTCACCAGCCTCGAACTCACCTGGGAACGGGTCCGGCACAGTACCGAGGCGGGCAGGGCCGCCCTGATCTCCGAGCAGTTGCGGGAGCTGCGCGGTGCTGCCGACCGCAAGGACACGGCCGCGGCGGCACAGTCGGCACCAAGGATGACGGCCGCGCTGGCGGGCCGGTCCTGAGCGCGGTGGACGTGAGCGGGGCGGCCGTGAGAGCCGTGGACGTGAGCGGGGCCGGACGTGTGCGGGCCGGTCCTGATTCGTACGGGGACACGTCTGTTTCAGGGCAAGTTGCGGTAACAGCAGAGTGGGCACAGGGACCGGTGGGAAGGTCCCAGGCTTCCGTTACAGAAGGCGATACAGGGAGCCTGCCGTGCCGTCCATGCCGCGCCGACAGTTTCTGCAGAGTGCCGCCGGGACCGCGCTGGCGGCCGGAGCCGCGGGCACGCTCGACGTCACCCAGGCCGTGGCTGCACCCACAGCCGAAGTCGCTCTGCACTTCACCGCCGCCACCAACGGCGCCGCCACCCCTGCCCCCGGTGGCCGTTTCATCGCCGAGGTGCAGAACGTCCTCTGGTCAATCCCGCCGGACGGCTCACCGGCCACCGCGCTGACCCCACCCGACCTGGAGCCCGGCCGCCCGGTCTGTTCGCCCGACGGCCGCCGGGTCGCGATGACCGCCTTCAAGGGTGGCCAGTTCCACATCTGGACGATGGGCTTCGACGGCTCCGGCCTGCGGCAGCTGACCGAAGGCCCCTGGGACGACCGCGCCCCGGCCTGGTCGCCGGACGGCACCCGCATCGTGTTCTCCTCCGAGCGGGGTGGCGACCCGGTCAAGGGCAGTCCGTACCGCATCTGGACCGTCGATGTCCGCAGCAAAGCGCTCACCCGGCTGACCGGACTGCCCGGACAGGAGACCCCGGGCACGCCCTTCGAGGACTACGACCCGGTCTGGTCCCCGGACGGCGCCCGCATCCTGTTCGTACGGGCCGCGCTCGACGGCACGACTCTCAGGGCCCGCACCCTCGCCGCCGTCCCTGCCGCGGGCGGCCCCGTCACCGTCGAGCACTCCGAGACCGAGCCCGGCAATCTGCTCACACCGGCCGTCTCCCCGGCCGGGCGGCGGGCCTGGCTGCGTGCCGTCGGCTCGACCACGCGTTACGAGAACGTCGTCCTCGTCGTGGACGGGAAACCCGTAGCCGTGGACGGCGAGATCGCGGGCGCGCCCCCGCGCTGGATCGACGACGAGCGGCTGGTGCTCACGGTCGACGGCCGGTTCACACTCCTGCGGCCGCACCGGGAGACGGCGGCCGAGCGGATCGGCTTCTCGGCCACGCTCCCCGTCGCCCGCCCGCGCTATCGCACCAAGAGGTACGACTTCGAGCCGCGCGGGACCCGGCAGGTGCGCGGCATCCACCTCCCCGCGCTCTCCCCGGACGGTCGCTCGGTCGCCTTCGTCTCCCTCAACGCCCTCTGGATCAGCCCCACTTCGAGCGGTGTGCGGCCGCGCAAGGTGCTGCAGGCCGCCCCCACGACGTACCTCCAGGGGCCCTCCTGGACCGCCGACGGCCAGGCGCTGCTGTACGTCGACGACCGCGACGGCACTCTCAACACCGTCCGCCGCCACGACCTGGCGACCGGCAAGGACACGGTGCTCGCCCCCGGCGGCCGGGTCCATGCCTCGCTCTCCCCGGACGGCGGCCGCCTCGGCTGTCTCGACATGGCCGGCAATCTCGTCGTACGCGATCTCGCGAGCGGTGAGGAGAAGCAGCTCGCCGCGCCCCTGGGCGGAGGCGGGCTGCCGGGGCGGCCCAGCTGGTCGCCGGACGGCCGCTACCTGGCCTACTGCGACCGCAACCGTCTCAACCTCCGCTTCCGCGAGGGCTACAACCTCATCCGCGTCGTCGACACCACGACCGGGAGCTCGGTGCTCCACCCGCTCGCGCCGCATGTCTCGCTCTCCGACCGCTATGCGAGCGGACCCGTCTGGTCCCCGGACGGCCGCCATCTGGCCTGCGTCAGCGAGTCCGCGCTCTGGCTGCTCCCGGTCCGGCCCGACGGCACCCCCGACGGCGAGCCGCGCCTCCTCAGCGATGAACCGGCCGACCATCCGACCTGGTCGGCCGACTCGCGCAGGCTGCTGTATCTGTCGGGTGCCCGGCTACGGCTCAGAGACCTGGACGGCGGGACGCGCACGGTCCCCGTCGCGCTCGGCTACCGCCGCCCGGCCGCCGTGGACACGGTCGTCCACGCGGGCCGCTTCTGGGACGGGACCGGCTCCGCGCCCCGCGAGGACGTGGATGTGCTGATCCGGGACGGCCGTATCGCATCCGTCGAACCGCATCGCGCCGCCCGCCACGCGGCACGGACCGTCGACGCCTCCGGGCAGACGGTCCTGCCCGGGCTGTGGGACACGCACACCCACCCCTGGCAGTACACCTATGGCGCCCGCCAGACAGCCGTGTCCCTCGCCTACGGAATCACCACCACCGTCTCGCTCGCCGGTTTCTCCTACGAACAGGCCAGGCTCCGCGAGGACATCACCGCCGGCCGTCTCCACGGGCCGCGCCTGCTGACCACCGGCGAGCTCCTTGACGGTTCCCGCGTCGCGTACAGCATGGGCCGCGCGCACCGCACCCCTCGGGGGCTCGCGCGTTCCCTCGCCCGAGGGGCCGCGCTGGACTGGGACTTCGTCAAGACATACGTACGCGCCCCTGCCTGGATCATGGCGGAGGCCGCGCGCTTCGGCCATGAGCGGCTCGGCGTACGCTCCGGCTCGCACCTGTGCTCGCAGGGCATCCAGACCGGCCAGGACCTCACCACCCACCTGGTGGCGACGGAACGGGCGGAGTACGGCCATGGCGCGACCGCCGGGGGCCTCACCCACCAGGACACGATCGAGACCTACGCGCGGGGCGGCTTCCGTCTGATCGAGACCCCGTTCACCGCGTTCACGCTGCTCGCGGACAACCCCGAACTGGTCGAGGACCCGCGGGTGACCGCGATGATGCCGCCGTGGGACGTCCTGGCGATCCGCGACCGGGCGGGCAGGCCCGCCACCGACATCGAACGCCTCGCGCTGCGCCGCGAGTTCGACACCCTCCGCACGGTGAGCTCAGCGGGCGGTCTCGTCGCCCTCGGCACGGACACCCCGCTCACCCCGGTCGGCCTCCACCTCCATCTGGCTCTGCGCGCCCTGGTCGCGTACGGCTTCTCCCCGTCCGAGGCGCTGCTGACGGCGACGGCGAACGCGGCGAGGGCCTTCGGCGCCGAGAGGGACCTGGGCACGGTGGAGCCGGGCAAGCTGGCGGACCTGACGATCGTGGACGGCGACCCGTTCACGGACTTCGACGATCTGGCCAGGACGAGCCGCGTCCTGATCGCGGGCCGGGTCCACGACCGCGCGGCGCTGGAGGCGGTGTACAGCCGCCCTTCCGCGCGGGCGGTCGTCGTCGACCAACCGCACTGGGCGGCCGTGAGCGAGCTGATGCACCGGGACGGCTGCTGCGGCTGAGGTTGTGCCGGAGCACCCCTGGGGACCAGGTACTATTTACGACGTCAGCAGGCGCCGCTAGCTCAGTTGGTTAGAGCAGCTGACTCTTAATCAGCGGGTCCGGGGTTCGAGTCCCTGGCGGCGCACAGACGGAAAAAGCCCTTCGCGAGAGCGAGGGGCTTTTTCGTGCGCCTGGGTGTGCCTGGGTGTGCCTGGGTGTGCCTTCGCGCGCCTTCGTGCAGCCCTGGCCGGCGGGCCACCCGTCGGGCCGGCGGCCGGACAGGACCTAGATCGCCAGCGACAGCACCACCGGCGCGGCCCTGCGGTTCAGCGTGTCCGCGGCCGAGCGCAGCCGGTGGGCGTGCTCGACCGGCATGGAGAGCGCGAGGCACCCCACCGCCGAGCCCGCCGTCAGCGGGACCGCCGCGCAGACCGTGCCCACCGCGTACTCCTGGAGGTCCAGCACCGGAACCGTCGGCGGTTGCGCGTCCAGCTTGGAGAAGAGCAGCCGCTCGCTGGTGATCGTGCGCGAGGTGAGGCGGGCTATCTTGTGGCGCGCAAGGTGGTCGCGGCGGCCATTGACGTCGAGCTGCGTCAGCAGGCACTTGCCGACCGCGCTCGCGTGCGCCGCCGAGCGGAAGTCCACCCACTCATTGACCTTGGGAGCGTGCGGACTGTCCGCGTACTGCGTGATCTTGACCTCGCCGTCGATATAACGGCTGATGTACACCGCAGCGCCGACCGAGTCGCGCAGCTCGGTGAGCGTCTCCTGGAGTTTCGCCTGAAGCGCCTGCTGGCGGGTGGCTCCCGAGCCGAGCAGTATCAGAGAGTCGCCGATCACATAGGCGCCGTCCGCGACCTGTTCCACATAGCCCTCGCGGCGCAGCATCGCCAGCATGGGAGCCAGGTGGCCGGTCGGCAGCCCTGTCTCGCGTGCGACCTGGGCGTCGGTGACACCGCCGCCGTGCTTCGAGATCGTCTCCAGGACGCGTAAGACGTATTGCACCGAATGGAACGGCGCGGTGGGCTCAGGCTTCAGCGCCACGGTTTCCCCCTACCAGGTTGTGACCGCAAGCTTCCGTACCACGATAGCCGCCAAGAGCGGTTTCGGGGGCGGCTGTTGGCGAGAATGATGCTGAGCCCCAGCGTCATACGCTGGGGCTCATCCTCATGGCATATGCCAGAGTCACACTTATACTTCGGAGTAAGTGGTCAGAGCACCGCACTGAGGAACTCGCGAGTACGTTCGTGCTCCGGCTCGGAGAAGATTTTTTCCGGAGATCCGGACTCGATGACCTTCCCGGAGTCGAACATCAGCACCTCGTCCGAGATGTCCCGGGCGAAGTTCATCTCGTGCGTGACGCACAGCATCGTGATGTCCGTGGAGCGGGCGATGTCCCGCAGCACGTCCAGCACCCCGGCGACCAGTTCAGGGTCCAGTGCCGACGTGACCTCGTCGAGAAGCAGCACCTGGGGCCGCATCGCCAGCGCGCGGGCGATGGCCACCCGCTGCTGCTGGCCGCCCGACAGCTGGGTCGGTCTGGCATCGTGGCGGTCGCCGAGGCCCACCAGGTCGAGGAGCTCCTTGGCTCGCTCCTCGGCCTCGTCCTTGGACATGCCGAGGACCCGCACCGGGGCCTCGGTGATGTTCCGCAGAGCAGTCATGTTGGGGAACAGATTGAACTGCTGGAAGACCATGCCGATTTTCTTGCGCGCTTCGCGGCGCTCCTTCTCGGCGGCCGGAAACAGCCGGTTGCCGTTCACCTGGATCGTGCCCTCGTCGGGCGACGTCAGGGTCATCAGCAGCCGCAGGATCGTGGTCTTGCCGGAGCCGGACGGGCCGATCAGCGTCACATGCTTGCCCGGGCGTACCGAGAAGCAGAGGTCGTCGAGGACGGTGTTGTCACCGAAGCGCTTGGTGACGTTGTCGAAGCGGATCAGTTCGTGGGTCTCGTCGGGGGTCTTGGCATCGGCGGGGGGCTGGGTGTCAGTGGACAAGGCGGCGCTCCAGGGCTCGTACGAGAAGGGAAGCCGGATAGGCGATGAGGATGAAGGCGATACCGATCACGGTCAGCGGCTCGGTGTACTGGAACGTCGCGGCGCTCTCCAGCCGGGACTGCTGCAGCATCTCCAGCACGCCGATCGCGGCGACCAGTGGTGTGTCCTTCAGCATCGCGATGACGTAGTTGCCGAGCGCCGGCGTGATGCGCCGGACCGCCTGCGGCAAAATCACCGCGAACCAGGTGCGGTGTGCGGGCAGGCTCAGCGCCGTCGCCGCCTCCCACTGACCGGCCGGCACGGCTTCGATGCCGGCCCGGTAGACCTGTGCGGTGTACGTCGAGTAGTGCACCCCGATCGCGATGGTGCCGGTGGTCAGCGCCGAGAACCGCACGCCCCACTCCGGCAGTACGAAGTACAGGAAGAACAGCTGCACCAGCAGGGGCGTGGTGCGTATGAACTCCGTGACGACGTTCACCGGCCACCGTACGAAACGGGTCGGCGCGCGGAACCCGATCGCCCAGACCAGGCCGAGCGTGAAGGAGATCAGCGAGCCGAGCACCAGGATCTCCAGCGTGACCAGCACGCCGTCCCAGAAGCGCGGCATGAAGTCCGCGACGGCGGACCAGTCCCAGTTCACTTCGCGCCACCTCCCAGGGCCCCGACCCCGATATTGGTCTTGGTCTTCTTCTCAAGTGCCTTCATGGAGCGCGTGATGACGAACGCGATCGCGAAGTAGATGACCAGGCTGATGGTGTAGATCTGCGCGCTCTCCTGGGTCGCGAGCCGCACCAGGTACGCCGCGAAGGAGACGTCGCCCACTCCGAGCAGCGACACCAGAGCCGTGCCCTTGAGAAGCTCGACCAGCAGATTGCAGAACGGCGGGATCATCTCCGGCACGGCCTGCGGCAGCAGGATCAGCCGCATCCGCTGCCAGGGCGTGAAGCTGAGGGCCACCCCCGCCTCGCGCTGCGCCGGAGCCACCGAGTTCAGTGCGCCGCGCACGATCTCCGCGCCGTACGCGCCGTAGGACAGGCCCAGTGCGAGCACCGCGGCCCACATCGGGACCAGCTGCCAGCCCAGCAGCGGCGGCAGCACGAAGAACAGCCAGAACATCAGGATCAGCGCGGACGTGCCGCGGAAGATCTCGGTGTAGGCGCCCGCCAGAAAGCGGACGACGCGCGAGTGGTGGGTGCGGGCCATGCCGACGGCGAAGGCGACGAATCCGGCCAGCGCCGCGCTGTAGAGCAGCAGTTGAACGGTGATCCAGATGCCCGGGAGTACCCAGTTCTGCCAGAGTCCGGCTGTCATCGGCACAGCTCCTTGGCTGTGAGCGTGGTCATCTCGTTCTCCGTGAAGCCGAACTTCCGCAGAATGCGGAAGAGTTCGCCGCTCTTCTTCATCTTGTGGATCTCGACGTTGAAGGCGTCGCGCAACTCGGTGTCGGTGGGGCGGAAGGCGAAGCCCCCGCCGTCGATCTTCTTCTTGCCGTCGACGACGGCCGCGAACGGCTCGGTCGCCTCGGCCTTCCGGCTCTTCTTGACCACCTCGCGGGTGGTGAGCGCGGTACCCGCGAAGACGTCGACGCGGCCCGACTCCACGGCGTTCAGCCCCGCCACCTGGTCCTGGAGGATGACGATGTCCTTCTCCGGGTAGCCGGCGGCGACCGCGTAGTCGATCTCCGCATAGCCGGTGCCGGTGGCGAACTTCGCCTTCGCCTTCACCACGTCCTCGTAGGTGTGCAGATTCTTCGGATTGCCCTTGCGCACGATGAAGGAGTCGAGCATCTGGTACTCGGGGTCGGCGAAGACGACCTGCTCGCAGCGCTCCTGGTTGATGTACATCCCGGCCGAGACGACGTCGAACTGCTGGGAGTTCAGCCCGGGTATGAGCGAGGCGAAGTCGGTGGCGACGGGCTGGACCTGGTCGATGCCGAGCCGCTTGAAGATCACTCGGGCCAGTTCAGGGGCCTCGCCGGTGAACTCACCCTGATTATCGACATATCCATAGGGCACCTCGCCCGCGATGCCGAGGCGCACCGTGCGTGCGGATCTCAACCGGGCCAGCGCATCACCGGACGGCACACGGCTGCAGCCCGCCGCGGCCGCGGCCCCGAGCGCTCCGGCCGCCGTGCTGCCGAGCAGCAGTGTGCGTCTGCGAATCGATGGTGTCTCTCTCGTACGAGCCATGGGCGCGCGGCTACCCGGGTCCCTGCGGGGTATGCGTACGAAATGGCCGACCGATATGTGACCGTAGCCCTCGACAAGCGCGGCGTGCGGTGCACCGCGCTGCTTCTCGACGACAAGGCGCCGCAGACCTGTGCAGCTGTGTGGGACGCGTTGCCCCTGGCCGGGGACGTGTACCACGCCAAGTACGCCCGAAATGAGATCTATGCTCTGTTCTCGGCCTTCGCCGAGCAGGAACCGCCGCTGGAGAACCCGACGGTGACACCCATTCCGGGCGACCTCTGCTACTTCACCTTCTCCGACGTGCAGCTGGGCACGGCGTCGTACGGCTACGGCGAGCAGGCCGCGCACCACGGCCGCTCGACGGTCGTCGACCTCGCCCTCTTCTATGAGCGCAACAACCTGCTGCTGAACGGGGATACGGGGTGGGTGCCGGGGATTGTGTGGGGGACGGTGGTGGAGGGGCTGGACGGGATGGCGGAGGCGTGCCAGGACCTTTGGCGGGCGGGTGCGCGGGGCGAGACGCTTTCGTTCCGCCGAGCGTAGGAACGGGGCTCCGCCCCGGACCCTCCCCCTACGCCCTGCGGGCGTGGGGGGACCCCCACCCCTCAATCGCCGGCGGTGCTTGATTTGCCCGGGCATGCCAAGCCCGTCCGGCGATTGAGGACACGCCGAACGGCGTCTCGGGTCCGGGGCGGACCCCCGGGTTACCCGACCGTGGGCGTCGGGATCGTCGTCGCGCCCGACTCGTACAGCGCATGCGCCGCCCGCAGCACCAGCCCGTCCGCGTGCCGCGCCCCGATCAGCTGGACCCCGATCGGCAGCCCGTCCTCGTCGACCCCGCACGGCACCGTCGCCGCGGGCTGCTGGGTCATGTTGAAGGGGTACGTGAACGGCGTCCACCCGGTCCAGCGGCGGTGTCCCGAGCCCGCCGGGACCTCCGCCCCCGCCTCGAAGGCCGTGATCGGCAGGGTGGGGGTGACCAGCAGGTCGTACGAAGTGTGGAAGCGGCCCATCCGCCGGCCCAGCGCCATCCGGACGTCCACGGCCGCCAGATACTCCAGCGCGCTGTACCGCGCGCCGCGCCCGGCGATCTCGCGCAGACCGGGGTCCAGTTCCTCGCGCTGCCGGGCGCCCAGCGGCTGCAGCAGCCGGGCCGCGCCGCTGAACCACAGGGTGTGGAAGGCCTCCACAGGGTCGGCGATATCCGGGTCGGACTCCTCGATGTACGCGCCGAGTCCGGCGAGCGCCCCCACCGCCCGCCGTACCGCCGACGCGACCGCCGGGCGCACCGCCACCTGGCCGCCCAGGGACGGCGAGTAGGCGATCCGCAGCCCCTTCACGCCCTCGGTGAGCGTGCCGCGCACCCCGTCCGCCGGGCCCAGATGCGACCAGTCCCGCCAGTCCTCGCCGCTGATCACATCCAGCAGCAGCGCTGCGTCCGCGGCGTCCCGCGTCATCGGCCCCACGTGCGAGAGCGTTCCGAAGGGGCTGGACGGATACAGCGGCACGCGCCCGTACGTCGGCTTCAGCGCGAAGATCCCGCAGAAGGACGCGGGGATGCGGACCGAGCCGCCGCCGTCCGTGCCGAGCGACAGCGGGCCCGCGCCGAGCGCCACCGCCGCGGCACTGCCGCCGCTGGAGCCGCCGGCCGTCCGCGCCGGGTCGTACGGATTGCCCGTCACCCCGTGCCGCGGGGAGTCGGTGACGCCCTTCCAGCCGAACTCGGGAGTCGTCGTCTTGCCGAGGAAGACCGCGCCGTGCGCCCGCAGCCGCCCGACGGAGGGCGCATCCTCGTCCCAACTCCCCTCCGCGTGAACAGTCCTGGAGCCGCGCAGGGTCGGCCCGCCCCGCTGCAGCAGCAGATCCTTGACGGTGACCGGCACGCCGTCGAGCAGCCCCTGCGGCTCCCCCCGGTGCCAGCGCCCGGCGGAGGCCTGCGCCTGGGCCAGCGCCGCATCGGCGTCGACCCGGACGAAGGCGTTGACCAGAGGCTGCACCGCCTCGATCCGCTCCAGCGCCGCGCGGGTCGCGTCGATTGGGGAGAAGTCGCCTCTCCGGTAGCCGGCCAGCAGTTGACGTGCGGTCAGGGCGGTGAGGTCAGTCAGCGGAGCAGTCATGACTGGGGACGTACCCACGTTTCTTGTCGACCACGTTCGGGAACGGCTTTCCGGCCTCCCACAGCTCGTACAACTCGACGAACTGCTCGCCCAGCCGGTCGCGCCAGCCGACCGTGTCGCCGCTCATGTGCGGCGAGACGATCAGCCCCGGAACGTCCCAGAGCGGGCTGTCGGGCGCGAGCGGCTCGGAGCTGAACACATCGAGGGCCGCACCCGCGATCACCCGCCGGTTCAGCGCGGAGACCAGATCGTCCTCGACGACCAGCGGCCCGCGCCCCACATTGATGAACCGGGCCGACGGCTGCATCAGCGCGAAGCGCCGGGCGTCGAACATGCCGCGCGTGTCATCGGTGAGCGGCGCCGCGCACACGACCCAGGCGGCACGGGCGAGCAGCGGATCGAGGTCCTTCTCGCCATGGATCCCCAAGCGTTCGGTGCGGCCCACGACGGCGACGGTGACGCCCAGCGCCTCCAGCGTGTGGGCCACGGCCCGGCCGATCGGGCCCGCGCCCACCACCGCCGCGCGGGTGCCCGCGACGCGCAGGCCCTCACGGTGCCGCCAGCGCCGCTGACGCTGCAGTTCGAGGGTCCCGGGGAGGTCCTTCGCCATCGCCAGCACAAGACCGGCGACATACTCGGCGATCGGCTCCTCGAAGATTCCGCGGGCGTTGGTGACCACGGTGTCGGAGGCGATCAGCTCGGGGCAGAGCAGCCGGTCGACCCCGGCGCTCGGGGTGTGCACCCAGCGGGGCCGCGGACCCTCGCCGGGCCAGGCGGCCCGTACCGCGTCGGAGGTGAAGTCCCACACCAACAGGGCGTCTGCGTACGGGAGTCGGTCGGCGAGCGTCCGCTCGTCGGCGTATTGGACGCGGACCCGCCCGGCAAGCCGTCCGAGGCGGGGAGGAGGGTCGGCGGCCAGTACGAGAAGGGTGGGTTCGGACATGGAGCGGAAGCCGTTTCGTAACGTCTGACATGTACGGATTGACCACGCTCGCACCCGAACCTAACGTCGTCAACAACGCATCAGGTCCTGTCCGGCCGATCAGGCCGGATCAGCGAGCGGGGTCTGGCGTGGTGCAACGCAGCGAGGTGCCGTGCCAGGGCATGCGAGCCCGGCAAGATCGGCCGGACAGGACCTTTAGGGGGCCTGCGATGGATGTCTCCTTTCTCGGCGGTCCACAACCCCAGCGGGGTATCGGCGTGGTCGCCCCGTTCGACTTCGCGCTGGACCGTGAGCTGTGGCGATGGGTCCCCGACGATGTCTCACTGCGCTTGACGCGTACGCCCTATGTGCCCGTTGAGGTCTCGCTCGACCTGGCCCGCCTGGTGAGCGAGCACGAGACGCTGCGCGAGGCCGTCCAGGCGCTCAGCGTGTCCGAGCCGGAGGTCCTCGCGTACGCCTGTACATCGGGCAGTTTCGTCGGCGGTCTCGCCGGGGAGCGGGCGATGTGCGAGGCGATGAGCGCGGCCGGCGAAGTGCCTTCGCTGACCACGTCCGGCGCCCTGCTCGAAGCACTCGACGAGCTGGGCGCCGCGCGTATCGCCCTGGTCACCCCCTATACGGAGTCGGTCACCCAGGCATTGGAGGAGTATCTGGGAGAAGCTGGGGTAACGGTCACGGGTCGCGCTTTTCTGGGGCTGACCCGGCACATCTGGAAGGTGCCGTACCGGTCGGTCGTGGACATGGCGCGGCAGGCGGTGGTGGGTGCGGCCGACGCGCTCTTCATCAGCTGCACCAATCTGCCGACGTACGACGCGATCCCGCAGCTGGAGGCCGAACTGAGGATGCCGGTGCTCTCCGCGAACCAGGTGACGATGTGGTCGGCGCTGCGCCGGATCGGGGTGCACGCCGTAGGTCCCTATCAGGGGCTGCTGCTGCAGCCGGAGTCCACCGAGCCCGCAGCGCCTCCCGTCGAGTCCGCCTCGCCGTCGCATCCCCCTCAGCCCGAAGAACAGGAAGGCTGGACATGACCACGGTCGGACTTCTCTACCCCGGGCACTCCGCCGAGGACGACTACCCCCGGTTCGAGGTGCTGCTCGACAGCGACATCAGACTGCCCGTCGTCCACACCGACATCGGCGAGGACGCCCACCGTGTCGACGCGCTGCTGGAGATGGGGTCGGCCGAGCGGCTTGCCGCGGGTCTGGAGGAGCTCCGGCTGGAGGGTGCGGAGTCGGTGGTGTGGGCGTGCACCAGCGGCAGTTTCGTGTACGGCTGGGAGGGTGCGCACGAGCAGATCCGCGCGCTGGCCCTGGCCGCGGGCCTGCCCGCGTCGAGTACGTCCTTCGGCTTCGCCCATGCGGTACGGGCGCTGGGCGCGGTGCGCGTGGCGGTCGCCGCGACCTATCCGGAGGACGTCACGGCGCTGTTCACCGCCTTCCTCAAGGCGTCCGGGGCCGAGGTGGTCGCGGACCGCGCGAGCGGAGTCATCACGGCGGCCGAGGTCGGCACCTGGGGTCGCGACGAGGTGCTCGAGCTGGCGCGCGCGGGTGACCATCCGGACGCGGAGGTGGTACTGCTGCCCGACACGGCGCTGCACACCGCGGCGTACCTGGCGGAGCTGGAGGAGGCGCTGGGCAAGCCGGTCCTCACGGCGAACCAGGTCACGGTGTGGGAGGGGCTGCGCCTCGCGCAGCGCAGGGCGTGGGTGTACGGCCCGAAGCTCGGCACTCTCTTCCGGAAGCCGGACTGGATGGCGGCCGGCGGGGAATAAAGCGGAGATGCCCTCCTGTTGGCTTCTGCCATACGTAACTTCATGCGCAGGAGGGCCCATCCGTGGACGAGATACGAGGCACGGCGACCGGAACCGCACCCGTACCGCTGTCGGTACTGGACCTGGTCACCGTAGGCGTCGGCCGCACCGCCACCGACGCCCTGCGCACCAGCGTGGACATCGCCAGGCTCGCCGAGAGCCGCGGCTTCCACCGCCACTGGGTCGCCGAGCACCACTCGATGCCGGGCGTCGCCTCCTCGTCCCCGGCCGTGATCCTCGCCCACCTCGCCGCGCACACCGAACGCATCCGCCTCGGCTCGGGCGGTGTGATGCTTCCCAACCACGCGCCGCTGGTCATCGCCGAGCAGTTCGGCACGCTGGAGGCCCTGGCCCCGGGCCGGGTCGACCTGGGCCTCGGCCGCGCGCCGGGCACGGACGGGGCGACCGCCGCGGCCCTGCGGCGGACGGACCGACTGGGGTCCCCCATGCCGGAGGCCGGGAGAGAGGGCGCGGACGACTTTCCGCAGCAGCTCGCCGAGCTGACCCGCTTCCTTGACGACGATTTCCCCGACGGGCATCCGTACGGCCGCATCCACGCCGTCCCCGGCCCGGTCCAGGGTCCCTCGGCCCGCCCGCCCATCTGGCTGCTCGGCTCCTCCGGCTTCAGCGCCCGGCTGGCGGGAGTACTCGGGCTGCCCTTCGCCTTCGCCCACCACTTCTCGGCGCAGAACACCATCCCGGCGCTCGACCTCTACCGCGAGTCCTTCCGCCCGTCCGCGGTGCTCGACGCCCCGTACGCGCTGATCGGCGTCTCGGCGCTGGCCGCCGACGAGGAACGCGAAGCCCGTCGCGAGGTGCTGACGGGCGCGCTCTCCATGCTGCGGCTGCGCACCGGCCGCCCCGGGCTCATCCCCACGCCCGATGAGGCCGAGGCGTACCAATTCAGCCCTCTGGAGCGGGAGTTCGTGGAAAGCTGGCTGAGCAATGTCGTTCACGGCACACCGGACGCCGTGCGCACCGGGCTCGACGACCTCCAGAAGCGCACCGGTGCGGACGAGTTGATGCTCACGGCCAATGCGCACGGCGGCGACGCGCGGCTGCGCAGCTATGAACTGGTCGCGGATGCGTACGACTTGCCGGGTGGCGCGGTTCGTTCGTGAACCGTCCGTCCGCGGCTCCTTAACCGAGGCTTAAACCGCTCGTCACCGATGGTGGCGGGCGGTTCTGCGTTGGGGGTGCACGTCCCTGACAAGCGGTTTCTCGCGAAAATTGGTCTAGTCCTTGTTTTGTCCAGACCATTGACGCGGCGTTGGCCGGATCGCTATCTCTTTCTCCCACCCGCTTCGTTTTCTTCTTCAACTTCCGCTACACAGCCCCTCGGAGGAAGACCGTGCGCTCCCGTAAACCCTTGCTCGCGGCCCTGACGACCGCGGCACTCGCCGCAGGCGCCCTGGCCGGTTTCACCGGTCTCGGCACCGCCGACGCAGCCGCCCGCGACGATGTCACGACCGCCGCCGCGTCCACCGGCGGGGTGAAGATCGCGTACTACGACCAGTGGAGCGTGTACGGCAACGCCTTCTACCCCAAGCACCTGGACACCCGCGGCATCGCGGGCAAGCTCGATGTCCTCAACTACTCGTTCGGGAACATCCACCCCACGGACCTGACCTGCTTCGAGGCGAACAAGGCGGCAGGTGACGACGCCAACCCCAACGCCGGTGACGGCGCGGGCGATTCGTACGCCGACTACCAGAAGTCCTTCGCGGCGGCGGACAGCGTCGACGGCGTGGCCGACACCTGGAACCAGCCGATCGTGGGCGTCTTCAACCAGTTCAAGGAGCTGAAGGCGAAGTACCCCAAGCTCAAGATCAATATCTCGCTGGGCGGCTGGACGTACTCCAAGTACTTCCACGACGCGGCGCTGACGGACGCGAGCCGCAAGAAGTTCGTGGCCTCCTGCGTCAAGCAGTACATCGCCGGTGACCTGCCGGTCGAGGGCGGCTTCGGTGGCGCGGGCACGGCGGCCGGCATCTTCGACGGCATCGACATCGACTGGGAGTACCCGGGCTCGGCGGGCGGCCACCTCGGCAACCACTACGGACCCGAGGACAAGGCCAACTTCACGCTGCTGCTCGCGGAGTTCCGCAAGCAGCTGGACGAGTACGGCACGGCGCACGGCGGCAAGAAGTACCTGCTGACGGCGGCGCTGCCGGCCGGCCAGGACAAGATCAAGAACATCGAGACCGACAAGATCGGCGCGTATCTCGACTACGCGAACATCATGACGTACGACATGCACGGCGCCTGGGACGCGGACGGTCCGACGTACCACCAGTCGCCGCTGTACTCGCCGGCGTCCGACCCGACGGATGTGATCGCCCCGGGCACGCAGAAGTACTCGATCGACAACGCGATCGACTCCTGGCTCGACGGGAACACGGCGTACGGCATCGCGGGCGGCTTCCCGGCGAACAAGCTGACGCTCGGGTACGAGTTCTACTACCGCGGCTGGAAGGGTGTCCCGGCGGGCGCCAAGAACGGCCTCGCGCAGTCCGCGACCGGCGCGTCGGCGGCCCGTCCGGTCAGCCAGCAGGCGGGTATCGCGCACTACAAGGAGCTCGGCGGGATCGTCGACAACGCGGCGACGACGTTCTGGGACGACGAGGCGAAGGCTTCGTACTTCTACAAGGACGGCGAGTTCTTCACGGGCCTCGACAAGCGCGCGATCCAGGCCCGTGCGGACTATGCGCACAACAGGGGCCTGGCGGGCGCGATGATGTACTCGCTGCTGGGCCTGGATGCGAACGCGACGCTGTTCAACGACATCGTGACGGCGGTCGGCAGCTCTCCCACCACCCCGGACCCGACGCCGTCCCCGTCCAGCCCGACGCCGTCGCCCTCGAACCCGACCCCGTCTCCCTCCCCGAGCACTCCGCAGACCGGCTGCACGGCGGCGGCCTGGTCCAGCACGGCGGTCTACACGGGCGGTGGCCTGGTCTCGCACAAGGGCCACACCTGGAAGGCCCAGTGGTGGACGCAGGGCGAAGAGCCGGGCACGACGGGCGAATGGGGCGTCTGGCGCGACCAGGGCGCGTGCTGATCTAACCGGGGCTCCGCGCCCGGACCCCGTGCGGGGGCTCCGCCCCCGAACCCGCCCCCTACGCCCTGCGGGCGTGGGGGGACCCCCAGCGCCTCAATCGCCGGCGGGGCTTGATATGCCCGGGCATATCAAGCCCGTCCGGCGATTGAGGACACGCCCGAAGGGCGTCCGGGGGTCTGGGGCGAAGCCTCAGTTACGGGAAGAGGCGGGTAGGGGAACAAGCCCGCCGCAGGCGGCCCGCAGCCCGGCCCCCAGAAAAAGGCACCCCGCCCCCCACAACCCCCGCCCCCGCCCGGAAGCCGCCCCTTCCGGCCGGGGGCGGTTCCAACTCCGCCGCCCTCAGACCGCCGCCGCGCCCACCCCGAGCAGCTCCGCGATCCGCTCCGGCGCCACCGCGCGCGAGTACAGCCACCCCTGCCCCGTGTCGCAGCCGATCCGCCGCAGCCGCGACGCCTGGCCCGCCGTTTCGACGCATTCCGCCGTGACCGTCAGGCCCAGCCGGTGGGCCAGTTGGACCATCGCCTCGACGATCGTCTCGTCCGCCGGGTTCGGGTGCGCCTCGTCCTGGAAGCCGCGGACAAACGATCCGTCGAGTTTCAGTACGGACACCGGAAGCCGGCTCAGATACGCCAGGTTCGAGTAACCCGTCCCGAAGTCGTCGATCGCGATCTGCACGCCCATGTCGCTGAGCGCCTGAAGCGCCTGCAGCGGCCGGCCCGCCGAGCCCATCACCGCCGACTCGGTCAGCTCGAGCTGCAGCAGATGCGGCGCGAGTCCCGTCTCCGCCAGGATCTCCGCCACGTCCGCCACCAGGTCGGAGTCCCAGACCTGGCGTACTGCCACATTGACGCTCACGAACAGCGGCAGGGCCTGCGGGTGGTCCTTCTGCCACTGTGCAGCCTGGCGGCACGCCGTGCGCAGCACCCACTGGCCCAGCTGAACGATCGAACCGTCTTCCTCAGCAATTCCGATAAAACGATTCGGCGCCAGCGTCCCGAACTGCGGGTGGTTCCAGCGCACCAGTGCCTCCACGCCCCGCGTCACCCCGTCCGCCATCCCCACCAGCGGCTGGTACTCCAGCGCGAACTCCCCGCGCTCCACGGCCGGTCGCAGCATCGAGGAGAGCGCCTGCCGGGTCATCCGGTGCGCGTTGCGCTCGGGGTCGAAGAGGGTCCAGCGGGCCTTGCCGTCCGCCTTCGCCCAGTACAGCGTCGTGTCCGCGGCCTGCATCAGGGCGGTGGCGGTCGTCCCCGCCACCGCACGTTCCACCACGCCGATCGACGCCGAGACCGAAAGGCGCTGCCCCACCAGGTCGAACGGCTGCTGAAGTGCGGCCAGCACGGAGCGCGCCAGATCGGCCAGCTGCTCCGTGCCGGTGGAGTCCTCGACGAGGATGGCGAACTCGTCACCGCCGAGCCGCGCCACCAGATGGCCGCCGCTGCGGGTGAAGCCGTCGCCGTCCGCGCACGTGGTGAGCCGGGCGGCCACCGCCGCGAGCAGCCGGTCGCCGACCCGGTGCCCGAGCGTGTCGTTGACCGCCTTGAAGCCGTCGAGATCGAGGTAGCACAGCCCGATCCGCCCGGTCGAGCCCCGTTCGTACGCCGACGACTCGAGCGCCGCCGACAGCCGCTCGAAGAACAGCGCACGGTTGGGCAGCCGTGTCACCGGGTCGTGCATCTGGAGATGCCGCAGCCGCGCATGCAGCTCGCGCCGGTCGCTGACGTCCGCGATGGAGAGGAGCACATTGCGGCTGTCGGGCACCGGGGCGACCGTGACCTCCGCCCACAGCGTCCGCCCGTCCTGGTGCTTGAGCCGCCGCGTACAGCGGAACCGGGAGCGGCGGCCGCGCAGCACCTCGCGGTACGCGTGCCAGGTGCGGCGGTCCGACCCGAGGTCGACCAGATCCGCCGCGTACTGCTGCGCCACCTCCGCGGGCGCAGTGCCCAGCAGCGCCGCGAGGGCCGCGTTCGCGCTGACGACGAGGCCGTCGTGGTCCACGACCGCCATCGCCAGTTGCGCGGCATTGAACGCGGCGCGGTAGTCACGCAGTTCGGCGACGGCCCGGCCGGCGTTGTGACGCTCCGTGACCGGAGACCGCGTGCGGCCGGGGACGGCGACTCCCGCGGGCCCTGTTCCTTCGGAGGTTCCGCTCACCGTCGCTCCCGCAGTGGGGTTGTGTCGTACACAGTCGTACCGATGTGGTCGGGAAGTAGAAATCGGGGAAAGTGTGCCGATCATAGAGGCTGCCTCTGGGCCGTTCCAGCGACAAGCCGCCGGGACGAGCCCCGCGCAGCCTTCGGTCGATCGTTTCTGCACAGGTCGGAACCGTGCTGGATCCATGCTGACCGAATGTGACGTTCCGTGAGCCATCGGAGTGTCGGCGAGTCGCGGGCCGGTGTCGGGTCGGTCACCCGGGTGGGGCAGCGGAACAGGGCATACCACCGGAAACCGGAACAGGGTGGTTGAGGTGTCCCCCATTCCGTCGCCGGAGGTCCACGTGGAGGGTCAGCAGTCGTCCGAGGGAACACCCGGGGGAGTGGAACGTGCGCGCCTGCGCAGCGCCGCCGCCGCCCTCACCTCCCTCATGGCGCTCGCCGCCACGTCCTTGGTGGCGGGGCCCGCGGTGGCCAAGACCTCGGCTGCCTCGTGCGCGCTGTCCCGCACCTCCGCGCACCACTCCCTCGGCCTGGACACCTGGGACGCCGCGTACCCGCGCCCGTCCAGGGACCTCGACGCGGTCATGGTCTTCGTCTCGTTCCCGGACCATGTGCCGGTGAATGCGCCGGCCGAGATCGCGGCCGACCACTTCCCCGCCACCAGCGACTTCTACTCGCGCGCCTCCTACGGGAAGTTCGCTCTGCGTCCGCATCCGCAGCACCGGTGGGTGACGATGCCGAAGGCCTCGACGGCGTACGGGATAAAGCGGGACTGGGACTCGGGGCAGCGCAGCGCGTATCTGCGCGACGCGATCGCGGCGGCCGATCCGACGGTTGACTTCTCCCGCTACGACATCGTCTACCTGGTCGCCGACCCGGATGCGCCCGGCGTCGACTCCGACGCGACGAAGGTCGTCAACCTGGAACAGCCGCTGTCCGCCGACGGCACCGAGATCAAGCGGGTCGTCACCGTCTTCGAGCAGCATCCGCCGGACCGCAATGTGCTGGCGCACGAGACCGGGCATGTCTTCGACCTGCCGGACCTCTACCACCGGCCGACGGACGGCAAGGGCGACTGGGACACATATGTCGGCGACTGGGATGTGATGGGCAGCCAGTTCGGACTGGCCCCGGACTTCTTCGGCTGGCACAAGTGGAAGCTGGGCTGGCTGGACGGGCGGGCCGTGCGGTGCGTGACGAAGTCCGAGCTGATCACCCTGGAGCCGCTGGCGGCCGCGCCGGCCCCGGGCGGAAGCCTCGGCACGCGGCTCGCGGTCGTCAGGACGGGCGAGGACACGGCGCTGGCGATCGAGGCGCGCGGGGCGACAGGCAATGACGAGACGACCTGTACGGAGGGGCTGCTGCTCTACCGCGTGCAGGCGGAGACGGCCTCGGGCGGCGGTCCCATCGAGGTGGTCGACACCCACCCGGACACGGCGGCGTGCTGGGACCAGTCGGTGTACGCGCCGCTGGCGGATGCGCCGCTGGGGGTCGGCGAGACGTTCACGATGCCGGGGACACCGGGGGAGCGGACGAGGGTGGAGGTGGCGGACCGTACGAGGTCGGGCGCGTGGACGGTCAAGATCACGACGGCGTAGCCGGCGCGCCGACCCGCGAGCGCGGTCGCGCTCCTGGCGCCGGCGCCGACGGGGCTCCTGGCTTGCGGTCCCGGGTTCGGGGATCCCGGCCCGCGGTCCCCGGGTTCGGGGATCCCGGCCCGCGGTCCCGGGCTCGGGGATGCCGGCCCGCGGGCGTCCGCCTTCCGGTCCTGGACCGACTCCGGCCCCGGGCTCGGGTCCCCGGCCTCCGGCCCGAGGGCCTGGCCGCCGTCCTGGCCCGGCTTGGCTCCCTCGCCGACGCACGAAAAGGCCCCCCGCTTTCGCGAGGGGCTTCTTCCGTCTGTGCGCCGCCAGGGACTCGAACCCCGGACCCGCTGATTAAGAGTCAGCTGCTCTAACCAACTGAGCTAGCGGCGCCTGCTGACGTCGTAGACCTTAGCATCCTGCTCGCCGCGAGGAAAAATCGATATACGGACGCTCGCCGACGACACCGCACGGGCCGCCCGTACGCACGCCCAGAGCACCACCTCGGGCCCCGGCAGCCACGGGTGCCTGGTGTCCGGAGCCACCAGCCAGCGCGGGCCCGGCGCACCGGGGACCCGGGTCAGCGGCGGTACGGTCATCGCGTCCCCGATGCCGTGACAGAGCAGCGGCGGCACGGCCTCGCCCCACTCCTCCCAGTCGAGCAGCGCCGGCAGCCGCTGCGCGGTGCCGGGCGCGGCGAAGAGCAGCATCCGGCCGCGGTGCATGGCGACGGGGCCCGAGCCGGGCCCCTCCTCCCAGAGCCGGTCGAGCATGCGGCGGCCGAAGATCGTCGGCACGTTCACGACGTCGAAGACGGAGCCGCAGGGAAGCACGGCGGGCGCGGTGGGGCTGTCCTCCCAGAGGGAGAGCACGGAGCGCGGATACGCCCCGGCGGAGGCGAGCCAGTTCGCTCCGGGCGCGGTGACCTGGGTGACGTGGTGGCGGCTGTCCTCCCACGGGAGGGTGGAGGTGTCGGCCCGGCGCTCGTCGTCACCGGCGCCGGAAGTCAGCAGGGAGTCGTCTCGCAGCCATGCACTCATGACAGCAATGTCTACTGGGAGTGACAGATCCGTTTCTGAGAGTTGACCAAA
Organism: Streptomyces sp. NPDC019890; assembly: GCF_044903445.1. Classification (NCBI taxonomy): domain Bacteria; kingdom Bacillati; phylum Actinomycetota; class Actinomycetes; order Kitasatosporales; family Streptomycetaceae; genus Streptomyces; species Streptomyces sp. NPDC019890. The sequence goes on along the minus strand of NZ_JBJDQK010000002.1, from coordinate 688,299 downwards.
ACGGGGACACGGCGTGCCCTGGAGGGGTATCTTGCGCCCCGGCATATGCCATACGGCTGACGATCCCGGCAACGAGTTCCCGGCATCGCGCTCCCCGGCATGGCGCTCCGGCATCGTGCTACTGCTGAGATCCGCCCCGGAGCAGGTCGCGCCCGAACTCGATCATCTTCCTGGCATAGTCCTCGGTCCACTCTGCCCGCTCGGCGATGTCCCCGGGCGTCAGCCGGTCGAAGTGGCGTGGATCGGCCAGCTGTGCCGCCGCGATGGCCTGGTACTCCAGCGCCCGGTCGGCCGCCGCGCGGAAGGCGAGCGTCAGCTCGGTGGCACGCGCCAGCAGCTCCCCCGGGTCGTCCATCGACTCCAGATCGAAGAAGTGCTCCGGATCCGCCGCGGCCTCCGAGGGCTCGAAGAGCAGCGGTGCGGGCCGCAGCCTTCGCTCGGTCCGCTCGTGCTCTGACATGCGCTTCCTCCTGCTCATTGCCTCCGGGCCACCCTCTATTGTCCAACTCCCCGCAAGTGGGCCTACGGGACCCAGCTCACCCGGTGTTCCGCCAGGTGCGCCAGGACCGCATGGTTGGCCTCCCAGCCATCGGGAAACTTGACCGTGACGCCCAGCTGGACCGGCTCCGTCGACGGGTGTTCGTCCAGCAGATCGCCGACGCCCGCCCGGCACACCACGATGCATGCGTGGCGGTGGCGGGACGCCAGTACGCACAGCCGGCCCGTCTCCAGGTGGAACGCCGTCGCGTCCGGGCGGCCCGACAGCGGGTGGAGGACGACCGTGACGTCGAACTCCCGGCCCTGCAGCCGGTTCGCCGTGTCCACGGTGACATCCGCGACGCCCAGCTCGGCGAGCGCCGCGCGGACCGCCGCCGCCTGGTCTCGGTGGGCCGTGCCGACCGCGATCCGGTCGGCGGTCACCGGGACCGGGTCCGCGGACCGCTCGCTGGTGGCCGCGCCGCCGCGGTCCAGGAGCCGGCGGACGACCAGCGCCACGGCCCGTACCGCTTCGGGGTCGGTACGGGGAGTGTGCCGGGCGGGCAGTTCCAGCAGGCCCCAGCCCGACTCCGCCGCCTCGTCGAGCACCCGGTCCGGCCCCGATCCGTCCGACGGCACCCCGAAGGCGAGCCGCCGGTCGTCCGGGCCCGTGCCGCTGCGGAAGCGGGTGTACGGGTAGAACGCGTCGGAGACCAGCGGCGCGGCGGACGCCGGGAGCCGCCAGGAGACGGGCAGCCGGTGCTGAGGCAGCTCCGGATTGTGGGCCAGCAGTGTGGAGACGGCGCTCGCGGAGGGGTCGTACGACAGCCCGGCCCACTGGTCCGCGCCGACGATCGAGAACGGGTCCAGCTGCCCGGGGTCCCCCACGAACAGTGCGCGCTCGAACAGCCCGGCGACGGCGAGCAGCGCGTCGGAGCGCATCTGGTACGCCTCGTCGACGATGGCGTGCCGCCACGGCTCGACGCCCTGCACATGCGCCCACTTTGCGGCGGTCGAGATGACGATCTCCAGGCCCGCGAGGTCGCCCGCCTTGGCGGACTTGCGTACGTTGTCGAGCTCGTCGAGGGCCTTGTCGTACGGGTCGGGGTCATTGCTGTGCAGCCGCCCGACGGGCAGCTCGGGCTCCTTCTCGGCGAGCCGCACGACGAGGTCGTCCACCTGCGCGTTGGTCTGCGCGATGACCATCAACGGCCGTCCGGCCGCCGCGAGTTCACGTGCGGCGTGCACGACGAGCGTGGATTTGCCGGCACCGGGCGGGGAGTCCACGACAACGCCGCGGTGAGTCCCGTGAAGCGTGTCGCCGAGGATCGCCTCGGTGGCCCGAGCGGCCTCACCGGCGGGGTCGAATGCGTGCCCGCTCACAGCAGGTCCTCCGGGGTCACGGGGTCGGGGTTCTCTGCGGCGGTGCCCGGAGGGCCGCCGTGGGTCCACGGGGTCTCCTCCGGGGACGGGAGTTTCGGGCCGCCGCGTTGGTCGTGCTCGAACAGGGTCCAGGCGATCCGGTCGCCCTTCTCCGGTACGGAGCCCTCCGCCGGGTCCTTGGAACGGCCCATGCGGTCCGTCAGCCGCAGCACCAGCGTGCCCTGCTGCTCGTAGCGTACGAACTCCGCCGTCTGCGGCTTGCCGTCCAGCGTGCGGTACACCTTTGCCCGCTCGCCCAGCTGCGGGCGGTCGTCCGTACGGACCGTGAGCAGCGGGCGGGGGCTCGGGCGCTTCGATTCGGACCAGGCCATCACCACCTCGGTCACCTCGCTCAGGAACGCCTCGCCCGCGAGCCTGCGCCCGGCCAGGACCAGCGGGTCGTCCAGGGCCTCCTGCGCCTCCAGTTGGGCCTGGGCGCTCTCGCGGGAGGCGAGCTTCTGCGCGGCGGTGACCGCGTCGTCACGGCGGGGCTGCGGCGGCTCCCCGGCCCGGATGCGGTCGCGGTGCGCCGTGAACGACCAGCGGTCGCGCGTCCAGCGGTCCGCCGTGCGGGAGCCCTCCGGCAGCTCGCGCACCAGCTCCAGGCTGCGCCACACCGCGTCCCAGGTGGGCCGCAGCTGGGTCAGCAGCAGCCGGCGGATCTCCCGCTCGGCGGCGGCCAGTTCACCCAGCCGCGCATCCGCCACGGCCCCGTCATCCGCCGCGCCCAGCGCTTGGCGTGCCCGGTCGTACCGCTCCACCGCCGGGGCCAGCAGCCTGTTGTCGAAGGCCGGGTCGGTCGCAGGCCCGGCCGGCGGGCAGAGCAGCTGGCCCGCGGCATCCCGCGCGAGCTCGGCCCGCAGCGCAGCCTCCGCACCCGACTCGCCCTCGGGCACGTCGATCCAGGCGAGCAGCGCCCCCAGATGCTGGTCCTCCAGCGACGACTGGCCACTCGCCCAGTGCCGGTTCAGCAGATCGGTCGCGGCGAGCAGCAGCGATGACCCGGGCACCCGCGCCCGCTCGCCGTAGTGCGTCAGCCAGCGGCCCAGCAGTGGCACACGCGGCGGCGCGGGATGCGGCGCATCGGGGTCCTGCTCGGTCGTACGGCGAAACCGCATCGACCGGCCGAGCAGCCGTACGAAGTCGATGCCGGCCCTACCGGGCACGATCAACTGCGGTGCGTCCACGCACAGTTCGACCTCGACCTTGACCCTCTTGCCGGTCTCCGGGTCGGTATCGCTGCGCTCAGCGGGCTCGACAGCATCGGCGTACGCCTCCAGATGCGGCAGCACCGCATCGGCCAGCTCGGCCAGGAACGTGAAGCGCAGATCGCGGTCGCGCGGCTGGGCCACCACCAGCAGCCGCGGCTCGTCCGCATCCGTGCCGACCAGCGCACCCAGCGGCGCGCCGGCCTCGCCCGCCGTGGTGAGCGGCACAAAGACCAGCGGCCGCTCCGACAGATGCCGGTGCCGCACCGTGGCGAGCGGCGTCGCCCGCCCCGACTCCACGGCCTCCAGCCTGGCGAGTGTGGAGATCAACGACATCCGGCCGCCTCCAGCGCCTCGGCCCGCAGCGCCGCCGCCCGGCGCAGCGCCGCGACCGCCGGATCGTCCGGATCACCTGCCGCACCGCGTGCCGCCGCCAGGACCTCGCCGATCGTCGTCAGACCGCCCAGCTCGCCGCGCACCCCGCGGCCCAGCGTCTCCACCGCGCCCGCCGCACGGGCCTTGTCCCGGCAGTGGAAGGCCAGTTCGCAGGCGGCCAGGCACTCGGGTGCGTACGCGGCGGACACCGACTCCACGGCCGCCGTCAGTTCGTGTGCCGGGCGCTCCAGATCGAAGGTCGTGCCCTCGGGCAGCGCGGCGGCGATGTCCTCGATCCGGGTCAGCCGGGCCAACTGCCGCCGGGTGACCGACAGCTGCTTGCGCACATCGACGACGGACGCGGTCGGCAGATTGGAGAAGTCCTTGGGGCAGACCAGCAGGATCCGGTGCGCCACCTGCGCGCCCTGAGTGAGGGCGGCGACACGCTCCAGCGCCAGCACGTACACGGCGGCCTGGCGTGCGGCCGCGCCCACCTTCGCCGCGTCCGCCGCTGCGTCGATCATCGGGAACGACTTGATCTCGACGACCGTCCACCGTCCGTCGGGCGCGACGACCACCGCGTCGGGCTCCAAATAGGCGGGGGAGCCCGCCACCTCCAGCGCCAGCAAGGGGTGGTCGAGCAGCGTCCACGCGTCCGCCGCAGTGGCCTCCCGCAGTGCCAGCGCCGTACGCGCGGCCCGGCCCTCGGGGCCCGCCGCCGACAGATCGGGCAGCCGGCCCCCGGCCGGTTCGTCCACGCCCAACAGTCGCAGCAGCTCCTTGCCGCCGTCGGACTTGACCTTCGCCTCGAAGGCATTGCCCCGCATGAACGCGAACTGCGACTGTCCGAAGGCCGCGGGCGACCCCAGCGCGGAGGCCAGCGCCGCCTTGTCGACCCCGGCGCCGTCCAGCAGCGCGCGCCGTTTGCAGCCGGGGTTCGCGGCCAGGGCGGCGAGCGCGCGGGCGTCGAGCGGATGGGGCTGGGCGGCGGGGCCGCGCAGCTCAGCGAGCCGCTGCCGTAGTGCTGTCGTCGGCGCCTGCGGAGGTGGTCCGCTGTCCAGGGATTCGCTCACCCGCGGAAGTCTCGCATCCGCCACTGACAATCGTGGACTTCGAGCCGGAAGAGCCGGAGGGGGCGGAGGTGAAACGGGTGCGCACGCGGTCGGCGAGGCGCATCGCCGGGCGGGTCAGCAGCGCGCCGACGCACATGACCGCGACGCCCGCGGCCGCGTCCAGGAAGTAGTGGTTGGCCGTGCCCATCACCACGAGTGTGGTGAGCAGCGGGTAGGCGACGCCGAGGACCTTCAGCAGCGGCGTACGCCCGTGCCGCCACAGCATCACACCGCACCACAGCGCCCAGCCGACGTGCAGGCTCGGCATCGCCGCGTACTGATTGGTCATCGCGCCCATGCCGCGCGGCGCGCTCGCCTCGCCGCCCCACCAGCCGTACGAGCTGAACTGCGCCATCGTGTCGACGAAGCCCTGACCGGCGTCGAGTAGCCGTGGTGGGCAGGTCGGCAGAAGCGTGAAGCCGACGAGACCGAGGAGCGTGGAGAGCATCAGCCAGGTGCGCGCGGCCCGGTACCGGGCGGGGCGGCGGCGGAAGAGCCAGACGAGGATGGCCGGAGTGACGAGATAGTGCAGCGAGGCGTACGCGAAGTCGGCGGGGATGCCGAGGGCGGGGGTCTTGGTGAAGAGGCGGTTCAGGGGGTGCTCGGCGTTCAGGTGGAGTGCCTTCTCGGCCCGGAGTATCGCCATGCCGTGGTCGACGGCGGTCGTCACATCGCCGCGGGCGAGCAGCCGGCCGGCCGAGTACGCCACGTAGACCACGGCGATCAGCGGCAGTTCGGTCCACCAGCGGAGCCGATGGCGAGGCGCGGTGTACGGCATCCGAACGTTCTCCATGTGTGTTCAGGCGACCCTTGGCCAACGATCAACCGTACGGTGTATGAGAAAGCGCTCCGTCAGCGGGTCCCGGACTGCAACTGCCCTGCCCCCGACCTGTAGAGGGACGCTCGGAGCGTCCAGCAGGTTGCCCCGGGTTCAGGTGCGCGATGATGGAACGACACCGAATGTGAACCTCTGGAGAGCCCCCTCATGGCACCGCGCATCCTGCTCGCCCGGCACGGCCAGACCGAATGGTCACTGCTCGGAAGGCACACCGGCCGGACGGACATCCCTCTGCTGGAGGAGGGCAGGCAAGGGGCGAAACTGCTCGGCGAGCGGCTGCATCGGTCGCCGTGGTCGGGCCTGTCGGGCGTCGAGGTCCGGACCAGCCCGCTGCTGCGTGCGAGCGAGACATGCGCGCTGGCGGGGTTCGGCGAGCGGGCGTCCTCGTGGGACGCGCTGATGGAGTGGAACTACGGGGCGTACGAGGGTCTGACCCAGGCGGAGATCCAGGCGGACCGCCCGGACTGGTTCATCTGGCGCGACGGGGTACCCGAGGGGGAGACGCTGTCGGAACTCGGCGCGCGGGCGGACGAGGTGATCGCGTGGGCGCGCTCGGCGGACCGCGACGTGCTGGTCTTCGCGCACGGCCACATCCTGCGCGTCCTGGGCGCGCGCTGGCTGAACGAGGACCCGTCGTTCGCGGCGCGCATCAAGCTGGATCCGACGTCGCTGTCGATTCTGGGCTGGGCGTACGGGGAGCCGGCGGTGGAGCGCTGGAACGACACGGGGCACATGGAGGTGTGAGGGTCCGCGGTACGGGTTGCGGTGGCTCGGGCCGGGGCTTGTTCCCCGCCCCTTCCCTGAACCGGGGCGGAGCCCCGAAACCAGCCCCGCCGGCGATTGAGGCACCGGGGGCTGGGGGCTTGCCCCAAGTTCAGGGAAGGGGGCGGGGAGGGGAACAAACCACAGGCCCGAGCCACCGCACCCGTCACACTCGCCGCACCGCCTCCGCATGGCGGTCCAGAAACGACCCGACGCTCCCCGTCCCTCGCTCCGGCGCAAGCACACTCGCCGTGTCCGACAGCATCGACTGGATGCGCGACGACTGGACCCCGTCCAGCAGGTCCAGCACCTGGTGGCCCGCCTCCGCCGCCTCGTCGGGGAAACCCCCGCGCGCCAGGTCCGCCGCCAGTTCCGCGCGGTACAGCGCCAGGTTGCGGGTGAAGCGGCGGTCCTGGAGGGCCGCCGCGCGGCGCGCGTGGCGGGCCGCCCGTGGCCATTCGCCCAGCGCCGCCCAGCACTGCGCCTGCAACGACTCCAGCTCGGGCTCCCCGAAGAAGGACATCCACTCCGGATCCGCCTCCGCCGCCCCCCGGTCGAAGTACGCGTGCGCCCGCGCCAGCGACTTCTCGCAGCCCGACCGGTCCCCCAGCCCCGCCCAGCCGCCCGCCTCCCGCAGCGAGAGCAGCGACAGCAGCCGCGGTGAGGCCAGCCGGCGGGCCGCCTGCTGGCCCGCCTGGGCGGAGCGCACCGCCTCCCGGTGCCGGCCCGCGTCCCGCGCCAGGAAGGACGTATTGCAGAAGGCGTGCGCCTCCAGTGCCTCGTCGCCCGCCACCCGCGCCGTCGCCAGCGCCTCCGCGTAGTGCGAACGCGCATCGTCGAAACGGCCCGAGTCGTGCGCCAGCCAGCCCACCGAGATGGCGAGTTCGCCCGCCCCCGCGTGCAGCCGGTCCGCGGTCGAACGGCGTGCCGTCAGTCCCGCGTCGAGCAGCGCGTACGCGGCCCGCAGCGGCTGCGCGGCCCGTTGGTAGAGCCCGTCCGCGCCGTGCCGGTCGTCGAGCAGCCGGATCCGCCGTACCGCTTCCTCGACGGCGTTCACCTCCGCGTCGCCGACCCGGCGCTGTGCGGGCACGAGACCGAGGCCGAGCCCGAGGGACGCGGCCGCCACCGTGGCGGGGCCGCTCGTCATGAATGCGCGACGCAGCACGTCGCTCACCTCGTCGATGTTGCTGTCAAAGGGACTGGTGGGACTGGCGGGACTGCTGGAACTGGTGGGGCTGTCCAATGGACGGAGACAAGGGGCATCCGGTTCCGGCGGACGGCCCCTACCGCCCCGCCCGCCCCGCACCTGCTCCCGCGCCGTGAACCCCAGGTCTCCCAGCGCCAGACCGGGAAACATGTGCAGAAACACCCGCTCGTACGCGTAGTTCGGACAGCGGATCTCGCCCGCCTCGACGCGCCCGATGTAGCGGGCGTCACACGAGACCTGCTCGCCGATCTGCCGGGCGGCCTTGCGTACGGCCGCCGCGAACTCCCCAGGCGAGCGCTGTCCGCGCAGCCTGCGAAAGGCGAGGTTGGGAACTGCCCGTGCTGCCTGAGACGATGACGATGACGACGCCATGGCCGAGCCCTCTCTTGGTGCAGCTCTTCATGCAGCCGTGTTCCGGCGGAGCAAGAACGTACCCGCTGTGACGAGCCACTTACACAGAGTTTGCCTACAAAAGGGATATCTCCCCCTCGATCTGCCATGAACTGCCACCCTTTGCGGCGGCGTGCCGCCGTAGCCCTTGACGCGTAGAGGCGTTGAACCCTTCGGAGGCCCGATACGTGTCTCCACTCGAGCGAGGAGGGGATCCCCTTGTTGGAGGTCGGCATGAAGACCAGCGCCAACCGCGACGCGAACGGCTCCGGCACGACTGCGACGACTGCTCGCCACAGGCCAACCCCGGACAGCAGCGCACCACCCCACAGAGCCCCGGCCGACGACGACACCGAACCCTGCGACCTGGTGACCGTCCCTGCCCGCCAAGGGCTCGAGGCGGTGGACATCCTGCGCCGCGGCGCGGACGCCCCGGCCGTCGGTCCGGTAATCCACGACGGCGCCTGCGACACCCTCGGCTTCCTGGTGCCGCCCGGCACGGCCGACGGCTGGGACATGCCGGGCAGCGCCTGTACGCAGACCTCGGGACGCGGTCTGCGTATCCCTGCCGAGCTCCCGGCCACCGGCTCCGGCTGGCTGCTGCCGCCGGACGACACGGGCCCGGTCACCGACCCGGAGGTGCTGCGCGAGGCGCTCGGCGAGGCGGCCCGACTGATTGAGGCCGCCGACAACTGCGTATGAGCCGATAATGGGTGAGTAACAGGGAATCCCGGCCGGTCCGCTCGCAGCGGACGGGCCGGGCACCCGCGGACTCAGCGAGCGAGGAACGAGCGCGTGCAGCGTCGAGGAGCGTCGAGCGGGGGTACGAGCGCCCGGAGGCGAGCTGAGCGCAAAAAGGGCCCTGAGCCCGTCGTCGAGTACGTCGACGGCGGGCTCGCGGAGCTGATACCCGACCCCGACCGGCCGCGCGGCTGGACGCTGCTCGTCGACGGCGCCCCGCAGTCCCATGTCGACCTCGACGACCCGGCTCATCTCTCCTTCGAGTACCAGCGCCGCCTCGGCCATGTCGCCGATCTCGCGGCCCCGCCCGGCCGCCCGCTCCAGGTCGTGCACCTCGGCGGCGGGGCCTTCACACTCGCGCGCTACATCGCGGTGACCCGCCCCCGTTCCACTCAGCAGATCGTCGAGCTGGACGCCTCGCTGGTCCAACTGGTCCGCAAACAGCTCCCGTTGGACCCGGGCGCCCGCATACGGGTCCGGTCCAACGATGCCCGTGCCGGGCTCGCCAAGGTCCCGGACGGCTGGGCGGACCTGCTGATAGCCGATGTCTTCAGCGGCGCCCGCACCCCCGCGCATCTGACCAGTACGGAATTCCTCGCCGAGGTGCGCAGGGTTCTGGCGCCGGGCGGGCGGTACACGGCGAACCTCGCCGACGGGCCGCCGCTGGCTCATATTCGCGCCCAGGTCGCCACCGCCGCGGCCGTCTTCCCCGAACTCGCGCTCGCGGCCGATCCGACCGTGCTGCGCGGCCGCCGCTTCGGCAATGCGGTGCTGCTCGCCTCCGACCTGCCGCTGCCCGTCGCCGAACTGACCAGGCGGGTGGCGAGCGACCCGCACCCCGGCCGGGTCGAACACGGCAGAGCGCTGGTCGACTTCACGGGCGGCGCGGCCGCGGTCACCGACGCGAGTGCGAAGCCCTCGCCCGTACCGCCGCCGGAGGCGTTCCGCTAGTGCCCCGGAGCTCCAGCCTGAGCCGGTAACCGGCTAACGGTCGTCGAACTCGACCGTCGGTGGATGGCCGTTCCAGGTGCAGAACACCGAGACCTCGCGGCCGTTCTGGGTGAACGTCACCCGGATCCACTCCGGCTGCTTCCAGACCTGCATCTGCCAGCCCGAGTCCGGTGTCGCCGAGACCAGTTCCGCCGACGTCTTGCCGATGTCGAAGACGACCCGGCCGCCATCGACCGTATAACCCTTCACATTTCCGGATGTTGGCGGCGAATAGGCGGGCGGCGACGACGGCGACGTGTTCTTGGACGGCTTCGAGGCCGGTGGTGTGGCCGACGGCTTGCGGTCCTTGTTCGCCGCGTCCGACTTCGACGGCGACGGGCTCGGCGGCCGCTGTGTGGAGGAGGCCAGCGGCTTCGCGCCCTGCGTGGTGACCGAGTCCGCGCTGATGGGGAGCGCGCGCGGCCGGTCGTACGCGGTCCCGGACATGACGGTGTGGACGCCCCACCAGGAGAGCGTGACCGCCGCTCCGGTGGACAGCGACCACGCCATGGCATGTACGAGTCCTCTGCGCATCGGGCCCATACTGCACCACGCGCCCCACAGCTGTCCCGAGTCCCATGGTTGTCTCTCGGTTCACCCACGGGACCGACGTACTCCGGATGGCGTACGGTGCCGCCCATGGCAAGTGTGCTCGTGGTCGAGGACGACCAGTTCGTGCGCTCCGCCCTCATCAGGCACTTGACCGAGGCCTCCCACACGGTACGGAGCGTCGGCACGGCCCTCGAGGCGCTGCGCGAGGTGGCCCATTTCCGTTTCGACGTGGTCATTCTCGACCTCGGCCTGCCCGATCTGGACGGGTCCGAGGCGCTGAAGATGCTGCGCGGCATCACCGACGTACCGGTGATCATCGCGACCGCGCGGGACGACGAGGCGGAGATCGTACGGCTGCTCAACGACGGTGCCGACGACTACCTCATCAAGCCCTTCTCCGTGGAGCATCTGTCCGCCCGGATGTCCGCCGTGCTGCGCCGATCGCGGGCCTCGGCCGCGGACGCGCCGCCCTCGCGCGTCATCCAGGTCGGCGGGCTCTCCATCGACCCGTTGCGCAGGCAGGCCGAGCTGGACGGGGCGGCCCTCGACCTCACCCGCCGCGAGTTCGACCTGCTGGCGTTCCTCGCCGGGCGGCCGGGCGTCGTCGTACCACGCAAGGAACTGCTCGCTGAGGTCTGGCAGCAGAGCTACGGCGACGACCAGACCATTGACGTACATCTGTCATGGCTGCGGCGGAAGTTGGGCGAAACCGCGGCCAGGCCCCGGTACCTTCACACCCTGCGCGGCGTCGGCGTCAAGCTGGAGCCGCCGAACGGACACAGCTCGAGCGGACCCGAGTCGAACGGACACCGGCCATGAGATGGGCCCTGGTCAAGGTCTCCCTGGCCGTCACGGCGATGGTCGTGGTGGCCTTCGCGTTCCCGCTCGGGCTCGTCATCAAAGAGATGGCCAGCGACCGGGCCTTCTCCAACGCCGAGCGGCAGGCCGCGGCCATCGGCCCGACCCTCTCCATCACGGCCGAACGCGATCCGCTGGAGCGGGCCGTGATGTCCACGCAGGCCGGGGCGGCCGGGCGGATGGCCGTGCACATCCCGGCCTCCGGCGAGCCGGGCAGCCAGCCGGTGACCATCGGCACCCGCCGCGCCGCGCAGAAGGACCTGGCCACCACCCAACGCCTCGGCCGCGCCTCCATCACGGAGGTGACCGACGGCTCCGCGCTGCTCCAGCCGACCGCCATCAGCACCGGCCAGATCGCGGTCGTCGAGGTCTTCGTACCCGAGGACGAGGTCTCCAACGGTGTCGGCACGGCCTGGCTGGTGCTCGGCGGCGTCGGCATCGCGCTGATCGTCGGCTCGGTCGCGGTCGCGGACCGGCTCGGCATCCGGATGGTGCAGCCCGCCCAGCGGCTCGCGGGCGCCGCCCACGACCTGGGCGAGGGCAGACTGGGGGCGCGCGTCCCGGAGGAGGGGCCGACCGAGCTGCGCTCCGCCGCGATCGCCTTCAACTCCATGGCCGACCAGGTGGTCCAGCTCCTCGCCAATGAGCGCGAGCTCGCGGCCGACCTCTCGCACCGGCTCCGTACACCGCTGACCGTGCTCCGCCTCAATGCCGCCTCGCTGGGCGAAGGACCCGCCGCCGACCAGACCAGGGCGGCCGTCGAGCAGCTGGAGCGCGAGGTCGACACGATCATCCGCACGGCGCGCGAGGCGAAGCCGCAGACCGTGGCGACCGGCCCCGGCGCGGGCTGCGACGCCGCCGAAGTCGTCCGGGAGCGGATGGACTTCTGGTCGGCGCTCGCGGAGGACGAGGGCCGCAAGGTGCGGGTCGCGGGCGTCGACCGGCCCGTACGCATCCCGGTGGGCCGCCCCGAACTGGCCGCCGCGCTGGACGCGCTGCTCGGCAATGTCTTCCGCCACACCGCGGAGGGCACGGCCTTCTCCGTCGACCTGCACAACGGCGGGGACGCCGTCATCGTGCTGGTCTCGGACGCGGGTCCGGGCATCGACGACCCGGAGGCGGCGATGGCCCGCGGCAACAGCGGGGGCAGGGACGGCTCGACGGGGCTCGGCCTGGACATCGTGCGCAGGGTGGCGGAGTCGACGGGCGGGGACGTACGGATCGGCAGGTCGGTGCTCGGCGGCACGGAGGTACGGATCTGGATCGGGCTCGACCCGCGCGAAGGGGTGCCGGGGGAGCGGAGCCGGGGGCACCGGGGGACGGTCAGGCGCCGCAGGCGGGCGGCGGCGTAGTGCGGTGGGGCCGGGCCGCGGGCCGCTCGGTGGTTCGCCCGAGCCGGCTCGATGGGGCTCACCGGCGCCCGCACTGGTCTCGACCATTAATCCGCTCCGATGCCTTCCTTAAGGCCGCCCTAAGAAGTCCAACCCCCGCCCCGAACAGGCCATTTGTCCGTTTCGCGGCCGCTAGCGTGCTGCCACATCCCCCACTCCCGTAACGCAGAGGCAGGCACGCAATGGGCAGCACTACGCACCGGCGCACGGCGAGCGCAAAGACCAAGGCGCTCGGCGCCATTGTCGCGGCCGCGGTGATCGGCGGCGCGGCGTTCGCTCTCACGGGCACCGCGCAGGCCGCGTCCGTCGGCGCCGCCTACACCAAGACGAGCTCCTGGACCGGCGGTTACACCGGGCAGTACGTCATCACCAATGACACCGACAAGGCCCAGTCGGACTGGACGCTCGAATTCGATCTGCCCGCGGGCACCACGATCAGTTCGCTGTGGAACGGCGAGCACACCGTCAGCGGTCAGCACGTCACCGTGAAGCCCGCCAGCTGGAACAAGCAGCTCGCGCCCGGTGCCTCGGTGACCGTCGGCTTCGTCACCGCCGCGAGCGGCACCGCGACCGTCGCCGACCCGACCTCCTGTCTCATCAACAAGGTCAAGTGCTCGGTCGACGACGGCGCCACCCCGCAGCCGAGCGGCCGCCCCACCGAGCAGCCGACACCCACCCCCACCCCGACCGCGAGCTCCACGCCCACCAAGCCCCCGACCTCGACTCCGACGCCGACTCCCACGCCGACGCCCACGCCGACTCCCACGACGCCCGGCAGCGGGTCCGGCGCGGGCTTCGCGCCGTACGTCGACACGTCCCTCTACCCGGCGTACGACCTGGTGGACACCGCCACCAAGACCGGGGTCAAGGAGTTCAACCTGGCCTTCATCACCTCCGGCGGCAGCTGCGCCCCCCTCTGGGGCGGTGTCACCGACCTCGCCAGCGACAAGGTGGCCTCCCAGATAGGCGCGTTGCGCGCCAAGGGCGGTGACGTCCGGGTCTCCTTCGGCGGCGCCGCGGGCTCCGAGCTCGCGCTCAAGTGTTCCTCCGCCGACGAGCTGGCGAAGGCCTACGGCAAGGTCGTCGACGAGTACAAGCTCACCAAGGCCGACTTCGACATCGAGGGCGCGGCCCTGCCCGACACCGCCGCCAACTCCCGCCGCTCGCAGGCCATCGCGCAGCTCCAGAAGTCCCACCCGAACCTCGACGTCTCCTTCACGCTGCCCGTGATGCCCGAGGGGCTGACCCAGCCCGGCGTGGACCTGGTCGCCGACGCCAAGAAGAACGGCGTGAAGATCTCTGCCGTCAACATCATGGCGATGGACTACGGGCCCGCCTACAGCGGTGACATGGGCCAGTACGCCATCCAGGCTGCGACCGCGACCCAGGCGCAGATCAAGGGCGTGCTCGGGCTCTCGGACGCGGCCGCGTGGCAGGCCGTCGCCGTCACCCCGATGATCGGCGTCAACGACGTCGCGACCGAGATCTTCAAGGTCGAGGACGCGACTCAGCTGGTCGACTTCGCGAAGTCGAAGAACCTGGGCTGGCTGGCGATGTGGTCCTCGGCGCGTGACAAGGAGTGCGCGGGCGGCGCGAAGCCGACCGCGGACGCGACGTGCAGCTCGATCGTTCAGGAGCCGCTGGCCTTCACGAAGGCGTTCGCCGCCTTCAAGTAGGCACGACGAGCACCTCGGCGCCCCCCACCCGCGCGTCCCGGCCGGACTTCCCCCCACCCGGCCGGGACGCGCGCTTTCGTTGGTCAGTGTGGTGCGTGCCCGCCGAGCACGGCGACGGCCCGGTCGAAGGCCGAGTCCCGGCCGTGCTCGAACTCCTCCTCGGTGAAGACCGGTTCGTGCAGGTGCGGCGGGATGCCCGGTCCGTCGAAGGTCGCTCCCGTACGGGTCAGGAACTCCTCGTTCGGGAGCATGAACGCCCAGCCGTTCGGCAGCGCCCGCATCATCGTGTCCGAGAACACGCCCTGCGTGTGCTCGCCGATCCTGACCGTCCGGCCGGGGCGCTCCATCAGGGCCTGGGTGAACGTCTCCCCGGCGCTGACCGTCGAGCCGCCGGTCAGCACGGCCACCGGTCCGGTGTACCGGGGAGCCGCCGCGGGCCGTACGTACTGCGGCTGCGGGCGGGTGAAACGGGTCGGGTCGCCGGGGTCGTTCCTGTTCCGCTTGGCGTAGGCGAAGTAGGGGCGGTCGGTCAGCCGCCCGGCGAGCTGGAGCCCCAGCGAGTCCGAGCCGCCGCCGTTGATCCGCAGGTCGATGACGAGGCCGCGCAGGCGGGCGGTGTTCGCGGTGGTGAGGATCGCGTCCAGCGCCTCGTCCAGTGCGGCGCTGTTGGCCGCGAAGTCGTCGGCCTTGGCGTATCCGCCGAATCCTGACACCCGCAAGTAGCCCTGTCTGCCGGGAAGTTCGGCGTACGAGATGCGGCCGTTCGCGAACTGCCGCAGCTTCTTGCCCGACAGATCCCGCTTCTCGATGTACGACGTGACCTTCGCGTCCAGTTCCTTGGTGGGCATGACGGTCCCCGGCCGGGCCATGCCGAAGGCCCCGGTCCTGCCCGCGAACACGGCGACATGCATGTCGTGCAGGGGCGAGACCATCTCCCGGAAGACCGCGAAGAGTTCGGCGTCGGTCGTGCCCGCGTGGATGCGGGGGCGGTAGCGGTCCCGTACCGCGTGCCAGTCGACGCCCTTGGCGGCGAAGAAGGGATAGTTCTCCTCGAAGGTCTGCCAGAAGATGTCGAAGGCGGCGACCGGACCGCCGGGCGCCGGTGCGAGGGAGTCGGCGGGCAGGGCGTCGATCCGCCGCAGCCCACGGTCGCCGGGCGAGCCGTCGATGTGGAACGCCGCCCGGTCCGGCCGCCCCTTGGACCGTACGGTGAAGACGAAGCCGTCGTCGCCTGCGTACCGCGCCGTCCCGCCCTGCCCGCCCGCGCGCTCGGCGCCGACGCCCTTGACGCAGCTGACTCCGGTGACCTGGTACTCCTGCAGGTGGCCCGCGTCCAGCGTCAGCACCTCACCGTATCCGTCCACCCGCCACACCCCGGTCGGCACAGCCGCCGGCTGCGCGCTCGCCGCCGGGGCGAGCGGCAGGGCCATGCCCGCGGTGACGGCCAGCAGCGCTGCCGCCGCGACGGTCCTGCGGATGGTGCCCGATCCACTCCTGCGCTGCATGGTGATGCCTTCCCCGTACGCCGTTGATCCGGTAGCACCACGATCGGCCCCGCAACGGCATGGGGGACATCCCGCTGTCCGGTCGGTATGGGGTGGGGAAAACCCCCGCGAGGGCTGAGGCTCACCGAGCCCTGGCGCGCCGCCTGAGCACAACCAGAGCGCCTGTCACCGCAGTGAGGGCGACCGCGCCGCCGCCCGCCCATGCGGCGGTGGGCGCTCCAGCGTCGGCCGAGTCACCGGCGAGGGGCTTCTTGGCCGTATCGCAGTCGCCCGTGCCGGACACGACGCGGTACCGAGCCCAGACGGTGCGCCGGTCCTCGGGCCGTGGGTCGTTCTTGTCCTCGCGGTAGACGGCGTACAGACCGGGCTTCGCGTCGCAGGCGATCGTCGCCGTGGCCGTGAGGACGTTCTTCCCGCCGCGCAGTACGGGTTTCCCGGTGAAGGCGGGGGAGTTGAGGGCGACCGCCCCGTCGGAAGCCATGCTGTCGCTGGCCGTGATCCGGCCGCCGGCCGGGACGGCCCGTACGTCCCACTCGGTCTGGGGCCAGGGCGCACCCTTGTCCCAGTGCTCTTCCTTCGACGTGGGCGGCAGGTTCTTCAGCTTCGCCCGGCACTTCTGCAGCGCGGACGCGTCGGCCTTCTCGACCCGTACCTTCGTGAAGAGCGAGCCGTCGTCGCCGAGCAGGACCGGGTAGGTGCCGGGCTTTGCATCGCACTTGACGGCGACGGTGGCGGTCAGCCGTGGCGCGTTCATCCGCAGGGTGCCGTCGGAGAGGAAGGACTTCGAACGGACCGCGAGCCCGTTTGCGACCTCACCCGCGCGGAGGTCCACCGTGAGGACGTCGCCGGGCCGGACGGGGCGCGTGTTCTTGGGTCCGTACGGCAGCGGGTCGGCCGCGAGGGCGGGAGCCGCCGTGCTCAGCACGCACCCGAGGGACAGCAGTGCGGCGGCTGCGGCACGGAGGTGACTCATGGCGGCCCCGTTTTTGTGGCGTTTACACCCATTGAACCGTACAACTGTGCAAGTGTCGCTGCGTTACGGATGTTGATCCTCTATTAGAGAGACAGTGTGGTGCGCTCATATTGGTTGCCTGCTCTTGCGCTCGTTCTTCTCGCGGGAGCACTCGGCACCGGTCCCGCCACGGCGGCGACCGGCCCGCCCACCCCCAAGCCGACCGTGGCCGAGGAGGAGTTCTGGACGGCCGAGCGCATGGCGGAGGCGGTGCCGGTCGATGCCGCGAGGGACAGGGCGCCGTTGAAGGCCTCGGCCCGGCCGGCCGGACCGCGGGTCGCACCCCCAGGCACCAAGAAGGGTGAGTACTTCGGCGGCCTGCCGATGGTGGGTACGTTCTTCTACAAGGCGAGACCGTTCGGCGGCAAGGCGACCTCCTGCACGGGCAGCGTCGTCCACAGCGGCACCAAGGACCTGGTCCTCACCGCCGGTCACTGCGGCAACGGCCTCAAGGCAGCCACGCAGCGCATCTTCGTACCGCAGTACCGCCACGGAGCCTCCGTCGCC
The DNA here is from genome assembly GCF_044903445.1 of Streptomyces sp. NPDC019890. Lineage (NCBI taxonomy): Bacteria > Bacillati > Actinomycetota > Actinomycetes > Kitasatosporales > Streptomycetaceae > Streptomyces > Streptomyces sp. NPDC019890. Next base: position 671,276 of record NZ_JBJDQK010000002.1, on the reverse strand, counting down.
AACCAGCCCAGCGGCGTCTTCGGGGTGAACCGGGTCTTCGTGGACCCGAGGTATGAGCAGAACACCAAGAAGCCCGTCTCAGACCTGGACTTCGCCTTCGTGCGAGTCGCCCCCAACGGCAAAGGCAAGGCCGAAGACGTCACCGGAGCGCTCACCTTCACCCAGGCTTCCGGCTACCGCCACAACGCGACCGTGATCGGCTACCCCAGTGGCGAGAGCGTCAACAAGAAGCACCAGGCGCTCCGCTGCAACGTCGCCACCTCGCGCCTGCCCAACTTCCGGCAGCTGCAGATGACCTGCGGCGGCTTCTACGGCGGGGTGTCCGGCGGTCCCTGGATCACGGACTACAACGCGAGCACCCGTACCGGGAAGGTCATCGGAAACACGGGCGGCTACAACGGCGGCGGCAACGACCAGAACGTCGACTGGATCAGCTACGCGCCGGTCTACGGCAAGGACGCCCAGGCCCTCTACAACGACGCTGTCGCGGACACCAAGGACGAGGACATCAAGCGCCCGCCGTACGTGCCGGCGAACGCCGGCCCCTATCTGCCGGGCAGCGGCGAGCTCTGGAAGCGCGCCAGGCTCATGGTCTCCGGGGACTTCTCCCGGCCCGGTCACAGCGACCTGATCGTGGCGTGGACGAACGGCGAGACCTCCTTCTACCCCGGCGACGGCAAGGGCGGCTTCACGCGCGGGCGGCGGCTGCTGCCGGCGAACGACCTCTGGAAGAAAGCCGGGTCCATCACCGGCGGCGACTTCACCGGCTCCAACCAGTTCGACCTGCTGGTGCGCTGGAACGACGGAGCGGTCACCCTCTATCCGGACGTGAGCACCAAGGGCCTCGGCAAGTCCGGGATCCAGATGGCCAGGAAGGGCTCCGTCTGGAAATCCGCCACCCAGATATCGGCGGGCCGCTTCAACGCCGGCACGCGCGTCAGCGATCTGGTGGTGCGCTGGAAGGACGGCGAGCTCAGCCTCTACACCAATGTGGGCTCCGGGACCTTCGGGCAGGAGCACAGGCTGCGGGTGGCCGACCCGCTCTGGGAGCGCGCCACGCTGCTCACCAGCGGGCAGTTCTCCGGGAACCACACATGGGACCTCATGATCCGCTGGTCGGGCGGTGAGCTCGACAACTACGTCGGCACCACGACGGCCGGCCTCGGCACCCAGAAGCGCGTCCTGGGCCGCAATGAGCTGTGGGCGCAGCAGGGCTCCGTCATCTCCGCAGGCGGATACACCGCCAATGGCCTGACCGACGACCTCCTCGTACGGTGGTCGGACGGCGAGACCACGATGTACACGGACACACGGGCCGACGCGCTCGGCGACGAGGTGATGCTGGTCGCGCCCTGAACCCCTGACGTGCCGGGCCACGGCGCCGCCTGGACGGCTACCGCGCGGGCCTGGCCGAGGCCGCATGAAAACGATCAAGGGCCCCGGTCCGAAGACCGGGGCCCTTGATCGTTCAGGGTGAGTAACGGGACTCGAACCCGCGACATCCTGGACCACAACCAGGTGCTCTACCAGCTGAGCTATACCCACCACGACCGGTCTCTTTCCCGACCGGCCGAGAAAAAGTGTACAGGGTCGGGGAGGGTGCTCGCTCCCGGGTTTACGGCCCCCAGGACCTGGGGTCTACTCCGCAGGCAGGACGTACTTCGCGGCGATCGTCTTCGCCGTGTCCGAGTCCGGTCCGGGCTGCGGCACGAAGACCGCTTCCCGGTAGTAGCGCAGCTCCGCGATGGATTCACGGATGTCCGCCAGTGCCCGGTGGTTGCCGTTCTTCTCCGGACTGTTGAAGTACGCCCTCGGGTACCAGCGCCGGGCCAGTTCCTTGACCGAGGAGACATCGACGATCCGGTAGTGGAGGTACTGCTCCACCTTCGGCATGTCGCGCAGCAGAAAGCCGCGGTCGGTGCCGACCGAGTTTCCGCACAGCGGGGCCTTGCCGGGCTCCTTGACGTGCTCGCGTACGTACGCCAGGACCTGCTCCTCGGCGTCGGCCAGCGTGGTGCCGCCCGCCAGCTCGTCGAGGAGGCCCGAGGTGGTGTGCATCTGCCGCACCACCTCGGGCATCGTTTCCAGCGCCGCGTCCGGCGGGCGGATCACGATGTCCACCCCTTCGCCGAGCACGTTCAGTTCCGAGTCGGTGACCAGCGCGGCCACCTCAATGAGTGCGTCGTCCGTCAGCGAGAGCCCGGTCATCTCGCAGTCGATCCACACCATGCGATCGTTCATGCGTCCTACCTTAGGCCGACCGGCGGTCGGTCGGTCTATGGCGCACTCCGCTGGCCGGGCAGGCTCGGGCGGCCGTGACCTGTCGCATACGCGTCGGACGGAGGCTTGCCGAGCTCCGGCGGAGCGGCCGTGGTCGCGGCCGGTCCCGACGGGCCCGCCGCTGCGGCGGCGCGTCTGGTCTGGGCGGGTACGACCGTCTCCACCACCGTGGGCGGGGCGGGGTCGCTCTGCGGACGGCGGACCCGGTACGCGGCGCGGTAGGCGGCCGGAGAAGAACCCAGCTGGCGCCGGAAGTGGCCACGCAGCGCCACCGGCGAGCGGAAGCCGCAGCGGCCCGCCACCTCGTCGACCGAGTAGTCGGAGGTCTCGAGCAGCCGCTGGGCCTGCAGCACCCGCTGGGTGATCAGCCACTGCAGCGGCGCGCTGCCGGTCAGCGAACGGAATCGCCGGTCGAAGGTGCGCCGGCTCATGTACGCACGTGCGGCCAGAGTCTCCACGTCGAACTGCTCATGAAGATGCTCCAGCGCCCACGAGACGACCTCGGCCAGCGGGTCCGACCCGATTTCCTCTGGTAAAGACCTGTCCAGATAGCGTTCCTGCCCGCCACTGCGGCGCGGCGGCACGACCAGCCTGCGGGCGAGCGCCCCGGCGGCCTCGGTGCCGTGGTCGGTGCGCACGATGTGGAGGCAGAGATCGATTCCGGCCGCCGTTCCCGCGGAGGTGAGCACATCGCCGTCGTCGACGAACAGCTCGCGCGGATCGACATGGACGGACGGATATCTCTTGGCCAGTGTCGGCGCGTACATCCAGTGGGTGGTGGCCGGGCGGCCGTCCAGCAGTCCGGCCGCGGCGAGCACGAACGCACCCGTGCACAGTCCGACGATCCGGGCCCCCTCCTCATGCGCGCGACGCAGCGCGTCGAGCGCCTCCGGCGGTGGCGGTGACGTGATCGACCGCCAGGCCGGTACGACGACGGTGCCCGCTCTGCCGATGGCCTCCAGGCCGTACGGCGCGGTCAGTTCGAGCCCGCCGGTGGTCCGCAGCGGGCCTTCCTCGCCACCGCAGACGAGCAGTCGATAGCGGGGAACTCCGGCGTCCTGACGGTCAATTCCGAACACCGAGAGCGGGATGGAACTCTCAAAGATGGGGCCACCGCTGAACAGCAGCACCGCGACGACTTCCCTTCGCCGGCGGCCGGAGAGCTTCCGTGCTGCCTCCGGTGCGGCGGAGTCCTGACTCATGACGCTAAGCCCCCCTCGGTGTTCGCGTCTCCCCGTTCGTTTCGGGCCTTTCGCTCCTGCACGTTTCCCCTCGGTTTTGCACGAGTCCCGAGACTTCGATACTCATGATCGAATCTACTGTGTCCCGTGGCGCCGACGTGACAAGTTCGGCATGCCCCGCTATGTCGACATGGCAACTTGGCGCGAAGCATTCGATCACGAAGCGTTCCACTCGGGGGCCGCGCAGGGAAGTGCGCGTCGCGCGCATGGCCCGTCCACGTAGGGTGCAAGCGCTGCGAATGGTCCTTTCTTCCCTGGTGGCAAGGGGGTTGGCAGGCCATTTCGCCAAGGGAGGGCCACTCACGTGAAGTTGGCTGAAAACATATGGGTGCGGGTGTGCGAAACGGTCAGTCGAGGGGCGCACTTCCCGGCCCGTGCCGACCGCCCCGCTGCGTCCTGGGGGCCGCCCGCGCGCGCCGTCCGCGGGCCGGCGCCGGCCCGGCGGTACGCGCCCTGGCCGCCTCGCGCTCGGACTTGCGCAGCAGTGCCCGGCACGCGGCCGTCACGGCGGCGAGGCCGAGGGCCGCGGCGGCCGCCCCGCCCACCGACGTCCCGTACACGACCAGGACCACCGGGACGAGCACACAGCTGAACGCCGCCCAGCGCACCACGTCGCTCGCCGAGTCGGCGGACGGGCCCGGGGAGTGCTTGGGCCGGGCGGCCGTCTCCTGCACCCGGCGCGGCGCCCTGCGCCGGCCGCGCCGCGGGACCGGCGAGGGTACAGAGGGCGGGCCGGGCGGTCGTGCGGGCACAAAAGCTCCCTGGAGGCAGTGGGATGACCGTGGTGCAACGAGGAGCGGAGCGGATCGGTCACCCGGGGCTCCGCCTCCGGACGGGGCTCTGCCTACAGGCTGGGGCGCCGGACTCCGCCTTCAGAGGGGCCTCCCCCGGACGGGCCGGGAGAAGGTGTCCAGACCGCTGTAGACGCCAAGCGGCATTGCCATACGGGGCGGGCTCGGGCATGCTCCCTGGAACGCCGCGGCATGGGGCAGCCAGCTCTGGGCAGGAGAGGAGTGTCGCCGTACCCTTGGGGGTATGGGCCAGGGAAGATGATTCCCGGACACAGCTCCACTGCCATGCCAGCCGGGGCAGTCGAATAACCCTCCCCGAGACGATCCCTCCACCAGAGGACTTCTTCGCCGAGACACCGATGGCCGGTCACGAAATCCCCGAACCCGCGGACCGCAAGCAGGTAGCCGACCCTCTGTCGGACCTCCAGGCGGCGGAAGAGACATGTCAGTCATGCGACCCAGCCTTCCGGCACGGAGTCGTCGTCGGCTTCGACGGATCGACCTCCAGTGAGCGGGCGCTCGCGTACGCCATCGGCATGGCCCGGCGGTCCGGCTCCGGCCTGATCATCGTCCATGTCGCCAACCGGCTGCCGACCACCGTCTGGGCAGGCTGCGAGCCCCCGGTCTTCGTGGACGTCCCCGATCACCGCACCGAGGTGCTCGGTCTGGAGCTGGCCTGCGCGGACTACCTCACCGAGGTGCCGTGGATCCTGGTCGAGCGCGGCGGCGACATCTGCAACGAGCTGGAGGAGGTCGGCCGGGAGTATTCGGCCGACGCGATCGTGGTCGGCTCCACGCACGGAATCGTCGGGCGCATCTTCGGCTCGGTGGCGGGACGGCTCGCGCGGCGCGCGCAGCGGCCCGTCGTTGTCATCCCGTAGCCAACCCGTAATGGCGCTTCCACTTGCGCTTTCCACCAGGTCGGGCCGGGTCAACTCCCTTTGTGCGCAAGTAAATCTACCCACGCGTAGAGGTGGATTGTGCGCTTGTGAAGGGTAATTAACGGTGGCTGGGAATCAGCGATGCAGAACAACTGCACAGGACACGAAGGGAGCCCGCCGTGGACAATGAAGTCTCTGCGGGAAGCGCCAGCACCTCGACTCTCGGCCACCTTGCGCTCGGACTGACCCTGCTGGCGTTCGGCGTCGGCAACACCGGTGTGATCGACAATGTGACGGCGGCGGACGCGGCCGGACTCGCGACCTGGGTCGGCGGCGTCGCACTGTTCATCGTCGGACTGCTCGAGTTCCGCGCGGGCAACGCCGGTACGGGCACGGCCTTTTCGGGTCTCGGCGCCTTCTGGTTCACCTGGGGCACCGGGGTCGGCACCGAGGTGTCGGCAGAGGCGGCAGGTCTCTTTCTGCTGCTGTGGGCGCTGCTGGCGCTGACCCTGACCGCCGCGTCCGCGGGCAGCGGACTGTTCGGACAGGGTGTGTACGGGCTCTTGTTCGTCTCGCTGCTGCTGCTCGGCATCGCATCGTTCGCGGAGAACGACGGGCTGGCCAAGGCGGGCGGCTGGGCCGGCGCGGTCGCGGGCCTCGCGGCCTGGTACGGCGCGACGGCGGCCCTCGCCAAATGGCCGACCTTCTCCGGACGCGCTGCCGGCCGGGGAGTGACGGCCACCGGCTGAGGTCCTGACGGGCCTCTGGGCAGCCATGCAGCCGGCGCTGTGGGCGGCACCGGCTGACGAAAAGGGCGGTCCCCCGCGCGCCTGGGTGGCAACGCGCGGAGGGACCGCCCCCCTTTGCGGCTAAACCGCCGCCGCTCTCGCAGAAGTGGTTGCTCGCCGTCGGGGTACTCAATTGATGGTTGCGCTACGCCCAGATGAGGGGCTGCCTGCCTACTCGACCGTGACCGACTTGGCGAGGTTGCGCGGCTTGTCGATGTCCCGGCCCATGGCCAGCGCCGTGTGGTACGCGAAGAGCTGCAGCGGGATGCCCATCAGGATCGGGTCCAGCTCGTGCTCGTTCTTCGGCACCACGATCGTGTGGTCGGCCTTCTCCTGCTCACGGTGCGCGACCGCGAGGATCCTGCCGCTGCGGGCCTTGATCTCCTCCAGGGCCGCGCGGTTCTTCTCCAGCAGGTCGTCGTCGGGGACGATCGCGACCGTCGGCAGCGCGGGCTCGATGAGCGCCAGCGGGCCGTGCTTGAGCTCGGAGGCGGGGTAGGCCTCGGCGTGGATGTAGGAGATCTCCTTGAGCTTCAGGGAGGCCTCCAGGGCCACCGGGTAGCCGCGCACGCGCCCGATGAACATCATCGACTGGGCGCCCGCGTACTCCTCGGCCAGCTTCTTGATCTCGGCCTCGGACTCCAGGATCTCGCTGATCTGCGCGGGCAGCCTGCGCAGGCCCTCGATGATCCGCTTGCCCTCGGAGACCGACAGGTCGCGGATGCGGCCCAGGTGCAGGGCGAGCAGCGCGAAGGCGACCACCGTGTTGGTGAAGCACTTGGTGGAGACGACGCAGACCTCGGGGCCCGCGTGGACGTACACGCCGCCGTCGGCCTCGCGGGCGATCGCGGAACCGACCACGTTGACCACGCCCAGGACGCGCGCGCCCTTGCGCTTGAGCTCCTGTACCGCGGCGAGCACGTCGTACGTCTCACCCGACTGGGAGACCGCGATGTAGAGGGTGTCGGGGTCCACGACCGGGTTGCGGTAGCGGAACTCGGAGGCCGGCTCGGCATCCGCGGGGATCCGGGCCAGGTTCTCGATGAGACCCGCGCCGATCATGCCCGCGTGGTACGAGGTGCCGCAGCCGAGGATCTTCACGCGGCGGATGCCGCGGGCCTCGCGGGCGTCCAGGTTCAGACCGCCCAGGTGCACGGTGGAGAACCGGTCGTCGATGCGGCCGCGCAGCACGCGGTCCACGGCGTCGGACTGCTCGGAGATCTCCTTGTGCATGTACGTGTCGTGGCCGCCCATGTCGTACGACTCGGCCTCCCACTCGACGGTGGTCGGCGTAGCGGTCGTACGCGATCCTTCGGTGGTGTACGTACGGAAGTCGTCGGCCTTCAGGGTGGCCATCTCGCCGTCGTCGAGGGTGACGATCTGGCGGGTGTGGGCGACCAGCGCGGCGACGTCGGAGGCGACGAACATCTCCTTCTCGCCGATGCCGAGGACGACCGGGGAGCCGTTGCGGGCGACGACGATGCGGTCGCTGAAGTCGGCGTGCATGACGGCGACACCGTACGTGCCCTCGACCAGCTTCAGCGCCTGGCGGACCTTCTCCTCCAGGGTGTCGGCCTGGGAGCGGGCGATGAGGTGGGTGAGCACCTCGGTGTCCGTTTCGGAGAGGAAGACGACGCCGTCGGCGACGAGCTTGGCGCGCAGCTCGGAGGCGTTGTCGATGATGCCGTTGTGGACGACCGCGACCTTGTTGTCGGCGTCCAGGTGGGGGTGGGCGTTCTCGTCGCTGGGCGCGCCGTGCGTGGCCCAGCGGGTGTGTGCGATGCCGGTGGTGCCGGCGAAGCGCTTGGGGACCCGGGCCTCCAGGTCACGGACCCGGCCCTTGGCCTTGACCATCTTCAGGCCGGTGGCCTTGGGGCTCGTGATCACGATGCCCGCGGAGTCGTAACCCCGGTACTCCAGCCGCTGCAGGCCTTCCAGCAGCAGCGGTGCCACATCACGCTTGCCGATGTATCCGACAATTCCGCACATAAAGTTCTACCCCTCTGTGGATCTGGTGTGTGCCCGGGCCGGTCAGCCGTAGACGATGCGGCGCAGCTGGCGGAGCGAGAGCTCCGGCGGCGCCACGGCGCGGTGCGGCAGCTCGGCCGCGATCCGCTCGAAGATCTCCGTGTTCGCCAGGCCACCGGACTGCAGCTCACGGTGGCGGCGGCGGACGAATTCCTCGGTCTTCTCGTCGAAGTACGCCAGCACGTCGAGTACCACCCGGGCCGCCTCACCGCGCTGGAGCGCGGTGCTGCGCACCAGGTGGTCGATGAGGTCGTCGTGGGACGAGCGCCCCGACTGGCGATGTTCGAGCACCCGTAGATATTGAGGGGTCGCCGCCTGTGATTGCAAGAATCCTGCCCGATTCCGGGCAGTAAGCGGTCACGGGGGCCTCACAGGCGCTTCAGAACGGCCTGCTTGGCGGTGGTGAACTCCTCGTCCGTCAGTATCCCGGCCTGATGCAGCTCGCCGAGCTCACGCAGTCGGCGCAGCAGCACGTCGTGATCGTCGCCGCCGGGCGCGGCGACGACGGGTGCGGCCTCGGCGGGAGCGATCCGGGCCGGGGCGTACGGGTGCGGCATGCGGGCCGCCACGGCAGCTCCGACGAGTGCCATCAGGGGGTCCTTGCGGAAGCCCCAGAGCTCGACGGCGTGCGGGTCGTACTTGGGCGGGGCCTTGGTGGGGGCCTTGGACACGGCGAAGCGGAGGTAACCGTTCTCCAGACCGGCCGAGGGCAGCCACTCGACGGACTCCACCTCCTCCAGGGCGAGGGTGCGGGCGCCGCCGGAGGACTTGGACTCCTCGGTCTTCCAGTTCCACTCCAGGCGGATCCGCTCCCCGTCGAAGGTGGCGGTGCCGTCTCCCGCGCCGACGGTGATCGGCAGGGCGGGGCCCGGCAGGAGATAGCTGTCGACGGGTCCTGTCCCGACCTGCTCGAGGAGCAGGGCGTTGCGGACCTCGTCGACGAAGTACTCGGCGACGCCGGTGCGGTCGTTCTCGACGGTCAGCCGGTAGGGGTCGGAGCCGTCCTCCAGCTTGCCGCCGGTGATCTGGAGGAGCGGGTCGGCGCCGTTGCGCAGGCGCAGCCGCAGCCGTCCGGACTTCTTGCCCGGCTCGAAGGAGATCCCGGCCAACGCGCCCAGCGGTACGGCGACTTCGCCGAGGGTCTTGCGCAGCAGGCTCACGCTCTTGTCGTTGCCGGGCACGATGCGCACTGTGTCGCCGTCGAAGGCCCAGGTGCCGTCCTTCTGGATGATCTCCGCCATGCCCGCGATTCTCGCATCGGGGGGTGGGGTACGGGGGTCGCCCGGGGCGAGTTGGGCGGGGTAACCCCGGCGGGGTCTGGGCCGGGGGTCCGGGGGTTGTCCCCCGGGATGGCGCAGTCGCCATGCGGGGATTCTTTCACCAGCGGCTTGAGGGAGTGGTCTACACCTTGACCTCAACTGGGGTGCGCGGTACGCATGATGACTGCCGGTCGGTTGTTCAGCACCACAGTCGCGACGCCCGCTGAAGGGACCCAGCCTGTGAGACAGCCAAGAGCGTTACCCCGACTGTTCGGCTCGCTGCTGCTCGTCGCCGCCGCGGGCATCGCCGGAATCGGCGCCGGACCCGCACCCGTCCAGCCCGCTGCCGCCCCGCGGCAGCTCGGCCAGATCGTCCCCGCGCCCGCCTCCGTCCACCCGGGCGGAGCCCCGTACACCCTCACCCCGCTGACCCGTATCCGCGCCGACCACCATTCCCCCCAGGTGCGCCGGATCGGCGCCTATCTCGCCCGGCTGCTGCGGCCTTCCACCGGCTACCGTCTGCCCGTCACCCACGACCGCGGTCCCGGCGGCATCCGGCTGCGGCTGAGCTCCCACGAGCGCGCCCTCGGCGACGAGGGCTACCGGCTGGAGTCGTCCCCCGGCTCGCTCACCCTCACCGCCCGCAAGCCCGCCGGGCTCTTCCACGCCGTGCAGACACTGCGCCAGCTGCTGCCCGCCGCGGTCGAGAAGGACACCCGGCAGCCCGGCCCCTGGCAGATCGCCGGCGGCACCGTCACCGACACCCCGCGGTACGCCTACCGGGGCGCGATGCTCGACGTCTCCCGGCACTTCTTCACCGTCGACCAGGTCAAGCGCTATATCGACCAGCTCCCGCTTTACAAGATCAACAGGCTGCATCTGCACCTCTCCGACGACCAGGGCTGGCGGATCGCCGTCGACTCCTGGCCGCGCCTGGCCACGTACGGCGGCTCCACCCAGGTCGGCGGCGGACGCGGCGGCTACTACACCAAGGCCCAGTACAAGGAGATCCTGCGCCACGCCGCCTCGCGGTATCTGGAGGTCGTCCCCGAGATCGACATGCCGGGGCACACCAACGCCGCGCTCGCCTCGTACGCCGAGCTGAACTGCTCCGGCGTCGCGCCGCCCCTCTACACCGGCACGGACGTCGGCTTCAGCTCGCTGTGTGTGCCGAAGCCCGTGACGTACGACTTCCTGGACGACGTCGTACGGGAGCTCGCCGCACTCACCCCCGGCAGGTACCTCCACATCGGCGGCGACGAGGCGCACTCCACCAGCCACGCGGACTATGTGGCGTTCATGGACAAGGTGCAGCCGATCGTCGCCAAGTACGGGAAGACCGTGGTCGGTTGGCACCAGCTGACCGGCGCGACCCCGGCGAAGGGTGCGCTCGCCCAGTACTGGGGTCTGGACGACACCAGCAACGCGGAGAAGGCACAGGTCGCCAGGGCCGCGCGGAACGGCACCGGGCTGATCCTGTCGCCCGCGGACCGGATCTACCTCGACATGAAGTACAACAAGGACACTCCGCTGGGCCTGGACTGGGCCGGATTCGTCGAGGTGCGCCGGTCCTACGACTGGGACCCGGGGACGTATCTGCCGGGCGCGCCGGCGTCCGCGGTGGCGGGGGTCGAGGCGCCGCTGTGGTCGGAGACGATCTCGACGAGCGACCACATCGAGTTCATGGCGTTCCCGCGGGTGGTGGGGGTGGCGGAGCTGGGCTGGTCGCCGGCGTCCACGCACGGGTGGGAGGCGTATCGGGTGCGGTTGGCGGCGCAGGGGCCGCGGATGGCGGCGCTTGGCATCGACTTCTACCGCAGCCCGCAGGTGCCGTGGCCTTCTGGCTGAGCGGGGGCTGACCCCCGGCCCCCCGCGCCTCAATCTCCCCCAGACTTCGTCCGAGGGGGACCCCACGGGGCTTGATTTGCCCGGGCCGTTGTCGGGGCTCCGCCCCGAACCCTCCCCCTACGCCCTGTGGGCGTGGGGGGACCCCCACCCCTCAATCGCCGGAGGGGCTGAAATTCAGCACGTCCGGCGATTGAGGACACGCCCGCAGGCGTCCGGGTTCGGGGCGGAGCCCCGCCCCGCTCAGTGCGCGAACCGCGCGATCGGGTTCTCCAGCGTGCCGACCAGTTGCAGCGCGCCCGACGGATCCGCCAGGTCCACCATCTGCTCGTTGTTGCGCAGCTGGAGCCGGTTCAGGCAGGAGAGCGCGAACTCGTCCGCGAACATGTCGTACTGACTGAACTTGTCCGCGAGATGCGGCACCGACTCCTGGTACCCGCGGACGCTCTCCGCCACCGTCCGCCAGAACGTCTCCTCGTCCAGCCGCCCCTCCGACACCAGCACCGCTCCCAGGAAGCGGAAGAAGCAGTCGAAGACGTCCGTCAGGATCGACAGCAGCTTCATCGGTTCGGGCACGTCCGCGCGGATCCGCTCGACCGCCGGTGGCAGCACCGCGTCCGGGTCCATCACCGCTATCTCCTCGGCGATGTCCTTGAAGATCGCCCGCTGGACCGTGCCGTCCTCGCCGATGACGAGGATGACGTTCTCGCCGTGCGGCATGAAGACCAGGTCGTACGCGTAGAAGCTGTGCAGTACGGGCGTGAGGTACGCGTCCAGATAGCCACGCAGCCACTCCACAGGGCCCAGGCCCGACTCGTCGATCAGCGCGCCCGCGAACGACGCGCCCTCGTGGTCCACATGCAGCAGCGATGCCATGGTCGCCAGCCGCTCGCCCTCCGACAGCTGCGGCACCGGGCTCTCCCGCCACAGCGCGGCGAGCATTTTGCGGTAAGGGGAGTAGCGGTCGGTCGCCCGCTCGTACTGGCGGTGGTGGTAGCCGATCGCCGCCCGCTCCTTGATGATCGAGAAGCGGGCCGCCCTGAGGACGTCGTCGCGCTCGATCAGGCCCGCGAGCCAGTCGTTGATCGCCGGGGTCGCCTCCATGTACGCGGCCGAAAGGCCGCGCATGAAGCCCATGTTGAGGACGGACAGCGCGGTCTTGACGTAGTGCTTCGCCGGGTCGCTCGTATTGAAGAAGGTGCGGATCGACTGCTGCGCCAGATACTCGTCGTCGCCCGTGCCCAGGCAGACCAGACGCCGCTGGGCGACCTCGGCGGCGAAGGTGACGGAGATCTTGTTCCACCACTGCCAGGGGTGGACGGGCAGCAGGAAGTAGTCGGCGAGGTCGAGGCCCAGCGCGCCCAGCTGTCCGCCGAAGCGGGCCAGGGCCGCCTCGCCGAGTTCGGCCCGCACCAGCGAGTCGTAGTCCAGTCCGGCGCCCGATGTGAAGGTGGCGCGGTCGCGGTGGGCGGCGAGCCACACCAGGCGGACCTCGGCGGCCGTCTCGGGGGCGTACGAGAGGTATTCGTGCACCCCGAAGCCGAGCCGGCCGTTGTTGGCGACGAAGCAGGGGTGGCCTTCGGTCATGCCCGTCTCGATGGCCTGGAACCCGGCCGTGGCCAGTTCGGCGGATGTCACCGGCTTCTTGGCCAGTTTGTACGCGGTGCCGGAGAGCGTGGAGGAGATCTCCTCCAGATAGACCGGCAGGATCGTCTCGCTCAGGCCGAGCGAGGTGCGCAGCTCGATGAAGAAGTCCAGCGCGTCCAGGGGCTGGTACTCGCCGTCCCGGTGCCGGGTGATGGAGTCGGCGGGAACCTGCCAGTGGTCGAGCGCGAACCGGCGTGCGGTGAAACGGTATTCGGTGGCGGAGTCGTCGCTGAGGACCCGGTAGTGGTCCTCGCCGAGGGACTCCGGGACCAGCAGCCGCTCGTGCGAGAACTCCGCCAGCGCCTTGCGTATGAGCAGCCGGTTGGCCTTCTCCCACAGCTCGGGCGTCAGATGCGATACGGCGCCGGACAGGGTCATGCCGTCACTCCTCGTGCTGTCTCGAACTGGGCGCGGGTGCAGAAGCTCAGCAGGGCGTCCTTCTCCGGCTTCTTGATCTCTCGTGCGGGTACGAAGCCGACGGCCTCGTTGAGCGCGTGCACGGCCTTGTTGCGCACGTCCGGTTCGACGACGACACGCTCGGTGGCCGGGTCGGCGAACAGCGTCTCCATCACCGCGGTGATCACGGCGCGGGTGAAGCCGTGCACGGGGGTGTCGGTCGGCGCGACCAGGAAGTGCATCCCGACATCGCCGGGCTGGGCGTCGTACAGACCCTTCAGCTCCACCTCCGCCGGGTTGTAGCGCTCCATCAGGAAGACGGGCACTCCGTCCTTCAGCCCGATGAAGGCGTCGTGGTGCTCATGGGCGGTGATCGCCATGTACTCGCGCTCGACGTCCTCCAGTTTGGCGTCCTGCATCAGCCAGAAGGCGGCCTTGGGGTGGGTGACCCACCCGTGCACCAGCTGGGCGTCGGCAAAAGGGTCGAGGGGGCGGACAGTGAAGGTCATACCGAGAACTCCTGGAACGCGATGGACTTTTCGACGGGGTAGTACTCGCGGCCCAGCAGCTCGCCGATGATGTAGGCGTTGCGGTACGCGCCCATGCCCAGGTCGGGCGAGGTGATGGAGTGCGTGTGCACGCCCGCGTTCTGCAGGAAGATCTCGCGTCCGGCCGTGTCGATCGTGTAGTTGCGGGCGACGTCGAAGCGGCCCTGCCCGTCCCAGCGGATCCGGTCGCGCACCGGCTGGAGAAACTGCGGGGTGACGTATCTGTAGCCGGTGGCCAGGATCAGGCCGGAGGTCTGCAGCTCGAAGTCCTTGCCCTGCTCCTCCTGGCGCAGCCCCAGGGTGTAGAGCCCTGCCTGGTAAGTCGCACTGTGCAGAGCCGAGTTGGTCAGCAGTCTGGTCGGGACGGGACCCTTGAGGTTCTTCTGGTAGAGCAGATCGAAGATCGAGTCGATCAGCTCCCCGTCGATGCCCTTGAACAGGCCCTTCTGCTGCGACTCCAGGCGGTAGCGGGTGGCCTCGGGCAGCGCGTGGAAGTAGTCGATGTACTCCGGAGACGTCATCTCCAGCGTCAGCTTGGTGTACTCCAGCGGGAAGAACCGCGGGGAGCGCGTGACCCAGTTGAGCCGGTAGCCGTGCACGTCGATCTCGGAGAGCAGGTCGTAGTAGATCTCCGCGGCGCTCTGCCCGCTGCCGACGAGGGTGATCGACTCCTTCTGCTGGAGCGCCTCCTTGTGGTCGAGGTAGCGCGAGTTGTGCAGGAAGTCGCCGCCGAGGCCCTGGCAGGACTCGGGTATGTACGGCGGGGTGCCGGTGCCCAGGACGAGGCGGCGGGCGCGGAACCGCTCGCCGGCCGTGGTGTGGACGACGTACAGCTCGTTCTCGTACTCGACCCGTTCGACCGTCGTGCTGAAGCGGACGGAGCTCAGTTTGGCGGCGGCCCAGCGGCAGTAGTCGTTGTACTCGGTCCGCAGCGGATAGAAGTTCTCGCGGATGTAGAAGGAGTACAGCCGTCCGGATTCCTTCAGATAGTTGAGGAAGGAGTACGGGGACGTGGGGTCGGCGAGGGTGACCAGGTCCGACATGAACGGCGTCTGGAGGTGAGCGCCTTCCAGGAACATGCCCGAGTGCCACTCGAAGTCCGGCTTGGACTCCAGGAAGAGGCCGTCCAGTTCGTCGATCGGCTCGGTCAGGCAGGCGAGGCCGAGGTTGAAGGGCCCGAGCCCGATGCCGATGAAATCGAGGGGCTCAAGAGACTCACGGGGCTCAAGAGGCGTGGACAAGGTTCTCTCCCAGGTACTGCTCGGCGTGGCCGGCGATCAGATCGAGTACGGCGGCGATGTCTTCGGTCGTCGTCTCGGGGTTGAGCAGGGTGAACTTCAGGTACTGGCGGCCGCCGACCTTCGTCCCGGCCACCACCGCCTCACCGGACGCGAACAGCGCCTTGCGGGCATAAAGATTGGCCCGGTCGATCAGCGTGGGGCTGGTGACGGCCTCGGGGATGTAGCGGTAGACCAGCGTCGACAGCTGCGGCTGGACGACCACCTCGTAGCGCGGGTCGGCAGCCAGCAGCTCCCAGCCCGCCCCGGCCAGGTCGCACACCTCGTCGAAGAGCTGCCCGACGCCGTCCGCGCCCATCACGCGCAGCGTCATCCACAGCTTCAGCGCGTCGAAGCGGCGTGTGGTCTGCAGGGACTTGTCGACCTGGTTGGGGATGCCTTCCTCGATGGTGCGCCGCGGGTTGAGGTAGTCCGCGTGGTATGTGGCATGGCCGAGCGTGGCCGCGTCCCGCACCAGCACGGCGGACGAACTCACCGGCTGGAAGAAGGACTTGTGGTAGTCGACGGTGACCGAGTCGGCGTGCTCGATGCCGTCCAGGAGATGGCGGCGGCTGGGGGAGGCCAGCAGCCCGCAGCCGAACGCGGCGTCCACATGCATCCAGGTCCCGTACTGCTCCGCCAGCTCGGCGATCTCGGGCAGCGGGTCGATGGAGCCGAAGTCGGTGGTGCCGGCGGTTGCCACGACCGCCATCGGGACCAGGCCCTCGCGCGAGCAGCGCGCCAGCTCGGCGGCGAGTGTGACGGTCTGCATCCGCTTGTTGCGGTCGACCGGGATCGAGACGACGGCCTCACGGCCGAGGCCGAGCAGGGTCGCCGACTTCTGCACGCTGAAGTGGCTGCACTCGGAGGTGAAGATGCGCAGTTTTCCGAGGTCCGCCGTCTTGGCCTCCTCGCGGGCGAGCAGCAGCGCCTGGAGGTTGGACTGGGTGCCGCCGCTGGTGAAGACGCCGTCGGCGGCGGCGCCGAGGCCGATGCGCTGCGCGGTCCAGTCGATGAGGCGGCGCTCGATGAGGGTGCCGCCGGCGCTCTGGTCCCAGGTGTCGAGCGAGGAGTTGACCGCGGAGAGCACCGCCTCGCCGAGGACGGCCGGGATGACGACCGGGCAGTTGAGGTGGCCGAGGTAGCGGGGGTGGTGGAAGTAGACGGCGTCCTGCAGATAGACCCGCTCCAGCTCGTCGAGGGCGGCGGAGGCGTCGCCGAGCGGCTGGTCGAGGTCGACCGCGGAGATCACCGGAGCGAGGTCGTCGGCACTCACGCCGGTGAACGGCCGCCGGGTTGTGGCGAGTCGGTTCGCCACCCGCTCGACTCCTTCGGTCACGGAGCGCCGGTAGCTCTCCGCCGTTACGTCATTGAGCAGGTGCGAGCGCATGGCAAATGTCCTCCGGACAAGCGAGGGGGGCGAGGGGCGTGAAGTAAGGTTAGCCTAACCTAAGTTACTTCACCAGTGGACCCTCGCCCCCTCGGGGCACGGCGCTCCTGCCGTGGTTCACATGTCGGAGGACTCTTCTGTCGCGGCTTCCTCGCGCAGGCCGTCCTCGCTCACACCGCGCCGCCAGTAGCCGACGAACGTGACGCGGCGGCGGTCGAGTTCACGCTCGCGCACCAGATGACGGCGCAGCGCCTTCACGCTGCCAGACTCGCCCGCGATCCAGGCGTACGGAGTGCCTTCGGGCAACTCGGCCCCGCTGACCGCCTCCAGGGCGGAAGGCGCGCCTTCGTCCCGTACGAGCCAGGTGATGCGGGCGTCCGCCGCCGTCTTCAGGTCCTGGCGGTCCGCGGCGTGCGGCACCTCCAGCCAGACCCGGGCCTGCGTCCCGGCGGGCAGCCACTCCAGGATCGCCGCGGCGGCCGGCAGGGCCGTCTCGTCGGCCCAGATCAGCACCCAGTCGGTGTCCTCGGGCGGCCGGAAGCGTACGGCGGTGTTGTCGGCGATCGCGGGGCCGAGCACCATCACGCGGTGCCCGGGCGCGGCCTGTTGGGCCCAGCGGCAGGCGGGCCCGACGCCCGCCGCGTCAGCGGCTGATGTCGCAGTGTGGAGCGCGAAGTCGATGTCGACCTCATCGGGGTCCCGGCGCTGCTCCCGCACGGTGTACGAGCGCATCACGGCCCGTACGTCGTCGGGCAGCGCGCGCCAGGCCGCGAATATCGCACTGCCGTCGCCCGCGTCCACGGGCACGACCGGGGCCTGCTGGCCCGGTTGCGGCAGAAACAGCGAGAGGGACTGGTCGCGGCCTCCGGCGGCGAAGTCCTTGAGGTCCTCTCCCGCGAAAGTGATGCGGACCATGGACGGGCCGAGCCGCCTGGTCCGTACAACCTGCAGGTCGAAGAAGCGGAACGGGGCGAGCTCGACCGTCGTCGTCATGGTCAGGCGACCTTCTTCGCGGTCTCGATGGCCTTGGCCAGGTCCTCGAGGATCGGCGCGCACTTGTCGTAGGAGTAGATCGGCTCGGTGACGCGCGGGATGACCTGCCCCGCCTTGACGGCGGGCAGCCCGGCCCAGGTCGGCTTGGACTTGAGCGAGTCGGGCTGCAGGGTTCCGGTGCGGTTGTCCAGGATGATGAGGTCGGCGCCGTACTTGCCGGCGTTCTCCCAGCTGAGCTCCTCGAAGAAGCCCTGTGCGTTCGGCTTGGGCTCGACGAATTTCACGCCCAGCTCCTGGAAGTACAGGGTGTCGGCGGACATCTTCGGCACGGAGACATAGAACAGGTCCTGGCTGCCGGATCCGATCAGCACCTTGATGTCCGGACGGGCCTTGGCGGCGGCGCGCAGCCGGGCCGCGGCCTTCTCGAAGCGGGCCTTGGCATCGGCCGCCTTCTTGCCCTTGACGTCACCGCCGAGCGACTCGGCAAGCTCCGCGTGGCGCTGCAGGGCCTTGGCCATCGTGGTCTCGGCCGCCCACAGCAGAACGCTGGGGGCCAGCTTCATGATCTTGTTCTTGGACTGCGGCGGGACGTACCACGGGTCGTCCTTGGCCCACATGTTGGTGATGAGCAGCTCGGGGTTGAGCGCCGCGTACTGCTCGATGTTGAACGTGCCGTAGACGTTGCCGAGGATGGTGACCTTGGTGATGTCGAGGTCGCCGGCCTGGACGTCGGGCTTGTCGTCCTTGGTTTTGGTCGGGCCGAACACCCCCTTGACCTCGACGCCGTAGTCATGGAGGGCGGCGGCGGTGCCGGTGAAGGCGACGATGTTCTTCGGCGTGGACTTCAGCTTCACGTCCGTGCCGCGGTCGTCCTTGAAGGACCAGGGGCCGGACTTCTCGGCAGACTTGCCCGTGCCGTCCTTGGTGTCCCCGCTGCCGCAGGCGGCCAGCACGGCGCCGAGCCCGAGGGCGCTGCCCGCGGCGAGCACGCCGCGGCGGGTGGGATGGGAGGGGCGGGCGTTGGGCATGATGATGTCCGCTTTCGTACGTGCCGGTTCGGCCACTGGCAGTTCGAGGATAGGTTAGCCTAACCTCACCTGCTGTCCAGTGGGCAGCCGGCAACCGAGCACGTCCGGTGGTCGGGGACCGAACCCGGAACGGGGACGACCCGAAGCCGGCCGTCCCCGTTCCTGCCCTCGGGCCGTATCAGCCCCTCGGCGGTCTCAGCCGGTCAGGCCCAACTCCCTGGCGATCAGCATCCTTTGCACCTCGCTGGTGCCCTCGCCGATCTCCAGAATCTTGGAGTCGCGCCACATCCTGGCCACCGGGTACTCGTTCATGAAGCCGTAGCCGCCGTGGATCTGGGTGGCCTCCCGGGCGTTGTCCACCGCGACCGTGGAGGAGTACAGCTTGGCGAGTGCCGCCTCCTTCTTGAACGGCTCGCCGAGCACCAGACGCGAGGCCGCGTCCCGCCAGCCGACCCTGGCCATGTGCGCCCGCATCTCCATGTCGGCGAGCTTGAACTGGATGGCCTGGTTGTCACCGATCGGCCGGCCGAACGCGTGCCGCTCCTTGGCGTACTTCACGGACTCGTCCACACAGCCTTGCGCCAGCCCGGTCGCCAGCGCCGAGATGGCGATCCGGCCCTCGTCGAGGATGCGCAGGAACTGGGCGTATCCACGGCCCTCTTCGCCCAGCAGATTTGCCAGCGGCACCCGCACGTCGTCGAAGGACAGCTCCCGCGTGTCCGAGGCATTCCACCCGACCTTGGAGTACGGGGCCGCGACCGTGAAGCCGGGGGTGCCGGACGGGACGATGATCGAGGAGATCAGCGGCTTGCCCTCGGGGGTGCGACCGGTGACCGCGGTGACTGTGACCAGTCCGGTGATGTCCGTGCCGGAGTTGGTGATGAAGCACTTCGAGCCGTTGATCACCCACTCGTCGCCGTCGCGGACGGCCGTCGTCCGCGTACCGCCCGCGTCCGAGCCGGCGCCGGGCTCGGTCAGCCCGAACGCGCCGAGCAGCTCGCCCGAGCAGAGCCGGGGCAGCCACTGAAGCTTCTGCTCCTCGGTGCCGAAGCGGTACACGGGCATCGCGCCCAGCGAGACACCCGCCTCCAGGGTGATCGCGACGGACGAGTCGACGCGGGCCAGCTCCTCCAGGGCGATGCCGAGAGCGAGGTAGTCGCCGCCCATGCCGCCGTACTCCTCGGGGAAGGGCAGTCCGAACAGGCCCATGCGGCCCATCTCGCGGACGATCTCGTACGGGAACTCATGGCGCTCGTAGAAGTCGCCGATCTTCGGCGCGACGACGTCGTGTGCGAACGCCTCGACGGTGCGGCGCAGTTCCTCGTGTTCAGGGGTGAGGCGATGGTCGAGCGACATTGCTACGACTCCTTGTGGGAGAGGGCACGTACGGTGCGGGAGGGGCTGGGACGACCCAGCTGTTCGGCCATCCACACGCTGGTGGCGGTGAGCCGGCCGAGGTCGACCCCGGTCTCGATGCCGAGGCCGTCGAGCATCCACACGAGGTCTTCGGTGGCGAGGTTTCCGGTCGCGCTCTTCGCATACGGGCAGCCACCGAGGCCGCCCGCGGAGGCGTCCACGGTTCTCACCCCGTGCTGGAGCGCGGCGAGCGTGTTGGCGAGGGCCTGGCCGTAGGTGTCGTGGAAGTGCACACCGATGGCGCTGGTGGGCACGCCCTCCTCGTTGAGCTGCGCGAGAAGGGCCAGCACATGACCGGGCGTGGCCACGCCGATGGTGTCGCCGAGGCTCAGCTCGTCGCAGCCGAGATCCATGAGCTGCTTGGCGACCCGTACGACCTGGTGAACCGGGACCGGGCCCTCCCACGGGTCGCCGAAGCACATGGAGAGATAGCCGCGGACATGGATCTTGTCGGCGCGCGCCTTGGCGACGACCGGCTCGAACATGGCGAGCGACTCGTCGACGCTGCGGTTGAGATTGCGCTGCGCGAAGGTCTCGGTCGCGGACCCGAACACGGCGATCCGGCGCGCGCCGAGGGCGGTGGCCCGCTCCAGGCCGCGTTCGTTGGGCACGAGGACGGGCAGGGCGACGCCCCCGATGTCGCCGAGGAGGGGGAACAGCTGCTCGGCGTCGGCGAGTTGGGGCACCCACTTGGGGTGCACAAAGCTGGTCGCCTCGATCGTGGTCAGCCCGGCGTCGGCGAGCCGGTGGACGAACTCGGCCTTGATCTCGGTGGGTACCACCGCCTGCTCGTTCTGCAGCCCGTCGCGGGCGCCGACCTCGTGGATACGGACGCGGGGCGGCAGATCCTGCGCGGGGACCTCCATGGGCAGCCCGTCGGTCATGCCTCCTCCTCCCTCGGGGTGACGACCGCCAGGACCTGGTCCATGGCGACGGTCGTGCCGGGTGTGACGTCGAGCTCGGTGACGGTGCCGGCGTGCGGGGCGGAGATGACGTGCTCCATCTTCATCGCCTCGACGACGAGCAGGCTCTGGCCCGCGTCGACCTCGTCCCCGACGCCGACCTTGACGACGGTGACGGTGCCGGGCATGGGCGCGGCGAGCGTGTCCACACCGGCCCGCGCGGCGCCGGTGAGGCTCGCCTCGACGGGGTCGTGGTCCAGGACGTGCCAGCTGTCGCCGTCCCGCCCGAGCCAGCTCCCCGCCCGCCAGAATGTGTGCACCACGCCGCCGAGGGTCACCGACACCCGTTCGTTCTCGACCCGGTGGCTGCTGCGGTCCTTTGCCTCGTATGTCACGGGTTCGAGTCCCGGTACTCGGAACCAGTGGGTGACGGGGACCGGCAGGCCGCCCATGCGCCAGCCGCTCGGCACGGAGAAGGGGTCGGTCCAGCCCGCGCCCCCCTGCGGAGCCAGTTCCGCGAAACGCACCGCCGCGGCGGCCTCGTACACCTCGTCCGGTACACCCCCCGGCACCAGGCCCGGCCCCTCGCGCTCCACCAGCCCCGTGTCCAAGTCGCCCGAGACCACCGCCGGATGGGCCAGCAGCCGGCGCAGGAAGCCCGCGTTCGTCGGGACGCCGAGGGTGACCGTGTCCGCGAGGGCCGCCCGCAGTCGGCGCAGTGCCGTCCCGCGGTCCGGGCCGTACGCGATGACCTTCGACAGCATCGGGTCGTACAGGCTGCCGACCTCCGTGCCCTCGGTGAGCCCGGAGTCGGTGCGCACACCGTCGTCCTGCGGCTCGTGCAGCGCGAGCACCGTGCCGCCGGAGGGCAGAAAGCCCCGCGCCGGGTCCTCCGCGCAGATACGGGCCTCGATCGCATGGCCCGAGAGCGTGATGTCGTCCTGTGCGAACGGCAGTTGCTCGCCCGCCGCGACCCGCAGCTGCCACTCCACCAGGTCGAGACCGGTGATGAGTTCCGTCACCGGGTGCTCGACCTGAAGGCGGGTGTTCATCTCCATGAAGAAATACGCGGACGGGTCATTGCCCGGGACGATGAACTCGACCGTGCCCGCGCCCCGGTAACCGCACGAGCGGGCCGCCTGCACCGCCGCCTCGCCCATCGCGGCGCGGGTCTTCTCGTCGAGCAGGACGGACGGCGCCTCCTCGATGATCTTCTGGTGGCGGCGCTGCAACGAGCATTCGCGCTCGCCGAGATGGACCACATGGCCGTGGCCGTCCGCCAGGACCTGGATCTCGATGTGCCGGGGCCGGTCGATCCACCGCTCCACGAGCAGCGTGTCGTCGCCGAAGGAGGCGCGCGCCTCGCGGCGGGCCGCCGCGATCTCCTCGAGCAGCGCCGACTCGACCCGGGTGAGCCGCATGCCCTTGCCGCCGCCGCCCGCCGACGGCTTCAGCAGCACCGGCATGCCGATCTCACGGGCGGCATCGGCCAGTTGATCGTCGGTCAGGCCCGATCCCGAGGAGCCGGGCACCACGGGCACACCAGCAGCCCGCACCGTCTCCTTCGCGCGGATCTTGTCGCCCATCAGAGAGATGGCTTCGGCGGACGGGCCGATGAAGACCAGGCCCGCATCCGCGCAGGCCTGCGCGAAGCCCGCGTTCTCCGCGAGGAAGCCATAGCCCGGGTGGACCGCTTCCGCGCCCGTGCGTGCGGCGGCCTCCAGCAGGCGTTCCACCGAGAGATAGCTCTCGGCCGCGGGTGCGGGGCCGATGCGGACCGCGGTGTCCGCCTCCCGTACATGCCGGGCATCCGCGTCCGCGTCGCTGAAGACGGCGACCGAGCGGACGCCCATCGCGCGCAGCGTGCGGATGACGCGCACCGCGATCTCGCCCCGGTTGGCGACAAGGACTGTGCTGAACATCGTCATGGTCCGTCTCACATCCGGAAGACGCCGAAGGCGGGGTCGGTCAACGGGGCATTGGCGCAGGCCGTGAGCGCGAGGCCGAGCACCTGGCGGGTCTCCAGCGGGTCGATCACACCGTCGTCCCAGAGCCGGGCCGTCGCGTAGTACGCATTGCCCTGGGACTCGTACTGCGCCCGGATCGGGCTCTTGAAGGCCTCTTCGTCCTCCGCGGACCACTCCTCGCCGCGGCCCTCCAGCTGGTCGCGCTTCACCGTGGCCAGCACCGAGGCGGCCTGCTCGCCGCCCATCACCGAGATCTTGGCGTTGGGCCACATCCACAGGAAGCGCGGGGAGTACGCCCGGCCGCACATCGAGTAGTTCCCCGCACCGTACGAACCGCCGATGACGACCGTCAGCTTCGGCACGCGCGTGCAGGCCACCGCCGTGACCATCTTGGCGCCGTGCTTGGCGATGCCGCCCGCCTCGTAGTCCCGGCCGACCATGAAGCCCGAGATGTTCTGCAGGAAGAGCAGCGGGATGCCGCGCTGGTCGCACAGTTCGATGAAGTGCGCGCCCTTCTGGGCGGATTCGGAGAACAGGATGCCGTTGTTGGCGACGATGCCGACCGGGTGGCCGTGGATGCGGGCGAAGCCGGTGATCAGCGTCTGTCCGAACTCGGCCTTGAACTCCTGGAACCGGGAGCCGTCCACGACCCGGGCGATCACCTCACGCACGTCATAGGGGGTGCGGGAGTCCACCGGCACCGCGCCGTAAAGACCGGCGGGGTCGACCTTGGGCTCCTCGGCCGGCTCGACCGACCAGGGCAGCGGGCCGCGCGCGGGGAGCGTCGCCACGATGTTCCGTACGATCCGCAGCGCGTGGGCGTCGTCCTCGGCGAGATGGTCGGTGACCCCGGAGATACGGGAGTGGACCTCGCCGCCGCCCAGCTCCTCGGCCGTGACGACCTCGCCGGTCGCGGCCTTCACCAGGGGCGGGCCGCCGAGGAAGATCGTGCCCTGGTTGCGCACGATGACGGCCTCGTCGCTCATCGCCGGGACATACGCCCCGCCGGCCGTGCAGGAGCCGAGGACCGCGGCGATCTGGGGGATGCCGGCGCCGGACATCCGGGCCTGGTTGTAGAAGATCCGCCCGAAGTGCTCGCGGTCGGGGAAGACCTCGTCCTGCATGGGCAGGAAGGCGCCGCCGGAGTCGACGAGATAGACGCACGGCAGGCGGTTCTCCAGCGCCACCTCCTGGGCGCGCAGATGCTTCTTGACCGTCATCGGGTAGTACGTCCCGCCCTTGACGGTGGCGTCGTTGGCGACGACGACCACCTCGCGGCCGCTGACCCGGCCGATGCCCGCGATGACGCCTGCCGCCGGGGCCTGGCCCCCGTACATCCCCTCGGCCGCGAGGGGCGCCAGCTCCAGGAAGGGCGAGCCCGGGTCGAGGAGGGTGTCCACGCGGTCGCGCGGCAGCAGCTTTCCGCGCGCGGTGTGGCGCGCGCGGGCCTTCTCGCCGCCGCCCTCGCGGGCCGCGGCGAGCTTGGCGCGCAGGGCGTCGGCCAGTTCCTGGTGCGCCGCCTCATTGGCCTGCCAGGCCGGGGAGGCGGGATCTGCCGCGCTCGCCAGCACAGGTGCCTGCTGCATCGCTCGAGCTCCCTTGCTCGGTTAATGAGCGTTAACGTGTTTCATCTAGGTTAACGACCGCTAACACCTCTGTCTAGAATGAATTCTCATGAGCACCAGGACCGCTGCACCGACGCGACGCGAGCAGATCCTCAAGGAGGCCGCGCGCCTCTTCGCCGAGCGCGGCTTCCACGGCGTGGGCGTCGACGAGATAGGAGCCGCGGTCGGTATCAGCGGCCCGGGTCTGTACCGCCATTTCCCGGGCAAGGACGCGATGCTCGCGGAACTGCTCGTGGGCATCAGCGAGCGCCTGCTGAGCGGCGGCCGGCTGCGGGTCGAGGAGGCGGCGGCCGACCCCGAGGTGCTGCTGGCCGCCCTCATCGACGGCCACATCGACTTCGCGCTCGACGACCGTCCACTGATCACCCTGCACGACCGGGAGCTGGACCGCCTGCGGGACAGCGACCGCAAGCTGGTGCGGCAGCTGCAGCGGCAGTACGTCGAACTGTGGGTCACGGCCGTCCGTGACCTGCACCCGGACGTCGCGGAATCGGAAGCCCGCGCGGCGGTCCACGCGGTCTTCGGCCTGCTCAACTCGACGCCGCACCTGGGCTCGTACGGCAGCGGCCTGCCGGGCCGCGCGGCGACGGAGACGCTGCTGCGCCGTCTGGCGCACGGGGCGTTCGCCTCGCTCACCGGCTGACGGCCGGGTTCCGCCCGTGGCCCGGTGCAGGTCCGCGCGCGACACGTCCAGGGTTCGGGACGACGGGTGCCGGCGGGGCACCTGACGGCACAATGGGCTGCATGCCGATACCCAGCCGTGCCGCCCTTGTCGATCACCTTGTCCGCTCACGTATCGCCGGAGACGTCGCCACCCCCCGCGACAACAACCTCTCCCACTACCGCAAGCTCGCCAACGGCGACCGCCACTACTGGCTCGGCCTGGAGCTCGGGGACCGCTGGACCGATGAGCAGGACGTGCTGGCAGTCATGGCCGAGCGGTGCGGGGTCAGCGACGACCCCGAACACCGGAGCGGTCAGGACACCATCGACCCGGAGCTGACCGTCGACGCGCTGGAGCGGCTCGCCGCGCGGCTGCGCAAGGCCGCCGCCGGGCAGGAGCGGGTGCTGTTCGCGACCGGGCATCCGGGCGGGCTGCTGGACGTGCACCGGCAGACGGCCGACGCGCTGCGGGCAGCCGGGTGCGAGATCGTACGGATTCCGGGCGGGCTCACGGCGGACGAGGGCATGGTCTTCCAGTTCGCGGACGTCGCGATGCTGGAGCGCGGTGCGACCCTGTGGCACACGCATTCCCCGGCCCCCATGGCCGCGATCCTGGACGGCCTGGAGCGGGACGGCAGACCCCAACCCGACCTCGTGGTCGCCGACCACGGCTGGGCCGGGTGCGCGGGGCAGCGCGGCCTGGACTCCGTCGGGTACGCGGACAGCAACGACCCGGCGCTGTTCATCGGCGAGGCGGAGGGCACCCTCCAGGTGACCGTCCCGCTGGACGACCATGTCACGGACCCGCGCTTCTACGACCCGATGACGGCCTATCTGCTGGACGCGGCGGGGCTCGTCTGACCCATCGGCGGGCTCGTCCGGCCCGTCGGCGGGGGACGCGTCGACCCGTCAGCGGGGGACGCGGACCACGCCCTCCTGGATGACCGTGATCGCAAGACGCCCGTCCTGCGTGTAGATCCGGGCCTGTCCCAGGCCCCGGCCGCCGGACGCCGACGGCGACTCCTGGTCGTACAGCAGCCATTCGTCCGCCCTGAAGGGCCGGTGGAACCACATCGCGTGGTCCAGCGACGCGCCCACCACGTCGCCGACGGCCCAGCCGCCGCGCCCGTGTGCCAGCAGGACCGAGTCGAGCAGCGTCATGTCGGAGACGTATGTGGCGAGGCAGACGTGCAGCAGGGGGTCGTCGGCAAGCTTGCCGTTCGTACGGAACCACACCTGCGAGCGCGGCTCGCGAGGCTGTCCGAAGTCGCCGAAGGGAGGGGTGTCCACATAGCGCAGATCGACCGCGGCCCGCGACTCGAGCATCCGGTCCACCATGCGGGGGTCGGCGAAGCGGTCGGCGTACCGCGGCAGCATCTCGGCCGCGGTCGGCAGCGTCTCCGGAGTCGGCGCGGACGGCATCGCCGCCTGGTGCTCCAGGCCCTCCTCGTACGTCTGGAAGGACGCCGAGAGATGGAAGATCGGCTGGCCGTGCTGGACGGCGACGACCCGGCGCGTGGTGAAGGAACGGCCGTCGCGGATGCGGTCGACCGTGTAGACGATCGGCGCCCCGGGGTCGCCCATGCGCAGGAAGTACGCGTGCAGGGAGTGGGCCGTGCGGTCCTCGGGGACGGTGCGGCCCGCGGCGACCAGCGCCTGCGCGGCGACCTGGCCGCCGAAGACGCGCGGTACGACGGCGGAGCGCGACCGCCCCCGGAAGATGTCCTGCTCGATCCGCTCGAGGTCGAGCAGATCGAGCAGGGCGTCAAGTGCTGAGCTCATGGAGTGAAGGTAGTTGAACTACTCAACTGCCCTACAGACCCATGGACTTCGCGATGATCGACTTCATGACCTCGCTGGTGCCGCCGTAGATGCGGTTGACGCGGTTGTCGGCGTACAGCCGGGCGATCGGGTACTCGTTCATGTAGCCGTAACCGCCGTGCAGCTGAAGGCACTTGTCGATGACGCGGTGTGCGACCTCGGTGCAGAACAGCTTCGCGGACGCGGCCTCGGCGGCGGACAGCTCGCCCGCGTCCAGCGCCTCCAGGGCACGGTCGGCGACGGCCTCGGCGGCGTCCACCTCGGCCTGGCAGGCGGCCAGCTCGAACTTGGTGTTCTGGAACGACGCGACCGGCTTGCCGAAGACGGTGCGCTCCTGCACGTACTGCTGGGCGAACCGGACGGCGGCCTTGGCCTGCGCGTACGCGCCGAAGGCGATGCCCCAGCGCTCGGAGGGCAGGTTCTGGCCGAGGTAGTAGAAGCCCTTGTTCTCCTCGCCGAGCAGGTCCTCGACCGGGACCTTGACGTCAACGAAGGCCAGCTCGGCGGTGTCGGAGGTGCGCAGGCCGAGCTTGTCCAGCTTGCGGCCGACCGAGTAGCCCGCCGACTTGGTGTCCACCGCGAACAGCGAGATGCCGAAGCGGCGGTCGTCCTCGCGCGGGGCGGAGGTGCGGGCGCACACGATCACGCGGTCGGCGTGCACACCACCGGTGATGAAGGTCTTGGCGCCGTTGAGGACGTAGTGCGTGCCGTCCTCCGAGAGCTTGGCGGTGGTCTTCATGCCCGCGACGTCGGAGCCGGTGCCCGGCTCGGTCATCGCCAGGGCCCACATCTCCTCGCCGGTGACGAACTTCGGCAGGTAGTTCTTCTTCTGCTCGTCGGTGGCGAGCAACTTGATGTAGGGGAGAGCGAGCAGCACGTGTACGCCGGAGCCGCCGAAGTTGACGCCCGCGCGCGAGGTCTCCTCGTAGAGCACGGCCTCGAACTTGTGCGTGTCCAGGCCTGCGCCACCGAATTCCTCGGGGACGTTGATGCCGAAGATGCCCAGCTCACCGAGCTTGTAGTAGAAGTCCCGGGGCGCCTGGCCGGCCGCGAACCACTCGTCGTAGACGGGCGCGACCTCGGCCTCGATGAAGGCGCGTATGGTCTCGCGGAACGCCTCGTGGTCCTCGTTGAAAACGGTACGGCGCACGGACGCCTCCTCGTGACTGTGTGGGTACGCTGCGCTGTCTAAGCGCTTGCTCAGTCCTAAGTTACCCGGCGGTCGCAAGTGCTGTCCAGGGTCCTGAGTGGTCGTCCGCGTCACAGCGAGCGCAGCGCGAACCACAGCTCCATCCGTACGTCCGGATCGTCCAGGTCCTCCTCCAGCAGCGTCGCGCAGCGCGCGATGCGCTGGCGGACGGTGTTGCGGTGGACCTCCATCGCGGCGGCAGTGCGATCCCAACTGCCGTGCAGCGAAAGCCAGTTGCGCAGCGTGTCGAGCAGGGCGGGGGAGTCCGCGAGGGGGGCCAGGCGCAGGCGGGCGTGGGCAGCGGCCTCCTGAGGGGAAAGCAGTGCCGAGAGCGAGGTGCCGCGGTGTCTGACCAGGTCGGTACGGGTGGCCGCGGCGCGGTGGACGGCTCTGGCCGCCTGGGTGTCGGCGGCCGGAAGTTCCTGCGGGCTCACGGGGGCGCTGACGCCCATGATCCAGCCGGGCTGCGGGGTGACCTCGTGGTCGGCCGGCAGCAGGATGCGTACGGTCCCGTCGTCGGCGGGGTCGACGAGCGCGCTGCCGAGCGCGGCGCCGAGCGCGGACGCGTCCAAGCGGGTGCCGCGACCGCCACGCGCGTGTACGACGGTCCACCGCTCGGCCCCGAGCAGCCGCGCGGCCTCGTCGGCCCCGGCCCCCAGCAGCAGCCGTACGAGTGCGGCGCTGCGCCCGGTGCCGTCGGCGCCCTGGTGGGGCGCGGTCAGCAGCGAGAGCAGCACGACGGCGACCCCGGCGACGGTGTGATCGCCGGCCTCCCGCGCCGGGGTGGCAAGCCCGAGGGTGAACCCCTGGCTGCCCCCGAGTGCGTATGCGGCGAGATGCGCCCCGGGGATGCTGTCACTGGCGGACGCGGGCGCCGGCCCTTCCGCCCCGCCCGGCGGGTTGCCCGACGGCGGGTTCACCACGCGCGCCAGGCGCGCCAGCGCCGCCCCCGCCTCCGGGACGGGCGCGCGGCCCGCCGTGGACAGTTCCGTGGCGTCCGGCCCCAGCAGGACCGCCTGGCCTTCCAGGCGGGACGCCAGTTGGTGCAGGACCGCCGGGACCGGGTCCGGGCGGGCCGCCGCCGCGGCGAGGCCCTGCTGGGCCTGGGTCACCCGGCGCAGTTCCCGGTGGCGTGCCTCGGCCATCAGCCGCCACACCGCCCGTGCCACCGCCGTGAAGGTGGTCTGCGGCGGCACCTCCAGCAGCGGCAGCCCATGCCGGTCGCATGCCTCGATCAGGGCCGCGGGCACCGTGTCGTGCACCGGCGCGAGCCCGAATCCCAGCGCCGCCGCGCCCGCCTGCACGATGCGTGACACATATCTGTCGGGGTCCTTCAGCAGCACCCCGGCGCTCAGCAGCAGCTCCCCGCCGAGCAGATACGGATAGGGATCCTCCATCTCGGAGGTGTGCACCATGTGCACCGCCGCGCCCGCCTCCACCGGCCCGGCGATCTGCCGCAGGCCCAGATCCTCGCGGGCGAGCAGTGCGACGAGGGGGATCGGTGGGGTGGGTGGGGCTGCGGTGGTCTCCGGCATGGACAGTCCATCCATAGGCGGTATTGACAATGGATGAAACGTACACTTCAGCGTTTCTTTCCGGCCACCTAGCGTCGTCAGACAACAAGACCTGAGAACCCCGGGGGACGAGACGGAAGGAAAGCCGATGGCTGTCGACTACGCAGTGATCGTTGTCTATCTGGCCGGCATGCTCGGCATGGGCTGGTGGGGCATGCGCCGCGCCAAGACCAAGAGCGAGTTCCTGGTCGCGGGCCGTCGCCTCGGCCCCACGATGTACTCCGGCACCATGGCCGCCATCGTCCTCGGCGGCGCCTCCACCATCGGCGGCGTGGGCCTCGGCTACAAGTACGGCCTTTCGGGTGCCTGGATGGTCTTCACCATCGGCCTCGGCCTGCTGGCGCTGAGCATCTTCTTCTCGGCCCGCATCGCCCGCCTCAAGGTGTACACCGTCTCCGAGATGCTCGACCTGCGCTACGGCGGCAAGGCCGGTCTCATCTCGGGCGTCGTGATGTGGGCGTACACGCTGATGCTCGCGGTCACCTCGACCATCGCCTACGCCACCATCTTCGACGTCCTCTTCGACATCAACCGCA
Source organism: Streptomyces sp. NPDC019890 (assembly GCF_044903445.1). Classification (NCBI taxonomy): domain Bacteria; kingdom Bacillati; phylum Actinomycetota; class Actinomycetes; order Kitasatosporales; family Streptomycetaceae; genus Streptomyces; species Streptomyces sp. NPDC019890. Next base: position 641,191 of record NZ_JBJDQK010000002.1, on the reverse strand, counting down.
CCGCCTCGATCATCCTCGGCGGCGCCATCGTCGTCGCGTACTCGACCCTCGGCGGCATGTGGTCGATCACCCTCACCGACATGGTGCAGTTCGTCGTGAAGACGGTCGGTGTGCTCCTGCTCCTGCTGCCGATCGCGGTCGTCAAGGCCGGCGGCTTCGCCGAGATGAAGGCGCAGCTGCCCACCGAGTACTTCTCTCCCCTCGGCATCGGCGGCGAGACGATCTTCACGTACGTCCTGATCTACACCTTCGGCATGCTGATCGGCCAGGACATCTGGCAGCGGGTGTTCACGGCGCGCAGCGACAAGGTCGCGAGCTACGGCGGCACGGTCGCCGGCACGTACTGCCTCGTCTACGCCCTGGCCGGCGCCGTCATCGGCACCGCCGCCCGGGTCCTCTACCCGAAGCTGTCCAACGCCGACGACGCCTTCGCCACCATCGTCAAGGACGAACTGCCCATCGGTGTGCGCGGTCTGGTGCTCGCCGCGGCCCTCGCCGCCGTCATGTCCACGTCCTCCGGCGCGCTCATCGCCTGTGCCACCGTCGCCAACAACGACATCTGGTCGCGGCTGCGCGGTCTCACGTCCCGGCGCGGTGACGACCACGACGAGGTGAAGGGCAACCGCGCCTTCATCCTGATCATGGGTGTCGCGGTGATCTGTATCGCCATCGCGCTCAACAACGTCATCGAGGCCCTCACCGTCGCGTACAACCTGCTCGTCGGCGGTCTGCTGGTGCCCATCCTGGGCGGCCTGCTGTGGAAGCGCGGCACCGTGTACGGCGCGCTCGCCTCGGTGGTCGTCGGTGGCGTCGCGGTCATCGGCCTGATGGCGTCGTACGGGATCCTCGCCAACGAGCCCGTCTACTACGGCCTGCTGCTGTCGCTGGCGGCGTACGTGATCGTCTCTCTGGCGACCAGGCCGACGGACCCCGCGATCCTGGCCAACTGGCGCGAGCGCCTGGCGGGCCGGTCCACCGAGGACGAAGAGGCCGCGGCCGAGCCTGTGGCTGTCCCGAGCTAAAGTCGAATTACCGCAACGAAGCGTACGAAAGAAGGCAATTCACATGAGCAGCAACGAGCAGCCGCGCGGCCCGATCGACTCGTCCCGTATTCCGCGGTACGCCGGACCCGCGACGTTCGCCCGGCTGCCCCGGCTGGACGAGGTCGGCCGCGCCGACGTCGCCGTGGTCGGTGTTCCCTTCGACGCCGGGGTCTCCTACCGTCCCGGCGCGCGCTTCGGCGGTAACGCCATCCGCGAGGCGTCGAGGCTCCTGCGCCCGTACAACCCGGCGCAGGACGCCTCGCCCTTCGCGCTCGCGCAGGTCGCGGACGCGGGTGACATAGCCGCGAACCCGTTCAACATCAACGAGGCCGTCGAGACGATCGAGGCCGCGGCCGACGACCTGCTCGGCACCGGCGCGCGGATGATGACGCTCGGCGGCGACCACACCATCGCGCTGCCGCTGCTGCGCTCGGTGGCCAAGAAGCACGGCCCCGTCGCGCTGCTGCACTTCGACGCGCACCTGGACACCTGGGACACGTACTTCGGCGCGGAGTACACCCATGGAACTCCCTTCAGGCGGGCCGTCGAAGAGGGCATCCTCGACACCTCCGCCCTGTCCCATGTGGGCATCCGCGGCCCGCTGTACGGCAAGCAGGACCTGACCGACGACGAGAAGATGGGCTTCGGCATCGTCACCTCCTCCGACGTCTACCGCCGGGGCGCCGACGAGGTCGCCGACCAGCTGCGCCAGCGCATCGGTGACCGCCCGCTCTACATCTCCATCGACATCGACTGTCTCGACCCGGCCCACGCCCCGGGCACCGGCACCCCCGAGGCGGGCGGCATGACCTCCCGCGAGCTGCTGGAGATTCTGCGCGGTCTGGCCTCCTGCAACCTGGTCTCGGCGGATGTCGTCGAGGTCGCGCCGGCGTACGACCACGCCGAGATCACCTCGGTCGCGGCGTCGCACACGGCGTACGAGCTGACGACCATCATGTCCCGCCAGATCGCGGAGGGCCGCGCCAAGTGACGCACGACCACGACCTCGTACTGCGTCCGACCCAGGCCCAGACGACGGCTGCGCTGTCCCCTCCGCCCGGCCGCAACGGCGGCGATCTCGTCGTCGAGACCCTGGCCGGCCTGGGCGCGACCACCGTCTTCGGCCTCCCCGGCCAGCACGCGCTCGGCATGTTCGACGCGCTGCGCCGCTCGCAGCTGGAGTACGTCGGACTGCGCGTCGAGAACAACGCGGGCTTCGCGGCCGACGCGTACGGCCGAGTGACGGGTGAAGTGGCCCCGCTGCTGCTCTCCACCGGCCCGGGTGCGCTGATGTCGCTGGCCGCACTCCAGGAGTCGGCGGCGGCTTCGGCGCCCGTGCTCGCGATCGGCAGTCAGGTTCCGACCGCCGGTCTCGGCGGCGGCCGGCACGGCTACCTTCACGAACTGCGCGACCAGCAGGCGTCGTTCAGGGATGTGGTGAAGTCGGTCCACACGGCCCGCACGCAGTCCCAGATCCCGTCGGCGATCGCGGCGGCGTGGCAGTCGGCACTGACGGCCCCGCACGGACCGGTGTGGGTGGAGATCCCCCAGGACGTCCTGCTGGCGGAGACGACACTGCCGGTCGTCACGGCGATGGACGCGACCCCGCACGAGGTCGTCCCGCGCCCCGAACTGACCGCGGTGGCCGCCGACTTGCTGTCCCGTGCCACCCGTCCGGCGATCATCGCGGGCGGCGGAGTCGTACGCTCCGACGCCTCCGGCAAGCTGCTGGCGCTCGCGGAGAAGCTTCACGCCCCGGTCGTCACGACCTTCGGCGGCAAGGGCGCGTTCCCGTGGGAGCACCCGCTCTCACTGCAGTCCTGGCTCGAGGACCGCCACACCACGGACTTCCTCGAGTCCGCGGACGTACTGCTGGTCGTCGGCTCGGGCCTCGGCGAACTGTCCTCGAACTACCACACGTTCGCGCCACGCGGCCGGGTCATCCAGATCGAGGCGGACGCGGGCAAGCTGGAGTCCAACCACCCGGGCCTCGGCATCCACGCGGACGCGCGGCTCGCGCTGTCGGCGCTGCTGGAGACGGTGGAGGAGCGCTCCGACGAGTCGGCGGCGGAATCCGTACGCACGGTCCTGTCCCAGGTCCGAGCCCGCATCGACGCCCAGTCCCTCACCCTGGAACAGCAGGTGCTCGCGTCCGTCCGGGAGGCCCTGCCCGACGATTCGCCGAGCTTCTGGGACATGACGATCCTGGCCTACTGGGCCTGGTCGGCCTTCGACGCCCGCCACCCGAACACCATGCACTCGGCCCAGGGCGCGGGCGGCCTCGGCTACGGCTTCCCGGCGGCCCTGGGCGCGGCGGCGGCGGACCGCTCCCGCCCGGTCCTCGCGGTCTCGGGCGACGGCGGCGCGATGTACTCGATCGCGGAGCTGGCTACGGCTCGCCAGTACGACCTCCCGGTCACCTGGCTGATCGTGGACGACGGCGGCTACGGCATCCTGCGCGAGTACATGGAGGACGCGTTCGGCGAGGCGACGGCGACGGAACTGTCCCGCCCGGACTTCGTGGCACTGGCGGAGTCCTTCGGGGTGCCGGCGGTCCGCACGACTCCGGAGTCCCTGACGGAAGACCTGGGCAAGGCGCTCATGGAGCCGGGTCCGTCGGTGGTCGTGCTCCCGGCACTTCTACGGATGTTCGCCGCGACGCACGCCTGAGCCGTCGCTCTGAATCCCTGGCCCCGCTGCCCCATCCCCCTGGGCAGCGGGGCCAGGCCTTTGCCCTTCTCGGGTGACCGATATATGCTTCATATGTCGACGACCTATGGAGGATATGCCGTGTCGAATCTCTACGTGGAAGTCGACGACGACGCACTGAGCGAGGCCGCGTCGATACTGGGCACCACAACGAAGAAGGACACCGTCAACGCCGCCCTGCTCGAAGTGGCGAAGCGCCGACGGCGGCTGAACGCACTCGACGAACTCGCCGAGATGGGTGAGCGCGGCGACTTCGACGTCCTGCTGGACAAGAGCAACTACCGTCGATGAGTCCGCTCACCCACCTCATCGACACATCGGCCGCTGCCAGGATTCTGACCAACAAGGCGGTGCGGGAGCGCTGGAGCGAGCATCTGGCCGAGGGTGTGATCGGCTTGTGTGACATCACCGAGATGGAGATGCTCTACTCCGCCCAGTCGCTGGGCGACCGGATCGCCAAGGAGGAGCTCCTCGCCGAGCTCTTCAACTGGATCCCCGTACCCGATGACGTATACCAGCGGGCCCGTACCGTGCAACGGATGATGACGCAGCGGGGCGAACATCGCAGCGCCGGACCGGTGGACCTGCTCGTGGCAGCCACCGCGGAGCTGTCCGGACTCACCGTGCTCCACTACGACGCCGACTTCGAGACCGTGGCCAGAGCGACCAATCAGCCCACGATGTGGGTGGCGCGGCCCGGCACGCTGTAAGGCGGTTGCCGCCTCGCAGCCCCGCGCTGTTCGGCGGACTGCGAGCCAGGCGGAAGGCGCGCTGCCGATGTCCCTGCGCATGGCCATCCGCAGGCCCGTCACCGCCTCGTCGTACAGCGCCAGAGCCCGCTAGTAGTCGGGCGAATCGACGGCGCAACCGCGGGACGCAAGGTCCCTGAGGTCACGCGAACGGTGAAGTGCCGTACCGTCCCCGTCCGCCCGGGGGTGACAGCAGCGCGGAGCCCGGGCCGCTCCGTGGGACGTACACTCCACCCATGGGTTGCACACATGCGGTGAGGGAGGGCCTGCGACAGGCACCTCGCGCGCTGTGCACCACCGGCCCCGGGGCCCGCTGCCGCGCCTTGCACGGCCACGGCTGATCAGTTCCCGACGGGCCCTGCCCGGCCCGTGCCCCGCCCGTGGAGCTTCTCCGCGCTGCCAGGCCCTCTTTTCGGTTTGCGGAACACCGCACCACTTTTCTGTCTCCTGAGCACCACCCCCGCGGCTTCCCGGCGTGCCGTCGCCATCGCCCTCGGCGACGGCTGGACGGCCTGCTGAGCCGCACCCTCGAGAGGACCCCTGTGAAGTTGAGTGAGTTGCTGGCCGGGCACGACCACGAGGTCCTTCTGGGCGATCCGGAGACGAGGATCACCGCGGGAACATGCTTCGACGCCCACCGTGTCTCGCCCGGTTCGCTGTTCATCGCGGTGCCCGGTCACTGTGAGGGTGGCCCCGAGCTCGTCGCACCGGCTCTGGCGCGTGGCGCCGTGGCGATACTCGTCGACGAGGCGGTGCCCGATCTCCCGGCGGCCGTGTGGGCGTCGGCCGCCGGAGTGTGTGTCGTACGGGTGCCGGACACGCGGCAGGCGGCCGCGGTCGTCACTTCCCGCTACTACGGCGACCCCGGGCGGGAGATGGACATGGTGGCCGTCACCGGTACCAACGGGAAGACGTCGGTGTCGTACATGGTCGAGTCCGTGCTGCGCATCGCCGAGGGCGCACGCGTGGGCGTGATCGGGACGGCAGGCAGCCGGATCGGCGACGAACTGATCCCGATGCCGCGATCCGTGCTGACCACACCGGAGTCGCCGGACTTCCAGTACCTGCTGGGGCACATGCGCGACCGCGAGGTGGGCACCGTGGTCCTGGAGGCCACGTCCATGGGCTTGCTGACCCACCGCGTGGACCACGCCTTCCTCGACGTGGGGATCTTCACCAACCTCACCCAGGACCACTTGGACGACCACGGCACCATGGAGAACTACCGGGATGCCAAGCTGCGCCTGTTCCAGGGGCTGTGCCGACGCGCGGTGGTCAATGTGGACGACCCTGTGGGAGCAGGCATCCGGGCGATGATGCCCGGTGCGGTCACCACGTACGCGCTCGACGCCGAGGCCGACTACCGGGCGACCGACCTCAGCATGAACGCCCTCGGTACGCGCTTCACCCTCCACCACGCCGGACGCAAGTACCCGGCGGCGATCCGCGTCCCCGGCCGGTTCTCGGTGGCCAACGCGCTGGCCACCGTGGCGGCCTGCCATCTCCTGGGGTACGACCTGACAGGGCTGGTCGCGGCACTCGACCGGATGCCTCCGGTCCCTGGGCGGTTCGAACGCTTCGAGACTCCACGCGGCACGTCCGTGATCGTGGACTACGCACACTCTCCCGACTCCCTGGACAAGGTGCTCAGCGCCATCCGGGACTTCGCCACCGGCCGGGTCATCACCGTCTTCGGTTGCGGAGGCGACCGGGACATCACCAAGCGCGCGCGGATGGGCGAGATCGCCGGGACCCTCTCCGATCTTGTCGTCCTCACCTCGGACAACCCGCGGAACGAAGACCCCGAGACGATCCTGGACCAGATCACGCCGGGTCTCAGGGCGACCGGCACCCGGTTCGAGCGGTTCTCCGACCGCCGCCGGGCGATCGCCTTCGCGCTGTCCGCCGCGGAGCGGGACGACATCGTCCTCGTCGCGGGGAAGGGCAGCGAGCCGTTCCAGATCGTCGGCGAACAGCTGCTGCCTTTCAGCGACATGGCGACGGTGCGCGAACTCGCTGCCGCGCAGAAGTAGTACGCGGCGGACGCCGTTCGCGGCGGCGAGTGCGGCGCCGAGTGCGGCTCACCACGAGACCGTGCGGCAGAACGTTCATGGAAAGTCCGCCCGGGCTCAACCCCTCGCCGCCTAACGTGGCGGCATGCGTCTGCGAAACGTACTCGCCGCCGTCAGTGCCGTGCTGGCCGTCGTCGGCTCTGTGGCCGCCGCCCCCTCGGGCAACGGGCGGCCCCCGTCCGGCAGTTGCTCTCCCCGCGTCGGCATCGACAGCTACTCCGACGTGCTCGACAAGACCCAGTTCCAGGGTGCCTTCGTCGGCAACTTCTCCGCTCTCGCCGTCGACCGGGACGGCCGCATCGCCGCGCTCTCCGACCGGTCCGAGCTGTTCACCCTGGACGCGCGTACCTACGCGCCCCGCACCGTCGTCCCTCTCGCCGACGAGAACGGTGGGCAGCTCGACTCCGAAGGGCTCGTCGTCGAGCGTGACGGCAGCCGGCTCGTCACCTCGGAGACCGAGCCGTCCGTACGCCGCTACGGACGGGACGGGACCCTCCTCGGCAGGCTGCCCGTGCCCGACGCTCTCAAGGTTGCTCCGGCCGGACGGGCCACCCGGAACCTCACCTTCGAGGGGCTGACCCTGCAGCCCGGCGGCCGCACCCTCGTCGCCGCCATGGAGAGCCCGATCGCCGGAGACGGCACGGGGATCGTACGGATGCAGACCTGGCGGCGAGCCACCCCCCGACACGACTTCCGGCTCTCCGCGCAGTACGCGTACCAGGCCGATGCCAAGCTCGGAATCAGCGAGACCACCGCCACCGGCGACGGGCGGCTGCTCGTGCTCGATCGCGGGTTCACCGCCGGGGTCGGCAACACCGTCCGGCTCTACCTCGCCGACCTGCGGCATGCCACCGACGTCAGCAATGTCGCGTACGTCACAGGGCAGGCAGGGCAGGAAGGCGTCCGGCTCGTACGCAAGACACTGCTCGCCGACCTCGTCGACTGCCCCTCACTCGGCGCGCCCGCCAAGCAGCCCCAGCCCAACCCTCTGCTCGACAACATCGAGGCCCTGGCTGTCACTTCACGAGGTCCCGGCGGGCGGCTGCACGTCCTGCTCGCCAGTGACGACAACCAGAACGCCGCCCAGACCACCCGGCTGTACCGGATGACGATTCGGTTGCCACGCCGCTGATCTGTACAACTTTTCGGCCAGTCGTGAGTCATGAGTGGCGGGCGCGCCGGAAAGGGCGCGCCCGCACCAGGCACACAGGGGACGGGAAAAGCCTCCATGACTCACCACCGAATAGGCGGTCGCGCACGCGCCGCCGCCGCGGTTCTCGCCGCCGCGACGCTCGTGCCGCTCGCCACCGGCGCCGCGCCCGCGGCCGCCGTGACGCCGACGGTCAGTTGCACTTCCGGCAAGTCGGGACTCGCCGCCAAGCTGACCCAGGACATCACCGCCTCGCTCGCGGGCCGCGCCTCCACGACCGCCGTCGCCGTGCGTGACAACACCACGAACACCACCTGCGGGCTGCGGATCGGCGACCGTTACGACTCCGCCAGCGTCGTCAAGGTCACCGTCCTGACGACGCTCCTGTGGGACGCGCAGAAGACCGGTCGCCAGCTGACCGACCGCGAGAAGCAGCTCGCCTCCGACATGATCACCAAGTCGGACAACGCCGCCACCAGCGCGCTGTGGAAGCAGCTCGGCGTCACCAAGATCCAGGGCTTCCTCAACGCCGCCAAGATGTCCCGGACCATCCCCGGCTCGGGCGGCTACTGGGGTCTCACCCAGATCAGCGCCGGCGACCAGATGCTGCTGCTGAATCTGCTGGCCCTGAAGAACACCGTTCTCACCGACGCCTCGCGGGGCTACACCCTCGGCCTCATGTACAAGGTCGTCGCCTCGCAGCGCTGGGGCGTCTCGGCCGGTGCCCCCAGCACGGCCCGCGTCCAGCTCAAGAACGGCTGGCTCTCCCGGGCCACCCACGGCTGGCGCGTCCACAGCGTCGGCGCCTTCACCAGCGGCGGTCACAGCTACACGATCTCCGTGCTGACGCACGACAACAGCTCCATGCAGTACGGCGTCGACACCATCCAGCGGGTCGCCCGCGCGGTCCACAAGGATCTGGCCCCCACGGCCACCGCGGCGTCCGAGGTCTTCACGCCGCCCGCCGTCCCGCAGGAGGCTCTGCCGGGCACCCCGGAGACGGCCCCGAGGGACGCGGTCCCCGCCACCCGCTGACCCACCGGTCTCTTGCGGCCCGAATTGTTGCAGCGGGATGAAATCCGCTGCTCGCGGCGTTGGTGCCTTCCGGCGGATCAAAACAAACGGGAGGCACCACGTGGCGGCGTCGGCAGAGCAGAGCTGGGCACGGCGGCTGTCCGGATACGCCTGGCGTTACCGGCGCAATGTGCTGCTCGCGCTCGGGTCCTCCCTGGCCGGTATGGCCGTCATGGCGCTCGTCCCGCTGATCACCAAGGTCGTCATCGACGATGTGATCGGCGACAGTACGAGATCCCTCGCCGTCTGGACCGGGCTGCTGATGGTCGCGGCCGTTGTCGTATATGTCCTGACATATATACGCCGCTATTACGGCGGCCGACTCGCCCTCGACGTCCAGCACGACCTCCGTACCGAGATGTACGGAACCATCACCCGCCTCGACGGACGACGCCAGGACGAGCTCTCCACCGGCCAGGTCGTCGGCCGCGCCACCAGCGACCTCCAGCTCATCCAGGGCCTGCTGTTCATGCTCCCGATGACCATCGGGAACGTCCTCCTCTTCCTCATCTCCCTCGTGATCATGGCGTGGCTGTCGCTGCCGCTCACCCTGATCGCCGTCGCCGTCGCCCCCGCCCTCTGGTACATCGCCAAGCGCAGCCGCACCCGCCTGCACCCCGCCACCTGGTACGCCCAGAGCCAGGCGGCCGCCGTCGCGGGCGTCGTCGACGGCGCCGTCTCCGGCGTACGCGTCGTCAAGGGCTTCGGCCAGGAGGACCAGGAGACCGGCAAGCTGCGCGAGGTCAGCAGGAAGCTCTTCGCGGGCCGGCTGCGGACCGTCAGGCTCAATTCGAAGTACACCCCGGCCCTTCAGGCCGTCCCCGCGCTCGGACAGGTCGCGATGCTGGCCCTCGGCGGCTGGCTGGCCACCCGCGGCCAGATCACCCTCGGTACGTTCGTCGCCTTCTCGGCCTATCTGGCGCAACTCGTCGGCCCGGTCCGGATGCTCGCCGTGGTGCTGACCGTCGGACAGCAGGCACGGGCCGGCGTGGAGCGCGTACTCGAACTCATCGACACCGAGCCGACGATGACCGACGGCACCAAGGAACTCCCGGCCGACGCCCCCGCCACCGTCGAGTTCGACGACGTCACCTTCGGATACGACAAGGAACGGCCCGTTCTCGACGGCTTCTCGCTGGAGATCAGGCCCGGCGAGACCGTTGCCGTCGTCGGCTCCTCCGGCAGCGGCAAGTCCACCGTCTCCCTTCTGCTGCCACGCTTCTACGACGTGACGCACGGCGCGGTCCTCGTCGGCGGCCACGATGTGCGCGAGCTGACCCTCGACTCGCTCCGCGCCGCCATCGGGCTCGTGCCGGAGGACAGCTTCCTCTTCTCCGACACCGTGCGCGCCAACATCGCATACGGAAAGCCGGACGCGACCCAGGAAGAGATCGACACCGCCGCGCGCGCCGCCCAGGCCGACCGCTTCATCGCCGAGCTGCCCGACGGCTACGCCACCAAGGTCGGCGAGCAGGGCCTCACCCTCTCCGGCGGCCAGCGCCAGCGCATCGCGCTCGCCCGTGCGATCCTCACCGACCCCCGGCTGCTGCTCCTCGACGACGCCACCTCCGCCGTGGACGTCCGCGTCGAGCACGAGATCCACGAGGCCCTGCGCTCCGTCATGGCCGGGCGTACGACCCTGCTCATCGCCCACCGCCGCTCCACCCTGGGTCTCGCCGACCGTATAGCCGTGCTCGACGGCGGACGGCTCGCCGACATCGGCACGCACGAGGAGCTGACGCGTCGCTCGGCCCTGTACCGGCGGCTGTTGACCGACCCGGACGAACTCGGCGCGGTCTCGCCCGGACACACCCCGCTGCCGGCGGCCGAACCCGAGGAAGACCGCACCGTACGGGACGAGCTCGACGCAGAGTTCGACGCCAACCGCGGCATCACGCCCCGCCTGTGGGAGCGCGAGGAGAACGCCGAGGAGTCTGCGGCCCCCGGCGCGTCCCCCGAACTGCTCGCCCAGGTCGAGGCCCTGCCGCCGGCGACCGACACCCCCGCCATCGACGAGGCACGGGCCGTGCGGCCCGAGGAGTCGTACGGACTGCGCCGACTGCTGGGCGGCTTCGGCCTCCCGCTGCTGATCAGCCTGCTGTTGGTGGCCGTCGACGCCGGCATGAGCCTGATGCTTCCCATTCTGATCAGGCACGGCATCGACAAGGGCGTCACGCAGATGGCGCTCGGCGCCGTGTGGGCGGCCTCCGTGCTCGCGCTGATCACCGTGGTCGTGCAGTGGGCCGCGCAGACCGGTGAGACCCGGATGACCGGCCGCACCGGTGAGCGGGTCCTCTACTCCCTGCGGCTGAAGATCTTCGCCCAGCTCCAGCGGCTCGGACTCGACTACTACGAGCGCGAGCTGACCGGCCGGATCATGACCCGGATGACGACGGACGTGGACGCCCTGTCCACGTTCCTGCAGACGGGCCTGGTCACCGCGTTCGTCTCGGTGGTCACTTTCTTCGGCATCATGGTCGCCCTGCTCGTCATCGACGTAGAGCTGGCGCTGGTGGTCTTCGCGACGCTGCCGGTGCTGATCATCGGCACGTACTTCTTCCGCAAGAAGAGCGTGAAGGCGTACGAGCTGGCCCGCGAGCGCATCAGCGTCGTCAACGCCGACCTCCAGGAGTCCGTGTCCGGGCTGCGGATCGTCCAGGCCTTCCGCCGCGAGCGCGACGGCGCGGGCCGCTTCGCCGCCCGCAGCGACAACTACCGCAAGGCCCGGGTGCGCGGCCAGTGGCTGATCTCGGTGTACTTCCCCTTCGTCCAGCTGCTGTCCTCGGTGGCCGCCGCTTCCGTGCTGATCGTCGGCGCGGGCCGCGTCGAGGCGGGCACCCTCACCACCGGCGCGCTGGTCGCCTACCTCCTCTACATCGATCTGTTCTTCGCGCCCGTGCAGCAGCTGTCCCAGGTCTTCGACGGCTACCAGCAGGCGACGGTGTCCCTGGGGCGCATCCAGGAGCTGCTCCAGGAGCCGACCTCGACCGCCTCCGCGCGCGAGCCCCTCGATGTGCTCTCGCTGCGCGGCGAGATCGCCTTCGAGAACGTCGACTTCGCGTACGGGGATGACGAAGCGGCCCTGAACGCCATCAATCTGCGCATCCCGGCCGGCCAGACCGTCGCGTTCGTCGGCGAGACCGGCGCGGGCAAGTCGACGCTGGTCAAGCTGGTCGCGCGGTTCTACGACCCGACGAGCGGCCGGGTCACGGCCGACGGCACCGACCTGCGCGCGCTGGATCTGACGGCGTACCGGCACCGGCTCGGCGTCGTCCCCCAGGAGGCGTACCTCTTCGCGGGCACCGTCCGCGACGCCATCGCCTATGGACGTCCCGGCGCGAGCGACGCCGCGGTGGAGGCCGCGGCCCGCGCCGTCGGCGCCCACGACATGATCGCCACACTCGACGGCGGCTATATGCACGAGGTCGCCGAGCGCGGCCGCAACCTGTCCGCGGGGCAGCGCCAGTTGATCGCGCTGGCCCGCGCCGAGCTCGTCGACCCGGACATCCTGCTGCTCGACGAGGCCACAGCGGCCCTCGATCTGGCCACCGAGGCCCAGGTCAACCAGGCCACGGACCGGCTGACCGGCCGCCGCACCACACTGGTGGTCGCCCACCGCCTGACCACCGCGGCGCGCGCCGACAGGGTGGTCGTGATGGATGCGGGCCGGGTGGCGGAGGACGGGACCCATGACGAACTGCTGGCCCGGGGCGGCACCTACGCCACGCTCTGGCGCACCTTCATAGGGGAGGACGAGCCCGCCGCCGTATGACGCAGGGCGGGTACGGATTCCTACGGAGAGCGGATTCGTGGGAGCCGCAACCATTCTCACGCCGACTGCGTCGTACGCATGTACGGGCAAGTGGCAAAGGGGTGTGAGAGTGTTCGGTGGGGCGGGGAACAGACGACGTTGGCGGCGGCCGCTCATGCACGGCCTCGCCCTGCTCATGGCCGTGGCGGCCCTCACCATCGCCGGACCGGGCACGCCGCGTGCCGAGGCCGTGGCGTCCAACTGCGCCGGCCGCCCGCTGAAGACCGTCAAGTTCGCCACCGGCGAGCTGCGCGTCTACAAGAACCGGTGGTACGCCTGCGCCGTCGCCGTATCCAACAAGCCGGGCACGCGGCGCGCCATGTCCATCTCCCTCCAGGCGCGCGGCGGCCACGCCGCCGTCGACAAGGGCACCTTCACCCGCCAGGCGGGGCCTGTCACCGTGCACGCCCTCAACCGCTGCGTGCGGGCCACCGGCGCCATCTCCGGCGTCGCGCGCTCGACCGGCTGGATCCTCTGCTGACCCTCTCCCGGTCGATCGGGAGTCAACTGGGGCTGGCGGCTCGGGCATTGACCCCGCTAGGTTCACCGCGACCACAGGTGAATCAAGGGGAGGGTGAATGCGCAAGGCGCTCAGATGGCTGCTGTCGCTCGTGGTGCTCATTGGCACCGTGAGCGCGGTCGGCGCGACGGCCGGTGCGGCTACCGCCGCGGAGCCGACGACCGGCACGGACATCAAGGACCGGGTCCTCGCGATACCGGGTATGAGTCTTATCGAGGAGAAGCCGTACCCGGGTTACCGGTACTTCGTTCTCAACTACACGCAGCCGGTCGACCACCGGCACCCGGACAAGGGCACCTTCAAGCAGCGAATCACCCTGCTGCACAAGGACACCAACCGCCCCACGGTGATGTTCACCTCCGGCTACAACGTGAGCACCACGCCTCGCCGCAGTGAGCCGACGGCCATCATCGACGGCAACCAGGTCTCCGTGGAGTACCGGTTCTTCACCCCGTCCCGGCCCGACCCGGCCAACTGGTCCAAGCTCGACATCTGGCAGGCCGCGAGCGACCAGCACCGCATCTTCACCGCGCTGAAGAAGATCTACACCAAGAACTGGCTCACCACCGGCGGCTCCAAGGGCGGCATGACCGCCACGTACTACGAGCGCTTCTACCCGCGCGACATGGACGGGGTCGTCGCCTACGTCGCGCCCAACGACGTGGTGAACAAGGAGGACTCGGCATACGACCGGTTCTTCGAGAAGGTCGGCACCAAGGAGTGCCGCGACAAGCTCAACGCCGTGCAGAGCGAGGCGCTGGTGCGCCGCGAGCCGCTCGAGGCCATCTACACCAAGTACGCGGCGGACAACGGCTACACCTTCAAGACGGTCGGCTCCCTCGACAGGGCGTACGAGGCGGTCGTCCTCGACTACGTCTGGGCCTTCTGGCAGTACAGCCTGCTGGCCGACTGCGAGGCGATCCCGGTCGCCAAGACCGCGACCGACCAGCAGATCTGGGACAGCGTGGATGCGATCTCCGGCTTCTCCTTCTACGCCGACCAGGGCCTGACGCCGTACACGCCGTACTACTACCAGGCAGGCACCGAGCTGGGCTCGCCCGACATCAAGCAGCCGCACCTCGACGGCCTGAGCCGGTACGGGTACCAGCCGCCGCGGAACTTCGTGCCGCGTGACATCCCCATGCACTTCAAGCCGTGGGTCATGCGCTCCGTGGACAGCTGGGTGCGGCACAACGCCCGCCAGATGATGTTCGTCTACGGCCAGAACGACCCGTGGGGCGCGGAACAGTTCCGGCTCGGCAAGGGCACCCGCGACAGCTATGTGTACGTCGTGCCCGGAGGCAACCACGGATCCAATGTGGCCGGCCTGGTGCCGGACCAGAAGGCGGCGGCCACCGCCGCGATCCTGAAGTGGGCGGGCGTCGCCCCGGCCGCCGTCCAGCAGGACGCGGCGAAGGCGAAGCCGCTGACGAAGTACGACGCGAAGCTCGACAAGCGCGACGTGGAGCGGGAGCCGGCGCTGCGGCCGTAACCTTGCGCTCAGCCCGCTCGCAACCCCGTGGGCTGTGCCCGCCGCTGTGTGAGTGACCCTCACACACGGCGGGCGCAGCCCACCGGCGTGTGGCCGCCGAGCCGCACATACAGCGCCGTGGACGGCGGGCACTGCGCCCGGCTCGTCACCGCCGACGCCACCGTGAACTCCGGGGCCCGCTCGCCCGATCCGTCGCAGGCCGTCTCCTTCACCTGCCCCTTGCTCGCGCTGTAGACGCAGTCGCCGACGATGGTGTGCGGGCCGCCGCCCCCGCCCGGATCGCCCGGATGCGGCGGCTCCAGATTGCGCATACAGGCGTACCCCTGACCCACCTCCCCGTCGCCGTCCTCGTCGGTCGCCGGGCGGCTCTCGGAGATGTGCAGCACGAAGTCGGTGGTCGTGGGGCAGCCGGGGCCGGCCGCGGGCCGCCCGCCGTACCGGGCGGTCACCCGGGCCACCGCCTTCTCGCTCGTACAGGGCACCTCATGGAAGTCGCGGCCGCGCGATGCGCAGTCGCCGGGTCCGAGGAAGACCAGGCCGTATCCCGAGGGCGTGGCGGTGGGTCCTTCGACGGTGCCGGCGGCCGTTCCCGCGCGGCCCGTCGCCTGCTGGCAGCCCGTGGTGAGCGCTGCCGCCAGTACGAGTACCAGTACCAGGGCGCTCACCGCCCCGGCGGACCGCTGCTGTTGTGCCATACGGACCCCCGAGCCCCGGCCACCCGGCCGGTCCCTCAGGCGTGACCCGCCGGAGCGGGCCACGCCGGACGCGCGTCGTGCATGGGGACATTGTGGGGGAGTGCGCCGGTGTGTGTGGCCGGTTTGCGCAACTCAGCCGAATTGTGCGGCTCAGTCGTAGGACAGGCCGTGGCCGATGGGATACAGCACCTGGGCGGGGTCGCTCGCGCTCTGTATGGGCACGGGAAGCCGTCCCTCGGGCTCGGCGCGGCCCGCGATGACCCGTGCGGCGGCGCGCAGTTCGACATCGGTCCAGGAGTACGTGGCCAGCGCCGCCCCCACGCCTTCGAGCAGGGCGATGTCGTACGGATTGCGGATGGCGAGCGCGACGACCGGGACTCCGGTCCGGACGAGCCGGGCAACCAAGGTGCGCTGGGGGCCGGTGGCCGTGACGTTGTACGTGCCGACGATCACCGCGTCCTTGCCGCTTGTCGCGGCCACCGCCTCCTCGATCTTCGCGGCGGTCGGGGTGATGCCGGTGGACAGCGCGGTTGCGGTGAAGCCGAGTTCGGCGAAGGCCTGCGCCAGCACTGTGGTCGGCGGTCCGGTCGTCCCGGTCGGCGAGGCCGGATCCGCGCCGACGACCAGCAGGTTCTGGCGGCTGCGCCGGCTCAGCGGCAGCAGTGCGCCGTCGTTGACCAGCAGGGTCGTGGTCCCCTCGGCGATCTTGTCGGCGATGACGAGATGCGAGCGGGCGCCGACGATGCGGTCCAGCTGCCGCAGGGAGACGAACGGATCCTGGAACAGGCCCAGTTTCTCCTTGAGGAGCAGGATGCGCAGGATCGATTCGTCGAGACGGGAGACCGTGAGCTCGCCGCTCCTGACGGCGCTGAGGACGCCGTTCCAGGCGACGGCCAGGTCCGGCGGGTTGAGCAGCTGGTCCACGCCCGCCTTCAGGGCGAGCACCGGCACCCGATGGTCGCCGTACTTGTCCCGTACGCCCTGCATGTTGAGCGCGTCGGTGACGACCACGCCGCCGTAGCCGAGCTCCTGGCGCAGGATGCCGGTGAGGATGGGGGCGGAGAGCGTGGCCGGGTCGTTGCTGGGGTCCAGCGCCGGGAACTGGATGTGCGCCGTCATGATCGAGTCGATCCCGGCGGCGATCGCGGCCCGGAACGGCGGAGCGTCGATGTCCTCCCACTGCTGCCGGGTGTGGGTGATGACCGGGATGCCCGTGTGGCTGTCGACGGTGGTGTCGCCGTGGCCCGGGAAGTGCTTGGAGGTCGCGGCGATGCCCGCGCTCTGATAGCCGCGGACCTGGGCGGCGACGAGGCCGGCCACCGCGTCCGGGTCGGCGCCGAAGGAGCGTACGCCGATGACCGGATTGGCGGGATTGACGTTGACATCGGCGACGGGGGCGTAGTTCTGGACGATGCCCATCGCGGCGAGCTCGGCCCCGGCGATCCGCGCGGCCGTACGGGCTGCGGAGCGGGACCCGCCCGCACCCAGCGCCATCGCGCCCGGCATCAGCGTGGCGGGCTTGCCGACCCTGGTCACTATCCCGTGCTCCTGATCGGTGGAGATCAGCAGCGGCACAGGGGTCGGCTGGGCGAGCCCCGCCCGCTGGATGCCGTTGGACAGCTCGGCGATCTGGTGGGGATCGCGGGTGTTGTGCGCCCAGGCGAAGTAGATGATGCCGCCGACGTGGTATTTGGCGATCAGCTCGGCGGCCGTACGGACGCCCATCTCCTTGAGGTTCAGCTCGATGTCGGCCTGGTCGGGGGCGGTGGCGGAGTGCCCGTACACCCGCATCACGAAGAGCTGGCCGACCTTCTCCTCCAGGCTCATCCGGGCGATCAGCCGCTTGAGACGGTCGTGGTGGAAGGGGCCGGCGAACACGGGCGATGCGCCGGCGACGGCGCCGGCAGCGACGGCGGTGGCGGCGGTTGCGGTGAGGAGGGTGCGTCTGGAGAGACTCCGGTCATGGCTTCGGTCGTGACCCCGGGCGTGGCTCCGGTCATGCATGGGTGCTCCTTCCGGCCTTGCTCGACAAGGGAGTTGAAGGAAACTTCCAAGGACTCACGGATAGCCCGAAAATTACTGCCAGGTCAAGTGTGTGGCAACAGAAAGGCCGCGCGACGCGCGAAAGCTCACCGGGACGGGGGCCCGCCACCGGTGCTGTCGGAGGGGGCGCACCGGTGGCGGTGTGCTGCCGGCCGCAGGCGGCTGGAGAGGGGTGGTCAGCGATCGCAGCCAGCAGCGAGGGCCGACACCGCGTTGCGGAGACTCACCCAGCAGTACGCGGGTTGGACGGAGGGTGTTCGCGATGGGTTCCGGTATCGGGCGAATTGGTACGGGTGGGGCAGGGCTGCCGTGCGGGTCCTGAGCCTGCTCGGGGTGCGGGCGCCCGGGCCCCGGACGTCCGCACCCCGAACCGCCCCCGGGCGCGCCTCACGCCGCCGCCGTATCCCCGCCCACCCCCACCCAGTGCCCCCGCAGCATCCCCACCGTCGCCGTGATCGCCGGCCGCCTCGCCGCCCCCGTCCGCCACAGCGCGTACAGCCGCCTCTTCGGCACCGGATCCAGCGCCACCGCCACCACCCCCGCCGGCAGCACCCCCCGCCCCAGCCGCGGGATCATCGCAATGCCCAGTCCTGCCGCGACCAGCGCGACCTGGGTGTGGTACTCCTCCGCCTGGTGCGCCAGTTCGGGCTCGCACCCCGCCGCCCGCAGCGTACGGATCAGCCAGTCGTGGCACACCGTGCCCGGCGGCTGGCAGATCCACCGCTGCCCGGCCAGATCATCCCGGCGCACAGACGCCCGCGCGGCCAGCGCATGCCCCTCCGGCACCAGCAGATCGCACAGGTCGTCGCCGATGACCGCCTGCTCGACGCCCTCCGGCGCCGGCAGTGGCGCGATGTCCCAGTCGTGCGCCACCGCCAGGTCGATCATGCCGCGGGCCACCAGGTCGATGGACAGATGCGGATCGACCTCGGTCATCCGCGCATCGAGCCCCGGATGACGTCGGCCGAGCTCCGCGAGCACCCCCGGCAGCAGCCCGCGTGCCGCCGTGGCGAAGGCCCCGATCGCCAGCTGCCCGGTCGGCTGCCCCCGGCGCTCCTCGAGCGTGGTCTCCGCGCGCTCCACGATCGCGAGCAACTCCTGCGCCGTGGCTGCCAGATGCCGCGCCTCCTCGGTGAGCGCGACCCCCCGCCCCTGCCGCTCGAGCAGCGTCGTACGAGTCTCCCGCTCCAGCTTGGCGATCTGCTGCGACACCGCGGACGGGGTGTACCCGAGAGCCGTCGCCGCCGCTGCCACCGAACCGTGTACCGAGACTGCGTGCAGCGCCCTCAGCCGTCCCAGATCGAGCATCGCCGACTCCCATTCGTAAGCAACGCTCAATTCCACCATGAAGAAATCCGCGCTGGTGCTACATGGTTCACGCCGGTGATCCTCGGTCCATGCGTCCCGTACACATGGCACTCGCCGTCCTGGTCACCGCGGTCTGGGGAGTGAACTTCGTCGTCATCGAGCTCGGGCTCGGCCACTTCCCGCCCCTGCTCTTCTCCGCCCTGCGCTTTCTCGTGGCGGCGCTGCCCGCGCTCTTCTTCGTGGGCCGCCCGAAGGTCGCCTGGAAATGGGTGATCGGCGTCGGACTCGCCCTGGGCGTCGCGAAGTTCGGCCTGCTCTTCATCGGCATGGACCGCGGCATGCCGGCCGGCCTGTCCTCGCTCGTCGTGCAGATCCAGGCGGTCTTCACAGCCCTGTTCGCCGCCGCCGCGCTGGGCGAACGCCCCGGCGGTGTACGGGTCTTGGGCATGACCGTCGCCCTGTCCGGCATCGCCGTCGCCGCCGTCGACGAGGGGACCGCGGGACCCGTCCTCGCCTTCCTGCTGGTCATCGCGGCCGCGGCCTGCTGGGGCGTGTCCAACGTGCTGACCCGCAAGGCGTCCCCACCGGACGCGCTGAACTTCATGATCTGGGTCTCCACCGTCCCCGTACTGCCCCTGCTCGCGCTCTCCCTGCTCTTCGAGGGCCCGCGGGCCGATGCGGACGCGCTGCGCTCGCTGGACTGGAGCGGTGCCGGGACGATTCTCTACGTGGCCTGGGGCGCAACGGTCTTCGGCTTCGGCGCCTGGGGCTATCTCCTGCGCCACTATCCCGCCTCCGCCGTCGCCCCCTACTCGCTGCTGGTACCGGTCTTCGGCATGTCCTCCGCGGCCCTGCTGCTCGACGAGTCGGTCAGCCCGCTGCGCTGGGGCGCCGCGGTGCTGCTGGTCGGCGGGGTCGCGCTCACCTCGCTGTCGCGAGCAGGCGCTCCAGGTACTCCCGCCCCGGCGTCAGCAGCCCCGGCAGGTCCGCCGCCTTCGGATACCAGCGCTTCTCGTACTCCCAGCACAGCCACGTCTCGTCGGTGAGCGTCGCCAGGCACTCGGCGAGCGGCAGTACGCCCTCGCCGAGGGGGAGCGGCGCGAGGTCGTCGGCCGACGCGACATCCTTGACCTGCAGATAGCCGAGGAACGGCGAGAGTGCGGCATGGGCAGCCGCCGGTTCCTCACCCTCCAGCCAAGGGGACACCACGTCCCAGATCGCGCCCGCGTACCGGTGGCCGACGGGGCCCAGGATGCGGGACACATCGGCCCCGGCCCGGTGCGAGTCGTGGGTCTCCAGCAGAATCCGTACGCCGAGCGTGGCCGCGGTCTCCGCCGCAACGCCGAGCCGGCGGGCGGCGACGGCCTCGGCGACGTCGGGGTCCTGGTCTCCGCCGCCGGGAAAGACGCGCACATGTGGCGCGCCCACATCCTTTGCCAGCTGGAGCAGTTCCTCGATCTCCCGGAGCACGGGGGCGTCGTCGCCCTCCGCCGCGACGCCGGTGTATCCGCATACGGTCAGGATGTCCACGCCCGCCCGCTCGAACTCCCGGACCACGGCGGCCCGTTCCGGCGCCCCGATCCCGGGGTGGACGGGCTCCTCCGGGTCGGCCCGCAGTTCCACCCCCTGGTAACCGGTGTCGGCGGCGAGTTGCACCACGTCCGGGATGGGCATGCCCGGCACACCGAGCGTCGAGAAGGCGAACTTCACTTGACCGTCCTCACTTGTCCGTTTCTTCCGGCAGGGGCAGCCGCCAGTCCTGGCCGACCAGATCCACGCCGTACGAGCGGTGCGGCTTCTCGGCGACGAGGGTGAATCCGGCCCGCTGATAGATCCGGCGGGCTCCGGCCAGTACGTCATTGGTCCACAGCACGAGTTCCCGGTACCCCACTTCGCGGGCGAAATCCACCACCGTACGCACGAGTCGGTCACCGAGTCCCTGACCGCGCGCCTCGGGCTCGACGAGCAGCAGCCGCAGCCGCGCGGTGGCCGGGGCGTCGTCGCGTACGCACATGACCGACCCCACCGGGCGGCCGTCCAGCTCAGCGATCCACACCCGTTCCAGATGAGGGTCGTGGTCCTGGGCGAAGTCCGCGACGATGCGGGCGACGAGCCCTTCGAAGTCGGCGTTCCACCCGTACTCGGCGGCGTAGAGAGCTCCGTGCCGCTGTACGACCCACCCCAGCTCGCCCGGCCCCGGGTCCCGCAGCACCGGGCCTTCGCGGTGCCCCGCCCGGCCGCTGCCGAGGATCTCGCGTACGGTCCCCATCGCCTCGACCAGCCGCGACCGCTCCCCGGCCGGCACTTTGGCCAGCAGCGCCGCCACGGCCTCCCGCGACCGCTCGTCGAGCAGCGTGGCGGCCTCGCGCCCGCGCGGAGTCAGGGTGATCCGCTGCCGCCGCGAATCCACCTCGGAGGGCGCCCGCGCCACCAGCCCGTCGCGCTCGAACTTGGCGAGCAGCCTGCTCAGATACCCGGCGTCGAGGGAGAGCTCGGCGCGCAGATCGGCGGCGTCGGTGCGGGGGCTGTGGGCGAGCTCGTACAGGACGCGGGACTCGGTGAGGGTGTACGGGGTGTAGAGGTGCTTGCTGTAGTCGAGGGCGCCGATGAGGTTGGTGTAGAAGCGGTTGAAGGCACGGATCTCGTGGATCGGCATGAGCGGCTCCGGGCGTTTCCTTTGACTGAGTCAACGGTAGGGCGGAGGCCGGATCCCGGCAAGAGCCGGTGGTAACCGCCCCGCCTCCCGAATCGCTTGGGGGTGCCTGTGAGCCTTGGGGTGCAGGGGACGCGTAGGGGTCGTGTTCTGGACGTAAGAGCGGCGCAGCTCGCGCGAAGCGCGGTGACCACGCGGCGGAGCCGCACATTGAGGACAGCGCAGTCCAGAATTCGAGCCCCGGAGCGGGCCCCAGCCCGCACCCGCAGACCCCGGCACCCAGGGACAGGCCCCCGCGGCCCGCGCCCCGGACTCCCGCACTCCGGACAGGCCCGCAGACCCCTGTCACCCCTTCCGCGGCGGCGCCGTTGACGACCGGGCCATCAGTTCCGCCGCGATCGTCGCGATACCCCCCGGTGGCCGCGCCTCCTTACCCATCGCCAGCCGCCCCGCCCGCGCCCCCGCCTCGTACAGCGGCAGCCGTACCGTCGTCAGCGCGGGCACCGCGTCCACCGAGAAGGGCAGGTCGTCGAAGCCCGCCACCGAGATGTCCTCCGGGATCCGCAGCCCCTGGTCGCGCAGGGCCGCACAGGCACCCAGTGCCACCGTGTCGTTCGCGGCCACGATCGCCGTCAAGTCGGGGTCGCGGCGCAGCAGTTCGAGTGTCGCGTCATAGCCGGAGCGCCGGGCGTACGGACCGTGCACGGTCAGCCGGTCCTGGTCCTCGTCGACCCCCGCCGCCGTCAGCGCGGCACGGTGGCCCTCCAGTCGGTGCCGGGTCGTCGTCCGCTCCGTCGGCCCCGCGACGTAACCGATCCGCCGGTGCCCCAGCGTGAGCAGATGCTCGGTGAGCCGCCGCGCCCCGCCCCGGTTGTCGAAAGCGAGCGCGGCGACGATCGCCTCGCTGCCGGGCAGCGGCGGCCGCCCGCACAGCACCACCCGCGTCCCCGCATCCGCAAGCTTCGTGAGCTTCGCGGCCATCGCCTCGATGTGATCCGGATCCTCCAGCGCGCCGCCGGTCAGCACGACGGCCGCGGCCCGCTGCCGCTGCAGCAGTGTGAGATAGGTGAGTTCGCGCTCCGGCGAGCCTCCGGTGTTGCAGACGACCGCGAGCTTCTCGCCGCCCGCGCGCCCCGACCCCTCCTGCCCGCCGATCGCCGTCTGTGCGGCCCCGGCCATGATCCCGAAGAAGGGGTCGGCGATGTCGTTGACGAGTATGCCGACCAGATCGGACGTGGCCGCGGCCAGCGAACTCGCGGGCCCGTTCAGTACGTAGTCGAGCTCGTCGACCGCCCGCAGTACCCGCTCCTTCGTCGATGCCGCGACCGGGTAATTGCCGTTGAGCACACGGGAGACGGTGGCCGGGGACACCCGGGCGCGCGCCGCCACATCCGCCAGGGTGACTGTCATCGCTTTCCTCCGCGGGAGATGGAACAGCGCCCTTGTCCGGGCCACTGTCGGCAGGCTAGCGTCATACCGTGTAGAAAGCGCTTGCTACGACCGTATCGAGGCAACACGGCCGTAATGAGGGAAATCGAGGGGAACAGGGAGGCACCTCGTGACACGCAGGACGGTGCGCATCGCCATGAACGGCGTCACGGGTCGGATGGGATACCGCCAGCACCTGGTGCGCTCCCTCCTTGCCATCCGCCATCAGGGCGGCCTCGACCTCGGTGACGGCGATGTCCTGTGGCCCGACCCCGTCCTCGTCGGCCGCCGCGAACCCGCGCTGCGCGAGATCGCCGAGCGGCACGGCCTCGCGCATGTCTCCACCGACCTCGACGCCGTACTCGCCGACGACAGCATCGACATCTACTTCGACGCACAGGTCACCTCCGCCCGCGTCGCCGCGATCAAGCAGGCCGTCGCGGCGGGCAAGCACATCTACACCGAGAAGCCCACCGCCAGGGACCTCGCCGGCGCGCTGGAGCTGGCCCGCCTTGCCGAGTCAGCGGGCATCAAGCACGGCGTCGTCCAGGACAAGATCTTCCTGCCTGGCCTGCTCAAGCTGAAGCGCCTCGTCGACGGCGGCTTCTTCGGCGAAATCCTCTCCGTGCGCGGAGAGTTCGGCTACTGGGTCTTCGAGGGCGACTGGCAGGAGGCCCAGCGCCCGAGCTGGAACTACCGCGCCGAGGACGGCGGCGGCATCGTCGTCGACATGTTCCCGCACTGGGAGTACGTACTGCACGAGCTGTTCGGCCGGGTGACGAGCGTGACGGCGCACGTCGCCACGCACATCCCGCGGCGCTGGGACGAGCGCGGCAAGCCGTACGAGGCGACCGCGGACGACTCCGCCTACGGCATCTTCCAGCTGGCGGGCGGCGCCGTCGCCCAGATCAACTCCTCCTGGGCGGTGCGGGTGATGCGTGACGAGCTCGTCGAGTTCCAGGTCGACGGCACGCACGGCTCGGCGGTCGCGGGCCTGCGCCGCTGCCGCGCCCAGCACCGCTCCGCCACCCCGAAGCCGGTCTGGAACCCCGACCTGCCCGCCACCGAGTCCTTCCGCGACCAGTGGCAGGAGGTGCCGGACAACAGCGAGTTCGAGAACGGCTTCAAGGCGCAGTGGGAGCTGTTCCTGCGCCATGTGGTGCTCGGCGAGCCGTACCGCTGGGACCTGCTGGCCGGCGCGCGTGGTGTGCAACTGGCCGAGCTGGGCCTGAAGTCCTCGGCCGAAGGCCGCCGCTTCGAGGTGCCGGAGCTCTCGCTGTGACCATCCGCCTCCCGCACGGCACGTATGAACCGCGCACCGAACCGGCCGTGTTCGCCGGGCGCGCTGCCCTCGCCGGGTGCGCCGCAGGCGCCGCGCTCGCCTCACGTACGGTCTTCTCGGCCGCGCATGTCGTCGCCGACCCGTACGCCGACACGACGTGGGACTCGCCCGCCGCCGTGGACTGGGACGCGACGCTCGCCTTCCGCCGCCATCTGTGGTCGCACGGGCTCGGCGTCGCGGAGGCCATGGACACGGCGCAGCGCGGGATGGGCCTGGACTGGACGGGCGCGGCGGAGCTGATCCGGCGCTCGGCGGCGGAGGCGCAGGCGGTGGGCGGCGCCATCGCCTGCGGCGTCAGCACGGACCAGCTGACCGGGCCCGCGGACCTGGCCACGGTCACCGCCGCCTACGAGGAACAACTCGCGCTGGTCGAGGAGTCGGGCGCACAGGCGATCCTGATGGCATCCCGTGCCCTCGCCGCCGCCGCCGAGGGGCCTCAGGACTATCTCCGCGTCTACTCCGACCTCTTGCGCCAGGCGTCCGAGCCGGTGATCCTGCACTGGCTGGGCCCGATGTTCGACCCGGCGCTCGAGGGTTACTGGGGCTCCGCCGACCTCGACGCGGCCACCTCCGTCTTCTTGGACGTCATCGCCACGCACCCCGACAAGGTCGACGGGATCAAGATCTCGCTGCTCGACGCCGGGCGCGAGATCGATCTGCGCCGCCGCCTCCCGCAGGGCGTGCGCTGTTACACCGGCGACGACTTCAACTACCCCGAGCTGATCGCCGGCGACGAACGGGGCTTCAGCCATGCGCTGCTCGGCATCTTCGACCCGCTGGGTCCGCTCGCGGCACGGGCGGTACGAGTCCTGGACACGGGCGACGCCGCCGGCTTCCGGAAGATCCTCGACCCGACGGTGGAGCTGTCCCGGCATCTGTTCCAGCCGCCGACGCGCTTCTACAAGACGGGTGTCGTGCTGCTGGCGTGGCTGGCGGGGCACCAGTCGCACTTCACGATGGTGGGTGGCCTGCAGTCGGCGCGCTCGCTGCCGCATCTGTGCCGGGCGTACGTACTCGCGGACGGTCTGGGCCTGTTCCCGGACCCCGGCCTGGCCGAGCAGCGGATGAAGACCCTGCTGACGATGTACGGAGTCGACCAGTGACCGATGGCCTGAGCCGCTTCAGCATCAACCAGATGACGGTGAAGCAGCTGACCCTGCCCGAACTCACCGAGGCGTGTGTACGCCTGGGCATCGGGGGCGTGGGCCTGTGGCGCGAACCGGTCCAGGCGTACGGAGTCGACGCGGCGGCGAGACTCGTGCGCGCGGCAGGTCTGACGGTCACCAGCCTGTGCCGCGGCGGCTTCCTCACTGCGGTCGACGCGGCGGAACGGGCCCGCGCCCTGGCGGACAACCACGCGGCGATCGACGAGGCGGCGACCCTCGGCACGGACACCCTGATCCTGGTCTCCGGTGGTCTCCCGGCGGGCAGCCGCGACCTGGCGGCGGCTCGTGAACGCATCGCGGACGCGCTGACCGTACTGGCTCCGTACGCGGCCGGCCGGGGGGTACGCCTGGCGATCGAACCGCTGCACCCGATGTACGCGTCGGACCGCTGCGTGGTCTCCACGCTGACGCAGGCGCTGGACCTCGCGGAGCGCTTCCCGTCGTCCCAGGTGGGCGTGGTGGTGGACACGTACCACATCTGGTGGGACGACACGGCCCCGTCGGCGGTGACCCGGGCGGGCGCGACGGACCGCATCCACGCCTTCCAACTGGCGGACTGGACCACGCCCCTGCCGGCGGGCGTGCTGAACGGCCGCGGTCAGATCGGGGACGGCGCGATCGACCTGCGCGCGTGGCGGGACCTGGTGGACGCGGCGGGTTACGGGGGTGCGATCGAGGTGGAGCTGTTCAACGACGGGCTGTGGGCGCGGGACGGCGTGGAAGTGCTGAGGGAGACGGCGATCCGCTTTGTGGAGCACGTAGTTCCGAAAAAATAACTGCCCGCAGTCCTACAACCCTTTCCGGGTGAGGTGGGTCGTACCTGGCATCAAGGCTCCCGGGGGGAGGGATCTGGGGGGATCGAGGGAGCTCTTGACGGAGGGGGACAGGGGCCCGGTCGGCAGGACCGGGCCCCCATGACTGTCCGGGTGGCTGCCCCGGCGCCGATCCGGGCGGCCGTCCCGGTAACCGTCCGGATGCCGATCCGGGTGACTGTCCTGGTGACTGTCCGGTTGTCCACAGGCATCCCGCACTGTCCGACCCCGGCGGTAGCGTCGGATCATGTCCAATCAGGCAGTGGTCGAAGGGGTCCTGGAGCGGATCACCTACGCCAACGAGGAGAACGGCTACACGGTCGCCCGCGTCGACACCGGACGCGGCGGCGGTGATCTCCTCACGGTGGTCGGCTCGCTGCTCGGCGCGCAGCCGGGCGAGTCCCTGCGTATGGAGGGCCGCTGGGGCTCCCACCCGCAGTACGGCAAGCAGTTCACCGTGGAGAACTACACGACGGTCCTACCGGCCACCATCCAGGGCATACGCCGCTACCTCGGCTCCGGTCTGATCAAGGGCATCGGCCCCAGAATCGCCGAGCGCATCGTCGAGCACTTCGGCATCGACACCCTGGACATCATCGAGCAGCAGCCCAAGAAGCTCATCGAGGTCCCCGGACTCGGCCCGAAGCGTACGAAGTTGATCGGCGCCGCCTGGGAGGAGCAGAAGGCCATCAAGGAGGTCATGATCTTTCTCCAGGGAGTCGGCGTCTCGACGTCCATCGCCGTGCGCATCTACAAGAAGTACGAGGACGCCTCGATCTCGGTCGTGAAGAACCAGCCGTACCGACTGGCGGCAGACGTGTGGGGCATCGGCTTCCTCACCGCCGACAAGATCGCCCAGGCGGTGGGCATACCGCACGACAGCCCGGAGCGGGTCAAGGCCGGCCTGCAGTACGCCCTGTCGCAGTCCACCGACCAGGGGCACTGTTTCCTGCCCGAGGAGCAGTTGATCGCGGACGCGGTGAAGCTGCTCCAGGTGGACACCGGCCTTGTCATCGAGTGCCTCGCCGAGCTCGCTGCGGAGGAGGAAGGTGTCGTACGGGAGACGGTGCCGGCCCCCGACGGCGGGGAGCCGGTGACCGCGGTCTATCTGGTGCCCTTCCACCGTGCCGAGATCTCCCTCGCCGCCCAGCTGGGCCGCCTGCTGCGGTCCGCGGACGACCGGATGCCTGCCTTCCAGGACGTCGCCTGGGACAAGGCGCTGGCCTGGCTCGCGGAGCGTACGGGCGCGGAGCTGGCGCCCGAGCAGGAGCAGGCGGTCCGCCTCGCGCTCACCAGCAAGGTGGCCGTCCTCACCGGCGGCCCCGGCTGCGGCAAGTCGTTCACGGTCCGCTCCATCGTGGAACTGGCCCGGGCCAAGAAGGCCAAGGTGGTGCTCGCGGCCCCCACCGGGCGTGCGGCCAAGCGGCTGGCGGAGCTCACCGGCGCCGAGGCGTCCACCGTGCACCGGCTGCTGGAGCTCAAGCCCGGCGGGGACGCGGCGTACGACCGGGACCGCCCGCTGGACGCGGACCTGGTCGTGGTCGACGAGGCGTCCATGCTCGATCTGCTGCTGGCGAACAAGCTGGTCAAGGCCGTGGCCCCGGGCGCGCATCTGCTGCTGGTCGGGGACGTGGACCAGCTGCCGAGCGTCGGCGCGGGCGAGGTGCTGCGCGATCTGCTCGCCGACGGCGGCCCGGTGCCCAGCGTCCGGCTGACGCGGATCTTCCGCCAGGCCCAGCAGTCCGGCGTCGTCACCAACGCCCACCGCATCAACTCCGGCGTCCAGCCCATCACTTCGGGCCTCTCCGACTTCTTCCTCTTCGTGGAGGAGGAGACGGAGGACGCGGGAAAACTCACGGTCGATGTGGCGGCCCGCAGGATTCCCGCCAAATTCGGCCTTGATCCGCGGCGTGATGTGCAGGTCCTCGCGCCGATGCACCGCGGCCCGGCCGGCGCCGGCACGCTCAACAGCCTGCTCCAGCAGGCGATTACGCCCGCACGGCCCGACCTCCCCGAGAAGCGTTTCGGCGGCCGGTTGTTCCGCGTCGGCGACAAGGTCACCCAGATTCGCAACAATTACGACAAAGGCAAGAACGGCGTCTTCAACGGCACGGTCGGGGTGGTCACCTCCCTGCACCTGGAGGACCAGCGGCTGACGGTGCTGACGGATGAGGACGAGGAGGTTCCGTACGACTTCGACGAGCTGGACGAGCTGGCACACGCCTATGCGGTGACCATCCACCGCTCGCAGGGCAGCGAGTATCCGGCCGTGGTGATTCCGGTCACCACCGGGGCCTGGATGATGCTCCAGCGGAACCTCCTGTACACGGCGGTCACCAGGGCCAGAAAGCTCGTCGTGCTGGTCGGCTCCCGCAAGGCGATAGGACAGGCCGTGCGCACTGTTTCCGCAGGCAGACGCTTCACCGCCCTCGACCACCGGCTGGCCGGCCCGGTGCCGGTGCTGAGCCGGCCGGGGGAGGTCGCCGGGCCCCCCGGGGTGGGAAATGCCACCCCAGCTTCCGGAACCAGGGCGAAGGGGGCAAGATGAGCAGGTTGGCGGCACTCAGTGCCGCCAATAGGCCCAATGGTCGACCCCGAGTGCACTCTCCTCAGCCAAATGGGGGATGGTAGAGACAGTCAGGGCACCTCGAAGAAGAGGCACTACGTCGGTGAGGGATGACGTGAGCGACAACTCTGTAGTACTGCGGTACGCGGACGGTGAATACACCTACCCGGTGGTCGAAAGCACCGTCGGTGACAAGGGCTTCGACATCGGGAAGCTCCGAGCCCAGACCGGTCTGGTGACCCTGGACAGTGGATACGGCAACACCGCCGCATATAAATCCGCGATCACCTACCTCGACGGCGAGCAGGGCATCCTGCGCTACCGCGGCTACCCCATTGAGCAGCTGGCCGAGCGCTCCACCTTCCTCGAGGTGGCGTACCTGCTGATCAACGGCGAGCTTCCGACGGTCGACGAGCTTTCCGCCTTCAAGGGCGAGATCACCCAGCACACGCTGCTGCACGAGGACGTCAAGCGGTTCTACGGCGGGTTCCCGCGCGACGCCCACCCGATGGCGATGCTGTCCTCCGTGGTCAGCGCGCTGTCGACGTTCTACCAGGACAGCCACAACCCGTTCGACGAGAAGCAGCGCCACCTTTCCACGGTCCGGCTGCTCGCCAAGCTGCCGACGATCGCGGCGTACGCATACAAGAAGTCGATCGGCCACCCCTTTGTCTACCCGCGCAACGACCTCGGGTATGTGGAGAACTTCCTGCGGATGACCTTCTCGGTCCCCGCCCAGGAGTACGACCTGGACCCGGTCGTCGTCTCGGCGCTCGACAAGCTGCTGATTCTGCACGCGGACCACGAGCAGAACTGCTCGACCTCCACCGTGCGTCTGGTCGGTTCCTCGCAGGCGAACATGTTCGCCTCGATCTCCGCCGGCATCAGCGCCCTGTGGGGCCCGCTGCACGGTGGCGCCAACCAGTCGGTCCTGGAGATGCTCGAGGGCATCCAGGCCAACGGCGGCGATGTCGACTCCTTCATCCGCAAGGTGAAGAACAAGGAGGACGGCGTCCGTCTGATGGGCTTCGGCCACCGGGTCTACAAGAGCTTCGACCCGCGGGCGAAGATCATCAAGGCTGCGGCGCACGATGTCCTCTCGGCGCTCGGGAAGTCCGACGAACTGCTCGACATCGCGCTCAAGCTGGAGGAGCACGCGCTCTCCGACGACTACTTCGTCTCGCGCAACCTCTACCCGAACGTGGACTTCTACACGGGCCTCATCTACCGGGCCATGGGCTTCCCGACCGAGATGTTCACCGTGCTCTTCGCGCTCGGCCGGCTGCCGGGCTGGATCGCCCAGTGGCACGAGATGATCAAGGAGCCGGGTTCACGCATCGGCCGCCCGCGCCAGATCTACACCGGCGAGGTCCTGCGCGACTTCGTCCCGGTCGAGGCCCGCTGACACAGGCCCTGGCCCGCTGACGCAGGGCCCGCCGACGGGAGGCCCTGAGCCCGGTACGTGGCGCGTAGGCGCTTCGTAGCCGGGCGCCGGTCATCTTCGCAGCCGGGCCGCCGGGCTTCGTTGCCTTGTGCCGGTCAGCACCGGCGCAGACAGCGGAAAGCGCCCCGCTGCCGATCCCCCCACGGGTCGGCGGGCGGGGCGCTTCCCATATCCCCGGAGCGGATTCCCCCCACGGGATCCGGCCGGGCGTCTGCTGGTTGCAGAAGCTCCTCACGCGGTCTGCCGGGGTACGTACGCACGGGAGGGCCGCTCAAAGCTCCCCGGGCACGTGCCCCGGCCAACAGCTTGCCTGGGACGTCCCCCAAGACATCCCATGAACGTCCCCCAAGACGTTCTCGGCATCGCCCATTCAGACTCGCGAGGAGCCTCAATGGTTACCCCTAAATATCTGTGATCTAGGTCTCCTTGTGAAGGTCTTGTGACCTATCTGTAGTCACGAGAAGGAGCGCAGCCGCAGGCTGTTAGTCACCACAAATACGGACGAAAAGGCCATGGCAAATCCGGCGATCATGGGGTTGAGCAGGCCAGATGCCGCGAGCGGCAGTGCGGCAATGTTGTAGCCGAAAGCCCAGTAAAGATTCCCTTTGATGGTGGCCAGAGTCCGACGGGCGAGACGGATCGCGTCGGCGGCGACCCTGAGATCTCCGCGTACGAGGGTGAGGTCCCCGGCTTCGATGGCGGCATCCGTGCCGGTGCCCATCGCCAGGCCCAGGTCCGCGGTGGCGAGCGCGGCCGCGTCGTTGACCCCGTCGCCGACCATCGCGACACTGCGGCCCTGCGCCTGGAGGCGCCCGACCACAGCCACCTTCTCCTCGGGCGTGACCTCGGCGTACACCTCGTCGATGCCGACCTCGGCCGCGACCGATTCGGCCACTGCCCTGCTGTCTCCGGTCAGCAGCACCGGAGTGAGGCCGAGGGCCCGCAGCCGCTCCACCGCCTCGGCGCTGGTGTCCTTGACGGTGTCGGCGACGGTCAGCACGCCGAGCGCCTTCCCGTCCCGGGCGACGAAGACGGCCGTACGCCCATCGGTGGCCGTGAGCTCCTCGGGCAGCTCCACGCCCGCGTCCTGAAGCAGCCGGGCGCGCCCGACGAGTACCTCGTGTCCGTCGACAACACCCCGGACGCCGAGTCCTGGGATGTTCTCGAAGGCCGTCGGCACGGGCAGCGGGCCGAGGCGTTCCTCGGCTTCCGCGGCGACGGCGCGGGCGATGGGGTGCTCCGAGGCGTGCTCCAGTGCGCCCGCGAAGCGCAGCAGTTCATCTTCATCGGCGGTTTCGGAGGCGTACGCCCGCTGAAGGTGCATCCGGCCGGTGGTGACCGTCCCGGTTTTGTCCAGGACGACGGTGTCGACTCTGCGGGTGGACTCCAGCACCTCGGGCCCCTTGATCAGGATGCCCAGCTGGGCACCGCGCCCGGTGCCGACCATGAGGGCTGTCGGCGTCGCCAGGCCCAGCGCGCAGGGGCAGGCGATGATCAGTACGGCCACGGCGGCGGTGAAGGCCGCGGTGGCGTCGCCGGTGGCCAGCAGCCAGCCGGCCAGCGTGCCGAGGGCGATCACGAGGACCACGGGTACGAAGACGGCCGAGATCCGGTCGGCCAGGCGCTGCACCTCCGCCTTGCCGTTCTGGGCGTCCTCGACCAGCCGGGCCATCCGGGCGAGCTGGGTGTCCGCACCGATCCTGGTGGCCCTGACGACGAGCCGGCCCGCGGTGTTGACGCAGCCGCCGGTGACCGGGTCGCCCGCGGCCACATCGACCGGCACGGACTCGCCGGTGAGCATCGAGGCGTCGACGGCCGAGGTGCCGTCGACGACTGTGCCGTCGGTGGCGATCTTCTCCCCGGGGCGCACGACGAAGCGGTCGCCGACCGCGAGCCGGCCGACCGGTATCCGTATCTCGGTATTGCCTCTGAGGACCGTGACGTCCTTCGCGCCCAGCTCCATCAGGGCACGCAGGGCCGCGCCCGCCCTGCGCTTGGATCGGGCCTCCAGATAGCGGCCGAGGAGGATGAACGTGGTCACGCCCGCGGCGACTTCGAGATAGATCGTCGAAGCGCCGTCGGTACGGGCGATGGTCGGGTCGAAGCCGTGGCGCATGCCGGGCATCCCGGCGTCGCCGAGGAACAGCGCCCAGAGCGACCAGCCGAAGGCGGCGAGTGTGCCGACCGAGACCAGGGTGTCCATGGTGGCCGCACCGTGCCGGAGGTTGGTCCAGGCGGCCCGGTGGAAGGGGAGCGCGCCCCAGACGGCGACGGGGGCGGCGAGGGCGAGCGAGAGCCACTGCCAGTTGTCGAACTGCAGGGCCGGGATCATCGCCATGAGGACGACGGGCGTGGCGAGTACGGCAGACACGGTGAGGCGTTGGCGCAGGGCGACCGACTCGGGGTCGGGGTTCGCGGCGGTGGCCGTGGCGGAGGCAGCGGCGGGCTCGGCTTCGGCTTCGGGCCGCGGGGGCTGCTCGGCCGTGTAGCCGGTCTTCACGACGGTGGCGATGAGGTCGGAGATCTCCAGCCCTGGCGGGCAGGAGATCTTCGCCTTCTCGGTCGCGTAGTTGACCGTGGCGCTGACGCCGTCCATGCGGTTGAGCTTCTTCTCGACGCGAGCGGCACAGGAGGCGCAGGTCATCCCGCCGATGGTGAGCTCGACCTGGGTGGTTTCCACGTTCGGGACTCCAAAAACGGGGGCCGGGCCGTACCCGGGCAGTGTCGGACTGGTCGGGTACGGCCCGGCTGCGGGCCGTGCGGGAGCGGGTCGACGCTCAGGCGCTCGGGAGTCGGGTGCTCGGGAGTCGGGCGCTCAGGCCTGGCCGACCAGCTCGTATCCGGCCTCGTCGACGGCCGCGCGTACGGCGGTCTCGTCGAGCGGGGCCTCGGAGACGACCGTCACCCGGCCGGTCGCGGCGACCGCCGTCACCGAAGTGACGCCCGGAAGCTCGGAGATCTCGCCGGTGACGGCGCCTTCGCAGTGGCCGCAGGTCATGCCGGTGACCTGGTAGACGGCGGTGACGCCGCCGATCTGCACATCGGCCGCGCCGGTGCCGCAGGCGCCGCCGCCGCAGCAGCCGGAGGTGGGAGCTGTCTGGGAGGTCTCGGTCTCGGCCGTCATGTCGTTCTCCTCGTAGCGCTTACAAGAGGTGCACTCATGGTGCAGCAGAGGTCTCGGTGACTCCGGGTACCCTCCAACCTTCACCATACTATACCCCTAGGGGGTATCAAGCGAATGTCGGATGGTGGCGCTCAGGCTGCTGGCGGGGACGGGTGAGGCGCTGTCGGAGCAGCGGGTCAGCCGGACGGAGGCATGGTGAGCACGGCCTTGCCGACCACCGGGTCGAGGTAGCGGAACATGACCTGCTTCAACTCGGCGATGTACGCGTCCCGTTCCGCTCCCTCATGGGCGAGTACGAGGTCGAGGCCGGCCTTGAAAAGGGCGAAGGTCATGTCGGCCATACGGCTGCGCTCGGCGGCGGGCATGTCCGGCAGATAGTGGGCCAGCAGCTCCTCGACCCGGGACAGCAGGGAGGCGTGCAGGGCGTCGTGCTCCTCTGCGATGCGGCCGGGGACGTCGGAGCCGTGCATCAGGGCGAAGAAGACCGGGTTCTCGCAGTTGAACTGGATCATCGGATCGAGAACGGCGTCCAGCATCTGGTCGAGGGGGAGGGCGAGGTTGGCCGGGGTGAAGGCCTGGCCGTGGGCCTCGCGCATCTCGTGCATCAGGCGTTCGCCGAGCTCGACGGCGATGGCCTCCTTGTTCGGGAAGAACTGGTAGAGCGTGCCGGGGGAGACGCTCGCCTCGCGGGCGATGGCGTTGGTGCTGGCGGCGGTGTAGCCGCAGGAGCAGAAGACGCTCGCGGCGGCCTGGAGGAGCTGGGCGATCCGGCGCTCTCCACGGGCCTGACGGCGCCGCGGCCTGGCGGCAGGCGCGGACGCGGTGGCATCGGCGGGCTTTGGCGTGGCGGTGGGCTCGGGCGTCGCGGCCGCGGCGGGCGCGGGCGTCCTGGGCTCGACCTTCGCGGGCTCCGGCACGTGAAATCCCCAGCCTTCCTGGAGTGGTTGACAAACGCGAGTGGGCGCTCGCATTCTTGGTCAATGCGAGTGACAGCTCGTGTTTGCCAGTCTATTGGCAATAGTCGGTTCATGCTGCCTGCCGGGAAGCCTGCGCATGAGCCACGGTGAAGGGGACACCGCACCATGTCCGAGGTCAACAGCCCACCGCCGGTCGGGGGATGGACCCGTTTCGTCACCGCGCGGCCGCGGCTCTCGCTGCTGGCCGCGCTGGTGCTCACCGCACTCGCGGTGTTCGCCGGAAGCGGGGTCGCCGAGCGCATGGGCAGCGGCGGCTGGCAGGACCCGGCCGCCGAGTCGACGTATGCGACAGAGGCGCTGGAGCGGGAGTTCCCGGCCTCCCAGCCGAATCTGCTGCTGCTCGTGGACAGCGGGCGGGCGAGCGTGGACGACCCGGCGGTCGCCGCCGAGGGGCGGCGGCTCGGGGAGCGGCTCGCCGCCGAGAAGGACGTCACGGGCGTCGGCTCGTACTGGGAGACCCGCTCACCCGCGCTGCGCGCCGGAGACGGGCATCAGGCGCTGATCGCGGCCCGGATCGAGGGCGACGAGAAAGCCACCTCCGAGGTGCTGGAGCGGATGGCGCCGGACTTCCGGGGGGCGCACGGCCCGGTCCAGGTCTCGATCGGCGGCCCCGTCGCCCTGCAGCACGAGATGACCGTGACCATCCAGGAGGACCTGCTGCGGGCGGAGCTGATCGCTCTGCCGGTGACGCTGGTGCTGCTGGTCATGGTCTTCGGCAGCGCGATCGCTGCACTGCTCCCACTGGGCGTCGGCATCGTCGCCATCCTGGGGACGAACGCCGTCCTGCGCGGCATCACAGAGTTCGCCGAAGTCTCGGTCTTCGCACAGAACCTCACCACGGCTCTGGGCCTCGGACTCGCCATTGACTACGCCCTGTTCATCGTGCGCCGATTCCGCGAGGAGCTGGCCGCCGGGGCCGAGGTGCGGGAGTCGATCGGTATCACCCTGCGCACCGCGGGCCGCACGGTCCTGTTCTCCGCGCTGACCGTGGCCGTGTCGCTGGCCGCGATGCTGGTCTTCCCGCAGTACTTCCTGCGGTCCTTCGCCTACGCCGGGATCGCGGTGGTGCTTCTGGCGGCAGGGGCCGCGCTGGTGCTCCTCCCGGCCGCCCTGATGCTGCTTGGACACCGGGTCAATGCGCTGGACCTGCGCCGCCTTTTCAAGCGTGGCCGACGCGACCGCACATCGTCCGACGGGGCCGGGGCGGAGAAGGCGTCGGCCGAGGACCAGAAAGCGGCCGCGGACCGGCGAGCGGCTGCGGACCAGGAAGCGGCCGGAGCCGGGTGGGCACGGGTCGCCGGGCTGGTGATGCGCCGGGCCCCGCTGTTCGCGTTCGCCACCGTGGCCGGTCTTGTGCTGCTCGGACTGCCCTTCCTGGGCGTGAAGTTCGGTACTCCCGACGACCGCCAGCTGCCGTCGACCGCCGAGGTCCATGTGGTCCAGCAGCAGATACGGGACGGCTTCCCCGGCAGCCCCGCCGGCGGCCTCGAAGTCTTCGCCGAGGACACCGGTTCCGGGTCCGCGACGACCCCCGCCGAGTACGCCGCGTACCGCGACAAGATCGCCGCCCTCCCGGGTGTGCTGCGGGTGGACGGGCCCGTCACCTCGGGCGGATCCGCCTACCTCACGGTGCAGCCCAAGGGCGAGGCGGTGGGAGAGGAGGCCCAGAAGCTCGTGCATGAACTGCGCGACGTACCGGCCCCGTTCGAGACCTCGGTGACCGGCCGGGCCGCGGTGCTGGAGGACTCCAAGGCCGCCATCGCCGACCGGCTGCCACTGGCGCTGGGGATCATCGCCATAGTGACGCTGCTGTTGGTCTTCCTGCTCACCGGCAGCGTGCTCATCCCCGTCCAGGCGGTCGTGCTCAATGCCCTGAGCCTGACGGCGATGTTCGGCGCGGTGGTCTGGGTCTTCCAGGACGGGCACCTCTCCGGGCTGCTCGCCTTCACCTCCACCGGTGACATCGAGACGACGCTCCCTGTGCTGATGTTCTGCATCGCCTTCGGGCTGTCCATGGACTACGGCGTCTTCCTGCTCTCCCGTATCAAGGAGGAGTACGACCGTACCCGCGACCATGAGCACGCGGTGAGGTTCGGCCTTCAGCGCACCGGCGGCCTGATCACCGCGGCGGCCGTGATCCTCGCTGTCGTGATGGTGGGCATAGGCACCTCACGGGTGACCAACACCAAGATGCTCGGCCTGGGAATCGCGTTGGCCGTGCTGATGGACGCCATGGTGGTCCGCAGTCTGCTCGTCCCCTCGGTGATGAAGCTGATGGGCGCCGCGACCTGGTGGGCACCGGGGCCGCTGCGCCGCTTCCATCAGCGGTTCGGCCTGAGCGAGGGGGAGATACCGCAGCCCGCGCCGCACCCGGATCAGGAGCCGGAATCGACGCCCGACCTCGAGGTTGATCTCGACCCCGACACCGCGCCGGATCCCGACATCGAGCAGGACCCGGACGCGGCACGGGACACCGTCAGGACGTAGCGCGGCCTCACTCCCTGCGGCCGCCCCTGTTCCCGGGGCGATTGGCCACCCAGACACGGATCGTGTCCTCGTACCAGTAGGGCTTGCCGGTCTCCACATGGTCGGGCGGCGGGAGAAGGCCGTGCTTGCGGTAGGAGCGGACCGTGTCCGGCTGCACCCGGATGTGCGCGGCGATCTCTTTGTAGGACCAGAGTCTTCTGTCCGTCATGGGTGTGGCACCTCCCTGCGTGCGCGGCAGCGGCGGCCGGGGGGACCGTCGGGGGAGCTGCAGCGCAGACGCTGGCGATCACTGAGCCTGTGCCCGTTGAACGAATGCGCCGAGGTGGAGGGGCGGGCTGTTGATCGGCTGTGACAGAAGGCCCGCGTAATGGAGACATGCGTGACGAGGAGGGGACGACCACGACAGAGTCGGCCCGTTCGCGTCACGCGCCGCAAGAGCGCAGGAAACGGCGGGTTCGCCGGGCGATCGGGAAGGGTTTGTCCGGCGGGCAGGGGTACATGTCCTGCTCGACGATGGCGAAGAGTTCGACGTCCAGCGCCTGCGCCGCCGCCAGTACGGGCTCCAGAGCGGGCACCCCGGCCGGCGGCTCGCACATCACGCCCCTGCCGACGGCCGGCCCGAACGGCACCTCGTCAGCCACCACTTCGGCGAGGATCTCCGGGTCCACCTGCTTGAGGTGGAGGTAGCCGATCCGCTCCCCGTAGGTCTCGATCAGCTTGACGCTGTCGCCGCCGCAGTAGGCGTAGTGCCCGGTGTCCAGACAGAGCGAGACCAGTCCGGGGTCCGTGGCGTCGAGGAACCGGCTGACGTTCTCCTCGCTGTCGATATGGGTGTCCGCATGCGGGTGGACGACGATCTTCAGTCCGTACCGCTCACGCACCTCGCGGCCCAGCCGTTCGGTCTGGCTGGCGAGATCGCGCCATTGCGCAGGGGTCAGGGTGCGGTCCTCCAGCACCTGCCCGGACTTGTCGTCACGCCAGAAGGAGGGGATGACGACGAGATGCTCCGCGCCCATGGCCTGCGTGAGCGCCGCGATGTCGGAGACATGTGCCCAGGTCTTCTCCCACACGGCCGGTCCATGGTGCAGTCCGGTGAAGACCGTGCCGGCCGAGACCTTGAGCCCCCGGCGGGCCGTCTCCTCGGTGAGACGGGCGGCATCGCTCGGGAGATAGCCGTACGGGCCGAGCTCGATCCACTCGTAGCCGGCCCCGGCGACCTCGTCGAGGAAACGCTGCCAGGGGACCTGCTGGGGGTCGTCGGGGAACCACACCCCCCAGGAGTCGGGGGCCGAGCCGACCCGGATGCGGTTCAGGGAGGGGACGGTGGAGGTCATGCGGAGCAGCTTTCCCGCCGCCGGAGAAGGGTGTCAAGGCTTCGTCCGAATGTAAGGACAAAATGTTGACAGGGTTCATGGAGGACCACTAGACCTGAGCACAGCCGGCGTCGAACCGAAGGGACGCGCATGCCTCAGCCGTACGACGTGATCACGATGGGCCGGATCGGGGTGGACCTCTATCCGCTGCGGACCGGGGTCCCGTTGGCACAGGTCGACACGTTCGGGAAGTTCCTCGGCGGCTCGGCCACGAACGTCGCGGTCGGCGCTGCCCGGCTCGGTCGGCGGACGGCGGTGATCACCCGCACCGGCCAGGACGCCTTCGGGGAGTATCTCCACCAGGCACTGAGGGAGTTCGGGGTCGACGACCGCTGGGTGACGCCGGTGGCGGCCTACCCGACCCCGGTCACCTTCTGCGAGATCTTCCCGCCGGACAACTTCCCGCTCTACTTCTACCGGCAGCCGAAGGCCCCCGACCTGGACATCCATGAGGGTGAGCTGGACCTGGAGGAGATCCGGGCGGCGCGTGTGTTCTGGATGACCGGGACCGGGCTGTGCGCCGAGCCGAGCCGCACGGCGACACTCGCGGCGCTTGCCCACCGGGACCGCTCCGGCACGACCGTCTTCGACCTCGACTGGCGGCCGATGTTCTGGACGGACCCGGACGAGGCGCGGCCGTACTACGCCGAGGCGCTGGCACACGCGACCGTCGCCGTCGGCAATCTCGAGGAGTGCGAGATCGCCACCGGTGAGCGCGAGCCGCACGCGGCGGCCCGTGCGCTCCTCGCCGCCGGGGTCGAACTCGCCGTCGTCAAGCAGGGGCCCAAAGGCGTTCTCGCCGTCCACCGGGACGGCACGCAGGCCGAGGTCCCGCCCGTCCCCGTCGATGTGGTCAACGGGCTGGGCGCGGGCGACGCGTTCGGCGGGGCGCTCTGCCACGGTCTGCTCTCCGGCTGGGAGTTGGAGCGCATCATGCGGTACGCCAACGCTGCCGGAGCCATCGTCGCGGCCCGCCTCGCCTGCTCCACGGCCATGCCGTACGCGGCCGAGGTCGACCAGGTCCTCTCCGGCGCCCCGGTCCCGCCCTCCCCGACCCCGCCGCCCGGCGACGCGCCCGCGCTCCGGCCGAGCTCATCACCCGCCGACGCGCCCGCGCCCCACTCGCCCCCGCCGACGCCCCCGCCGGCCCCAGTCCCGCCAGGAGCAGCGTCGTGAGCCGCGTCGACATCGCCGAGCTCGTCGGGATCCGCACCCGCCACCCCGAGGCCGTCGCCGAGGCCGCCACCCGGCGGCGCAGGCGGCCCCGGCTCATCGGCGACAGCGGGCGCCTGATGATCATCGCCGCCGACCACCCGGCCCGCGGCGCCCTCGGCGTCGGCGACCGCCCCTTCGCCATGGCCAACCGCCTCGACCTGCTCGAACGGCTCTGCCTGGCCCTCTCCCGCCCCGGCGTCGACGGTGTTCTCGCCACCGCCGACATCCTGGACGACCTGCTCCTCCTCGGCGCCCTCGACGACAAGGTCGTCATGGGCTCGATGAACCGCGGCGGCCTCGCGGGCG
This sequence comes from Streptomyces sp. NPDC019890, assembly GCF_044903445.1. Classification (NCBI taxonomy): domain Bacteria; kingdom Bacillati; phylum Actinomycetota; class Actinomycetes; order Kitasatosporales; family Streptomycetaceae; genus Streptomyces; species Streptomyces sp. NPDC019890. The sequence continues at coordinate 601,632 of NZ_JBJDQK010000002.1, read as the reverse complement.
CCGCCTTCGAGCTGGACGACCGCTTCACCGGCCACCGTGCCCAGGACCTGGACCGGCTCGGCTTCGACGCGGGCAAATTGCTGCTCCGCATCGACTACGAGGACCCGGGCTCCCTCGACACGCTGTACGCGACCGCCCGCGCCGTAGACGAGATGGCGGAGCGTCAGCTTCCCGTCTTCGTCGAGCCGTTCATATGTCACCGGATCGACGGACAGCTCCGAAACGATCTCAGCGCCGAAGCAGTCACCCGGTCGATCGCCATCGCGTCCGGGCTTGCCGGTACCTCCGCGTACACCTGGCTGAAGGTCCCCGTCACCGACGACCCCGACGACATGGCGGCCGTGATGGAGACCACGACCCTGCCCTCGGTCCTCCTCGGGGGCGAGGTCGGCGACGACCAGGACGGCGCATACGAGAAATGGCGTGGTGCGCTGCAACTGCCCACCGTCCAGGGACTGGTGGTGGGACGCTCGCTGCTCTATCCGGTCGACGGGGACGTTTCCGGGGCGGTCGATACGGCCGTAGGACTGCTGTAGGGGGTACGGAGAAGCCATGAGCGACCACGACGACAAGGGCCGGTACCTGCCGGCGGGCAGTGCGGCCGAGGGGCCCTATGCCCTCCGGATCGACCCCGAGCAGGCCGGCTGGGGTTACTCCAGCCTGAGTGTGCTGGAGCTGGCACCGGGCGCCTCGCACTCCTTCGCCGCCGGGGACAGCGAGTGGATCGTGCTGCCGCTCGCCGGCGGCTGCACGGTGCACACACAAGGCGAGTTTTTTGAACTGCAGGGCAGGGAAAGCGTGTTCAGCGGAGTCACGGACTTCGCCTACGTACCCCGCGATGCCCATGCACAGATTGCCTCCGGCGCGGGAGGCCGCTTCGCCCTGGCAGGAGCGAAGTGCGAGCGACGACTCCCCGCTCGCTACGGCCCCGCGCCGGAGGTGCCCGTCGAGCTGCGCGGCTCGGGCAGCTGCTCGCGACAGGTCAACAACTTCGCGGCAGCGGACACCTTCGACTGCGACAAGCTGATCGCGGTCGAGGTGCTCACCCCCGGCGGCAACTGGTCCTCGTACCCGCCGCACAAGCACGACGAGCACCGCCCAGGCGTCGAGTCGGAGCTCGAAGAGATCTACTACTTCGAGATCGACCGCGGCGGCATCGGCTACCACCGGGTCTCCCCCTCCCGGCCCGGCGGTACGGACGTCCTCGCCGAGGTCCGCACCGGTGACGCCGTCCTCATCCCCGACGGCTGGCACGGCCCGTCCATCGCCCCGCCCGGCCGCGACATGTACTACCTCAATGTCATGGCGGGCCCGGGCGCGACGCGTGAGTGGCTGATCTGCGACCACCCGGAGCACGGCTGGATCCGCGACACCTGGCCGACGCAGCCCGTCGACCCCCGACTGCCCCTGTACGAAGCCGAAGCCGCAACCCAAGCCGCAACCCAAGCCGCGACCGAACTTGCAACCGAAGCAGCAACCGAAGCCGAAACCGAGGAAGGCCCCCGATGAGCAGTACGCGCCGACTCACCGTCGCCCAGGCCCTCGTCGCCTTCCTCGCCCGCCAGTACACCGAGCGCGACGGCCAACGCCACCGCCTGGTCAACGCCACCTGGGGCATCTTCGGCCACGGAAATGTGGCCGGAATCGGCCAGGCACTCCTCGAGTCCGCCACGGACATGCCGTACGTCCAGGGCCGCAACGAACAGGCCATGGTGCACGCCGCCGTCGGCTACGCCCGCCAGTCCCGCCGCCTCTCCGCCCACGCCGTCACCACCTCCGTCGGCCCCGGCGCCACCAACCTCGTCACGGGCGCGGCCCTCGCCACCATCAACCGGCTGCCCGTGCTCCTGCTGCCCGGCGACGTGTTCGCGACCCGCCCCGCCGATCCGGTCCTCCAGCAGCTCGAAGTCCCTTACGCGGGCGATGTGTCGGTCAATGACGCGCTGCGGCCGGTCTCCCGCTACTTCGACCGCGTCACCCGCCCCGAGGCACTGATCCCGGCGGCGTTGCAGGCGATGCGCGTCCTCGCCGACCCCGCCGACACCGGTGCGGTCACGCTCGCGCTGCCGCAGGACGTACAGACAGAGGCGTATGACTGGCCGGAGGACTTCTTCGCCGAGCGCGTCTGGCACGTACGCCGTCCCCGGCCCGACCAGGACGCCCTCGACGCGGCCTGCCGCGCCCTGACCGCTGCTCGTCGACCTCTGATCGTCGCGGGCGGCGGAGTCCACCACAGTGAGGCCGAGGACGCACTGCGCACCTTCGCCGAGGCGACCGGCATCCCGGTCGCCTCCACCCAGGCGGGCAAGGGCTCGCTGCTGTACGACCACCCCTGCGACGTCGGCGGCATCGGCCACACCGGCACCGCGACGGCCGACGAGCTGGCCCGTACCGCCGATCTGGTGATCGGCGTCGGCACGCGCTGGTCCGACTTCACCACCGCATCGGCGACCCTCTTCCAGAACCCCGCGGTCCGGTTCCTGAACATCAACATCACCGGCTTCGACGCCCACAAGATGGCCGGGCTCTCGCTCGTCGCGGACGCCCGCGCCGCTCTCGACGACCTCGCGGGCGCGCTGGGCACGCGCCACCGGGTCGAGCCCGCGTACGAGACGGAGTACGGCGACGACAAGGAGCGCTGGGAGTACCGCGTCGATGCCGCGTACGAGGCCGAGGACCCGGACACCCGCCCCACCCAGCCCCAGGTGCTCGGCGTTCTCGACGCGCTCGTGACCGGGGACGACGTCGTGATCAACGCCGCGGGCTCGCTGCCCGGTGATCTGCACAAGCTGTGGCGCGCCCGCAGCTCCGACCAGTACCACGTCGAGTACGGCTACTCCTGCATGGGATACGAGATCCCCGCGGCCATCGGCGTCGGGATGGCCGCGCCGGGCCGCCCCGTCTGGGCGCTCGTCGGCGACGGTACGTATCTGATGAATCCCACCGAGATCGTCACCGCTGTCCAGGAGAACATCCCCATCAAGGTGGTCATCCTGCAGAACCACGGGTACGCCTCCATCGGAGGCCTGTCCGAGTCCGTGGGCGCGGAGCGCTTCGGCACCGCCTACCGACACCGGGCCGGCGACGGCACGTACACCGGCGCCCCGCTCCCCGTCGATCTGGCCGCCAACGCGGCCGCGCTCGGGCTGCGCGTGATCCGCGCCAAGACGGTGCGTGACCTGCGTGAAGCGCTCGCTGAGGCGCGTGAGGCGACCGTTCCCACAGGTGTCTACGTCGAGACCGAAACGGCAGACACTGTGTCGGGCGCGCCCCCCGCGCAGGCGTGGTGGGATGTTCCAGTGGCCGAGACCGCGACCCGCCCGTCGGCGGTCAAGGCTCGGGAGGAGTACGACCGGCAAGTCGCAGCCCGACGCCGCCATCTCTGAAGGAGCACGAAATGAAGACCGTCAACCACTGGATCGGTGGCAAGACCGTCGAGGGCGCGTCCGGCAACTGGGGCCCGGTCACCGACCCGGCGACCGGCGCCGTCACCACTCAGGTCGCGCTGGCTTCGGTGGAGGAGGTCGACACGGCCGTCACGGCGGCGAAGGATGCCTACGCCACCTGGGGCACGTCCTCGCTCGCGCAGCGCACCTCGATCCTCTTCCGCTACCGCGCACTGCTGGACGCCAACCGGGACTCGATCGCCGAGTTGATCACCGCCGAGCACGGCAAGGTGCACTCCGACGCGCTCGGCGAGGTCGCCCGCGGTCTGGAGATCGTGGAGCTCGCCTGCGGCATCACCACCCAGCTCAAGGGCGAGCTGTCCACCCAGGTCTCCAACCGGGTCGATGTCTCCTCGATCCGCCAGCCGCTCGGCGTGGTCGCGGGCATCACACCGTTCAACTTCCCGGCGATGGTCCCGATGTGGATGTTCCCGCTGGCGATCGCCTGCGGAAACACCTTCGTACTGAAGCCGAGTGAGAAGGACCCGTCCGCAGCGAACCTGCTGGCGGAGCTGGCCGCCGAGGCCGGCCTGCCCGACGGCGTGCTCAATGTCGTCCACGGCGACAAGGTCGCGGTCGACGCGCTGCTCGCGCACCCGGACGTCGCCGCGGTCTCCTTCGTGGGCTCGACCCCGATCGCGCGCTACATCCACACCACCGCCTCCGCCAACGGCAAGCGCGTCCAGGCGCTCGGCGGGGCGAAGAACCACATGCTGGTCCTGCCGGACGGGGACCTGGACGCGGCAGCGGACGCGGCGGTCTCGGCGGCGTACGGGTCCGCCGGCGAGCGCTGCATGGCCATCTCCGCGGTCGTCGCGATCAGCTCCATCGCCGACGAGCTGGTGGACAAGATCCGCGAGCGCGCCGAGAAGATCAAGATCGGCCCGGGCAACGACCCGGAGTCCGAGATGGGCCCGCTGATCACCAAGGTCCACCGGGACAAGGTCGCCTCGTACGTCACGGGCGCGGCGGCCCAGGGCGCGGACGTCGTCCTGGACGGCACGGGCTACACGGTCGAGGGCTTCGAGGACGGCCACTGGATCGGCCTCTCGCTGCTGGACCGCGTCTCCACCGACTCGGACGCCTACCGCGACGAGATCTTCGGCCCGGTGCTGTGTGTGCTGCGCGCGGAGACGTACGAGGAGGGCGTGGCCCTGATCAACGCCTCGCCGTTCGGCAACGGCACGGCCGTCTTCACCCGCGACGGCGGCGCGGCCCGCCGCTTCCAGCTGGAGATCCAGGCGGGCATGGTCGGCGTGAACGTACCGATCCCGGTCCCGGTGGGCTACCACTCCTTCGGCGGCTGGAAGGACTCGCTCTTCGGCGACCACCACATCTACGGCAATGACGGCGTGCACTTCTACACCCGCGGCAAGGTCGTCACGACTCGCTGGCCGGACCCGGCCGAGGGCCACATCGGCGTGGACCTGGGCTTCCCCCGCAACCACTGACGGCACCCCGGCCCGTACGGACTCCTCATCCGTACGGGCCGTTCGGTATGCCTCGTCCAACTCAAGGACAAGAACCCGCAGTTCACGCGCGGCACGCCGGGGCAGCGACTCGCCCACGGCGCCGGGCCAGAGGTAGTTGCGGGTCTCCTCGATCCGGACGATCTCGCTCAGAGCCTGCCGTGAGAGCCCGCGGATCGGATTCAGCTCGTTCTTCCGACTACCGGGCCTGACCGCAGGCGGAGCGACCTCCCCGCTCCTGGCCGTGCGAGCCGAGCAGGCCGACCTGATCGAGTTCGGCACCGACAGCCGACGGATCCAGTTGGCCCGGGCGAGTCCGTCCTCCGGGTGCTGGACCGGTTCCACAGCCTCGGCGGCACCAACACCGCCGCAGCAGTCACCCGCCACCAGGCGTATGCCCCCGGGATCGGCCTCCCGGCCGCCCGCGACCGCCGTTTTCCCGCGGCCTGGAAGCGGGACCCGATGACCTGCGTCATCAAGCCGCTTTCACAGTCCTATCCATGCTGCCAGTGCTGTGACCGCATAGGTTCGCCGGGTTGGTGGTCGTAGCGGTTGGACGTGTGGTGACGTCCGATCCGACTGCTGGAGGTGCGGTGGTCTGGTTTCCAGAAGTGGTGGTCGAAACCTTGCCACCGTGGCCAGGGCCGTAGCGCGGTGTTGGATCAGCGTTGCAGCCACTCGTCGAGAAGCGCGGCCTCAGCTTTGCTGAGAGTGGGCAGTTCGGGCATGAGGGTGCGGAAGGCCGCGACGACGGCCGTCGGATCCTGGGTGGGGACAGTGGGCTCATCTGTGAGGATGGCGCGAGCGATCGCGTCGAAGGCGGCGTCGGCCAGGTGCGGGTCGCTTTGCTCTGGTGGCAGGGTCAGCAGGGTGTGGACGGTTCCGATCCCCGCCGAGCGGATGAGGTTGACGGCGCGTTCCTCGCTCACCCGAAGCCGCCCGGCGGCGGCGATTGTGTGCACACGCTCGGAGAGGATCAGCACGCCCTTGACCTGTGCCGGGGTGTCGCGTGCGCGGGCCGGGTCGAGCAACAGGCCGTAGACGTACGGGTTGGCCAGGCCGAAGCTGATCTGCGTGTTCCATCCGGCGCGGAGGTCTTCTACAGGGTCGTCCGAGGGCGCGGTGGTCTGCTTGCTCGCCACATGTTCGGCGAAGACACGCTCCGCGGCGGCATCCAGCAGCTCGTCCTTGTCCTGGAACAAGCGGTAGAGAGCAGGAGGCTGCAGCCCAGCCTCGTGGGCCACGCGGCGCGTGGTCACCGCGGCCGGCCCCTGGTCGCGCAGCAGGCCGGCCGCAATCTTCACGATGCGGTCCCGGGTGATGTCTCGCCGCTGCGTGTTCGGTGCCATGGGGACGATGGTATCGCCCATGCGTGACAGGCGATGTTATCAATGATATTGCCAATCCTCCGCTGTCGAACTGTCCGAAGATGCTGGCAGCTGCGGCCGAGCTCCGGATGGGCTCAGATGGTTGTATCCAACGGAAGTATCAGTGATACCGTTATTTTCGTTCCGTTGGAAACATCATCAGACTGGAGCCACCGATGCTGATCGTCACGGGAGCCACCGGCCACCTCGGGTCGCTGATCCTCAACCGCCTGCTGGAGCGGGTACCGGCCGACAGGATCGGCGTCAGTGTGCGCGACGTGAGCAAGGCCGCCGACCTCGCCGAGCGCGGCGTCCGGGTCCGGGCAGGAGACTTCACCGAACCCGACAGTTTGAAGCACGCCTTCGAAGGTGCCGAGCGCGTCCTGGTCGTCTCCGCGGCCATTCGAGGCGGCGGCGCGTTGACCGCCAACAGCGCCGCCATCGACGCAGCACGGGAAGCGGGCGCCCAACGCATCCTGTACACCAGCCACCAGGCTGCCTCTCCCATGTCGCTCTTCCCGCCGCAGAAGGTCCATGCGGCTACCGAGGAGCACCTCAAGCAGCAAGGAGTCCCCTACACCGCTCTTCGCAACGGGTTCTATGCCTCCACCTTGGGCTACTACATCGGCGCGGCGCTCAAGACCGGCACGCTCGCCGTGCCGCAGGATGGCCCGGTGTCCTGGACGGCCCACGAGGACCTGGCAGAAGCCGCGGCGTTCGCCCTGACCGAAGACGGTGCACTCGAAGGGGTAACGCCGCCGCTGACAGCCCCGCACACGCTGGACTTCGCCGACGTCGCCGACATCCTCAGCCGCATCACCGGCCGGACCATCACCCGAGTCGTCATGGACGACAACGAGTGGACATCCGCAGCAGTCGCCGGCGGGATGCCGCGGCCGGCTGCGGAGTTCTCCGTGACGATGTTCGCGGCGTCGCGCAATAGCGAGTTCAACGCCACCAACCCGACACTGGAAGCCACCATCGGTCACCCCGCGAAGACCGTCCACGAGGTCTTGGAGGCCGTCTTGCGCTCCCGGTAAACCGACCAGCCTCTGGTCCTGGCGGGTCGCCACCTCCGCGCCGCGACCCGCCCAGGAATGGCGACGGCGGTCGAATTGGCCTGGCCCACCGTAAAAGCCTGCGAGGGACAGATGGGCTGGCGACGAACGACGCGCAGCCCACTGTCGCGGCGCACGCCGCCTGGGTCAGCGACACCTACGCCGCCCTTCTGGAATGGAGGCCGCCACCCATCCGACCACTGCGGCCACGAACTCGGTGAACCTTCCCGGTCAGAGCACCAGCAGCATCCGGACTCGCTGATCTACTCCACCTCGATGCCGAAATCCTGAACCAGTTCCTCCAGGCCGCCCGTGTAGCCCTTGCCACCGAGGACGAAGTCCCAGTCTCCGTTGGGCCTTCGGCGGAAGGAGCCGAGTACCAAGGCAGTCTCGCGCGGCCGGCCGTCAGAGACCTCAAGCCGTCCCAGCGCGGCCATCCCCGGATCGAGCAGTCGGATGCAGGCATCAGTGAAGCCAGAGAGATCCACTCGTCAAAGGCAACCAGCTCGGGCCATACCCGCAGGTCACCGTTACTGGAGGGTAGCTACGGCTGTACCGGGCGGCAGTGCCCAAGCGGTCGCCCTTGGCAACGTTGACCCCGCTAGGTGTGCCTGCCGCAGAAAGGACTATGAACACTGCTTGACTTGGATCAAGCCGCCCCTGACGGTACGCAGGCCTCAGATCTGGTTTCCTCGCCGCCAGGCGCGATGACTCCCAAGCTCGGAGCGGGGGTTCGATTCCCGTCACCCGCTCCACAACGAAAGGACCAGGTCAGAGATCTGAGCCTTGGTATCGGATACTGTCATTTCGACTACAGCAACGCCCCTGGGAAGTATTCGAACAGCGCGGGCATGGCGCCATGATCAGTCCCCTCCATGGTCACCACAACCCTCTTGCGTGCCGAATCGCCAAGGAATCGAACGAACTCTTCAACAGCTGTGAACGACTCCAAATCCGTCACATCGCCCGGGTCGAAAGTGAATTCAATCTCGTCGACATCGAAGAAATAGCAGGTGAACCAGATGCCCCCCACTTCGACAGCCAGACTGGCCGATTCTTCCGGATTGCTCTCCAGTCGATGAAACAGCTCGCTTGCATCGGGAACTCTGCTATCGATCGAATCGGACAATGTCCAGTTGAAGGACACGGTCCAGTCCACAGAGTTCAACGCGGCAAGGACATTTCGCCAGGCATCAATCGAGGCGTCCAGGATGCACACGTCACGTAGCGCTCCGTCGACCTCGAAGTCCTCGCTGCGATACTGCATACCAACGCCTTCTCGTCCGCCCATTACAGGAACCCTTCAAACGTAAGCGAACCATTCCGCCAGCTCCAGCGAGCCCCCCATCCACCCGGCACCCTGAAATCGCGAGTGATCCCACCATACTGTGCAGTGGCCGAGGTGTTTACCGTTTCCACCACCCTCGGATCCGTCAAGATATCGCGAATCATTTCATTTGCAATCTCGGTCCTCTCGCTGTTTGTTACTCTACCGAAATCATACCTGTCCACATGCGCCTGACCGCGCTTGGCGATATTCCCCGGACTCGGATCGCCATGCTTTTGCAGGGCCCTGCCGGCCGGCGACAGCTGGCCCTTCTTTATATCGGCGGCGGCCTTGTACAGATCATCCGCGCCGTAGTTGCAGGGCGAGAGTCCCAACGGGTCTGTCCAGCCCAACGCGTTCACCACATATGCATGGTGGTTGTCTGCTGGTTCTAGGCCGAGAGGGTCAGGGCTGACGTATCGGGCGGTTCCCGGGTCGTAGTAGCGGAAGTAGTTGTAGTTCAGGCCGGTTTCGGAGTCGTGGTACTGGCCCGAGAAGCGCAGTGGGCAATCCACGGAGGTGGTGTCCGTCGGGGCTGGAAAACTCGTGCCCCAGAGGGTGGTGCGGCGTTGCCAGGTCAGTCCGCCGTCGGCGGTGACCAGTTCGGTCGGGGTGCCGATGGCATCCGTGATGACGGCGTAGAAGCGGGTGCTGTAGTCGGTCGAGGTGTCCTCGGCCAATTGGGAAAGCAGTGACGTGCCAGACGCGCGGACCAGCGGCCTGTGGTCGGTCTGGGTGAGTGGGCGATGTGTGCCCGGGGCGTAGTCCCAGGTGGTGACCCTTCCATCGGACGACTTCTGTTCGGCCAGGCGGGTGTCGTCCCAGGTGAAGTCCGTGCGCTCTGCAGCTGTACCGTCGTCTGCCAGTCGCTGCTTGGATATTCGGCGGCCCAATGGGTCGTACGTGTACTGCCAGCGCTCGCCGTCCGGTGTCACCGCCTTGACCAGGCGATCCTCCGCGTTCCAGACGTATGTCCAGGTATGTTGCTGCCCGTTGAGGAGCTTGCGGGTCTTGCGGATCAGGCGGCCCTGCGCGTCGTGTTCGTACAAGGTGCTGCCCGCGCGGCGGATAAGCGTGCCCTCGAATTCATGGTCGCCGACGGAATCGTGGGCAGGGGCTGTGGCATCCGTGAGGTTGCCTGCAACATCGTAGGCGTACGTCTCGGTCCAGCCGTGGGCCCGTACACCCGTGACACGGCCCATACGGTCGAGGTCGAACCGGCGTGTGCCCGAGGTCAGTTCCCGGATTTCGGTGAGGTAGCCGTCCTCGCGATAGGCGTAGCTACGGTGTTGGAGGAGGCGGTCCGCTTCCTTCGAGTGAGCGGTGAGGGATTGGGTGGAAAGACGGTCCGCCCTGTCCCAGCTCTGCCTGAGGGTCACGTCGGCTCCGACGCGGCGCTCGATTTCGTGGCCTGCGGCGTCGTACGCGAAGGTCAACGAGCCGGCCTCGGTACCGAGTGCGGCGAGCCGGCCCGCTGGGTCGTAGGTCCATTCCGAGCTCAGCCCCGACGGGGTGCTTCTCCTACTGACGCGGCCGAGGGCGTCGTACTCGTACGCCGTCGTGCGGTCGTTGACGGTTTCGGTGAGCGTGCGGCCGAGAGTGTCTCGTTCGATGACGATCTCGGCGTCCGCGTTGGCCGCGCGCACGACATGACCGGACGCGCCGTATGTATACGTCGTGATGTCGCCCGTGTCGGTGCGCTGCTCGATGACGCGGCCGAGCGCATCGCGCGTGAAGCGGATGGTCTCGCCCGCACCGTTCGTACGGGACGCCAAGCCGCCCGCCGCGTCATGCGTGTATGCGAGAGTCCGGCCGTTGAAGTCGCTCTCGGCGACCGGGCGGCCTGCCTCGTCGTATGTGTATGACCAGGTCAGACCCTGCGGGTTGGTGACTCCGGTCAGCCGTAGCTCGGTGTCGTAGGCGAAGGCGTACGTGGTGCCGTCCGGGTCCGTCCGGGTGGCCGGGACGTCGAAATGGGTGGCGGTGTGGCGGGTGACATTGCCCGTGGGGTCGGTATGGGTCAGAAGGTTGCCTTCGCCGTCCCAGGTCCAGGACTCCCTCGTGCCGTCCGCGTAGGCGCGCCAGTCCGGCTTGCCTTCGGTCGTCCAGCCCATGCGGGTGACCTGGCCCAGTGGATCGACCACTTCGACGATGCGGCCGAAGGTGTCGCGGCGCGCCAGTGTGGCGTGTCCGAGTTCGTCGTATACGGCGATGGGCAGCCCGGCTGCGTCGGATGTGACCCTGCGCGTGTGGCCCAGGGCGTCGGTGAGCGTGGTCAGGTGGCCTGACTCGTCGTAGCTGTGGTGGGTTTCGGAGCCGACGGGGTCGGTTGTGGTGAGGAGGTTGCCGCGTTCGTCGTACGTGTGCCGCCAGGTCGCACCACCGGGCTCGACGACTTCGGTGGGTCGGCCGAGGGTGTTGTACACGGCCCGGGCATCGGACCCGTCCGGCAGGGTCAGTGCGGCGAGGTTGCCCGCGTCGTCGTATGCATAGCGCGTGGTACGGCCCAGTGGGTCGGTGACCGAGAGGGGCTTGTCGCCTCGCGTGTTCCACTCAGTGCGGGTGGTGTGGCCGAGCGGGTCGGTCTCCTCGACGACCTGGCCCTCGGCGTTGTAGCGATGCGTGGACCGGTGGCCGAGTGAGTCGGTGTACGTGGTCGTGCGCGACTCGTCGTCGTAGGCGAGGGCGCCGGAAAGGAAGCCGTCGCTGCCCTCGGTGCGCTCGACGCGGCCGCGGGCGTCATAGAAGTACGCGAACGAAGTGCCGTTGCGGTCCGTCCAGGACGTGACCCGGCCCTCTGCGTCGTAGGTGTGACGCAGCGGCTGGTCACTGGAGTTGATGACCTCCGTGAGGTTGCCCGCCTCGTCGTAGCCGTACCGCATCACGACCGTACCGCCGGCGGCGGGCTCCGAGGGTTCGTACCGGGAGGGGGCCTCGAGGAGACGCAGAGCGGTGATGCGCGGTCCCTGCGTGTCGATGGCCAGGTAGTAGCCGCCGGAGTGGCGCAGCGCGGTGGGGATGCCGTCAGGCGTGCGTTCGACGTCGATGCGGGCGCCGTTGCGGTCGTGCCAGCTGTCCACGGGAAGGTGGACAGTCCCAAGGGTGTCCGAGGGAACAGGGCTGCTGAAGCTTCGTACGACTCCGGAGTCCGGATCGGTGACGGTCATGACGCCGTCGGGCTTGCCGTCCCATTCCAGTGGCCAGCAGGCGCCCTTCACCGGCAGGACAGGCTCGCCGGGCTGCGGTACCGGGTAAACCAGGCGCATGCCGTCCGCGGCGGCGAACACCACGCCCTCGGCGTCGAGTTGAATACATTCGTCGAGGGTGGATACCCAGGTGGGCCCGAAGCACATGCCCGCCCGGTACGTGGACAGATGGGTGCGCTCAAAGACCAGCGGAAGGGAGGCAGGGAGCGTGAGATCGGACTGCGTCATCAGCATGGCGCCGGTCGCCACATCGATCGGCTCTCCGACGCACGGGGTCTTCTTCGCCTGTCGGGCCGCCGGGCCGAGTTCGACGAGGTCGGGGCGGAGGGTCGGCGGCCGGAGCATCAGCGGCACCCCGTCGAGCTTGGTGAACAGGTTCCCTTCGACGCCGGCCTTGAGCACGCCGCTGCCCGCGCCGAACGCGCCGCCGTAGATCATGCCGTCCTTCGCTGCCTGATTGATCTCGTCCAGGCTGAAGCCGTCCTGCATGCCGGTGGCGATCTTCAGCGGCTGGGCGACAGCCAGGTCGATGGTCACCGACTCCACGCCTCCGAAGGCCGCGGCGACGAGGGCGCCCGCGGCGATTTCGGCAACGGTGGCGGAGACCGCGATACCCATCGTGGCGCCGAACTCGATGAGGGCCTCGGTCGCCAGAGCAGCAGCACCCGCTGCGGCACCTGCAGTGAAGAAGGCCAGCGCGATACCGCCCACGATGATCGCGGCGTCGATGCCGATCTGGGTCCACAGCTTTTCGATGGCGTCATCGACGGCGTCGGCAAACTTGTCCAGCGCCTCCGCCATCTTGCGTGCCGCCTTGGCGATATCGCTCAGCCAGCCCCCGTCCTTGCCCTTGGCGTAACGCTCCCAGAACACCTTGAACGCATCGATCGCCTCACCCTTGTTGTTGTGGATGAGTGAGGTGGCGGCGTTGTTGACGGGGGTACGTACGTCATCGACGGCGTCGGCGAACGATCGCCAGGCATCGGCGGCGTGGCGGAGCGTACCGGAGTTGGCATCCGGCCACCACATGCCCAGCTTGAGCAGGAGCTCCTTGGCCTCGTCCTCAACACTCACTTGGCGCCCTTGTCGTGCTCACCATCGATCTTCGCCTTCACCTTGGTGAACATCCCGGCAATCAACTCGTCGTTGTCGACATGTCCGTCCGCCATGTCCGCCATCGCCTCATGAATGCTGGTCAGGCCGAGGACCAGCGTGCCGGCAGCCCGTTCTATGGCCTTCTGCTGAGGGTGGTAGGCGTCGTAGAACTTCTTGCCCTGCTCGTCATCGCCCCAGGGTGCGCCGAGCCCGTCCAGTGTGGTGACCAGCGTCGTCAGCGCCGTGCTCAGATTCTGGGCCTGCGTATGAAAGACCGGAGCCGTCAACTTGATGTCGGCTGTGTGGATTTCCAGAACCGTGCCGTCACCCTTGCCCTCGCCCATGCGAAGCCTCCCCCGTTGTCGACTGCGAATCCCGACCCTAGAAGACCGTGGTCATGATGAGGTCAAGCAATAGCCATCACCGGGCAATGGGTGACGCACACGACACACATTGCCCAGTGATCAACCCATGTGGAATCGCTGCGAATTCCCGGTGGGGCTGCTGCACTTGGACCTTCGGGCTCCGTGGGCAGGGGCCCGACCATGTCGAGCTCGCCACCTTGCGCCTGCAACGGCAGCACAGTGCGCGCCCGACCATCCGCAGGCGAAAGCCTTGCCCGCCAGGGGAATGCGCCACCTCACGCCGACTGTCATGCCTAGCGGCAAAACCTCTCCCAACAGCAGGCTCCTTTAGCGGGTTTCACTGCCTCACGGCCGACCTAGAGGACTATGAACACTGCTTGACTTGGGTCTTCTGGTCAGGTCTCAGCGACGAGCCGGTTGATCGGTAGTCCATCGGTGCAGTCATCGAGCAGGAGCACGTGTGAGGGGTGCCGGTGCATGTGCCCCAAGCCGGGCCTCACTGACTCGCTGTGCCGAGCGGGTGCCCATCGGTCGGGCCGGCTTCGTGATCGAACAAGTTCGTGTGCCAGTTCCGCCACCACGGCACAAGCTGGACGAGGCCGAACGCCACCTCGATGGTGAAGAACAGCCACAGCAGCCGCATGGCCCCGTGGGCCAGCGCGTACGCCTGCCATGCCGCGAACAGCGTGCGCGCGATGCCGTCGAGCAGTCCGTGCACCGACAGCGGCCTGACGATACGCAGAACGGCCCAGACGACCACGACCGAACCCATCAGATTCGCGTACAGGGTCTGCACCGGGTCGAGTTCGGGCAGGACGCCGAGCCCGAGTGCGTTGCCCAAAGATGACAGCGTGTCGTGCACCAGCGCGTACGTCCACGGCGTCGCGAATCCCGCCGTGACGACGAGGTCGTACCAGGCGCTCGCGCGTACGACGCGAAGATAGGTGGGGGGTGCGGGGGCGAAAAGACGGATCACAACGAGGCTCCTGCTGGTCTCACGGCAGCGACGCCTCACGGTAAACAGTGGAGTACGCTCCAAGGTCAAGCCCATCATCCGACGGAGGGTCATGCGTATCGGAGAGCTGGCCGCGCAGGCGGGCGTGACCAGAGACACCATCCGGTTCTACGAGAAGGTCGGCCTCGTCGCAGGTCGGCGGCTGGCCAACGGGTATCGCGACTTCCCGCCCGAGGCAGTGGCCTGGCTGCACTATGTCCGCACTGCGCAGACGCTCGGATTCTCTCTGGCGGAGATCGCGCGGCACGGCGAGGAACTGAGCGAGGCGCCGGATGCTGCAGAAGCGCTGTCTGCGCTGTTCGAGGAGAAGATCAAGGTCATCGACGTACGTATGGCCGAACTCGTCATCCTGCGGGCCGAACTCGCTACGCGCGTCGGCACTGGATGCCCCTTGCGGGCGGTCGGCCAACCCGGCTGACTACGTGGTTGAGAGCGTCGCGGCCCTGACTGGTGACTGATCCCTGACCCGGTCACGACTGAAGTGGTTCACCGAATGCCATGAGCAAAGGTGGCGATTGGCAAGAAGCGCCATCGTCGCTGGTGACCTGCCTGGAGAATCCCCACCGAGAAAGGGCTGTGAACACGGCTTGACATGGATCAAGCCCTCCTTTCTGTGCATGATGTACCGCTGCGGCTGGGCCGAGAAGCAGGACCAGGAGACGGTGCTCGCTGTCGAGATCACTCGCGAGGGCTTCGACTGGGCGCTGGAACGCCTACCTCTCGCACTACGACCGAGATGTCCACCCCGACCAGGCCATGTGGAAGCGGGAGTTGAAGCGCGCACGTGCCAGCGTCCAGTGGGACCCCGAGCGGGATCTGCGCCTTCAGCCTCTGCCGTTCCGCTCGCTCCAGCTGGGGCTCGCGGGCGAGGCCTCGCGGCAGTACGCCGACGAGCGGACCGTCCCGATCACCGACGTGACCCCGCTCGCGCACCGCATCCACGCCCTCGTGCGGGACGGTGAACTGGAGGCCGCGGGCAGGCTACTGCCCGAGGAGCGTCCGTACCCGGCTGGGCAGGAGCTCCTCGGGCAGTTGGTCGGCAAGGGCTAGAACAGCGAGTACAGCAGCTTGTTCGGCGAACCCGTCCGCGGGTCCTGGACCTTGCCGTTCGTTGCACCGTTCACCAGCGCGTTCCGGACCTGTGCCGGGGTCGCCGTGGCGTGGGTCGACAGATAGAGCGCCGCGACGCCCACCGTGTGCGGGGTGGCCATCGAGGTGCCGGAGATCGTGTTCGTCGCGGTGTTGCTGTCCTTCCACGCCGACGTGATGTTCACGCCCGGCGCGAACAGGTCGAGACACGTTCCGTAGTTGGAGAACGACGCCCGACGGTCCGAGCTGTCCGTCGCGCCGACCGTGATCGCCTCGGGGACGCGGGCCGGCGAGTAGTTGCACGCGTTCTGCGGCAGGCCCAGGATGTTGCCGTTGCCCGCGGCGATCGAGTAGCTGACGCCCGAGGCGATGGACTTCTTCACCGCGTTGTCGAGCGAGGTGTTCGCCCCGCCGCCCAGGCTCATGTTCGCCACCGCCGGCTTCTTCGCGTTGGCCGTCACCCAGTCGACGCCCGCGATGACCCCGGCCGTCGTGCCGGAGCCCTGGCAGTCCAGGACGCGGACGGCGATCAGCTTGACGCCCTTGGCGACGCCGTAGGTCTTGCCACCGACCGTGCCGGCGACATGGGTGCCGTGGCCGTGGCAGTCCTGGCCGTTCTGCCCGCCGCCCACCGTGTCCGTGCCGACGCTCGCACGGCCGCCGAACTCGCTGTGGGAGGTGCGGATCCCGGTGTCGATGATGTACGCGTTCACATTGGACGCGGTCGTTTTGTAGGTGTAGGTCTTGGACAGCGGCAGATTCCGCTGGTCGACGCGGTCGATGCCCCAGGTCGCGTTGGACTGGGTGTCGTTGAGGCGGACCGTTTCGTTCTGCTCGACGTACGCCACGCGGGGATCGGCCGCGAGCTTCACGGCCTTCGCTCCGGACATCGTCGTGGAGAAGCCCTGGAAGACGCTGCGGTAGGTGAGTTTCGGCGTGACGCCCAGATCGGCGGCACGCGTGGAGCCGTCCTTCAGGACGACGATCCAGCTGTTCTGTACGGCAGTTGCAGTGGGAGCGAGACGAAGATCGCCGATGGGCGCGCTCTGCGCGGTGGGGGAGGCGGCGAACTGGAGACCGGCGGCAAGGGCTACTACGGGTATCAGTGCCCCGAAGCGTCGGGCAGTGGCTCTCATCTCGTGCACCTACCTTTCGTTGACCGTTAACGGACAAGTACGGGCGTGCATGGTGCCAGCAGCTGCATATGCGCTGACCAGGGTCTCGTGACGTGACGTGCGACACAAGACAGCATCGCCATTTGACGGGTGACGGATCCGCACATTGTGAACATCCGTCAGACCGAGAAAAGACGTCTTTGTCATCTTTGATCCCGTTTCAGCCATCTCGGGGCGCATACCGCGTCTGGTGTACGGCGACTGCACTCCGTACTACTCGAGGAGGCTCCTGAGTTCCGCCTGGCGGCAGCCGAGAGAGCACGGGGGATCCGCTTAGGGTTTCAGGCATGCAGATCCGACTTCCCCGGCCGCGCGGCCGATGGCTCGCAGGCGTCGCCGCCTTTGCCGTCCTCGCCGGCGCGGGCACCTGGACCGCGGTCGCTGACGACGGCGCGCCGACCGTGCACCGTGAGGACCAGGTGCAGGAGATGCCCGGGGCGAAGATCGACACCTCCTACTTCACGACGGGCGGCACGGCCCGCCGGCCCGCCGTGCTCCTCGGACACGGCTTCGGCGGCAGCAAGGACGATGTACGCGAGCAGGCCGAGAAGCTGGCTCGAGACGGATACGCCGTGCTCACCTGGTCCGCCCGCGGCTTTGGCAGGTCCACCGGGCAGATCGGGCTCAACGACCCCGACTTCGAGGTCAAGGACGTTTCACGGCTCATCGACTGGCTGGCGAAGCGCCCCGAGGTGCAGCTGGACGCCGACGGCGATCCGCGTGTCGGCGTCACTGGCGCCTCCTACGGCGGGGCGATCTCGCTGCTCGCTGCCGGACACGACAAGCGCGTCGACGCGATCGCACCCCAGATCACCTACTGGAACCTGGCCGACGCGCTCTTCCCCGACGGCGTCTTCAAGAAGCTCTGGGCCGGGATCTTCTTCTCGACAGGCTCCGCGGGATCGGTGGGTGCGCCGGACGGCGCCGCCCCCGCCGAGGAGCCCGCCGGCGACAGCCCGCCCGGCGGGTCGGCCGGTGGTTCGGCCGGCAACAGCGCGTCTGGAGCCGCTGCGGTCCCGCGCCCCGCCAACCCGAGCGGCTGCGGGCGCTTCGAGCCCGCACTCTGCGCCATGTACGAGCGCGTCGCCGTCGCCGGAAAGCCCGACGCCGCGGCCCGGCAACTCCTGGAACGCCGCAGCCCCTCCGCCGTCGGCGACCGCATCAAGGTGCCCGCGCTCATCGTGCAGGGCCAGACCGACTCGCTCTTCCCGCTCGCGCACGCCGACGCCATGGCCAAGCGGATCACCGCCAACGGCGTGCCCGTCGCCGTCGACTGGATCGCCGGTGGCCACGACGGGGGTGACCGGGAGAGCGGCCGCATCGAGGGTCGTATCAGCAACTGGTTCGACCGCTACCTCAAGCAGGACAAGAGCGCGGACACCGGACCCGCCTTCCGCGTCAGCCGGACCGGAGGCGTCGACTCCACCGACGGCCAAGCTCTGCTGCGCGGCGCGACCGGCGACCGTTACCCCGGTCTGGTGAGCGGTGCCCAAGCGATCCAGCTCACCGGCCCTGAACAGCGCTTCGCCAACCCGGCAGGCGCCAACCCGCCCGCCATCTCCGCCGTCCCCGGTCTCAGCGGCGGGCTCACCCAGTTCTCCTCCCTCGGTCTCGGCCTCTCCCTCGACTTCCCCGGGCAGTTCGCCCGCTTCGACTCCGCGCCGCTGTCGCAGTCGCTGCGGATCACGGGCTCGCCGACCGTCCGCGTCAAGGTCGCCTCCAGCAGCGGCGCCGCGGTCCTGTTCGGGAAGGTGTACGACGTCGGGACCGACGGCCGCCAACAGGTGCTGCCCTCCCAGCTTGTCGCCCCGGTCCGGGTCGAGGGCGCCGAGCAGGGCAAGGACGTCCGACTGACCCTGCCCGCCGTGGACCATGAGGTCGACGCCGGACACCGGCTGCGCCTGGTCCTGTCCGCGACCGACCTCGGCTACGCCTCCCCGGCCGCCCCCGCCACGTACACCGTCTCCCTCCTCGGTGGTGGGGCTGCCGCGGGCGCGCTGACCGTGCCCACCGCGCCCGCCGTCAAGACCCAGGCCGCGGGACTGCCCTGGTGGACCTGGGCGCTCCCGGCCGCCGGCGCACTGCTCGCGGCGGCCCTGCTGCTCACAGCCCGGCGCAGGGCCCTCGCCCCGGCACCCGACCCCGAGCTTGCCGAAGTGCCCCTGGAGATCACCAGCTTGACCAAGCGGTACGCGAGGTCCGCCGACCGGTATGCCGTACGGGAACTGTCCTTCCGGGTCGAGAAGGGCCAGGTCCTCGGCCTCCTCGGACCCAACGGCGCGGGCAAGACCACCACCCTGCGCATGCTGATGGGACTCATCCGGCCCGACGAAGGCGAGATCCGCGTCTTCGGCCACGCCATCCGCCCCGGCGCGCCCGTACTCTCGCGGGTCGGCGCGTTCGTCGAGGGCGCGGGCTTCCTGCCGCATCTGTCGGGCCGCGACAACCTGGAGCTCTACTGGCGGGCCACCGGCCGGCCCGCCGAGGACGCGCACATCGAGGAGGCCCTGGAGATCGCCGGCCTCGGTGACGCCCTCGCCCGCGCCGTACGTACCTACTCGCAGGGCATGCGGCAGCGCCTTGCCATCGCCCAGGCCATGCTCGGCATGCCGGATCTGCTGATCCTCGACGAGCCGACGAACGGACTCGACCCGCCGCAGATCCGCGAGATGCGGGACGTGATGATCCGGTACGCGGCCGGGGGCCGGACCGTCATCGTCTCCAGTCACCTCCTTTCCGAGGTGGAGCAGTCCTGCACTCATCTGGTGGTCATGGACCGCGGCCGGCTGGTGCAGGCAGGACCGGTCGAGGAGATCACCGGCGGGAGCGACACGCTGCTCGTCACCACCGCCGATGCGGTGCCGGAGCCGGTGATCGAGAAGATCGCCGCGCTGCCGGGGATCGGTTCTGCCTCCCGTACGGACGAAGGACTGCTTGTACGCCTCGACGGAGCCACCGCCACCGGCATGATCGCCGAACTCGTCCGGCTGGACGTGCCGTTGACCGGTGTCGGTCCGCACCGCCGCCTGGAGGATGCGTTCCTCACCCTGATCGGAGGATCCGCATGAGCACGCTGGTCGAGGCGGCCCCGGGCTACCGGGCACGCCACACGCTGCCGCTGCGGGTGGAGGCGGTACGGCAGCTGAAGCGCAGGCGGACCCTGGTGATGGCCGGGATCCTTGCCGCCCTGCCGCTCATTCTGATCGCCGCCTTCGCCATCGGTGGCACGCCGGACGGAAGGGACAGCGGCCGGGTGACCCTGATGGACACGGCCACCGCGTCCGGCGCGAACTTCGCCGCGACCTGTCTGTTCGTCTCCGCGGGCTTCCTGCTGGTCGTGCCGGTGGCGCTGTTCTGCGGGGACACCGTCGCCTCGGAGGCGAACTGGTCCTCGCTGCGCTATCTGCTGGCCGCTCCCGTGCCGCGTACCCGGCTGTTGTGGTCCAAGCTGGCGGTCGCGCTGGGCTTCAGCGCGGCGGCGATGATGCTGCTGCCACTGGTGGGTCTCGCTGCCGGCACCCTTGCCTATGGCTGGGGGCCGCTGAAGCTGCCCACGGGAGGCGGCTCCCTGGCCGCCGGTGAGACCGTGGGGCGTCTTGCGCTGGTCGTGGCGTTCATCTTTGTCTCCCAACTCGTCACCGCGGGGCTGGCGTTCTGGCTGTCCACCAAGACCGACGCCCCGCTGGGTGCGGTCGGCGGCGCGGTGGGACTGACGATCATCGGCAATGTGCTGGACGCGGTCACGGCGCTCGGTTCGTGGCGTGATGCGCTGCCCGCCCACTGGCAGTTCGCATGGATCGACGCGCTGCAGCCACACTTGGAGTGGAACGGCATGGTGAAGGGCGCTGCGGTGTCGGTGACATACGCCCTGGTGCTGTTCGCACTGGCCTTCCGGAGTTTCTCCCGCAAGGACATCGTGTCGTAGCTCGAGCCCAGTCTCGTAGCCGCCGCAGTGCCCAGGTCCGACTGGGCTCAGCCCGAACTGTGCTCAGCTACGACTGTGCCCAGCCCCGGTCAGATCCAGCCTCGACGAGCTGCTTCCGCTCCAGCCCGGAAGCGGCTCGTCGTGCCGAGGGCGGTGAGCAGTTCACCGACCCGGCGGCTGTATGTACGCCCGGACATGCGGAGGCGGGTCGCGGCCGCTTCGTCCGTGAGCCCGGCCAGTATCGCCTGTAGCACTGGCTGCAGATGGGACGGCACGGCGTCGGCCACGGTATGTCGGGTCAGCTCGTGGCCGGTGTCCCACCAGGTGCGGTGGGCGCGGACCAGAGCCTGGACGACAACGGGGTCGCGGATCAGCAGAACCCCGTTGTACAGCAGCTCCAGATCGAGAGGCACAGCCGCCACCGACCGGTCCGCGACCAGCATCTTGAACGGGATGCTGTCCGTCACCCGGGCCGTGCCGGGGCTGCGCCACGGCTCCGTGAGGTGGGTCAGCCCGTGCCGGGGCGCGATCCGCCGTACCGTCGCGGTCTGTTCGGCGGCCGTGCGCACGCACGCGCCCGCGAATTCCAGGAAAGGCTCCGGGATGCCGTGGCCCAGCGCGCCGGCCGGGTTGTCGAAACTGAGGAGCTCATGGCGCGCGGAGCGAACCAGGCCGGTCAGGGCCGCGCGCACCTGTGGCACTCCTTGAACCGGCTGCCCCGGTGCGTCGCGCAGGACAGACCGCGAGACCTCCCGACCGAGCACGGAGCCCGGAAGCACCCCCACTGCCATGACAGATCATCCCCCCCGCCTTTCATGCAGGCACGCGGTCCGTCCCCCCGGATCCGCATACCACTTCATGTACTCACACGATTGCATGCGGTGACAAGATCCTCTTCGGGGACTGGCGAGTCATTGCCACTCCCTTCGCTTCCGGCGCTGTGGCGATCACGCTGGAAGCACGAGGCATGAGAGGCGAGTGAAGGGAAGTCACGATGGTCCGACGTATTGCCACCATGGCGCTGTCCGCTGCCGCGGCACTGCCGTTGGTCGTCATGGGGCCGGCCGCCCGGGCGGCGGAGCAGGCGCCGCCACCCCTGCTCCTCAGCTGCAGCACCAGCACCGACGGCTGGACCGGCCGTGCGGACTGCACCAACAACAGCAGCCAGGTCGTGGCCTTCCGCGCCGTGGTGGTCTGCGGCTTCTGGCCCGATGCCTACGGAGCCTGGGTGACTCTGAACCCCGGCGGCGCCGGCTGGTCGTCGGCGACCTGCGGCGGCGGAACGGGGGTCGGCAGCGTCAGCTGGGAAGAGGGCTGATCGAATACCGGTGCCACCGAGGGAGTTGTTCACCGGCAAGGGCAACTCCGGACCGCCGTTGCCGCATTGAGATTCATCCGCAACTCCCTCGTCTGCTCCTTGGGGCCGTCTCGCACGTCACATTCACAAGTGCTGACGACCAGGGGAGTGAAGATGAAGCTCGGCTCAAGGATGTGCAGGGGCTCACGGACGTACCGGGGAGTGGCCGCCGCGGTGCTGGCCGGCGGGATGCTGCTGACCACCGGCTGCGGCGCTGGGGGAAGCACCGACCGGAGCTCCCACAGCGATGCAAAGCCTGCTCCCGTGCCGATAGCGCCGGACGGGGGAGGGGGCGCGCCCGCGACGGGGACGGACGGCCAAGCGGAGCGGCAGCGGGAGGGCGACGAAGCGCGGGAGTCCAGGCCGGTGGCGCCCGACTATCTGTCGACCTTTGCGCTCGACGTGGACACCGCCTCGTACGGCTACGCCCGTCGCACGCTGGAGGACGGACAGCTGCCCCAGGCCGGTGACATCCGGCCCGAGGAGTTCGTCAACAGCTTCCGGCAGGACTATCCGCGGCCCGCGGGCGACGGCTTCTCGGTGACGGTGGACGGAGCGCGGCCGGGGAGTGTGGACGGTGAGATCAGCAGGCGGGACGGAGTGGAGGCCGGAAGTGAGGCAGGCGGTGAGGCAGGCGCTGAGGCAGGCGGTGAGGACTGGTCGCTGGTGCGTGTGGGGCTCTCCACCCGCACGTCCGACCGCAAGGGGAAACGGCCGCCGGCTGCCTTGACGTTCGTCATCGACATCTCCGGCTCGATGGCCGAACCGGGCCGTCTCGACCTCGTCAAGGAGTCGCTGGGGATCCTCACCGACCAGTTGCGTGACGACGACTCGATCGCACTGGTCACCTTCAGCGACGAAGCAAAGACGCGGCTGCGGATGACCCGGATCGACGGCAACCGCGACCGGATCCACTCGGTCGTCGACAGTCTGGAGCCGACCGACTCCACCAATGTCGAGGCGGGCGTGAGGACGGGCTACGACGAGGCCGTCGAGGGCCGTCGGCGTGGAGCCACCAACCGTGTGGTGCTCCTCTCCGATGCGCTGGCCAACACCGGTGAGACCGAGGCGGACGCGATCCTCGACCGGATCGACGGCGCGCGCCGGGAGTACGGCATCACGCTCTTCGGTGTCGGGGTCGGCAGTGAGTACGGCGATGCGCTGATGGAGCAGCTCGCCGACAAGGGCGACGGTCACACCACGTATGTGTCCAGCAGCGAGCAGGCCAGGAAGGTCTTCGTCGAGCAGCTGCCCACCCATGTCGAACTGCGCGCGCGGGACGCCAAGGCGCAGGTGGCGTTCGACCCGAAGACGGTCAAGCAGTTCCGGCTCATCGGATACGAAAACCGCGCGGTCGCGGACGACGACTTCCGCAACGACCGGGTGGACGGCGGCGAGGTGGGCCCGGGCCACACGGTGACGGCGCTCTATGCCGTACGGCTGCGGGAGGGTGCGAGCGGGCATCTCGCGACGGCGACCGTGCGCTGGCTGGACCCGAGGACGCGGGCGCCGCACGAGCAGACGGGCTCGATCGAGACGGACGCGGTGGACGGCGCGCTGTGGGACGGCTCGTCCAAGAGGCTCCAGGTCACTGCGGTGGCGGCATACTTCGCGGAGTCGCTGAGGGGTGGTTCGATGCCAGGGGCGCCGGGGCTGGGGGCGCTTGCCGAGCGCGCAAGGAAGCTGGCGACCGCGACGGAGGACAGCGCGGTGCGGCAGTTGGCGGATGCGATTGATCAGGCCCGGAGGCTGCGGGACTGAGGGGTCGGCCACGGCGCGGCTTCGGCGGGGCCGCGCCACGCCTGATCTGTATGGCGCGGCTCAGGGGGGCCGTACCTCGCCACACCTGCGTCGCGTGGTTCAGCATGGCCGCGCCTCGCCTCGCCCGGGCCGGCGTGGTGCAGCCTGCTGTTCTCGTGCCCCGGGAAGGTTGGTGCGGTGGCCCTGCCTTCGCGTCATGATGTGCGGCATGGCCACCCTCCTCCTCGCCCTCGCCATCGGATTCACCGGTCTCTACGCGGGCTTCCTGCTCACCTTCCGGATCGCGGTCATGCCCTCGCTCGCCCAGCTGACGGATGATCAGTTCCTCCCGGCCATGCGCCGCATCAACGAGGTTGTGCCGCGCCCCACCTTTCTGCTGATCTTCTTCGCCATCATCGCGTTCCCGGCCGCGGCCCTCGCCGTACCGATCGACGGGCGCACGGACACCCAGCTGTGGCTGATCGTCGCGGGCCTGGTGTGTGCGGTGCTCAACCACCTCGTCACCGTCGCCGGCAACATCCCGCTGAACATCGCCCTCGCCAAGGCGGAGAACGACTCCTCGGCCGGCCCCGACAGTACGGTTCGCGCGGCCTTCGAGTCGCGGTGGAACGGCTTGCACCTGATCCGGACCGTGTTCATGCTCGCGTCGTTCGGGCTGCTGATCGCCGCCGCGTTCTAGCGGCCGTACCAGCCGCGGCCGCGACTTGATCCGGCCATCGACGTATCCGCCGGATGTTGAGCACACGACACCGGAATGTCGTGCAGGAGGGGCAGGTTCCGGGGGCAGCCCCCCGCCCTCACCGCCCCCGCCCTCACCGCGATCGCGAGCGTGGCCATGCCCGAGACCCTCACCGTGCAACAGCAACAGCAACAGCAACAGCAACAGCAACAGCAACAGCAACAGCAACAGCAACAGCAACAGGACCAGCAACAGCAACAGGACCAGGACCGGCACCAGGACCGGCACCGGCACCGGCGGCCGCTGGACCGTGTGCGGCGGCTGCCCGTCCGCAGGATCATCTGCTTCGTACCGTTCGTGCTCGTTGCGTTCTGGGCGGCCGACAACTGGCCGCTCGTCGCCTCCGGCGTCAGCCGACTGGGCGGAGCCGACGTCGGCTGGCTGCTCATGGGGACCGCCTGCACCGGGCTGTGCTGGGTGGCGGCGTCTTGCGTGCGCCAGGGGACGGTTGTGGAACGGCTGCCCGCCGGGCGGCTGCTCGCCTCGCAGTTCGCCGCCGGAGCCGCCAACCATCTGCTCCCCGCAGGCCTCGGAGCGCATGTGGTCACGCTGCGCTTCATGCGCGGATGCGGCATCCCGCTGGACCGGTCGACGGCTTCGCTCGCCCTCTACACGCTGGTCGAGGCGGTCGCCAGGACAGGCCTGCTGGTGACTCTGCTGGTGGCGTATCCCGACGCGCTGCGGCTGGACGAACTCGTGCCGCCCGGGCGTACCGTGCCGGCGGTCCTCACGGCCCTCCTTGTCGCTGCCGCCGTGATCGCGGCGGTGGCGACCGCGGTGCTCGCCGTGCAGCGGCTGCGCCGCATCGTCTTCGGCTTTCTGCGCACCGCGCTGACCGACGCCCGCGCCCTGCACAAGCGGCCCGCCCGGGCACTGGCCCTCTGGGGCGGTGCGCTGGCCTTCCCGCTTCTCCAGGCCGGTGTGCTGGTCTGTGTCGCATTCGCACTCGGGCTGCCGGTCTGGTGGCCGTACATCGTGATCGCCTACCTGGCGGCGAGCATCGCGGCCGGGTTCATCCCGGCCCCGGGCGGCATCGGTTCGGTCGAGCCCGCCCTCGCCGTCGCGCTGGTCACGGTGGGCGCGCCGCTCGTCGTCGCCACTGCCACGGTCCTCGGCTTCCGCTTCCTCACGGTGTGGCTGCCGCTGCTGCCCGGAGTGGCGGTGCTGGCCGCGCTGGTGCGGTGGCGGGTCCTGTGAGCGGCAGATGATTGATTGCACGGACGGCCTGTCCCTACCATCCGAACCATCCGTCCGAGGACACCCGTCCGAAGACATCACGGAGGGGAGGGGGAGAGGAATGACGGCAGAGTTCACCGCTGAGGAGTCGAAGGCCCTCGAGTCCATCGACAAGGCGGCCGTAGCCGAGCTCTTGCTCGACCTGATCGCGGTCCCGAGCGTGACGGGGAGCGCCGCCGAGTCGGAGCTGCAGCACCGGCTTGCCCGGCGACTGGACGGACTCGGCCTCGACGTCGACCTGTGGTCCATGGACCTGCCCGCGCTGCGGGCCACCCCCGGCTTCCCCGGCACCGAGGCGCCGCGCGACGAGGCATGGGGTCTGGTGGCAACCACCGCCGGCGACGCCGACGGCCCCTCGATGATTCTCCAGGGCCATGTCGACGTCGTGCCGCCGGGCGACCCGGCGCGGTGGGAGGGCAACCCGTTCGTGCCGAGGGTGACCGGCGACGTCGTCCACGGCCGCGGCGCCTGCGACATGAAGGCCGGACTCGTCGCCAACCTCGCCGCCCTGGCCGCGATCCGGTCCGCCGGCATCACCCTGCGCGGCCGGGTGGCGGCCCACTTCGTGGCCGGTGAGGAGGACGGCGGCCTCGGCGCCTTCGGCACTCTCCAGCGCGGTCACACCGGCGACGCGTGCATCATCACCGAACCCACCAGCGGCACGCTGGTGACCGCGAACGCCGGCGCTCTGACCTTCCGTGTCGAAGTCCCCGGCAAGGCCACCCACGCGAGCACCCGCGACGCCGGGGTCAGCGCCATCGACGCCTACCTGCCGATACGTGAGGCCCTGATCCGCTTCGAGGCCCAGCGCAACACGGACCCCGACCCGTTGCTCGCGGAGTACGCAATCCCGTACGCCCTGTCCGTCGGCAAGCTCCAGGCGGGCGACTGGGCGAGCAGCGTCCCCGACCTGCTCGTAGCCGAGGGCAGACTGGGCGTCCGCCTCGACGAGACCCCGGCCGCCGCCCGCGCCGCCTTCGAGAGCTGCGTGGCCGCTGCCTGCGCGTCGGACCCCTGGCTCAGCGCCCACCCGGCCTCGGTGACCTGGCCGGGCGGCGAGTTCGCGAGCGGCCGTCTGCCGGCCGGCGACCCGCTGCGCGACCTCGTACAGGACGCGAACGCCGACGCCACCGAGGGGCCGCGGTTGCGGGAACGGGGTGCGCCGTACGGCAGCGACCTGAGGTTGTACGCCGCAGCGGGCATACCGACGCTCCAATTCGGCCCGGGTGACGTGAGCTTGGCGCACGGCCCGCGGGAACAGGTCTCGCTGTCCGAGGTCGTGGAGGTGGCCCGGACGCTGGTGCTGGCGGTGCTGCGCGGGGTCGGCACGAAGTAACAGCGGCTCCCACCCCCGGTTGAGACAAAGCGCCCTCTGCATACCGGAGTTGAGGCAGAACCTCACACCGCTGCGGGAGGACCGCAGGAGTGAACTCTCGTACGTTTACGGCACATCGGCTCGCAGGGAAGCAAGCCGGAACGCTACGAGAAGGGACCGCTCATGAACGCACAACGGGGGAACGTCGCCCGGAGCCTCAAGGCCGTCGCGGCGGTGGGGACCGCGGTCGTCGCGGTCGGGCTGCTGCCGTCGGCCGCCAGCGCGCAGGCCGGGCACGGTGCGAGCGAGGTGCAGGCCACCAAGGCAGCCGCGGCCGCCAAGACCTACACGTACCTGTCGTACAAGAAGAACAAGAAGGACCCGTCGAACTCCCGGCTGAGCCTGGTGTTCGTGCAGCAGATCAACCCGGACAAGATCCGCAGTTTCACGGTGGACAGCTGGCGTGCCGGCTCCGGTCTCGGTACCGCCAAGAACAAGATCGGCCGGGATGCCTGTGTGTCGCGGGTGGGCTGGCTGCCCAGCGGCACGTACAGCATCCAGAAGTTCTACAACAACCACGTCGGCACCGTGAACGGCATCTCGTGGCTGCTCAACGACAAGAGGTGCAAGAACGACGGGAAGAGCGGTACGAAGCGCACCGAGCTGTTCATCCACAGCGAGATGAAGCCCAACGGCAAGCCGGGCTCGACCGAGTCGACCCGCTGGGACGGAAACAGCGACTACAAGTCCCTGGGCTGCATCAAGCTCAAGCCGTCCGACATCCGCGAGCTCAAGGGCTACCGGTCCAACTACCCCAAGCCGACCAAGCTCTACGTGTCCTAGCTCTACGTGTTCTGGCGCTACGTGTCCCGGCGCTACGTGCCCGAGGCGCCCCGGGCTTCAGTGTTCGGCCCTGCAACGGCGCGGGACGACGAGCCCCGACTCGTACGCCATGACGACGGCCTGAGCGCGGCTGCACAGCCCGAGTTTGGTCATGGCCCGGCTCAGGTGTGACTTGACCGTGGCCTCGCTCACCGTCAGCAGGGCGGCGATGTCCTCGTTGCAGGCGCCCGTGGCGACGAGCCGCAGGATCTCCAGTTCGCGAGGTGTGAGCCGGTCCAGGTCCGTCAGCGGCTCGTCGCCGGGCACGCTCGCCCGGGTGTACGTCTCCACCAGCCGCCGGGTCACACTGGGCGCGAAGAGGCAGTCTCCGGCGGCGACCAGGTGCAGGGCACGCAACAGCCGTTCGGGTGCGGTGTCCTTGAGGAGAAAGCCCGAGGCGCCGGCGCGCAGCGCGGCGTAGACGTACTCGTCGATGTCGAAACTGGTGAGCGCCAGCACTCGGGGCCGGGCGCCCTCAGGGGCGGCGGAGAGAATGCGCGTGCAGGCTGCGACACCGTCGAGCTCGGGCATCCGCATGTCCATCAGCACCACATCGGGCTCGGCGCGGGCCGCCTGGGCGACGGCGTCGAGCCCGTTCACCGCCTCCCCGACGACGTCAAGACCGGGGGCCGCGCGAATGAGCGCGGCCAGCCCTCCGCGAATCAGATCGTGGTCGTCGGCGATCAGCACCCTCGCCGGGCCTTCGTGCGGCACGGGTAAGGCATGGCTGCTTCCGGTCATGGTGCTCTCCCCCTGAGCGAGTCCGGCTGTGCCTCGGGTCCATGGTGCGCCGCAACTCGCCTCGGGAGGCGGCCGGTTGCTCCCTTCATCACAGGATTGGTGCAGAGTCACAGTCTTGCGACGATCCCCGCCCGGCGCCGACGGCACCTCGTGGCCGCACAACTCGCCGTGCTGACGCGCCCCTACCCGTAGTACTTCAGAGCCAGGCGGAAGGTGCACTCCCCGGCGGGACGCCGACTACCAGGCGTGATCCATAACTTCGGTACCGGAAGCACGACGGACATCCGGTACGGAAGGACCAACCTCCATGGCGTCCCGCCCGCGCAGCAGCAACTCGTGCAGCAGCAACCCGCGCAGCAGCCGTCTGCGCCGCGCCCTGCTCGCCGCGCTCGTCACCGTCTCGGTGGCGGTGCCGGTTGCGGGTGCGGCCCGCCCCGCGGCTGTCCCGGCGCCCGCCCCGGCTGTCCTCGCCCCGCTGCGAGCCGCGACCCCCGCCGCCCTCGACGAGCGGTACGCCGCCACCCGCGACGACATCCGAGCCGCCGAGCGGATGGCAGCGGGCCACGGAGACCGGAGGCGAGCCGCCGTGCTGCGCGCCTTGGCGGACCCGGTGCGCCACTTCCTCTCCTTCGACGGCCGCGACGGCGGCCGTACCGCCGAGGTGTTCGGTGACCTCTCCCGGGCCGAGCGGATCGCCGTGCTGGTGCCGGGAGCGGACACCAGCCTCGACAGGTACGAACGCTTCCGGGCCGGCGCGGTGGCGCTCCAGCAGGAGCTGGACGGCAGGACCGCCGTCGTCGCCTGGCTCGGCTACGGGACGCCGGGCACGGTGAGCCTCGAGGCACTGACGCAGGGGCGGGCCGATGAGGCGGCTCCTCAACTCAAGGATTTCGTACGTGAGTTGAGCGCTGCTGCCCGGCCTGTCGCCCGGACTTCGCTGCTCTGCCACTCCTACGGCTCGGTCGTCTGCGCCCGGGCCGCCTCGGGCCTGCGGGTCGCCGACATCGTCCTGTACGGCAGCCCCGGCACCGGCGCGGACAATGTCGCCGCGCTGCGCACCCGGGCCACCGTCTGGGCGGGCCGGGGCGGCAACGACTGGATCGCCGACGTACCCCACACCAGGCTCCAACTGCCGTTCATCACCGTAGGCCTGGGGGCCGACCCGGTGTCGAAGGGGTTCGGCGCCCGCATCTTCGACGCCGGCGACGGCGGCCACAGCGACTACCTGAGGCCCGGATCCGTATCGCTGGCGAACATCGCCCGGATCGTGAACGGACAGACCCCGGAGGCTCCCCGTGCGTGAGCTCGCCCGTTGGATCGACTCCGCCACCCCGCCCGACCGCGACCGCGCAGTCGACGCCCTGCGCGCCCTTGCCATCCTCGGCGTGGTGCTCGGCCACTGGCTGGTGACCGCCCTGGTTGCCGACAGCGGCACGGTGCATCCGGCCAGCCCACTCCAGTACCGACCCCATCTTGCCCCGATCTCCTGGGTGTTCCAGACCTTGGCGGTCTTCTTCCTGGTGGGCGGGCAGGTGGGCGCGAAGAGTTACGCGTCCGCCCGCACCCGAGGCCAGACGTACGGCCGGTGGCTCGGCGCCCGGACAGGGCGGCTGTTCCGGCCGGTGGCCGCCGTGCTGGTCGTGTGGACCGTGGCGGCGGGCCTGATGCTCGCCTCCGGGGCGCGGTTCGAGACCGTGTACGCATTGGGCAAGCTGGTGCTGTCCCCGCTCTGGTTCCTGCTGGTTTTCGCGGCGCTGACGGCGGCGACCCCGCTGGTGGCCAGGCTGCACCCGCTGTGGCCGCTCGCCGTGGTGCTCCACGTCGACCTGATCCGGTTCGGCCTGGACGGCACCTCCCGGTACGAATGGCTCGGCTGGATCAATGTGGCGGCCGGCTGGCTCGTCCCGTACTGCCTGGGCGCTGCCTGGGCCCGGGGCGCCCTGAGGATCCGTACGACCGGCTGGGCGCTGCTGCTCGTCGGCGCCGCGGCCACCAGCGCACTCGTCCTCTGGGCCGGCTATCCCGCGTCCATGGTCGGGGTGCCCGGCGCCGGGATCTCCAACCTCAACCCGCCTACCCTGGCCGCCGTCACGTTCGGCCTTGCCCAGTGCGGGGCGGCCCTGCTGCTGCTCGGTCCGCTGCGGCGGGTGCTGCGGCGGCCTGTCGCATGGGCGGGGGTGGCGCTGGTGAACCTCTCCGCGATGACCGTCTTCCTCTGGCACCAGACCGCGATGATCGCGGTCACCGCCGTCGGCCTGCTCGCGGACACGGCTCTGCCCGGACTGCACACCGTCCCCGACGGCTCCGGCTGGGTGCTCGCCCGGCTGGCCTGGCTGCCGGTGTTCGCCGTGGCGCTGATGGTGTGCCGGGCGGCGTTCCACACCTACGAACAAGGGAAGCGGGGTCGCACCACGGTGGTGCGCGAACGGCGGCCCGCACGGACGACGGAGGTGCGGAATGCCTAGGGTTGACCACGTGAAGACGGGGGACAGAGAGCGGTTGGCCGCCGCAGTGCGCTCGGTGCCGCGCGTCCTGCGCGCGGACCTGTGGACGGTGGCGCGCGACCCGCTGCCGCGCCAGCGCTGGCTGGGCCGGCTGCCGCACGGCCACGCGGTGCTGTTCGCGGTGCTCATGGGCATGCTCATGATGTCCGAGTACGAGCAGGTGTACGAGCCTGCTCCGAAGACCATGTGGCTGCTCGTCGTGCTCCAGGTGGCGACCGTCCCCCTCGCGTTGTCCCGCCCGGTGGCCGCCTGGTGGCTGTCGACGATCGTGCTCTTCCTGACCGCGCAGGTCGCGGAGGGCAGAGTCGGCCACGACATGGTGTGGCCCTGGAGCATCGGGGGGATCGCACTGCACACCCTCGTGCTGCTCCTCCTCGCGCTGCGGGTCCGTCCCCGGATCGCCGTCGAGGCACTGCTGATCACCCTCCTTTCGGGCCTGATCAACATGGCTTTCGCAGCCCATGACCACAACCAGGTCCTCACACGGGGCACCCTGGCCTTCGCGACCGCGGTGGTGGTCGGCGCCTCACTGCGCATCAGCCGAGTGGCGCAGACGCGACTGGTCGAGCAGGAAGTGCTGACCGCCGAGGAGCGGGCCCGGCGCACCCTCCTGGAGGAGCGCGGCCGGATCGCCCGCGAGCTGCACGATGTGGTCGCCCACCACATGTCGGTGATCTCCATCCAGGCGCAGGTCGCCCCGCACCTGGTGAAGAACCCTCCCGAGGAGCTGAGGGAGAACCTCGCGGGCATCCGCCAGAACGCTGTCGAGGCGCTGACCGAGCTGCGCCGGGTCCTTGGGGTGCTGCGGTCGGAGGATCCCTCGGCCGAGGGCGTACGGCACGCACCGCAGCCCACCCTCGACCGGCTGGCCGAACTGGTCGACAACGTACGGGGTGCGGGTCTCACGGTCAGCGTCGAGACAACGGGCGAGCCGCGCCCGCTGTCACCCGGTGTGGAGCTGTCGGCGTTCCGCATCGTGCAGGAGGCGCTCAGCAACGCGATGCGGCACTCGCCCGGCGCTCAGGTGCGGGTGGCCATCGGACATCAGCCGTCCGGGGTCACGGTCCGGGTCACCAACGCCGCGCCGGACCGGCCCGCCCCGCCCTCGCAGGGCACCGGACACGGTCTCCTCGGCATGCGGGAACGTGCTGCCATGCTGGGCGGCGAACTGGCCAACGGGCCCACGCCGGACGGCGGTTACGAAGTGACCGCGATCCTCCCCGCCGACGCCCCCGAGCCATCCGCCCAAGCTGCCGGGGGAACCCCATGACGACCATCCGTGTCCTGATCGCCGACGACCAGATCATGGTCCGCCAGGGCTTCACGGTGCTGCTCAACGCCGAACCCGGCATCGAGGTGGTGGGCCAGGCCGTGGACGGCCTCGACGCGGTCGCCAAGGTCGCCGAACTCGCCCCCGACGTCGTCCTCATGGACATCCGGATGCCCGAACTCGGCGGCATCGAGGCGACCCGCCGCATCACCGGACCCGACGGGTCCGCCGCCAAGGTGCTCGTACTGACCACCTTCGACCTCGACGAGTACGTGTACGAGGCGCTGCGCGCGGGCGCGTCCGGGTTCCTCCTGAAGGACGCCTCGGCCGCTGAACTCGCCCAGGCCGTACGGGTGGTGGCGGCCGGTGACGCCCTCCTGTCCCCGAACATCACCAAGCGCCTGATCACCGAGTTCTCCCGGACGGCCGGCGCTCCCCGTGCCCCGCTCAAGGAGCGCCTCGGTGATCTGACGGAACGCGAGACCGAGGTCCTGTCCCTGATCGCGCAGGGCATGTCGAACGCGGAGATCGCCGGGCGGCTGGTGGTGGCGGAACAGACGGTGAAGTCCCATGTGAGCCGAATCCTGGTCAAGCTGGGCCTTCGCGACCGTACTCAGGCGGCGGTCTACGCGTACGAAACGGGACTGGTGCGCCCGGCCGGGTACTGACCCGCTCGACTCGCCCCGCAGAGGCCCAGCCCTCCATGCTCGGAGCTCCTGTGCATGCCAACGGCCTGCCCGGCCTGTGTCGGGGCAGGCCGTTGCCGCGGTGGCATGGAGCGGTGCACTACATCCAGGCGGTGTACGGGTACGAGTCCGCCGCGGCGTACGACCGCTGCGCCAACGGGCTCGTCGCGATGCCCGTGCCCCGGAACCACCACAGCGCGCCGGCCTTGTCGCGGACGAGGAGGGCGCCCTTGCCGATGTCCGAGCCGTCGCCCGGCGCGATGATCGCGGTGTACGCGTTCCAGCCGGTGGCCACCTTGATGCGGGGGGCGTACGGCCTCGCCGCGTCGCCGGTGCCCCGGTAGAGCCACAGCACGCCGGACGTGTCGCGGGCGAACAGGTCCGCGATGCCGTCCTTGGTGACGTCGATGCCACCGGTCAGGGCGTTGTAGATGTTCCAGCCCGAGCCGACCTTGGTCCGCGCCGCGAACGGCTTCGACTCGACGCCCGTGCCCCGGTACAGCCACAACACCCCTGCCCTGTCACGGGCGATGAGGTCCGCGTGACCGTCACGGGTGACGTCGCCGGTGCCGCGCACGGAGGTGTAGCTGCTCCAGCCGGTGCCCACGCGCACGCGGGGCTTGAACACGGCGGAGGTCCACTTCTTGCCCGAGGTCGGGTAGTACCACAGGAGGCCGGAAGGCTCTCGGGCCACGACGCCCCCGCCCCGGTTGTCCATGCCGATCGGGGACAGCTTGGTCAGCGCGTCGAAGCCGTTCCAGCCCGAGCCGTGGTCCTGGCGCCAGCTCTTGAGGAGCGACGGGAATTCCACCGGAAAGGTCTGGTGCGAGTAGAGCCGGCCAGCCGTGTCCCGGCCGAGGACGCGGTACGACATCTCCACCGGATTGTCGCTGAGCACCGAGAAAACGCTCATGGCCTTCGTCTTCTCGGTGCTGCCCGTCGCCTGGAACGAGGCCTGCGCCTCGACCTTCCACGCCTCGATGTCCGCAGCGGCGCTCAGGGTGTACGTGAGAGTGCTCTCGCCCGCCCCGACGTCGCAGACCACGAGGCGTTCCGTGTTCGGGTACGGCTCCTCGCGGCACGAGGCGTTCGGGCCGCCGTCGACCTGGCCTCTGCGGAGGTCGGCGGCCTCCGTGCCGATGTCCCAGAAGCGGTAGCCCTCGCCCGGCTCCATGAACAGCGTGAACCGGCCCTTCACCGGCACGTTCACCTTCACGGTGTGCGCGACCGAGCCGCCGGCGGCGATGTCCGGAGTATCGAGCGTGATCGTGGGCGGCCCCGGGGCGACCGTCGGTGCGGCGTGCGCCAACCCGCCGCTCGCCAGGAGCGCCGCGGCAGCCGCCACCATGACGGCGAACCGCCGCAGGACGCGCCCGGAGTGTCGCTGCCAACGCATACGTCTCCTCTGCTGTTCCCCCGCCCGGCGGTCGACCGCCGGGCCCTTGCACAGAGGAGACCTGCTGGTTGATCACATGGTTGTACGCCTCAAGGCCGCGGCACCCGGACGGCCTGCGTGGAGCAGTCCTCGCTGCACCTGCCTCCGGGCGCATGGCCGGCACATCGAGGTGCGCTTACGCGCCCGCTTCCCGCGACCGTCATGGGGACGCCCCGGTCAGCGGGGGCGGGCCGCGGCACAGCGCACGCAGGTGCTCGCCGCCGGGCGCGCCTCCAGACGTTCCGCCGGGATCGGCTCGCCGCACCCCTCGCACCGCCCGTAATCGCCTCGCTCAAGCCGTTCCAGCGCCCGATCCAGCTCGGCCAGGTGGTCGCGCGCCTGTGCCAGCAACGCGGCGACATGGGCCCGCTCGAAGGCAGTGCTCGACCCCTCCGGGTCGTGCTCGTCGTCGACCGCCACCAGGGCATTCGCTTCGACGATCGCGTCGAAGTCACGGCTCAAGGCCGCGATCTGCGCGTTCGTGCCGGCCCGCTCGGCCGCCAGCCGCTCGCGGACGGACGCACGCTCGATCGGCGGGAAACCGGCATCCGACGACGGTTCGCTCACCAAAGCGACAACATCAGCACTCGGGTTCGCATTCCGCGCACCCCACGCCATGGGTGCCGGTCGTCAGATCAGGTCCCAGGGGACCTCGGCCCAGGCGGTGTTGTACGTCCGGGGCACCTGACCTGGATGTCTTGGCTCCTGTGCCTTGGGCTTTGAGATTTCCTCGAGACGCATTCGACCGGCGTGATTGTCAGGCCGACCGAGGCACGATGCTCACAGCGCGGTAGTCGTACCCGTCCTGTTTGAAGCCGGGGGCATCCCACGTGAGGTCCACCTGCTGCCCGGGCGACAGCGTGCGGAAACCCGCCATTTGGATGGCGGAATAGTGGCCCCAGCACCCGCCGGGAGTCTCGGGAGAGTCGAGCACGCCCCACCCTTCCTCCTCACGCCACTCGCGGACGGTCGCAGTCACCATGGTGGCAACCTTACGGGGCCTGGCGGCTCCGACGGGACGCTGAGGAGCTGAGCTGTGACCTCCTGCTTCGCCTCCGCCAAGTCAGTAGGTGTGGAGCGGCAGCGGGCCGGCGGCCGCGGGTCTGCACGCCCCAGTTGGTCGATCTTGCCTTGCCGCGGCAGTCGACGGCGACCCTATGGATGCGTCATGGATGGCCCTCCGAGCCAGCGGCGTGAGCCGGCCGCGGACCGGTGAGGGATGCCACAAATGGGCCGGCGAGTGGCGCGCGAACGCTGAGGGGGCTACCGTCGACAGGGAGAACGACCGGTCTTCCTACCTCTTGTGGAACGGCTCTCGGCCTTCCGGGCGGGACTGCCTCCATGCAGAGATCTGTTGGTGGGCCCCGGTGCACGTCGAAGAGAGATCAAAAAGTTCTATGAAAGCAAACCGCGCCCCGGCCTGGCCGGGGCCTCGCAGAGGGCCGCTGTTTCGCGCGGCCCTGATGGGGTCAGCCGTCCGATCGGATGAGCCGGACCGCGTTCAGCAGGGTCTTGTGGGCGGCCGTCGAGTCGTCCAGGTAGCCGGCGGCCATCGCGCCGTCGTACAGCATCAGCAGCGCACCGGCGGCCGACCTCGGGTCGGCGTGACCGAGCCGGGTGAGCAGATCCTGGAAGAGGGTGCGGATCCAGTCCCGATGGGACGTCACCAGGCCACGGACAGGATGGCCGGCGTCCGGGTACTCGGCGGCCGCGTTCATGAACGGCGATCCGCGAAAGCCGCGCTCGCGGGCGTGCTCGGCGATGGCATCGAAGATCAGGTCGATCGCCTCCGCGGGCGGGTGCCCGGCGGCCAGTGGTTCGGCCACCTCACGGTAGTAGGCGTCCTTGGTCAGAAGGTAGGCCACGACCAGGTCGTCCTTGGAGGCGAAGTGCCGGTAGAAGGTCGCCTTCGTCACCCCGGCCTCGGCGATCAGCCGCTCCACGCCGATCGCGCGGACGCCCTCGTAGTAGAACAGCCGCGACGCGGCCCGGACCAGGCGTTCGCGAGGCGGTAGTTCTCCCTCGGTCTTGGTCTCTCGACGCGTGCTGTCGGTGGTCTTCTGCCCAGTGCTGCTCACTTCCCCATTGTGCCCTCGGCCCTGCCTTGAGCGGTCTCCACCCCCGTACGGCCCACACCCATAGGGCCGTCCTCCCCTCTCCCGTACGGCCCGCAGCAGCGTGGCCGTTCATCGAAAGGCTTTGAACCCATGAATCGTCGTCTTGAAGGAACCGTCGCCCTGGTCACCGGAGCATCCAGCGGTATCGGCCACGCCACCGCGTTGGAGCTTGCCCGCGAGGGCGCCTCCGTGGCCCTGGTCGGCCGGCGCGAGGACCGGCTCACCGGCCTCGCCGCCGAAATCACCGGCGCCGGTGGAAAGGCCCTGGTCGTGCCCGCCGACATCACCACCGCCCAGGCCGCCGCGGAAGCGGTCGAGCGGACCGTCGAGGGCCTGGGCCGCCTGGACACGCTGGTCAACAACGCCGGCCTCATGCTGCTCGGGCCCGCCCCCAGTGCGGACCTGAACGACTGGCGGCGCATGATCGACATCAACCTCATGGGGCTGATGTACACCGCCCACGCGGCCGTCCCCCACCTGGTCAAGGCCGCCGCCGAGGAGCCGCGTCAGGTCGCCGACATCGTCAACATCGGCTCGCTCGCCGGCCGCAACGCCTACGCCATGTCCGCCGTGTACAGCGCCACCAAGTTCGGCGTCGGTGCCTTCAGCGAGGCACTGCGTCAGGAACTGGCACGGCAACACGTCCGCGTGTCCGTCATCGAGCCGGGCAGCGTCGACACCGAACTGCGCACACACAACCCGGCCGCCATCCAGCAGCACATCGTCGCCGCCCTGGGCGACATCGAGCGGCTGCAGAGCCAGGACATCGCCGATACCGTCGGCTACATCGTCACCCGCCCCCGGCACGTGGCCGTCGCCGAGCTGCTCGTACGGCCCACCGAGCAGGCCTGAACACCAAGCCCGTGGCCAACTCCGCGGCAAGCAAGGAGTCGTGATGGTGATGAGGCGGATCCTCGCCGTGGTAACCAACCAGGCGACCTACGGGACGAGCCCCCATCGGACCGGACTGTGGATCGGAGAGCTGGTTCACTTCGACGTTGGGGTCCGCCAGGCCGGCTTCGAGGTCGACCTTGTCAGTCCAGAAGGGGGACCGGTGCCGCTGGATCCGCGCAGCACCAAATGGGCCGACAAGGCGGTACGCGACTACATGAACGATCGCGCGTTCATGTCGAGCCTGGACCGCACCCCCAGGGCGGCCGACATCGACCCGGCCCGGTATGCCGCGATCTTCTACACCGGCGGGCACGGCGTCATGTGGGACTTCCCCGCCAATGCCGCGCTCCAGCAGGTCGCGCGGGAGATCTACGAGAACGGCGGCGTGGTCTCCTCGGTCTGCCATGGTGCCTGCGGACTGCTGAACATCACGCTCTCCGACGGCTCCCTGCTTGTCGACGGCCGCACGGTCACCGGGTTCTCCACTGCGGAGGAGCGAGTCGCCATGGTGAAGAAGCGGGTGCCGTTCTTGCTGGAGGAGGAACTCCGCAAGCGGGGCGCGCACTATGCCGGGAACACCATCCCTATGACCCCCTTCGCCACCGCTGACGGCAGGCTCGTGACGGGACAGAACCCCTACTCCACCAAGGCCGTCACCGCCAAGATCATCGAGACGCTGCACCGCCTTTGATCGGTCAAGGCAGCCGCCGTGCGGGCCACGGCCGCACGCTCCCTCAGCTCGTGGGCGGTTGCCGTCAAACACTGCCGTCAAGACAAGGTCAGAGGCCTGGGCGGTGATGACGACTACCCGGCTCCTGCTGCACGATCACCACGCTGAGCGGGCGGGCCGTCCTGCCGTTGATGCGGGACGGCGGGCGGAGGCGGACGCGGTGAGGGCGGATGGTCAGCGAGGTGGTCCGATGATGCGGTTGCCGCGCAGGGCGGCGGCTTCGGCGAGCTTGGCTTTGGTGATCTCGAACCCGTCGGGGCGGGGGGTGGTGACGTCACGTCCGGCGTGCCGGAACATTTCCTCTATGCCCGCGGGGGTGGCGATGAGGAGGAGGTCTGCGCGGTCGGACGTGATGCGGTAGCCATGGGGGATGTTGCGGGGCAGGTAGACGACGCCGCCTTCGGACAGTTCGTGGCGTGCGTCTCCGACCCACACGAGTGCCTCGCCCTTGAGGAGGAGGAACACCTCGTCCTCGCGGGTGTGGAGGTGGAAGGGCGGGGCCTCGTCCTTGGGGATGTCGAACCGTCCGACAGTGAGCTGTCCTTCGGTGGCCTGGCTGTCGAGCAGGATCGTGAACAGCCCGCCGTCGAGCCATTCAAGGGTCTGCTGCTGGTCGGGTTGGGCGAGGTAGGCCATGGTCATAACGGGCTCCGGGGTGGGTGCGGCGGCTCGCGTGGGGCGAGTTCGGCGGGGAGGAGGCCGACGCCGGCGTCGGCGACGACCTGGACGCGGGGCCCTGTTGAAGGGCGGTAAGCATGGGGTAGACGCTGCAGACGTCGTTGGTGACGCCGACGATCGCACTACGAGCTCTTCGGATGGCCTGAGCCGGGCGTCAGGATCGGCGCAGTGACGTGATCACGAATGCGGGGATCACCGCCGCGCCGACGAACAGGTGCATCAGGGCCAGCAGGAGCTAGTCGGATGTCGTGACGCCGGCAGGTACAGCAGGTCCTTCTGGTAGGGCGCTACCGCGTACAACGCCGGGAACGGGCCGTCCCCGTCGGGCACGTACACATCGACGCAGATCCGGACGCCGTCGGACGCCGCGATCCACTCATCCTTGAAATCGCGCATGATCAACTCCTAATTTCCTCGCATGTGGAAACTAATTTCAGCATATGCTGAAACTGTCGCGGACGGAAAGTCTCTTCACTGACCTGTTAGGGAAGGTGATGCGGTGTGACTGGGCGAGGTCTCCGGGGAGAGCGCGGAGAGCAGGCGGACAAGATCATCACCGCTGCCCGCAGATCCTTCGCCACCCGTGGCTACGCCGCGACCTCACTGCGGTCGGTCGCCCAGGACGCCGACGTCGACCCCGGCCTGGTGCACTACTACTTCCGCACCGAGACCGGGCTGCTGGAAGCGGTAATGCAACCCCCGAGGCGTTCGGCGCAGCCGTGGCCGCCGCCGAGCAGCCCATACACCAGCGCGGACGCGCGTTCGTGCAGGACACCTTTCCTGCAGGCGCAAGGCCGCAGAATCCCGGTGACAGCCGGACGGCGCCGGACCACGCTCGTGATCACCGAGAGCGGTCGGGTGCTTACGCGTCCGCTACGCCCGCCCCGCTAAAGTGCCCCTGAGCAGCAAAAAGGCCCTCCCGGGAGGAGGGCCGAACCATCGCGCCGATTGTGCGCCCCCGGCAGGACTCGAACCTGCGGCCAAGCGCTTAGAAGGCGCCTGCTCTATCCACTGAGCTACGGGGGCCGGATCGTGGCCTCGGTGGCCTGGAGCCCCTGATGGGTGGTCCGTGACCTTGCCGGGGACAAGGATAGGGCTCCGATCGCCTTGACCCGGTTGCTTCACCTGCGTGGCACGATGTGGAGGTTCGGTGAAGCGAACCGATAATCGCAGGCAGGTGCCTTTCCCGCACCGCTTTTGACGCCTCACGTCTCGGGTGTTGTGCACTCGTTATGCCTGCGCCCCACTCGTCCCGTCTGTCCCGTGCGTTCGACCGGCGCGCAGAGAGTGCCATACGCTTCAAAATCCCACCAGAATTGGGCATTCTTCGCATGTGGTGACCTTGGATGCACGGCCTCAGCTGATTGACGCACTATCCGCCCTCCGCGACCGTGTCGCCGCCGTGCGTCTCCCTCTCCCCCTTCCCGGTGCTCCGCGTGCCCGGCAGACACGTGATGAGCTGCTCGCACAGCTCGACGACTATCTCGTGCCC
This sequence comes from Streptomyces sp. NPDC019890, assembly GCF_044903445.1. Lineage (NCBI taxonomy): Bacteria > Bacillati > Actinomycetota > Actinomycetes > Kitasatosporales > Streptomycetaceae > Streptomyces > Streptomyces sp. NPDC019890. The sequence continues at coordinate 561,258 of NZ_JBJDQK010000002.1, read as the reverse complement.
CGGCTCAAGGAGCCCGAAGCGCCCCTGCTCGCTGTTGTCGGCGGGTCCACCGGGGCCGGGAAGTCGACGCTCGTCAATTCCCTTGTGGGCCGGCGGGTCAGCGAGGCCGGGGTGCTGCGGCCCACCACGCGGATTCCCGTGCTCGTGTGCCATCCGGACGATCACCACTGGTTCGCGGGGATGCGGGTGCTGCCCCAGCTCACCCGCGTATGGCTGCCGCAGCAGGACGAGACCCAGCCGGCGGAGGACGGCGGGCGCGCGGCCGGGGAGGAGGGATCGTTGCGGATCGAGACCGCCGTCACGCTGCCCCGTGGTCTTGCGCTGCTCGACGCGCCCGACATCGACTCGCTCGTCGTCGAGAACCGGCTGCTTGCCGCCGAGTTGATCTGCGCCGCCGACGTCTGGGTGATGGTGACGACGGCCTCGCGGTACGCGGACGCCGTGCCGTGGCATCTGCTGCGTACTGCGAAGCAGTACGACGCCACGCTGGTCACGGTGCTCGACCGGGTGCCGCACCAGGTCGTCGAGGATGTCTCGCGGCAGTACGCGGCCCTGCTGACCAAGGCCGGGCTCGGCGAGGTGCCACGGTTCACGATCCCGGAGCTGCCCGAGTCCGCGGGCGGCGGCAGCGGGCTGCTGCCCACCACGGCCGTGGCCCCGCTGTTCGCCTGGCTGGCCCACCGGGTGCAGGACCCGGCGGCCAGACAGCAGGCCGTGGGGCGCACGGCGGCGGGCGTGATCGACTCGCTCAATGCGCGGATGCCCGAGCTCGCGGCGGCCGTGGCCGGGCAGTACGCCGCGGCGCTGCGGCTCACGGCCACGGTCGAGGAGTCGTACGAGAAGGAGCGCGAACGGGTGCGCAGGCAGCTCCGGTCGGGCGCGGTGCTCGCCGGGGACGCCCGGACCCGTTGGCGCGGCTTTCCGCGTGACAGTTCCGCGGGCGAGGTGCTGGACTCCCTGGTCGGCAGCCTGTCCGCGCTGTTGCAGTGCGCCGTCGCCGCCGCCGACGAGCGCGTGCAGGAGGCCTGGCGGCGGGAGCCGGCCGCAGGGGCAGTCGTCGCACAGGGGCGGCTCGATCTGGAGGCGGCTGAGCGGATCGGGATCGCTGTACGCCGCTGGCGGCGGGAGCTGGAGGAGCTCGCCGACGAGGAGGCGCGGCGGCTGGAGCGGACCGTGGCGCCCGACCCCGAGACATTGGCCGCGCTGGTCGCGGCCGCGCTGCTCGGCGGGCGGCGGGCCCGCGGCGCGGGGGAGCGGCTCGCCGAGCGGATCGGGGCACAGGGTGCGCTGCGGCTGCGCGACAAGGGCGGCGAGCTCATGGCGACGTACATCGACGGCGTGCTCCACAGCGAGCGCGACCGCCGTCTCGCACCCCTCGACGCACTGGAAGTGACCCCCGAGCCACAGGCCGAGCTGATCGCCGCGCTGTCCGTACTGCAGAAGGAGAGGTGACGGCGGTGACCGCCATCACTGACGACGAGAACGAGACCGGCGACCGCTGGGACGACGGGCTGATCGCCCGCCGGGCAGGCGGCGCGGACGCCACAGTGGCGGAAGAGGAAGCAGCGGAGACGGAGGCCGAGGAGGAGGACGAGCCGATCGGCGGGGCGTACGTCGGGCCGCTGCGAGTACGTCTCGACGCGCTGCGCGAGCTCGTCGGTCTCTCACGCACCCGGCTGGACGGGAAGACCCTTGCCGAGGCGGGCCGGGTCCTGGACGAGGCCGCCGCCCGCCAGCGGCTCTCCTCGCGGCACACCGTCGTCGCCATCGCGGGCGCAACCGGGAGCGGGAAGTCCACGCTCTTCAACGCACTCGCCCAGGTGCCCATCTCGGAAACCGGTCTGCGCAGGCCCACCACCACAGGACCGATCGCCTGTGCCTGGTCGGAGGGCGCAGCCGGACTGCTCGACAGGCTCGCCATCCCGCCGCGCCTACGGCGCAGGCCCCTGGCGGGCGGCGACGAGGAGCTGTCCGGTCTTGTGCTGGTCGATCTGCCCGATCACGACTCGGCGGTGGTCAAGCACCGGGAGCAGGTGGACCGGGTCGTGGCGCTGGTGGACGCGGTGATCTGGGTGGTCGACCCGGAAAAGTACGCGGACGCCGCACTGCACGAGCGGTATCTGCGGCCGCTCGCCGGGCATGCGGAGATCACCTTCGTGGTGCTCAACCAGGTGGACCGGCTGCCCGGCGAGGCCGCCGACCAGGTGCTCGACGATCTGCGTCGGCTCCTTGACGAGGACGGAATCGCCCTTGGCGAGCACGGTGATCCGGGTGCCACCGTGCTCGCGCTCTCCGCGCTCACAGGGGAGGGCGTTGACGAACTGCGCGACCTGATCGGGAAGTTCGTACAGGAGCGTGATGCCGCCGCGCGACGGCTGTCCGCCGATGTGGACGCGGCCGCGGCGAAGCTCCGCGGCGTCTATGTGGCCGACGGGCGGACCGGTCTCGGTGAGCGTTCGCGTGAGGACTTCGCGGCCCGGCTGGCTGAGGCGATCGGCGCGAAGGCGGCCGGTGAGACGGCGGAGCGCGAGTGGCGCAGGCACGCGAGCCGGGCGTGCGGAACGCCGTGGCTGCGGCTGTGGCGCTGGTACGAGGGCACGGGCCTGCCGGGGGATGCCGTGTCCGGGGCCGCGACGCCGGTGGAGGACGAGCTCACCGCGCGGCAACGGGTCGAGCAGGCGGTGCGTACGGTCGCGGACGAGGCGGCCGCGGGGCTGCCGGCGCCGTGGGCGCAGGCGGTGCGCGAGGCGGCGGTGCGGGGGGCAGAGGGGTTGCCGGAGGCGCTGGACGAGCTGGCGGCGGGCGAGGCGGAGGTGACGAGCGGGCGACCACTGCGGCCCGCTTGGTGGCCGGCCGCGGTACTGGCGCAGGCGTCGATGACACTGCTTCAGATCTACGGCGGGCTGTGGCTGGTCTGCCAGATCATCGGCGTACTGGAGCCTGGGCTGCTGCTTCCGGCGATGCTGATGCTCGCGGGGATCGTGGGCGGTCCGCTGGTGGAGTGGGCGTGCGCGGCGGCCGCTCGGGGGCCGGCGCGGCGGTACGGGCAGGATGCGCAGCGGCGGCTGAGGGAAGCAGCGGCAGGATGCGGGCGGGCAAGGGTGCTCGATCCGATCGCGGGGGAGCTCATGCGCTACCGGGAAGTGCGGGAGCAGTACGCGACGGTGTCGGGGAAGGCGGGGGCGGGCGTCGGCCCGCGGCCCTCCGTGGGCGGCGGTGGGACGGTACGGCTTCTGGGGTGACGGAGTTGTCCACAGCGACGCTGTCGTCCACAGGCGTCAGCGGGTTCTTCCCGTCCGGTCCAGCATGGAGATCGGTCAGTACGGACTGGCCGAGGTAACCGGACGGGGAGGTGGCCGTCGTGAACGACACGATGGTGACGGTGGTGGGCAATGTCGCCACGAATGTGGAGTACCGGGAGACGGCGACAGGCGGGGTGGCGCGATTCCGATTCGCGGTGACGCCGCGACGGTTCGACCGGCAGAGCGGAAGCTGGACGGATGGACACACCAGCTTCTACACGGTGTTCGCCTGGCGCTCTCTGGCCATCAATCTCGCCGGATCGGTCTCGGTCGGTGAACCTCTCCTCGTTCATGGGCGGTTGAAGGTGCGTGAGGAGGAACGGGACGGGCAGCGCAGGACGTCGGCCGAGATCGACGCGGTTGCGGTGGGGCACGATCTGACGCGCGGGACCGCGGCATTTCGCCGCGTGGTGAAGGCGGAACCGAATCCGAGTGCGCGTCCTGCGGAACGCCCTGTGGCGCGTCCTGTGGAAAGGACCGCGGATCGGGCCGGCGAACGGACCGGGGAGGGCTCCGGGGAACGGACCGCGGAAAGTGCCTGGGATCGTCACGCTGAGCGCCCCTCAGAGCACCCTGCGGGACATTCCCCGGAGGTGCGTATGGCGCCGACACCCGTGGCCTGACCTGGAGTTGTGGAGATTTGTCGATTCAGGAAGGGGGGAACGGCGATGGCCGGACAGTTCGCGATAACGATTCCGAGTCGGAATGGTTGTCTGACGGTATGACGGGGGACTGGGGTGCGCGGCCTCTCTAGGATTTCGGCGTACTCACGGGGCACTTGAGTCTGCAGGCGAGGCACTCCCCCCACGCGTCACGCGCGAAACGCGCACGCGACCACGGCCTCGCCCGGAGGGGAATTCTGTGTTTGCTGTGTTCTCTGCGTCAGCTGTACGCAGGCGGGGCGCTGCTCGTCGGCTTACTGCCGCGGCGTTGATGGCGGGCGTCATTGCGACGGGCTCCATGGCCGGTGCGGGAACGGCCGCCGCCGACGACGGCGTTCAGCACCAGGGCGGCGCAGTCGCCACTCTCGACGGGCTGAAGACCTTCGACCGGGCCGTGCTCCGCACGAAGGGCAAGACTCACGAAATACCCGCCGGGGTGTTCGAGATGACCGTCGACGGCGGCGGCCGGCTGAAGACGTACTGCATTGACATCCACAACCCGACCCAGGACCAGGCCAAGTACCTGGAGACCCCCTGGAACCAGACGTCGCTGGGCGGCAACAAGGACGCGGGCAAGATCCGCTGGATCCTGCAGCACTCCTACCCCCAGGTCGACGACCTGGCTGCGCTGGCCAAGGAAGCGGGCACCGGACAGCTCTCCGAGCGGACCGCCGCAGCGGGCACGCAGGTGGCCATCTGGCGCTACTCGGACGACGCGGACGTCGATGCGCTCGACCCCGCCGCGGAGAAGCTTGCGGACTGGCTGGAGAAGGAGGCCAAGGACGTAGCCGAGCCGAAGGCCTCGCTCAGCCTGGAGGGGAACTCCGTCTCCGGCAAGGCGGGCGGTCGGCTCGGCCCCGTCACGGTCCGCACCGACGGGGGGCAGGTCACCGTGACCCCGCCCGCCGACGCGGCCGCCAGCGGAGTCAAGATCACCGACGTGGCGGGCAAGCCCCTCACCGCCGTCGTCAACGGCGCCCAGCTGTACTTCGACGTCCCGGCCGGCGCCGCGGACGGCTCGGCCACGTTGACCGCACAGGCCACCACCTCCGTCCCGGTGGGCCGGGCGTTCGCCGGGGTGACCAAGAGCCAGACCCAGATCCTGGCCGGCTCCAGCGAGTCCACGGTCTCCGCGAGCGCGACGGCCACCTGGGCGAAGGCGGGCGCGATACCGGCGCTCTCGGCGAAGAAGAACTGCGCCAAGGGCGGCGTGGACATCACCGCCAGCAACAAGGGGGACGCTGCATTCACCTTCGAGCTGATGGGCTTCAAGCACACGATCCCGGCCGGTGCGTCCAGGACGGTAACGATCCCGGTCGCCGAGGACCAGGCGTACGACTTCACGATCACCGGGCCCGGCGGCTTCAAGAAGACCTTCAAGGGGGTCCTCGACTGCAAGACCAAGGGCCCTGCGGGCCCGGACACCCCCTCGTCCCAGCCCAGCCCGGCCTCGGCCGGGGGCACGGCCGCCGGCCTTGAGGGCGACCTCGCCGAGACGGGCAGCTCCAGCGCCACCCCGATGATCGCGGGCATAGCGGTCGCCCTCGTCGTGATCGGCGGCGGCGCGATCTTCTTCCTTCGCAAGAAGAAGCCGACGGACACCGAAGAGTGAGCGCACCTGAGCGCAATGTGACGCTGCGCTGACGACGGCCCCGGTATGCCTGCGCCTGCCGGGGCCGTTGCCGTCGCTGGGGCGAGTCCGTAGAGAAAGGCCGCCTCACGCCGCGTGGGCCGCCTGGGGGCCGTCGAAAGTTGATCCTCACCGAGGATCCCAAGGGCACGTTTTGTTTGAGGTGCGCTCCACATGGATCTCATCGATCTGGACAGCACCCCCGATGGAGCCAAACAGGTTCGAGTTCCAGCCCTTGCGGTCGCCGCGCAGCGTGAGAGCAAGGATGCTTCCAGCGGCTACTGGCAGCAGGAACACGTTGATCCAGAACTGTTTGCCAGTGTCTCCTGGCAGGCCCACGCCATACACGGGCGTTTGCCACGTGCCGTTCGCCAGGCTCGCCCGCTGCAGGTTGTAGAGGCGAGCGGTGTTCGGGGCGCCCCTTGCGTCGGACAGGTTTGCCACCCAGATTTCGTAGCCAAAGGGGATCGTGCCCTTCCCCGACACCGAGGTGCAGGTGCCGACGGCGGCGTTCTGGGCGGGCTGAATGCTCTGCCTCAGTTGAGCGACAGCTTTGTCCAGATCAACCTCTAGTGCCGTTGCCTGACCGGCCGCCGTCGGCTTTGCATCGGTGCCACCAAGTAGTGAGCGTCCAGGCCAGAAGAGAGCGACGCAGAGTGCAGTGATCACAGCGGTTGCGCCGAGCATCAACTTACGAGTCAGGTCGGCCCGGCTGATCGTGAGGAACTTCCAAACGAGTCCACAACTCGCTGCGCCCGCGACGGTGATGGCCAACGGCCGCGCAGCGTCCGGCAGATCGGTGAAGGCGCCGGCGAGGATGGTCGCTGCCGAGAGGGCGTTGGCCGTGACACTGGAGATGATCAGCGCGCGGTCTGTTGCTGTGGTCATGGTTTCGGTTGTAGCGGAAGAGGGAGCTGGCAAGTGCCCTATGTGTGCGACTGACTCCCCTGTGTTACTGAATCAGGACTGATCGCCTGCCCCCTTCCGGGGCGAGGGCTCGCGAGTGCCGGGGCAGCCGGTTTTCAGGCCGGATCAGAGCCGCTGACAGCGCTGGTTTCCATCGGGGGATGGACGTACGGCAAGATGGGGTGTATCTGCCCACCCACTTCTTGCCGGACGGTTTCTCTTGGCTGAGTACATCTACACGATGCGCAAGACGCGCAAGGCGCACGGCGACAAGGTCATCCTCGATGACGTGACGCTGAGCTTCCTGCCCGGTGCGAAGATCGGTGTGGTCGGCCCCAACGGCGCCGGTAAGTCCACCGTGCTGAAGATCATGGCCGGTCTGGAGCAGCCCTCCAACGGAGACGCGTTCCTCTCGCCCGGGTACACCGTCGGCATCCTGCTGCAGGAGCCGCCGCTCGACGAGTCCAAGACCGTCCTGGAGAACGTCGAGGACGGCGTTCGCGAGGTCAAGGGCAAGTTGGACCGGTTCAACGAGATCGCCGAGCAGATGGCGACCGAGTACACCGACGCGCTGATGGAGGAGATGGGCAAGCTCCAGGAGGACCTCGACCACTCCAACGCCTGGGACCTCGACGCCCAGCTGGAGCAGGCCATGGACGCGCTGGGCTGCCCGCCCGGTGACTGGCCCGTCACCAACCTCTCCGGTGGTGAGAAGCGCCGTGTGGCCCTGTGCAAGCTGCTGCTCGAGGCCCCCGACCTGCTGCTCCTCGACGAGCCCACCAACCACCTGGACGCCGAGTCCGTGCAGTGGCTGGAGGCGCACCTCGCCAAGTACCCCGGCACTGTCGTTGCCATCACCCACGACCGGTACTTCCTCGACAACGTCGCCGAGTGGATCCTGGAGCTCGACCGCGGCCGCGCCCACCCCTACGAGGGCAACTACTCCACCTACCTGGAGAACAAGTCCTCCCGTCTCAAGGTCGAGGGTGCGAAGGACGCCAAGCGCCAGAAGCGTCTGAAGGAAGAGCTCGAGTGGGTCCGCTCCAACGCGAAGGGGCGGCAGGCCAAGTCCAAGGCCCGTCTCGCCCGTTACGAGGAGATGGCCGCCGAGGCCGACAAGATGCGGAAGCTGGACTTCGAGGAGATCCAGATCCCGCCGGGCCCCCGGCTGGGCAGCGTCGTCGTCGAGGTCGAGAACCTCTCCAAGGCCTTCGGCGACAAGGTCCTCATCGACGAGCTCTCCTTCTCGCTGCCGCGGAACGGAATCGTCGGTGTGATCGGTCCGAACGGCGCCGGCAAGACCACGCTCTTCAAGATGATCCAGGGCCTGGAGCAGCCGGACTCCGGTGCGATCAAGGTCGGCGAGACGGTCAAGATCTCGTACGTCGACCAGAGCCGCGCCAACATCGACCCCAAGAAGACCCTGTGGGCCGTCGTCTCCGACGAGCTCGACTACATCAACGTCGGCCAGGTCGAGATGCCGTCCCGCGCCTATGTGTCGGCGTTCGGCTTCAAGGGCCCGGACCAGCAGAAGCCGGCCGGTGTCCTGTCCGGCGGTGAGCGCAACCGCCTCAACCTGGCGCTCACCCTGAAGCAGGGCGGCAACCTGCTGCTCCTCGACGAGCCCACCAACGACCTCGACGTCGAGACGCTCTCCTCCCTGGAGAACGCCCTGCTCGAGTTCCCCGGTGCGGCCGTGGTCGTTTCCCACGACCGCTGGTTCCTCGACCGCGTTGCCACGCACATCCTGGCGTACGAGGGCGACTCCAAGTGGTTCTGGTTCGAGGGCAACTTCGAGTCGTACGAGAAGAACAAGGTCGAGCGGCTCGGCCCGGACGCGGCCCGTCCGCACCGTGCCACGTACAAGAAGCTCACCCGGGGCTGAGGTTCACCAATGGCCCGTCATATCTACCGCTGCCCGCTCCGCTGGTCGGACATGGACGCCTTCGGGCATGTCAACAACGTCGTCTTCCTGCGCTACCTGGAAGAGGCGCGGATCGACTTCATGTTCCGGCTGGCGCCCGGGGACGGCTCTCCGTCGTTCTCGGGCGGGTCCGTTGTGGCCCGGCACGAGATCGAGTACAAGCGGCCGCTCGTCCACCGGCACGAGCCGGTGATCATCGAGTCGTGGGTGACGAAGATTGGCGCGGCTTCGCTGACCATCGCGTACGAGGTCAAGGACGCCGAGGGTCCCTCGCAGGTCTATGTGCGGGCCTCGACCGTCGTCGTGCCCTACGACCTCTCCGCCGAACGTCCGCGCCGGATCAGCGCGGAGGAGAAGTCCTTCCTCCAGAAGTATCTGGACGACGCCGATGACGGTGCCCTCGCCGCATGAGCGTGCCCGTGCAGAGTCTGCACTTCGCTGATGCGAGGGAGGCGGAGGATCTCGCCGCCTTCCTCGCCCGGCTGATCCACTACGACCGCGCTGCCGCCGTCCGGCTCCAGGCCGGCGGTGGCGCGCTCGCCGTTTTCGGACGCCCGCCCTCCTTCGAGGTGCTCGCGATCCGTACGGCACGGCTCGGCGACCCCGTCGAGCTGGATGTCACCGTCTCCGCGGGTGAGCTGCTCGAGTCCCTGGAAGGCGCGGAGTTCAGCGTGCCCGCCCCCGTCACCGGGCCGCCGTGGGCCGGACTGCTGCCGCCGCGCGGCGGCTGGCGGGAGCTTCCAGGGCTCCCTGAGGTGACGGCGATGCGTGGCGCTGTCGCCGCTGCCGTCGCCGAATTCCGCACCCGTGACGAGCAGTTGCCCGCCGAGCGCCGCACCCGCGCCGAGCGGGACCGAATCGGGCGCGAGATCTGGTCGCGCACCGTCGGCACCACTGGGCTGCCGCTGCGTGCCGTACACGCCGCCCAGTCGCTCGGCTTTCTGCGCCCGGATGTTCCGGTTGCCCTGCTGTCCACGGGCGCATGGCTCAGACTGCGTACGCCCTTCGGGTCGATCGCCGTACGCACCAATGGTCTTGGCGGCCTGAGCGTCACCCCCACCCGGCACGGTTGACCTCCGCCGGCCCGGCGCTCAGCCGGCTCAGCCAGCCGTGTTCAGTCGGCGGTGTTCACCATCGAGGCGGCTGCGTAGGTGAGGTAGTCCCACAGCTGCTTCTCGTGCTCCGCGGAGAGTCCCAGCTGGTCGACGGCCGTACGCATGTGCTTCAGCCAGGCGTCGTGCGCGGCCTTGTCGACGGTGAACGGCGCGTGGCGCATCCGCAGCCGGGGGTGGCCGCGATGGTCGCTGTAGTGGCGTGGGCCGCCCCAGTACTGCATCAGGAACAGCACGAGCCGCTCCTCGGCCGGGCCCAGATCCTCCTCCGGGTACATCGGCCGCAGCAGCGGGTCGTCGGCGACGCCCTGGTAGAAGCGGTGGACGAGGCGCCGGAAGGTCTCCTCGCCGCCGACCTGCTCGAAGAAGGTCTGCTGCTGAAGCGTGCCGCGCGGAATCTCGTTCACGTGAATAAGCCTCGCAATGTGTCTCTGGTCAGCCCCGAGGTGTGCCGGCCGGGGTCCGGGGTTGTCCCCCGGGGAGTGCGGCACACGTACATCGTCTCAGACGGACCAGCCGAGGACAGAGGCCCTGGGACCCACCCCCTCCCGGGTGCTCGCGCCGACGGCGGCCCCGCAGGACAGTGGATGCATGAGTACGGAGCTGGAGCGGTTCGCCGAGCCCGCCGCCGAGGCGCGGCGCTCGCTGGTGCAGACGATTGTGGCCGAGGGCGGGCTGGGCGATCCGGCCTGGCGGGCGGCGTTCGAGGAGGTGCCGCGTCATCTGTTCGTGCCGTACTACTTCGTGAGCCGGGCCGGTGCGTACGAGCGTCTGTGGTGTGAGGACCCCGATCCGCGGCGCCGTGCCCGATGGCTGAGCGAGGCGTACATGGACGGGCCGCTCGCGACCCGGGTGCGCGACGGCCGGCTGATCTCGTCCAGCAGCCAGCCCTCGCTGATGGCCCGGATGCTCGAAGAGCTGGAGGTACGGGACGGGCACGCGGTCCTGGAGATCGGCGCGGGCACCGGCTACAACGCCGCACTGCTCGCGCACCGGCTCGGCGACGAGCTGGTGACGACCGTCGACGTGGACCCGGAGATCACCGAGTCGGCGCGCACGCATCTGGCGGCCGCGGGTTACCACCCGGCCGTGATCACCGGGGACGGCGCACGTGGCTGCCCGGCACGCGCTCCCTTCGACCGCATCATCGCGACCTGCACGCTGCCGTCCGTGCCCTTCGACTGGCTGCCGCAGTGCCGGCCGGGGGCCCGGATCCTGGCCCCGCTGTCCACCGGGCTGATCGCGCTGCGGGTGCGCGACGACAACCGCGGCCGGACCGCGGAGGGACGTTTTCTGCGGACCTCGGCGTACTTTGTGCCGCTGCGCGGCGGTGAGGCCGTACGGGAGGGGCACATCGGCGGCCTGCCGAGGCGCGCCATCGAGAACGACCTCTTCCGCTTCCTGCTGACGCTGACCGCGGGGAGCCTCGATCCGCGTGAGGCGCTCTCGCTGTGGGAGCGTGAGCGGCGGCCAAAGCGGGACCGCTTCGGGGTCACCGTCAGGGGCCACCACCAATGGGCGTGGCTGGACGAACCCGAGGGGCCTTACGCCTGGCCGCTCGGGCATCCGTCCAGTTAGAGGCCCGTGTTACAGGCCCATGTTGGAGGCCCCCTGCCGGCGGCCCGTGTGGAGGCCGCCTGAACGGTCGCGGCTAGCCGCGCCGGATCGTGATCGTCGTCCAGGCTCCGACGTGCACCCGGTCGCCGTCGTTCAGCGGGATCGGGACATACGGCTGGATCGGATCCTCGGCGCCGTTGAGCGTGGTGCCGTTGGTGGAGTTCTGGTCGACGACGGCCCAGGAGCCGTCGGGCTGCTGGACCAGCACCGCGTGCTGGTGCGAGACGCCCGGGTCCTCCGGCGGGACGGACAGGTCGATGTCCGGGGATTCGCCGGTGGAGTGCCTGCGGCGGCCGATGGAGATCTGGTTGCCGACGAGCGGGAGGTGCTGCTCGGGAGAGTACGCAGGCAGGTTGAGGCCGCTGGCGTCCGGGCCGCTGCGCTGCATCATCGCCATGAAGTACTCGCGGTCGGGCCCGATCACGGCCGTCCAGCCCGCGGGGGCCTCGCCCCGGCCGGCCTGCTGGTACGGCGGCTGCTGGGACTGCTGGTTCTGCGGGGGGCCGGGCTGCTGCGCGTACGGGGGCGGCTGCTGTTGATACGGCTGCTGCTGGAACGGTTGCGGCGGCTGAGGAGCCTGCGGTACCTGGGGTTGCTGCGGCGCCTGCGTATGCGAGGGCGGCGACAGCATCCAGTCGTCCCCGCCGCCCGTCTGCTGCGGCTGCGGCGGCGCGGGCGGAGCCGACTGCTGATACCCGGGCGGCGCAGGCGGTCCGGGCTGCCCCGGCGGCTGCTGGAAGGACGGCGGAGGCGGCGGACCCGGCTGCTGGAAGGACGGCTGCTGCGGCGCCGACGGATCGTTCGTCAGCGGCTCGGCGGGCCTGTTCATCTGCGAGGGCCGCGAGCTCTGATACTCGTACGGATCATGCTGCCGCGGAGCAGGCGGCGGCGGTCCGGGTGCCGGCTGGGACTGGAAGCCCGGTGGCAGGTTCAGCCCGCCGACCGGCTGCTGGGGCGGAGCCACCGGGGTGTACGACGTCGCCGTGTGCGTGAGGAAGTTGTACCGGCACTCCTCGCAGAACGGGGCCATGGCCTCGCGCGGGGTGCGGCACTGCGGGCAGAGCTCGGCCTGAGCGGTGGCGTTCGGGTCGCCGGGGCCGGGGTAGCCGTAGGCCGGCGGCGGGGGAGGCGGCGGCGGAACGGCACCCGCGGGAGCGCCAGGACCGGCCATGCGGTGGCCACAGACCTCGCACCAGTCGTCGGAACCCGACTGGTGTCCGTTCGGGCAGGTCGGCATGTCGGCGCTTCCCCCTCTCCTCGTCCGGCCCGAGGGCCGTTTCACATCTGTGTTTCTCGTGATTCCAGGCGTGCGGCAGGCTACTTCTTCACGCGAACCGTCTTGGTGGAACGCGTTTCGAGGGTCATCTCGTCAGCCTCCGCGACCTTCGCTTTCAGTCGCACAGTACCCGTCGCCGCATCGACGACGTCCACCACCTTCGAAAGCAGTTTCGCAGTGTCTTCGTTCCCCGAGTCCGCCGCGAGCTGCACCGCGCGGCCCAGCTTCGCCGTCGCGCCGTCGATGTCACCCGACTTGCGGGCATCCAGCCCCTGTTGGATGACTTGTGCCAGTTCGGCCTGGCCTGTGTAGTGCGCGACCTGGGGGTTGATCGAGGTGGACGCCACCATGTCGTCCGTCCACACCGCGCGTACCAGCCCCTGCGACAGCACTTGCGGAGTACCACCGTCCGCGGCCGGAACGATCAGCGAGACCCGGGCCGCCAGCATCTCCCGGCCGATTCCGGCCTCCGGCACCTTGACGCATACGTGGTAGTCGCGGGACTCGTCGCCCCAGGAACCGGTCGGATAGTCCCCGGACCGCGGCCCGGACTCGGTGCGCCGCCCGGTCAAGTCCTCGACCGTCGGCGCCACTTGCTTGACGAACTTGATCTCCACGCCGACCGGCGTCCACAGCCGCAGCGCAACGTCCGCGACCTCCTTGCCCATCGCGTTCTCCATCATGCCGGTGAAGTCCGCGGCCAGCTCGTCCGGGTTCGCGACGATGTCGGCGGTGCCGAGGAGTGCGGAGGCGATGCCGGTGACCTCCTTGACCTCCCAGTCGGTGCCGACCCCGCGGGCGTCGCAGGTGAAGCGGCCCGCGCTGGCCTCCAGACTCGCCTGCAGATCCTCCGGCGACTCGTGCTCGTTACGGCCGTCGGTGAGCAGGATCCCGTGCCGGATCGCCCCGTCAGAGGTGGCGAGCAGCCGGTCGGCCAGTCGCAGCCAGGTGCCGATCGCGGTGCCGCCGCCCGCGGTGAGCCGCCGCAGGGCGTCCTTGGCCTGGGCACGGGTCCCCGCATCGGCGACCGCGAGCCGGCCGCCTCCCGGATAGACCTCGCTCGCCACATGCGTACCGGCGACCACGGCGAACGCAGTGCCGTCGCGCAGGGTGTCGATGGCGGCGGCCGTGGCATCGCGCGCATTGCGCATCTTGGTCGGGGGATAGTCCATCGAGCCGGAACAGTCGACCATGATCACCACAGCGGCGCCCGGCGACTGTGCCGGTATGGCGGAGGGGGAGGCGGCTGCGCCGGTGAGCGGAACCCGGCCGCCGGTGCCGCCTCCGGTGGAGGTGACGGTGACGATCGCGTTCACCTCGCGGCCGCCCTCGGGCAGATATTCGTTCTGATACACCTCGACGGAGAACTGCGGCACCTGGGACTTGGAGAAATTGGCCATCGGATCGGCTCCTTGAGGCTCCACTCGGGCAGAGTTGGTCAGCGTGAAATGACACGGGCGTCCGCGGGCGCGAGCGTGGCGGACCGTTTCGGCGGACGGAAGAAGTGGACGGAAGAGGCGGACAAATAGGGGCTCAAGCCTTGTCGTAGGCCGATCCTGCCCCTTGCTGCGGCACGGTGAACGGCAGGACAGCCACTGTTACGTTGTCGTGGCCCCCGCCGTCGAGCGCGTGGCCGACCAGAACCTGTGCGCTGTGCAGTGGCCGGTCCGCGGCGTCGGCCGGGATCGACCGGGCCATGTCCTCGGCACCCTCCGCGTAGTTCCACAGGCCATCCGTACAGACGACGACCACACCGGAGCGGTCCGGCTTGAACGACGCCGTGTGCGGCTCCAGTTCGTACGCATCGGCCCCGAGCCAGCCCGTGATGGCATGGGCGCGCTCGTCGGCGTACGCCTCCGCCTCGCTCATCAGGCCTGCCGCCACCATCTGGGCGGCCCAGGAGTCGTCCTCCGTCAGCCGGGCGGGCGGGCCACTGCGGTCGTCGGGCACCCAGTAGGCGCGGCTGTCACCGACCCAGCCGATCACCAGCAGGCTGCCTGCGGCCACCGCGCCGACGATGGTGCACGCGGGCGCGTTCTGATGGCGGTGCGTATCGTGCTCCATCGCCCCGCCCTGGCCGGGGTCCGCGGCAAGGGAGTTGACCGCCTCGGAAGCGGCGACGATCGCCTCGTGCATGGCCTGCTGGGGGTGGGTGCCGCGCGGCAGTGTCTCGAGCAGCAGCTCGTTGGCGGCGCTTGCGGCGGCCTCGGAGGCATCGTCGGGGCGGGTCGCCGACGACACCCCGTCGCAGACGATGGCGACGACGGCGGGCGAGCCGTCGGGCAGGGCCGTGGAGGAGACCGCGAACGAGTCCTCGTTGCGATGGTGGCGCAGGCCGCGGTCGCTGACCGCCGCGACAGAGCCGAGTTCCTGCTCCATGTGATCGCGCTCGCGGGGCTGGGCGTGGCCGCAGTTCTCGCAGTAGCCGTCTGTGTCGACATGGCCGGCGCGGCAGGCCACGCACACCTTGCCTCCGGAAGGGGGAGTGACGGGGTCCACGGCGCGTGGGTCGGTGGCGACGGCGCTGCCCGGGTCCGGAGCGGCGAGCTCGAAGTCCCCGCCGGAGTCGGGCGAGGCGCTGGGCGAGGCCTGCGGCGAGGCGTCGGGTGAGGCGTTGGGTGAGGCGTTGGGCGAGGATCGTGGTGAGGAGCTGGGCGGGCCGTCGTACCGTACGGCCGAGGCGGGCAGCGGGCCGCCGCCCGAGTCCGTCCCCGGCAGATCGCCGGGCCGTTGCACCGGCGCGGGCATGCCGGAGCTGTCCGTCCCGCTCGCCGTCGGCCACGCGACGGGCGCGCCGACGGCCATGGTGGGACGGTCGGGCTGCGGCGCGGGCGCTGCGGCGAGGTTGTACCCGCACGCACCGCAGAAGAGGTCACCTGTCTCCAGCGGTTCCGCACAGCCGGGGCATGTCGACCCGGCGGCCGGCCGATGCATCTGCGACGCCATCAATCACACCCACGTCCGGGGGCGGAAGCGGTTCGCCCGCTCCACCAGCTCTATCCGCTCCTCGCCGCGCTGGGCGAGCCGGGCGAGCACCCGGTAGGAGCGTTCCAGCCCGAAGCGCAGGCCGCGCTCGTCCAGTTCACTGCCGAGCAGCACGGTCTGCGCGCTGCCCGGATGCGGTGCGTGCGGTGCGTTTGGCACGGACGGCGGGGCTCCGGGACTACCGGAGAGTACCCAGTCGAGGGCCGTGCCGAGTACCTCTGTGGACAACTGCTCGCGGCGCACCGCGTCCAGACCGAAGTCTTTCAGGGCGTCCACCTGCGCCGCGGCCGCCGACAGGTCGTCGATGAGAGGGTCGTGCGCGGCGCGTCGCCGCAGCCGCGCCCGTACGGCGGCGACACGGGCGGCCGTGTAGTGGATCGACGCCTCCGGCACGGACTCCAGAGTCCGTACGGCTCCGGCGCGGTCGCCTGCCGCGAGCTGCACCCGTGCCAGGCCGAACGCTGAGCTGACATAGCTCGGGTCGGTCGTCCACACCAGGCGGTAGTACTCCGCGGCGTTGTCCAGTTGGCCGAGCACCTCGGCGCAGACGCCCAGTGCCAGCTTGGGCGCGGGCTCGCCGGGAAACGCGTCGTAGATCGCGTCGAAGGAGAGCGCCGCGACCTCGTTGTCCCCGGACACCAGGGAGGCGAGGCCGCGGTACCAGACGATCCGCCAGTCGTCGGGGTGCTCGCTCTCCAGGGTGGCGAGCGCCCTCGCGGCGGAGTCCAGCTCGCCCATCTCCAGCCGGGCGCGCAGCTCGCGCAGCCGGGTTTCCGGGGATGCGGCGGACACCGTATGCAGCGCGGCGATCAGCTCGGCGGGCGCGGAGGCCAGCAGACCTGCCAGGAACCCGGCGTTGGGGTCATTCGGATCGACGCGTGGCACGGGCAGGGCGAGGGAGGTTGCCCGGGCGTCGAGGGGCGCGAGGTGGGGAGCGAGGGCGGAGGCATTGGCGGCTCCGCCGCTCACGATCCCGGCGCCACCCGGCACCGGCGCACCGCCCCCATTCCCGGCCGTGCCGGGCCCGTATCCGCCATGCCCGTATCTGCCGGCTCCGCCGCCCTGTTGGAGGGCTTCCCCGCCCACCCGCGCACCCGGCACCAGCGGGCCGCCCGTAATCCCGGCTGCGCCGCTCACGATCCCGCTGCCTCCGGCATGCTTGCCGCGTCCGCGGCCGGAGGTCCCCTCAGCGCGGGCCCCCAGCTGCGAGACATCCCCTGTCAGCTCCGCGAACAACTGTGTGTCCGTCACCCGCAGTTCCGGCCCGAACAGCGTCGACAGCGATGGCCGCGGCCGGCCCGTCTGGATCGCGACGACCTCCCTCAGCACCCCCGTCAGCTGCTCCGCCATCTCCTGCGCCGAGGCGAACCGCCGTGCCGGATCCGGGTCCGTCGCCCTCACCAGGAGCCGGTAGAAGGACTCGTACGTCTGGAAGACCTTGATGTTCTCGGGGTCCGGCAGGGAGTCCACGAACACATTCGTGTAGCCCTGGAAGTCGAACGTCAATACGGCCAGCGTGCGCGCGACGGTGTACAGGTCGGAGGCGATCGAGGGGCCGACCTCGGCGACCTCCGGGGCCTGGTATCCGACCGTGCCGTAGATCGCGGACTCGTCGTCGTCCATCCGGCGGACCGCGCCCATGTCGATCAGCTTGAGCTGGTCCTGCTGCTGGATGGCGTTGTCGACCTTGAAGTCGCAGTACAGCAGGTTTCTGCTGTGCAGATGCCCGAGCGCCTCCAGCGCCTCGATGCCGTACGCACACGCCTGATCGACCGGCAGCGGATCGCGCTTGCCCACCGGGTTGCGCCGCTCGTTGGCGATCTCCTTCAGCGACTTGCCGCCGACGTACTCCATGACGATGTATCCGTCGAGCGAGCCGGTCCGCTGGTCCAGATGCTCCACGAAGTTGTAGATGCGGACGATGTTGGAGTGCTCGATCTCGGCCAGGAAGCGGCGCTCGGAGATCGCCGCGGCCATCGCGTCCTGGTCGCCGGTGTCCAGCAGGCCCTTGAGCACCACCCACCGGTCGGAGACCGCGCGGTCGACGGCCAGATAGACCCAGCCCAGGCCGCCGTGGGCGAGACAGCCCACCACCTCGTACTGCCCGTGCACGACGTCGCCCTGGGCGAGCTTGGGCACGAACGAGTACGGGTGGCCGCACTTGGTGCAGAACCCTTCCGTACGCCCCGGCCGCTCTCCGCGCGAACGCCCCACCGGCGCCCCACAGTCGGAGCGCGAGCAGAACCGCTTGCGCTCGGGGACCTCGGGGTTCTCCATCACAGCGGAACCCGGATCGGGTCGCGGTACCTCCGGCACCGTGACCAGGCCCGCGCCCAGCCGGTTGCGTCCGGACGCGCCCGTGGAGCTGCCGGAGCTGCGCACCGACACCGAGCGGGTCGAGGTGCTGCTCCCGGTCAGCGAGCGCGAAAGCCGCCCGGAGACGGAACGGCGCGAGGTCGACGAACGCGACGAGGCACGCGAGGAGCGCGAACTGCTCCGCGCGGAGCTGGACCCCCGGCCGCCGCCGGTCATGCCGGTGGGCTGCGAGGACACCATGCCGTTCGACGAGACGACGGGCGCGAGCCCGCAGGTGTCGCAGTACAGCTCGCCGCTGCCCATGTCCTCGTAGGAGCCCTCACAACCGGGGCGCTGGCACTGCTTGTTCTCGCTCACGAATCCCCCCTGCGGTCATTGGGCCCGCTCGGTCCCGGCTGCCTCGGCCCCAGTGCTTCCGCGGCTGCCTGCTGATAGCGCAACACCGACTGCTCGGCGACGCGCAGATCGCACGGCGCGCTCCACAGCATCCGGCGGGCCGCGTCGTACCGCTCGATCAGCAGCGGATCCTCCGCTAGGCCGTGCCGGGCCACCTTCGCCTTGTACGCGTCCAGCCGGCCGCGCAGCTCGGCGCGGACCGCGAGGGGAGCGGTGACCGCCGTCAACGACTCGCGGGCGCGCAGCAGCTCGTCCTCGGCCTCGCGCTCCAAGGACTCCAGAAGCGGCGAGAGCCGGTTCCACTGGGAGTGCCTGCGGTATTCGGCGGCGGTAGCGAGTCGTTCCTGCAGTGCGGTCGGCGGTCCGCTGACCGCGGGCACCTCGGAGGCCGCGATCTTCGCCAGCACCTCGCCGCGCGCGGAGCGCGCCTCGGTCAGCGTCCGGTCGGCGCGCGAGAGCACGTCACGCAGCCGGATCAGCCGCTCCTCGGAGTCCTGCCGGACCCGCAGGACGGCCTCGATCTCCCGGCGGATGTCCTCGAGGGCGCGCGCCGCACGGTCGTAGCGGTCGGTGTCGGGGCGGCCGCCGCCCGGCGCCGAACTGCCGGGCGCGGACCGCCAGAAGGCGAGCGGGTCGGAGATCACCTGTGCGCGCAGCGTGGACAGCTCATGGGTGATCGACTCCAGTTCGTCGCCGGACGGGTGTTCCCCGGGCCGTACGCCGACGGAGTGCGCGAGTGAGCGGGTGCGCTGCAGCTCGGCCGAGAGCAGATCTATCCGGGCTGGCAGCGCCGACCACACCGAATCGGCCGTGACCACCATGTCCAGCGAGCTCGCATACAGCTCGTTCATCCGGGCGACGAGCTCTTCGAGCGTGAACTGCTCGGACAGCTTGGCGGGTCCGTTGATCGAGGGCGAGGGGTGGGCGGCGGAGCTGGCGACCGTGACGCTGCGGCCGCGCAGCCGGTCGGTCAGCTCCACCAGGTCGTCCCGGCCCGGCCAGCGCCGCCCGGCACGCAGCTCACGGGTGTCGTCCAGGGCGGCGCTGTACGCGTCGAAGTACCCCCACAGCAGGCTGATCGCCTGCTCGGTGGAGGCCCAGCGGTCCTTGGTGACGCCCGTGAGCTCGGCGCCTTCGAGGAGTCTGCGGCCCGCGTGGTCCTGGAGGGCGAGGAGCGACGTCTCGATCGCCTCGTGCTCCGCACCGAGCCGCGCCAGCGCACGGTCAACCTCGTCCCGGTCCATTACCGGCCCCGGGGGTCCCCCCGCGAAGCTGGGGGAGGATCCCGCCGCGCCCATCGATCACCTCTCCGCTCTTCCCTGCAGGACAATTGTGCAGCCGTGCGGCCTCTTCAGCCGCTCTGCCTGTTCAGCCGTTCTGCCTGTTCAGCCGTGCGGCTCGTTCAACTCCGGTACTTCGGCGCGGGCGGCCCGGCTATCCCGGGCAGATCGGCGGCCAGCCATTTGTTGTACGCCTCGGTCCACGGGCCCTTGCGATAGTTGTCGAGCACGTTGTTCACCCGGCGCACCAGGTCGTCCTTGCCGAGCTTGGTGGCAACACCGTAGAACTCTGTGGTGAAGGGCTTGCCGCCCTTGAGCTCGACCGCCGGGTCCTGGGCCGCCTGGCCGGCCCCGAGGGCGTTGTCCGTCACGACCGCGTCGACAAGGCCGAGCTGGAGCCGCACCAGACAGTCCAGCTGGTTGGACACGGTGAGCACGTCCTCGTCCCCCGGCTGCCCGTCGTGCTCGTCCTGGAACGTGGCGCCGAAGGACTTCTTCTCCAGCTCTTCGTAGGCCGTCGAGCCCTCTGCCGTGCAGACCCTCTTCCCGGCGAGGGACTTGTCGTACCCGGTGATGGACGAGCCCTTGGGAGCGAGGACCTGCTGGCCCGACTGGAAGTACGCCGTGGAGAACGCGACCTGCTTGATGCGGGCGCAGTTGATCGTCATCGTGCGGACGACGATGTCCACCGTGCCGTTGTTCAGTGCGGGGATGCGCTGGTTGGTCGGGATGGCGCGGAAGATGACGGCGTCGGGCTTACCGAGGATGTCCTTGGCGATGGCATGGGCGAGATCGATGTCGAAGCCCTCAAGACCACCGGTGGCCGGATTGCGGTAGCCCCAGCGGTAGCTGTTCTGGTCGACGCCGACGATCAGTTTGCCGCGCTGCACGATCGCGTCGATGTTCGGCCCGCCGGCTGCCGATGACGGCAGGGAGCGTTCCGGTTCCACGCAGCTGTCCGCCTTCGCCGGCGTGGTGCGGGCCGCGCCCTGGCCGACCGACTCGGAGCCGAGGGCGTCCGCGCCGCTGCGGGACAGCGGCAGCAGCGTGACGGCAGCGGTCAGCGCACAGGCAGCGGCCATCCCCGCGACGCCGCCCCAGCCGCGGAACCTGGTCCTCGTGCTCGTCATCTCTCCCCCTCTCACCGGTACTCCGAAAGCCTGCGGTTGATGCCGATCACGGCGCCCGCTCCACCCAGCACCGCCAGAGCGGCTGCACCGATCGGCAGCCCCGTCAGCGCGCCGCGCCCGTCCTCGGCGGCACGGGTGAACTCGCGCTGCTCGTGCCCGAGCGCCTTCGCCAGCGCCTCGTCGACCTGGTCGAAGGACTGACCGGTCGATGCCTTGGGGCCGATCACCTTGTCCAGCGCGCCGACGTAGTCACCGGCCTTGTCGGTCGTGCTGGCGCTCTTGTGCCGGACCTTCCACTCGGACACGCTCGCGACCGCTGCCTCGACGGGATCGCGGCCTTCCGTGTCGTCGGCGAGCTTCTGTGCCTCGCTCAGCTGAGTGCCGAGCTTGTCCATGCCCGTGCTGTAGTCCGTCTCGTACTTGTCGCTCTTGCCGTCGTCGGTGAGCACCGCACCCCGCGCCACCAGGGTGAGGTTCTCATTGGCGCGTGCCTTCAGGGAGTTGATCCGCGCGTCGTTGAGGACCTTCAGGGACTTCTGGCCGTGCGCCTTTGCGTCGTTCAGCTCGGCGCGGGCCACCGTGTGTCCGACGGCCAGCCACAGCAGGACGACGGTGGCGGCGGCAGTGGCGGCGAGCAGGCCGTGGTTGAACACCCTGTTCGTACGCTGGTAGTTGCGGCGCTGCGCCCAGGCCAACGCGGCCAGCGCGACCAGGCCGACCGCGAGCGAGAACAGGGGCCAGAAGCGGGCGTGGTCGTCGTCCTCGTCGAGCCTGGCCGTCTCGGCGTCGTACAGCTTCTGGGCGGCGGGCAGCAGCTGCTTGGTCATCTGCTCGTTCGCATACCGCAGATAGGCGCCGCCGAGCGGCAGGCCCTGGCGGTTGTAGGCACGGGCCGTCTCGACCAGGCCCGTGTAGCGGGGGAGCTGCTCATTGAGGGTGGCTATCTGCCGCCCGGACTCGCTCGCACTGTCCGTGTTCGTGGCGGCCTTGACCAGCAGCTTGGAGGCGAGGGCGATGTCCTTCTGATACCGCTCGCGGGCAGCGGGCTCCTTCTCGGCACCGGCCAGGAAACCGCTGGAGGCCGCCGTGTCAGCGTCGGCCAGGGATCGGTAGACGGACGCGGCGTCCGCGCTCAGCGGCTGGCTGCGGCTCACCACATCGTCGGCCGCGGACGCCCGGTCGGCGATCTCGAGAGCGGTCACCGCGCCGAACGCGATCACCAGCGCTGCCAGAACAGCCCCGATGATCTGCAGCCGCCCGGGCTCGGTCGTCGTCGCCGTCCGCAGCCGCTCCTTGCCCTCGGCCCAGACGCCGCGGTGGGCGGGCGGCCGGCCCGGCGGCTGTGCGGGCGCATGCGTCGGTGCCGACTGGGGCGCGCTGCGCACACTCGGTGGGTATGTCACGTGACCTCCCCCTCGGTCCCTGACGTCGGCCCGCCCCCCGGCGGCGGGTTGGGGATGTCCCCCGGCCAGCAGTATGGCCGCAGTGACCGACAATCACAGCAGGATTGACTGGATCTTGTTCCTATCGCTTCGATTCAGGATCCCGCCAGCCCGAACTCCCCACCATGAATACGCTTCTCTGCGTAGATCGGTTCCCGTCGCACGGACGCTGCCCAGGTATTGGCGAGCCCACGCCTTTCAGGCAGTAAGTCGCCCATGCTCCCGATCCTGATACCGGGAACACGGGCGACACATCCCAATGAACGTGGCGTCAGGTCCTGTCCGGCCGATCTTGCCGGGCTCGCGTGCCCTGGCACGCGCATCTGCCTAGCCGTAGTGCGCGCGCAGCCTGGCGCGTGCCTCGGCCGATGCCCCGACGTGATCGAGCCCCAGCAGCGCCGCACCCAGTACCGGCGGCGCCGTCACCACCTCGATGACCGCCTTCGGCGCCTTGGCCGCCAGCAGCTTGCCGATGTGCTCGTCAAGCTCCGGGTGCCGGGCCGCGAGCACGCTGCCGCCCAGCAGCACCGGCGCCTCTTCATCGAGCAGATCGAGCCTCGCCAGCGCCACCGTGGACATCGCGACGACCTCCTCCGCAAGCCGGTGCACCAGCGAGCGGGCGATCGGATCGCCCTGCGCACTGGTCGCGAAGAGGACCGGAGTCAACTCATGCTTGCGCGTCGACGCGATGTGCCCCAGGTGCAGCGCCTCGATCAGGGCGTACATGGAGTCCAGGCCGAAGTGCGCGGGGAGCGTGCGCGCGAGCGCCGTCGGCTCACCGCGCCCGTCCTCTGCCCGCGCCGCGAACCACAGCGCCTCCTCGGCCAGCCCCGAACCGCCTCCCCAGTCCCCGGAGATCTTCCCGATCGCGGGGAAACGGGCAGTACGGCCGTCCGGCAGCATCCCCACGCAGTTGATGCCGGCCCCGCACACCACGGCCACGCCTCGCGGCTCGTCGACCCCGGCGCGCAGTATCGCGAAGGTGTCGTTGCGTACCTCGGTCGTACCGCCCCACCCGCGCTCGTGCAGAGCGGCCGTCAACTCCCTTTCCTCCACCGGTAGATCGGCGTTGGCAAGACAGGCCGACACATGCTCGACACTGTCGATGGCCTCACCCTGGGCACGCGCCTTGGCCAGCGCCTCGCCGACCGTCGAGCCGAGCATGTCGAGCGCCGCCTCGACGCCGACCTTCGGCGGCTGGAAGCCGGGCCCGCGGGACGACACGAGCACAGATCCGTCGGTGCCGATGACGGCCACGTCGGTCTTGCTGTTGCCCGCGTCGATGGCGAGGACCGATGCGTTCACGCCCACGTGAGGTGCTCCCGGTTGTGCGCGATCAGCTTGTCGGTGAGCGCGTCCGCGTACTCGTACTGGCCGACGAGCGGATGCGACAGCAGCGCCTTGAACACGCGGTCGCGTCCGCCGCGCAGTGCGGCCTCCAGCGCCAGGTCCTCGTACGCCGTGACCTGCGCGATCAGCCCCGCATACAGCGGGTCGAGCTCCGGCACGGGCAGCGGAGTCGGGCCGTGCGAGCCGACCGCGGCCTGCACCTCGATGACGGCGTCGTCGGCGAGGAAGGGCAGGGTGCCGTTGTTGACGGTGTTGACCACCTGGTACGGGCTCCCGCCCCCGCCGAGGAGTGAGGCAGCCAGATCCACGGCCGCCTCCGAGTAGTAGGCGCCGCCGCGCTTGGCAAGCAGCTCCGGCTTGGTGTCGAGCGCCGGGTCGCCGTACATCTCGAGCAGCTGCTTCTCCATCTCCGCGACCTCGGCGGCCCGCGAGGGCTTCGTCCTCAGCTCTCGTACGACCTCGTCGTGCGCGTAGAAGTAGCGCAGATAGTACGAGGGCACCACGCCGAGCCGGTCGAGCACCTCGCGCGGCAGCCGCAGATCGTCCGCGATCGCGTCACCGTGCCCGGCCAGCAGCTTCGGCAGCAGGTCCGCGCCCTCGGGACCGCCGAGCCGCACACCCGTCTCCCATGTCAGGTGGTTGAGACCCACATGGTTCAAGTGCACATCGGCCGGGGCGACGTCGAGGAACTTCGCGAACCTGCGCTGGAAGCCGATGGCGACATTGCACAGCCCGACGGCCTTGTGCCCGGCCTGCAGGAGCGACCTGGTGACGATGCCCACCGGGTTGGTGAAGTCGATGATCCAGGCGTCAGGGTTGCTGCGCCGCACCCGCTCGGCGATGTCGCCTACGACCGGGACGGTGCGCAGCGCCTTGGCGAGACCGCCCGCGCCCGTTGTCTCCTGTCCGACACATCCGCACTCCAACGGCCAGGTCTCGTCCTGGTTGCGGGCAGCCTGCCCGCCCACGCGCAGTTGGAGCAGCACCGCGTCGGCGTCCGCGACGCCCGCGTCCACATCGGAGGTGGTGACGATCTTCCCGTCGTGGCCCTGCTTGGCGAAGATCCGCCGGGCCAGCCCGCCGACGAGCTCCAGGCGGTCGGCCGCGGGGTCGATGAGCACGAGTTCACTGATCGGGAGGGTGTCCCTCAGCCGGGCGAAGCCGTCGATCAACTCTGGGGTATAGGTGGATCCGCCACCCACGACTGCGAGCTTCATGGTCACTCTTAGCCCTTCACTCCGGTCAGTGTGACTCCCTCGACGAATGCCTTCTGGGCGAAGAAGAAGACGAGGATCACGGGGGCCATGACCAGCACGGTTGCGGCCATGGTCAGATTCCAGTCGGTGTGGTGCGCTCCCTTGAACGACTCCAGGCCGTACGACAGGGTCCAGGCCGCCGGGTTCTCCGAGGCGTAGATCTGCGGGCCGAAGTAGTCGTTCCAGGCGTAGAAGAACTGGAACAGCGCTACGGCGGCGATGCCCGGCTTGGCCATCGGCAGCACCACCCTGAGCAGCGTGCGGAACTCACTGCAGCCGTCGACCTTCGCGGCGTCCAGATACTCATTGGGGATGGTCAGCAGGAACTGCCGCAGCAGGAAGATCGAGAACGCGTCGCCGAACGCCATCGGGATGATCAGCGGCCACAGCGTGCCGGCCAGGTCCAGCTGCTTCGCCCAGAACAGATACATCGGGATGATGACCACCTGGGGCGGCAGCATCATCATCGAGATGACGAGCATCAGGGCCAGGCGCTGCCCGCGGAAGCGGAACTTGGCGAGCGCGTACGCCACCGGGATCGAGGACACCACCGTGAGGACTGTGCCGAGACCGGCGTACAGCAGCGTGTTCTTCCACCAGGTCAGAAAGCCGGGAGTGTCCAGCACCCGGCGGTAGTTGTCCCACTGCCAGGTGTCGGGGACGAGATCGCGGGTGAGTGCCTGTTGGTCGCTCATCAGCGAGGTGAGGACGACGAAGACGAACGGCAGCACGAAGAAGAGCGCGGCCGCGATGCCCAGCGAGTGCACGGCGATCCAGTGCAGCGTTGCCTTGCGGCGCGCGGTGCGCTCGGCACCGGCGACGCTCATGACCGCGGGGGCGGGCTTGTCGAGAATCTGCGCCATGGCTCAGTCACCCACCTGTACGAGGCCGCCGCGCCGCCGCATCAGGAACGCGGTGAAGACCATCGAGAGCACGAACAGGACGAGCGCGACGACCGCCGCGGCGCCGTAGTCGAAGCGCTGGAAGCCGACGTTGTAGACCAGCTGCGGCAGCGTGAGCGTCGACTTCTCGGGGTATCCGGGCTCGAACTGCTGCCCGCTGCCGCCGATGATGCCGGAGGCGACCTTTCCGGCCACCAGCGGCTGTGTGTAGTACTGCATCGTCTGGATCACTCCGGTGACCACGGCGAACATCACGATCGGGGAGATGTTCGGCAGGGTGACGAAGCGGAAGCGCTGCCAGGCCGTGGCCCCGTCCAGCTCCGCCGCCTCGTACTGCTCCTTCGGTACGTCGAGCAGTGCCGCCATGAAGATCACCATCAGGTCGCCGATGCCCCAGAGCGCGAGCGCGGTGAGGGCCGGCTTGGACCAGCTGGGGTCGGTGAACCAGCCGGGGGTGGGCAGCCCGATCGCGTCGAGGACCGAATTGACCGGTCCGGTACCGGGGTTGAGCAGGAAGACGAAGGCGAGTGTCGCCGCGACAGGCGGGGCGAGATAGGGCAGATAGAACAGGGTCCGGAAGACCCCAGCGCCTGTCCTGATCTTGGTGATGAGCAGTCCGATGCCGAGGCCGAAGAGGACCCGGCAGCTGACCATCACCAGCACCAGCCAGAGCGTGTTGCGCAGGGCGGGCCAGAACATCGGGTACTCGGTGAAGACGTACGTCCAGTTGTCCAGGCCGTTGAAGATGGGGGGCCGGAAGCCGTCGTACTTCATGAAGGAGAAGTACACGGTCGAGATCAGCGGGTACGCGAAGAAGACGCTGAAGCCGATCAGCCAGGGCGACATGAAGGCCGCGGTACGCAGTGCCTGTTTTCTGTGCTTCGCAGCAAGGCCGGACCGCCGGCGCTTCGACCGCAGCGTGTGCGTAGTCACTGTCTGTCTTCTGTCTTCTCGGCTACTTCTGCTTCGCGATGTCGGTGTCGATCTGCTCGGCCGTCTTTTCCAGACCGGCCTGCAGGTCCTTCGCCTTCCCGGACTCGTACTGGTAGCCGAAGTCCTGGAAGGTCACCTGGTACGCGCCGCCGTCGACGTTGGCCGGCGTGGTGTTGGACTTCGGGTGCTGCGCGATGTCGATGAAGGTCTTGAAAGCCGGGTCGATCTTCAGCTTCGGCGAAGTGAGCGCGTCGATCGTGGAGGGCACGTTGTGGATGCCGTTGGCGAAGGCCACCACCGCGTCGGTGTCGGTGGTCATGTACTTCACCAGCTCCCACGCGGCGTTCTGCTTCTTGCTGGTGGAGGCGATGCCCATGATCGTGCCGGAGAGGTAGCCCTTGCCGTAGTCGGCCACCTGGTCGTCGGCGACGGGCAGTGGCGCGGTGCCGATCTCGAACTTCACCTTCGCGTCCTTGGCCATGCCGAGTCGCCACTCGCCGTCCAGCTGCATGGCGACCTGGCCGGTGTGGAAGGGGTGCTTGGCGCCCCACTCGTCACCGAAGGTGTTGCGGTACTTCTCCAGCTTGGTGAAGCCGCCGAGCTTGTCGACCAGGCCCCTCTGGAAGGTCAGCATCTTCGAGAAGGCGGGGTCCTTGACGATGTTGGACTTGCCGTCGGCGCCGAAGTAGGTGGGGCCCCACTGCGAGACGTAGTGCATGGGGGTGGTCTCGTAGCCGTGGTAGTTCGGCATGAAGCCGAGCTGTTCGTACGAGTCGCCCTTGGGCTTGGTCAGCTTCTCGGCGACCTTCTCGAACTCGCTCCAGGTCTTCGGCGGGGCGGTGATGCCGGCCGCCTTGAAGGCGTCCTTGTTGTAGTAGAGGCCGTACGCGTCATTGAGCAGCGGCAGCGAGCACTGGTTGCCGTCGAACTGCGTGTAGTCGAGCAGCGGCTTGTGGAAGACCTTGGCCGGGTCGATCTTCGACTTCTCCAGGAAGGGCTTGAGGTCGACGAAGGCGCCGGAGGTGCAGAACTTCCCCACGCTGTCGGTGGTGAAGGAGCTCACGACGTCCGGGGCGTTCGAACCACCCGCTCGCAACGCCTGGTTGATCTTGTCGTCGGTCATATTGCCGACGATCTTGACCTTGATGTTGCTGTGTTCCTTCTCGAAGCGGGTGACGTTGTCCTGGATCGCCTTGACCTCGCTGGGGGCGCTCCAGCCGTGCCAGAAGGTGATGGTGGTCCTGGCGTTGGGGTCGTCGTTGGCCGCGGAGTCGCTCGAGCCCGTACAAGCCGAGGCGAACAGGGATATGGCGGCGGTCGCGGCGAGTGCGGCTGCCGTCTTCCGGATGCGTGTGGACATGACGGTGTCTCCCTGTGACGGGTCGAGGGCTCAAGAGGAAGGTGGCGGGAGGTGCTTTCAGCGAGAGGTGTTCAGCGCGAGATGTTCAGCGGGAGGTGTTCGTTCAGCGAGAGGTGTCGAAGACTTCGTCCCGCGTGGTGGCCAGGGCGCTCTCGAGCGCACCTCGCAGGACAGGGTGTTCCCGTACGGAACCGAGTACGAGACGGGGCCGTGGGGCGGCCAGTTCGGTGAGCTCCGCGAGTACGCGCTCGCGCAGCGGCTCCCCGCCGGCGGCGATCACTTCGCCGGACAGGACGACGAGTTCGGGGTCGAGTACGGCGACCATGGAGGCGAGGCCGGTGGCAAGCCCGGTCGCGTACGCGTCGAGCAGCTTGCGGTACGCCCCCGAGTCGGCCTCGGCGGCCCGGGCGACAAGCTCGGTGGCGACCTCGGCGTGCGGCCCGTGGGCGACGCCGCCGATGCCGAGCTCGCGCGCCAGCCGGGGCAGCGCCTGGGCGCCGGCGAGCTCCTGGAACCCGCCGCTGTTCGCCTTGGTCACCTGGCGCACGAGCGGGGTGCCGGGCACCGGCAGGAAGCCGACCTCACCGGCGCCGCCGGTGAAACCGCGGTGCAGCCGGCCGCCGATGACGACCGCGGCGCCGAGGCCCTCCTCGTTCCACAGCAGCACGAAGTTCTCATGGCCGTGCGCGGCGCCGAGCCGCTGCTCGGCGACGGCGACCAGATTGACGTCGTTCTCGTACTCGGCGGGCATCGGCAGCACGGCGGCGAGCTCGTCGAGGAGGGTGGGGGAGTGCCAGCCGGGGAGATGCGACGCGTACCGCAGCCGCCCGGTGGACGGGTCGAACGCGCCGGGCGTACCGATGACGAGCCGGTGCACATCGGAGCGGGTGACCCCGGCGGCCTTCACCGCCCCGTCGAGCGCCTCGGTGACCTGCCGCACGACACTCTCGGCGCGGCGGCCCGGGGTCGGCAGCTCGAACTCGCCGACGGTGGCTCCGGTGATGTCGGCGACGGCGGCGCGGATCCGATGCGGCGTGACATCGAGCCCGGCGGCGAAGGCGGCGCGCGCATTGACGGCGTACAACTGGGCGTTGGGCCCGGGCCGCCCCTCGGTGGTCCCGGTGGCGACGACGAGCCCCGCGGCTTCGAGCCGGGCGAGCAGCTGGGAAGCGGTGGGCTTGGACAGACCGGTCAGCTTCCCTATCTTGGTGCGTGACAGCGGCCCGTGCTCCAGCAGCAGATCGAGCGCGGCCCGGTCGTTCATGGCGCGCAGTACGCGCGGTGTACCGGGAGTGGTTCCGGCCACGACGGATGCACCTGCCCTTCGGCTGCCTGCTTTCCCACCCGGTCCTTTGCTGGACTGTTAGGAAAGTTTCCTATTCGGTTGGGAGGAAGGTAAGCCGCATGTCGGGCGGGCGTCAATGGTCAGAGCTTTTTAGGCGGCCAAAGCGTTACCTGCGGACGCATCCGCCCGCACCGCTCACCCCAGAGGCTTTGGCGGGATTCTTGCTGGTCTGGACCGGTCCGTGGTGGGGTCAGGCTCCTGTCAAGCTCGACATGTTGCCTGATTTCGATTGTCAGGGACACGCAGGAGTGCCTAGGCTGGATCAGTTGATCTTCACGGGATCAGCCATTTGTGATGGGCCTGGGGAGGCCCGTAGGGCGGGGGAGAAGTATGGCTTCGCGGGCTCTGGGCGGCAGACGCTCGGTGATCGTGGCGTTGGCCTGTGGGCTTACGATCGGCTCATTGTCGGCGCCCGCGCTCGCGGCAGCGCCCGTGCAGTCGCCAAGGGCCGTGGGATCAGCCGATCAGCGTTCCGATTCCGCGCTGGCGGCGAAGTCCGGTGAGCCGGTCGAGGTGGTCGAGGAGCGCACCGAGTACACAACCACGATGGCGAACCCGGACGGCACCTTCACGCTGACGCAGTCGACCCGGCCCCAGCGGGCGCGGTCCAAGGACGGAGCGTGGCGGGGCATCGATGTCACCCTGGAGCGCCGGTCGGACGGCACGGTCGGTCCCAAGTCGACAGTGGTCGACCTCGCCTTCTCCGGGGGCGGCAAGGCTGAGCCCATGATCAGCCTCGGTGGCAAGCGGGGTTCGATGTCCCTGGGCTGGCCGGAGTCCTTGCCCGAGCCGCAACTCTCCGGAGCCACCGCCACCTACCCGGAGGTCTTCAAGGGCGTCGACCTGAAGCTGACTGCGACGGCTGAGGGCTACCGCGAGGTGCTGGTCGTCAAGTCGGCCGAAGCAGCTGCCAACCCCGAGCTTGAGCAGATCAAGCTGACCCTGAAGAGCGACGGCCTGGACATTGCGGCGGGTGCGGGTGGCGGTCTGCGGGCCATCGACGCGGACGGCAATGCAGCCTTCGCCGGACCGGCCGGCGTGATGTGGGACTCCGCTGGCGATGCCGGCGCTCAGACGCAGTTGATGAACGCGGCCGAGGAGCCGGAGCCGGAGGACCCCAACCGCCCGGGCGCGGGTGACGCTACGGCGGAGCTGCCCGTGCAGCTGGAAGGCGCCGCAGTCGCGGTCGAGCCGGACCTGGGCTTGTTGCGGGGCAAGGAGACGGTCTACCCGGTCTTCATCGACCCGCCGATGGGCCTGGCGCTGCAGGAACGCACGGTGCTCTCGTCTGACGGCGACCGGTTCTGGGACTTCGACGGCGACCACGGAGTGGGTAACTGCAGCCGTCTCGGTCCCTGGTACTGCGGTACTGACTACACGAACCGCATGTACTTCGAGTTCGCCCCGACGAACCTGGCGGGCAAGTACGTCGTGGACGCGGTGTTCCGCGCGTACGAGACCTGGTCGTTCTCCTGCGCCGCGCACGAGGTGGACCTGTGGCGCACCAACAACATCTCCGAGGGCAGTACTTGGCCCGGGCCTGCGCATCTGGACAAGATGGGCGACCGCAACATCTCAGCAGGGCGCGGCACCAACTGCACTCCCGAACAGCCGGACAGCTGGGTCGAGTTCCATGACAACGCGGCAGAGAGCGACGAGAATCTGACGTCCACGGTGCGGTCGTTCGCCGACGGAAAGTTCTCGCGGCTGACGTTGATGTTGCGGGCGCAGAACGAGAGCGACCCGGACGCGTGGAAGCGGTTCGACGACAATGCCGAGTTGCAGATCAACTATGTGCCCAAGCCGGGCCTGCCAACGCCGTATGGGGTGATTCCCGGGTACGGAATCT
This sequence comes from Streptomyces sp. NPDC019890, assembly GCF_044903445.1. Classification (NCBI taxonomy): domain Bacteria; kingdom Bacillati; phylum Actinomycetota; class Actinomycetes; order Kitasatosporales; family Streptomycetaceae; genus Streptomyces; species Streptomyces sp. NPDC019890. The sequence goes on along the minus strand of NZ_JBJDQK010000002.1, from coordinate 530,285 downwards.
CTCGCCACTGCAACCCCGTGAACGACCCGCTGACCGTCACGCGTCCCGATCCAATGGTCGAAGCCGGGGTCCAAGCGCTGGTGCAGCCCGCGTCCAACGGTTTCAAGGGATCCCTTCGGGCTTACTTCTACGCTGAGCGGTACGACCCGGTGGCCAAGAAGTACGTCCACACCTGGGATGCCACCTCGCCCAGCACCGGCTACGACCCAGACGGCACGCTGGAGTCGGTGAGGATGACAAACCGGGCGGAGAACATCACGTACCGGGTCAAGATGCTCACTCAGTCGTACTGGACACACGAGGGCACAACGTCCGTCATGTCCTCGGCTTACACGCCTTGGTGTTACTTCAAGACCGTATTCGACGCGCCGAAGGCACCTCAGGTGACTTCGAGCGACTACACAGGCTGCACCAGTTGCGAGGGTGAGGGAGCTCCGGGCGAGCCCGGCAAGTTCACCTTCAAACCGAATGCGGCTGAGACCGCCACGATCACTGGCTATCGCTTCTGGCAGGTGACACAGGCTGACGGGGAGACACTGACGCCCGAGAAGGCTGTGGACTACCCCATCACCCCGAACACGGCTGGCGAGCAGCGGCTGTTTGTTCAGGCCAAGGACGTTCGTGAACGATGGGGCGATATCGCGGCATACGTATTCAAGGTAAAACCAGCTCAGGGTGAGGTAGGGCGCTGGCGGTTCAACGAGCTCCCGGAGATGCGGAGCGACTTCGTGTCGTCGGACAGCGCGACCGTTGGCGTACGCCATGATGCCGCGCTGACTGGTGGTGCGACTTGGTCGAATCGCGGCAGGAGAGGCCAACTCGACTACTCGCTCGACCTGACCAGTACGGACCCGGCCAAGCAGCAGGCATACGCATCCACGTCCGCACCGGCGATCAACACGCGGGAGTCGTTCACCGTCTCAGTTTGGGCCTATCTGACCGACGCGTCGTCCAACCGCGTCCTGCTTTCCGCCCCTGGCGACGAGGACAGCGCGTTTACGCTCTACTACTCCTCCGGATACAAGAAGTGGGCGTTCAACAGGGGAGCCCAGGACAAGACCGACACGGCGGACGTCGTCTCGTACAGCGATGCGGCGAATCCGCCAGTGGGGGTGTGGACGCACCTGGCCGGCGTGTTCGACAAGCACAAGAACGAAGACAAGACGGACGACACCATCCAGCTCTTCGTAAACGGCCGTCCCCAAGGCAGCCCCGTGCGGCTCACTGGAGCTGCCCCGGCGTACGAGCCCTGGGCGACCACCACCGGTCTGCAGTTCGGCCGGACCAAGGCCACCGGCACCTACCAGCAGTACTTCCGTGGCCACTTGGACGAGGTTGCAGTGTGGCAACGCGCTCTTCTCGCGAAGGACATCCGGGCAGAGTCGGAGCTGAAGCGGGACGGTGTGCCGACGACCGAGCTCATCGCGGACTGGAATGCCGAATTGGCCACCGGAACCGAGATCCAGGATCGGAGCCACTATGCGAGAACCGGTCTGAAGCTCTCGGCCGAAGGGGCTCAGCTGAGCACGAGCCAGGCTGACGGCACCACCCTGCTCCTGGATGGGGAGAAGGGGTATGCGTCCACGACGGGACCGGTCGTGGACGAGACCGGCTCGTTCACGGTCTCGGCACGCGTTCGGGTGGACAGCGCCAAGTGGGAGGCCAAGCCGATCGGCTACCGCGGGATGGTGGCGGGCCAAAAGAACGCGGGAGAGTCCTCCTGGGCGTTGTGGCTCGACAAGACCGACTTCGACGAGGACGGGCTTGCCTCCTACATGTGGCGATTCGAACGCACGTCAGTGGACGGCACGGGCAAGGTGACGGCAAAGGCGGAAGTTCCGGCGGACGATGTCCTGGAATCCAGCGGGTTCGATGTCCCCGTCGATGTGACTGCTGTCTTCGACGCGGCTCAGACCGATCCGGCTGATCCGAACGGCACGCCGGGCAAGCTCCGGCTGTACATCGGTGCCGCACTGCAGCTGTCGAATCCTGACGCGGGCCTGACTTCTGGGGCGCAAGGTACGGGCGAACTGGCCGCGGGCCGGGGCGCCAGCGCCGGGACAACCGGGCACTACTTCCCCGGCAGCCTGGACCAATTGCGCATCTGGAGCGGCGCGATGACGGCGAACGGGGTCAATTCCGCCATCGTCGGCACCACGTAGCAAAGGCTTCATGGCCGGGCGGTGAAGGGTCACCGCCCGGCTACGCCACCGGGCAACACCGGAAGCCTCAAGAAATTTCAAAGATGGCCCCCCTGTCCAGCACGGGGCGGAGCGCGGCCGAGACCGCGGCTAACGGGAGCGGAAATGATCCAGCAGGGGAAGCCACGTCGCGCAGGCAGGGCTAGACCGGGCAGCAGACGTTGGATGCAGCGCATCGCGACGCTCACCGGATTCTTTCTCGTGCCAGGCCTGCTGACGCCGGCCACCTTCGTAGCGGAGGCCGAGCCCCTGGGCACGTCCAAGCCACCCTCCCACCGCGAGGACAATGTCCGGCCGATCCCTCCAAAGGCCGACAAGAAAGCCGCAGGCGCCTTGCGGCGAACCGCCGAAGCGCGTCGCCGGGACACCCAGCGAGCCCGAGCCGACCAGAAACGCGATGTCACCTGGCCCTCGGCGGGCACTGCCGAACTGACCCTGCCCGTCAAGGGATCAGCCGCCGCCGCTCCCGGCTCGCTGCCCCTCACGCTCGGGCAGCCGGTCGCCGCCAAGGGGGCCAAGTCCAAGCCTGCCGCCGCCCGGTCGTTGAAGGTCCGTGTCCTCGACCAGAACGAGGCGACCAGGCTCGGAGTGAAGGGCGTAGTACTCACCACCACCGGACCGGCCAGTGGCGGCAGTGCCCAACTCGGTGTGGGCTACGCCAAGTTCGCCTCGGCCTACGGCGGTGACTGGGCCGGTCGCCTGCAAGTGCTTCAATTGCCCGCCTGTGCCTTGACTACCCCGGGCCAGGCCAAGTGCCGCAAGCGCACCCCGCTGAAATTCACCAACAAGCGCGCCGACCAGCGCCTGCTCACGCAGCTCACATTCAGCCCGTCAACGGCCGGCGGTCAGACGATGGTGCTGGCGCTTGCCGCCGGTACCAAGTCCGGCTCGGGCGACTACAAGGCCACCCCACTCGCGGCGTCGTCGACGTGGGAGGCGGGCGGCTCGTCCGGCACGTTCACCTGGTCGTATCCGCTGCGCACGCCTCCAGCCGCTGCGGGCCCCGTCCCGGATCTGCAGATCTCGTACGACTCCGGCAGCGTCGACGGCCGTACCGCGTCCACGAACAACCAGGGCACGGCCATCGGCGAGGGCTTCGACATCACCTCCTCCTACATCGAGCGTAAGTACGGCTCGTGTGACGACGATGGTCAAACCGACAAGTTCGACCTGTGCTGGAAGTACGAAAACGCCTCCTTGGTCCTGAACGGCAAAGCCACCGAACTGGTCAAGGACGACACCAGCGGCCAGTGGCGGCTGAAGAACGACGACGCCTCCACCGTTATCCACCACTCCGACGCCGGCGGCGCCGACAATGGCGACGACAATGGCGACGACAACAAGGAGTACTGGACCGTCATCACCGGTGAGGGCACCAAGTACCACTTCGGGCTGAACAAACTGCCGGGGGCGACCACCGAGGCCACCCAGTCGGTGTGGACGGTGCCGGTCTTCGGTGATGACGCGGGCGAGCCCGGCTACAACCAGAGCAGCAACTTCGCCGGCCGGGCCGAGAAGCAGGCCTGGCGCTGGAACCTCGACTATGTCGAGGACACCCACGGCAACGCCTCGTCCTACTGGTACTCGGCCGAGTCCAACCACTACGACATGCTCGGCGACGACACGACGGGCACGGAATATGTGCGCGGCGGCATCCTCAAGGAGATTCGCTACGGGCAGCGCAAGGACACCCTGTTCGCCTCCCCGGCCGGCTCGAACCGTGTGCTGTTCGACTACGCAGAGCGCTGCGTCGCGTCGGGCACAGGTTGTGACTCGCTGACCGAAGACACCCGGGACAACTGGCCGGACGTGCCCTTCGACGCGGAGTGCAAGGCCGACCTGAAGTGCACGGGCAACGTCGGCCCCAGCTTCTACACCCGCAAGCGCATGACCGACATCACCACTCAGGCCTGGGATGCAGCCGCGACAACTCCCACCTATGTTCCGGTGGACTCCTGGGAGTTGAAGCAGACTTACCTCGATCCGGGCGACACGGGCGACTCCACCGATCAGTCGTTGTGGCTGTCCGAGATCCGCCACACGGGCCAGCGCGGCACTGCGATCACGCTCCCGCCCGTGACGTTTGGACACGAGTACCGCCCGAACCGCGTCGACGGTGCGAGCGACGACATCCTGCCTCTCAACAAGCCGCGCTTGTACACCATTACGTCCGAGGCCGGAGCGCAGACGATCGTCAATTACATGCAGGCCGACTGTCTCGCCGGCCAGGCCAAGCCGAAGGTCGACTCCAACGCGCGCCGCTGCTACCCGGTCTACTGGTCGCCCAACGGTGCCAAGGACCCGACCCTGGATTGGTTCCACAAGTACCCCGTCGAGTCGGTCCGCACCACTGCCCCGAACAGCGGCTCGGAGGCTGTCCAGCACACATACACCTACGCGGGCGGCGGCGCCTGGCACTACAACGACGACCCCATGACTCCGGCCAAGGAACGTACCTGGTCGATCTGGCGCGGTTTCGAGAAGGTCACCCACCTCACAGGCCTGCCGGGCAAGACCCAGTCAAAAACTGCCACCGTCTATCTGCGGGGCATGAACGGTGACCGCGTCCTCGGCTCGGACGGTAAGACCCCCGACGCAGACCAGCGCAAGGCCGTCACGGTCACGGGCATCAAGGCCCCGGAACTCACCGACAGCGAGCAGTACGCCGGTTTCACCCGCGAATCGGTCACGTACAACGGCGCCCAGGAAGTCTCCGGCACCGTCAACGATCCGTGGTCCAAGCGCACCGCTACGCAGCACAAGTCGTACGCCGACACAGAGGCACACTTCCTGCGCACAGGTGCCACCCACTCCCGCACCAACATCACCAGCACCGGCACGCCGAAGGACCGCGTTCGCACCATCGAAACGCACTACGACGCGTACGGCATGGCCTACCAGGTCGACGACAAGGGCCAGGACGACCTCGACTATGACGAGAAGTGCACCCTCACTTGGTACGCCCGCAACGACGCCGTAGGCATCAACTCCCTGGTCTCCCGCACCCGCACCACAGCGGGAATCTGCGTCCTCGACGCCCTGTTGAAGCTGCCCACCGACTCCAGCAGCCCTGGCCCTGTCATCTCTGACACCGCCACCGCCTACGACTCAACAACGTGGTCGGCTTCGCAGGAACCGCAGGTGGGCGAGGCCCGATGGACAGGCCGCGCCAAGGGCTACGGCCTCGACGACCAGCCCAGCTGGCAGAAGACGGGCACCATCACCTACGACGCCCTCGGCCGCCCGCTCACGGTCAAGGACACCAACGACACCACCGTCACCACCAGCACGTACACCCCGGCGGCGACTGGCCCTCTGACGTCCACCACGGCCGCCAATGCCAAGGGGCACACCACCACCACGCTCGTCGACTTCGCTACCGGGGCGTCCAAGAAGGTCACTGACCCCAACGGCAAGGTCACCGAGTCCAAGTACGACGCGCTCGGCCGAGTCACCGACGTGTGGCTGCCCAATAGTTCCCGTGCGGCCGGGAAGAAGGCCAACTACGTCTACAAGTACAGCCTTACCAACTCGGCTCTCCCCTGGGTGTCCACGGACACCATCAAGGGCGACGGTTCGGGCTACAACACCACGTACGAGATCTATGACCCCTTGCTCCGCCCGCGCCAGGTCCAGACGGCGTCGCCTTCCGGCGGCATGACGGTCACGCAGACCGTGTACGACGAACGCGGTCTCGCAACCATTTCCCAGTCCGACATCTGGGACCACGACACCGCGCCTTCGGGGACGCTGGTCGAAATCGACGGTGGTCAGCCGCCTCTGCAGACCACCACCACGTACGACGGTGCCGGCCGTGCTGTCACGGCGGTCACCAAGGTTCGAAGCACCGACCGCTGGACCATCAACACCACATACGCCGGCGACACGGTGACCACTAGCGCCCCAGCGGGAGGCCAGGCCACCGCCGTGGTCACCAACGCTTTGGACCAGACCACGGAACGCCGGGAGTACGGGGGCCCCGAGCCGACGGGAACCCCCACCAAGACCTCCTACACCTACACCCCGGCCGGTCAACAGGAGACAATCACCGGTCCCGACCAGGCCAAGTGGAGCTACAGCTACGACCTGTTCGGCCGTCAGACCAGTGCCACCGACCCCGACAAGGGCACCAGTGCCACTTCCTACAACGATCTCGACCAGGCCGTAAGCGCCACGGACGCCCGCACCAAGACCCTGGTTACCGAGTACGACATTCTCGGCCGCAAGACCGGCCTGTGGGACGGCACGAAGACCGACTCCACGAAGCTGGCAGCCTGGACCTTTGACACCCTCGCCAAGGGTCAGCAGGACACCGCGGTCCGCTACGTGGACGGCGCGGGCACCACCGGCAAGGCCTACACCAGCAAGGTCACCGCCTACGACCCGATGTACCAGGTCACTGGCAGTCAGCTGATCCTTCCGGACAGTACGAAGGAGCCGCTGGTCGCTGCCGGCGTACCTCAGACCCTGTCCTTCTCCGGCAGCTACTACCTCGACGGCACCCCCAAGCACACCCTTCACCCCGCCGTCGCGGGACTCGCCAGCGAATCGGTCGCGTACGGCTACGACTTCAAGGGGGTGGGCCTCCAGTACACCTTGACGGGTACCAGCGGCTACCAAGTCGGGGCCTCCTACTCGCCACTTGGCGACACCTACCGGCTCGCGATCGGCACGGACACCTCTAAGGTGATCAACCTTGACTACGAGTACGAGGACGGTACCCACCGGCTCAAGCACTCCTGGGTCAACGACCCTCAGCGCGCCTACCGGCTGCAGGATCTGTACTTTGCACAGGACGACGCGGGGAACGTCACCTCGATCTTCGACAAAACGGACCTGGGTGGCACCGGCAAGACAGACTTTCAGTGCTTCGCCTACGACGGCCACCGCCGTCTGACCGAGGCTTGGACTCCGAAGACCGCAGATTGTGCGGTGAGCGGCCGCACGACGGCGAACCTGGACGGCGCGGCGCCGTACTGGTCCAGCTACACCTTCAATGAAGCGGGGCAGCGTAAGTCAGAGACCCAGCACACGACGTCTGGCGATAGCACTACCGCGTACACCTACGGCACCGCCCGCAACCAGCCCCACCCGCTGGCCAAGACAGTCGTTGGCGCCAAGACCAATAGCTACGTGTCTGACGAGGCGGGCAACAGCACCAGCCGCCCCGGCACCCAGGCGCAGCAGGCCCTGACCTGGAACACCGAAGGCGAGCTCGTTGGCACGACCGAACCCGCCGCCGGTACCAAGCCCGCCACCGGCACGAGCTATCTCTACGACGCGTCCGGAGAACTCCTGATCCGCCGCAACACCACCGGCGACGGCGACACGGTCCTCTACCTCGGCGGCAACGAAGTCCGCCTCACCACCAAGGGTGCGACGAAGACCCTGTCAGGTACCCGCTACTACTCAGCGGCTGGCCAGACAATCGCGGTCCGCACCGCCACGGTGGGCACCACAGGCACCAAGCTCAACTTCCTCGCCGGTGACCACCACGGCACTTCCAGCTTGGCGTTCGACGCGACTACGTTGGCGGTTACCAAGCGCTACACGACGCCATTCGGCGCCCCGCGCGGCACGAAGCCAACGGCGTGGCCCGACGACAAGGCATTCCTGGGCAAGCCGGCCGACACCACCACCGGCCTCACCCACGTCGGCGCCCGCGAATACGACCCAGGTATCGGGCAGTTCATCAGCGTCGACCCGCTCCTCGAAACCGACAAGCCTCAAAGCCTCAACGGCTACAGCTATGCGCACAACAGCCCGGTCACAAACTCCGACCCCAGCGGACTCGGCGTTCCTGAGTGCCACACAGGTGTCATCACGGGGTGCAACAACGGTGTCCCGGACGACGACTCGGTATACCACCCTGGGAAGGAACCACGTACCTGCAACAGCAACTGTGGCGGGGATACGGGGGGCACGCATCAGAGCAGCAGCGAGCCGACTCCTTCGCCTAGCCCTGGTGCGTCACCTTCACCCGGCCCGTATGGTCCCGGGATAGATGACCCCGTGTTGAACTTCGTCCGCGGCCTGATCCCGACTGGTCCTCTCGTCTATGCACTACTAGGAGACTGGGATGAGGCATGGAGAAGACTGAAGCATGAAGATACGTGCCCGCCAGGCCGACTTGTGTGCCAACCGGCTACTGGCGTGGTCGCTGTTGGGCCTGGCGGCGTCTTGGGGCGGGGGGCTATCGCCGGGTCTATAGTTGAGGGCGCCATCCCGACCCGGGTGCCAGCCTCTGTTGGCTCAAGCACCAGCAGTAATTACAGAAGTACTTTCTTTAAGGCTAATCCGTCTCTTAAGGGAAAAGTTTGGGTTCATCACGCTGTTGAGCAGCAAGTTCTGTCGAAGTATCCGGGGCTCTTCTCCAAGAGTGAGATTAACTCGCTCGAAAACTTGAGGGGAGTCCCCAAGAGTGTGAATGGCGACCTGCACTTGGGTCGGATTAGGGTTCTGTGGAACGGCTTCTACAAGACCAATAAAAATCCGACGCGTCAGCAAGTTCTCGACTATGCGACTTTTGTCGATGATTTTGTGGGAAATGAGTTCTCTCCTCGAATTCGTTAATGCGGCGTAACTTTGTCTTGAATGGAGGTGTGGAATGTGGATTGAGTTTATCTCGTCCCTCTCTGCTGAGGTTGAGTTCGCGGATCCGGTCAACCCTGAGTCTCTTGGTGCCGCAACAGCGGCTCTGGAGGAGTCAATCCCTGAGGATTTGAGGTCGCTTCTCTCCGAGGCGAACGGAGTCACGGACGAGTATGGGACTGAGTTTATTTGGTCCGTAGAACAAGTCGTGGCGAGAAATCGGGAGATGCGGGGCACTGTCGATTTTCGAAGTCTTTACATGCCATTCGATCCATTGCTTTTCTTTGGGGATAGTGGAGGGGGTGATCTATTTGCTTTTGTTCAGCGTCCATCGCGTTCGGATATTTTCGTCTGGCAGCATGAAAGCGATAGTCGACTCTGGGTGGCTAACGATCTGAGGGATTACCTCGGTCGTTATCTGGCAGCCGCAGGTGAGGACTGGTACGCTTCCTGACTGGCCTGCCATGTAAGCAACGGACTCGCCCCGGGGCGTAAGTCGCATCTGGTGACAGCTGGACGCGGCGCCCGCCGAGAACTCATCGCATTGGATCGTGAGCGAGAGGCTATACAGGCGTGCGTTATTGACTGACGATGCGCTCGCCGTGTGGAGTCCAAGAGATTGAGCGAGCGCCGCACGCGGCTAGTGTGCGTCGTCCTATACCTGGTCGGGCGCCGGAGTGCCGAGCAAAGTCCGGGCTCCCGTGCACAGGTAGGCGCAGAGGGCGAGTGCGAGATTGCTGATCAGCTCTGAAGGCCCGTGCTGTGCAGGAAGCATCTGCAAGTGAGGCCTGACGGACGCTTCTGACGACGTAAAGGCTTGCGGGTCTGCATGCGCCTCGCCGCTGGATCAGCCCGCGGCTGTGCTAAGACCTGGCTGGGCAGAAGTCCCCTTGGCGCGATTCTTGGGAGTAATTGACCTTGTTTGTAAGAGGGATGAGTAGGGAACCAGGGATACCGCAGCGTGTGCTGCTTGGTGGCAATGGCCTTTACGGCCGGTTGCGGTGGTGCTGACGGCAAGGCCGAGGAGGGCGAAGGGCCGCAACAGCTCGCTGTACCGAGTACAGGAAGCGGCAAGGCGCTGGGACAGCGGGAGTTGGAGCAGGCTGCCGTCTCGCAGAAAGATCTTCCTGCGCGTACGTTCGATGCGCTTCTCGATCCGATCTCGACCAAGAGGTCAGCAGTGGATCCGGCTTCGTGCCAAGCGGTCGCGGACTCGGCCGGCCTGTCCAGCTGGGTCCTGCCCAAGGCTCGTGTCAAGCAGGTGATTGGCTCCGCGAAGGGCGACCACGGAGGTTCCATGGCGCTGGCGTCACATACGCCGGCGGAAGCCTCCAGGATGATCCAGCAGGTACGGGCCGCAATGCGCTCCTGTAACGCGTTCACGCCGGCGTTCGGCTTCGCCTACGAAGGCGTCACTGAGCTTCCGGATCCCAAGCTTGGGGACGAGTCCGTTTCCTTCCGGCTGCTCCAAGTGGTCTCGTCGGAGGGAGAGAAGCCTCTAAAGGTGCCAGTGACCGTCATCGTGGTGCGGATGGGTGCCACCCTCGCAACGTTCCAGGCGGCCAACTTCGAGCGCGACGGGCAGGCTGTCGTTCCGCGGGATGTCGTGGACGAACAGCTGACTAAGCTCGCCAACGTTGCTCGGTAGCAGCCGGTCTGCTTCAAGTGCCTGTCCTGGGCTCCCACCTCGTAGGGGCCCCCGGGTGATTGTCGCTGGTGTGATCACGGCGTATGAGTCGTCCTGGATTGCTCCGTTCACCGGGCTTGGTCCACGTCAGGTACGACTGCGAGGACGGCACCAGGCGTTCGGTCTGCTCCTACGCCACTGACGACGTTGGCCGGATCAGTGAGCCCCTGCCCGTAGCGAAGCGTCATTTGGTGCCGCGGTCACTTGGTCGTGTGCCAGAGCCTGGACGTGTGAGGATCGTCGATCTTCGTGCCGTTTTGAGCCTCGCGCCGTACTCTGCCTGTGACCTGGGTTGCGCAGAGAGAGGCAAGGCCATGCCGTCCGATGTCACCCCCGACCCCTTCGTCGAGCCCATCGCATTCGGCCAGCGGATGCAGGTCCTGCGTACCCGCCGTGGCATGAGTCGCACTGTGCTTGCCGGGCTGGTCGGCAAGTCCCCAGCTGGGTGAAGCAGGTTGAAGGTGGGCAGCTGCACATGCCCAAGCTCCCCATGGTGTTGCGGATCGCCGAGGCGTTGCGCGTGCGGGATCTCTCGGAGCTCATGGGCGAGCAGTCTGTGCCAACTGCCTTGTTCGCCGGTCCGGGGCATGCACGACTTCCGCAGGTGCGTGCGGCTATCGATGCCTATCCGTTCGTGGCTGACCACGAGGCTCCATCCGCCGCCTACATGGAGGCTCGCCTCGTGCGGACCTGGCGGGTGCGGCACTCGTCGCCGAACCATCGAGACGTCATTGGCTCTCTGCTGCCCGAGTTGATCCGTGATGCACAGCTCGGCGTGCGGCAGTCCGAGACGGCGGCCGAGCGGCGCGGCGCGCAAGCGCTGCTCTCGCAGACGTACAGCTTGTGCCAGTTCTTCATCGCCTACCAGCCCGACGCTTCACTGCTCTGGCGTGTAGTCGAGCGCGGGATGGTCGCGGCTCTGGAATCGGAAGATCCGCACACGCTCGGGGTGGCAGCGTGGCTGGCCGCGCAGGCGCACCGTGACAGCGGCCCGGGTCACTTCGAGGCGGCGGATGCGGTGACCTTGGAGACCCTCCGCTACCTTGAGCCGCTCCTGTCGGATGCGGGTGATGATGTGCTCGCCATTGCGGGCGCTCTTCACTTCGAGGCGGGATACACGGCAGCGCGCCGTGGCGACACCGGCTCGGCGTGGGGGTACTGGGATACGGCACGTGCCATGGCCGAGCGTCTGCCGGCCGACTACTACCACCCCGTGACGTCGTTCTCGCGCGCCATCATGGGTGCGCACGCGGTGACCGTCGCTGTTGAGCTGCACGCAGGTGGGGAGAGCGTCAGGCAGGCCGCTGTAGCCGAAGCGGCGACCATTCCGTCTCGCCCCCGGCGGGCTCGGCACCGTATTGAAGAGGCGCGTGGATACCAGTTGGACGGACAGTCCGAGGCGGCCTTGGCGGCTTTGGACAAGGCGTTCGAAGCGGCCCCGGAGACCATGCGCTACAACGGCTACGCGCGCCGAATCCTCTTGGAGGAAGCGGAGTCGAAGAGCCCGTCCCAGCGGCGACGAGCCAGCGAACTCGCGATGAGGGTAGGCATGTTGGCTGCTTGAAAGGGTGGGGCAGGAACTCTGCCCCTTCCCCCTGTCCAGGAGACCTACGGTCGGTAGTCGTACGACTACCGAAGCCCCCCGCGGCCGCGATCACGGCCCGGGCGAGGTCCCCCTGAAGGAAGCAGTTCGACATGCCGCTCCGTATCGCCCGTATCTTCGAGCAGTTGCTGAGGCTGCGCCCGGCCCACGGTCACCACAGGGCGACATGGCCGACGCACTTCGCCGTAACACCACCCCTGCTGGAACCTGCTGGTCCTGCTAGTGCACCGGATCTGCTGAGGGGCGAGGACTCCGCGCTCGTACGCCCCTACCTCGTCGCCCACGAGCAACTTCTGCGAAGGCAGCACCGCAGGGTGTTGTGGTTCGCTTCGCACGGGATTGACCTCGACAGCCGGGACATCCACGGGCTGGGGGTCGCCTGATGAGCATGGTCCCAACCGAGCGACCGCAGCCCTGGGCCGACGCGGAGCGCTCATGACGGCGCTCCAGGCCGAGGACTGTCTCGACTACACGCCGAATGCCCGCAGCGTCAGCCTTGCCCGCCGTCGCACGGCGAGACTCGTCGCAGACTGGGGACACGCTGAGCTCGCGGGCGACGCGGCGCTGCTGGTGAGCGAACTGGCGACCAATGCCTTACGGCACGGCTGCCTGCGGGGTCGACTCTTCCGGGTGAGGGTCGTCCTCAACGCCGAGATTCTGCGTATCGAGGTCAGCGATCCCCGCGGTGAGCGGCTGCCGAATCCTCGCCTGCCCACCGACGCGGAGCAGTGCGGGCGCCGGCTTCTGCTTGTCGGTGCGCTGGCCGACCGGTGGGGGACCGAGCTGCGGACCGTCGGCAAGACGGTGTGGGCCGAGCGGGCTCTGAACCGCCACCCAGCGCATGCGCCCGGCGGGTGACGCGAGGTGGCGGGGGCGGAAGCGCTCGTCGGTCGGGGTGTCTCGCCTCAGGAAGGTCTGCGGCGGGAGTGTCGGCTTCCGTAGTCTGGGGACAGGTCCCGCCAGAGCAGGAGGAGGCGCCGTGACCGTGACTGCTGATCGGCCGCAGATACTGCCGGAGGAGTTCGAAGCCGCATCACGTGCCCTGGCACGTGAGGTCGAGGGGCTACGGGCGGAGTTCATTCACGGCAAGATGGGGGTCAAGCCGGTGCCCGATGGTGATCATGAGCGCATCATTCAGTGGCTCACCAGGATCTGCATGCAGCATCGGCCGGAGCTGTGGCTCTCGACAGGGCAGGGCCTGAGGATCGAGACCTACCGCAAGGGCCACGCTCGGCCGGATGGCACCCTGGCCGACTCGGAGGCCTTCGTCGGGGCGGGCGAGTGGGCTGATCCCGAGCCTGTGCTCATGGCGTTGGAGATCACTTCGTACGACACCGACACCGACACCGACACCGACCGGCGCGACCGCGTGGAGAAGCCGCGTGCGTACGCCGAGACGGGGATCCCGGTGTACCTGCTGATCGACCGCGACTCCTGCGAGATCAAGGTCCACAGCGAGCCGGACGGTGTCCGCTATGAGCACGTACTGACGGTGCCGTTCGGCAAGGTCGTCACGTTGCCCGATCCGATCGGGATCACCCTGGATACGGAGCCGCTCACGAGCTGGGTTCGCTGACGCGGACATGAACGGGCGCCCCCACCGCGACGGTGGGGCGCCCGTTCCCGTACGCAGTCCTACTTCGACATATTCGCCGACGGAGTCAGCGGCGTCGCCGCCATCGACTGCGGCGACGTCGTCGACGCATACGCCGAAGGCGCCGCCATCCCCGCCGTCGGGTCCGCCGGCGCGGTCTCCTCCGGTACCGGCGGGAGGCCGCCCACGATGCGGATGTCCGCCGCGTCGAAGGCCCGCTTGATGCGCCAGCGCAGCTCGCGCTCCACGCCCAGCGCCTTGCCCGGCATCGTCTTCGCCGCGACCCGCACGGTCATCGAGTCCAGCAGCACCTCGTTCAGGCCCAGTACCTCGACCGGGCCCCACAGCTGCTCGTTCCACGGGTCGGACTTGGCCAGGTCGTCCGCGACCTCGCTGATCACCGAGCGGACGTGATCCAGGTTCTCCGAAGAGCGGACCATCACGTCGACCGCTGCGGTGGCCCAGCCCTGGCTCAGGTTGCCGATGCGCTTGATTTCACCGTTGCGGACGTACCAGATCTCGCCGTTGTCGCCGCGCAGCTTGGTGACGCGCAGGCCCACCTCGATCACCTCGCCGGAGGCCACGCCCGCGTCGACGCTGTCCCCGACGCCGTACTGGTCCTCCATGATCATGAAGACGCCGGAGAGGAAGTCGGTGACGAGGTTGCGCGCTCCGAAGCCGATCGCGACACCCGCCACACCCGCGGAGGCCAGCAGCGGTGCCAGGTCGATCTTGAAGGCGCCGAGGATCATCAGGCCCGCGGTGCCGAGGATCACGAAGGAGGTGACCGAGCGGAGTACGGAGCCGATGGCCTCCGAGCGCTGCCGACGCCGCTCGGCGTTGACCAGCAGGCCGCCGAGGGCCGTGCCCTCCACGGCCTGGGCCGAGCGGTTCATCCGCTCGATCAGCTTGGTCAGGGCGCGGCGCATCAGCATGCGCAGCACCAGCGCGACCACCAGGATCAGCGCGATCCGCAGGCTGGTGTTCAGCCAGGTGGACCAGTTTTCCTCCACCCAGCCCGCGGCGTCTCCTGCCTGCTTGGCGGCCTCGTCGAGCGAGACGGGCTCGGAAGACGGGTCAGCGGCCAGTAGGACGGATAGGGGCACGACGGGAACCTCCAGGCATTGCGGGTGGCAGCCATCCACACTAACGGGGCCCACTGGGTGTTCCGTCCCCGTGTTCGAGGGAGAGACGAGGCTCACCTGGGGATGAACCAGTCGTAGTCGCTGTGGTCGAAAACACTTCGAGCCCGTTACCCGCACGTGGTGGCGCTCGGACCTGGCATGAGGCGACACTGAAGAGCAGATCGTCCCGGCGCGAGCCACGCGCCGCCGGCGTACAAGGAGGCATCCACCGTGCCGCACGTTCTGGTCCTCAATGCGTCGTACGAGCCCCTCGGCGTCGTACCGCTTCGCCGCGCGCTCATCCTCGTACTGGAGAACAAGGCTCTCTGCCTCGAGGAATCCGGCGCCTTTATGCACAGCGCGACCCGTGTCATCGCCGCACCCAGCGTCGTACGGCTGAAGCGGTTCGTACGGGTCCCCTACCGGGGGCCCGTTCCGCTCACCCGCAAAGCACTCTTCGCCCGCGACGGCGGGCGCTGCATGTACTGCGGTGGCGTCGCAACCAGCGTCGACCATGTCATTCCGCGCAGCCGTGGCGGACAGCACGCCTGGGACAACGTGGTGGCGGCCTGCCGCCGCTGCAACCATGTCAAGGCGGACCGGCATCTGCGGGAGCTGGGGTGGCGGCTGCACCAACATCCCGCCCCGCCGAGCGGGCTCGCGTGGCGCATCATCGGGACCGGGCATAGGGACCCGCGCTGGCTGCCATACCTGCAGCCGTACGGCGCGGACGATGCGATGGCCCGGATCGACGGCATCTCTGCCTGAAGACCGGGCCTTCGTCGTCCCTCGCGCCGTCGGTCCTCAGGCACCCGTCCGCGCCCTCAGCCGGCTACCGCATATGCCTCCACCGACCACAGTGAGTAGCCGTACTGGGTGGCGCGCGCCTCGCCCTGGACGCGGATGAAGCGGGTGTCGCGGCTGTCCATGCGGACCGCCTCGCGGCCGCCCCTGCCGTCGGTCACCGTCGCGGCCGTACGCCAGGTGCGGCCGTCCGCCGACGTCTGGATGCGGTACTTCGTCGCGTACGCGTCCTGCCAGTGCAGCACCACCTGGCCGACGCGGGCCGGGCGGGCCAGTTCCAGCTGCCACCAGGCGCCGTCCTCGACGGGGGAGGACCAGCGGGTCTTCGGATCGCTGTCGATCGCCGACGCGGCCGGGAAGTCGGCCGTCTCGTCGCCCGACGAGGAGGCGGTCGAGCCCGCGGCCCGCGCCAGGTCGGGGCCCGCCGTGCGCGGATAGGCGCGGACCGTCAGCGTGCGTTCCTGGCCGGCGAAGGACAGCGGTATCCGGTACTCCCCGGCCGGGGTGCCCGCGGGGACCGTGACCTCGACCGGCACGGTCGTCCGCACGCCACGCGGGACCGTCGTCTGCTTCGGCACCGTCACCTTGATCCCCGCCGGGGCCTTGGCGGTGAGCTCGCCGCGGACCTCGGCCGGGCGCTGCGCGGTCAGCCGGACGCCGGCCCGCTGCGGTCCGCCGCCGATCTCCGCGTCCGTCCGGCCGCGTACGAGATCGAGGCCGGCCACCGGCTCGTCGGCGAACCACGGCACCACGGACCGTACGGCGACGGGCTCGGCGCTCTGAGAAACCACACGCACGGCATCCACTCGCAGGCCCTTGGCGTCCGCCTGGGTCCAGCCGCTCGCCGAGAGGGGGCCGAGTGTGCGCCAGCCCTGGCCCGGCACGTGCGCCTCCAGACGGCCGGAGCCCGAAGCGGCGGGCTCGGTCATCGCGGTCACCGCCGCGACCGGCCGGGACCGCTCCAGCCACACGGTGTCGTCCCCGGCCGTCTGCGCGACGCGGTCCGCGCCCGTCCAGGCCGCGGACTCCTTCGCCGCCCGCTCCAGGAAGGGGTTCAGCACGCCCTGCCCGACCGCCGCCCGGCTCGCCGCGAGGGCCTTGCGCAGCGGCTCCAGGTCCAGCGAGGCCCGCCAGGCGGCCGCGCCGTCGCCGCGCACCTGCGCCTGCAGCATGTCGACGGAGAGTTCGCCCGCCCGGCCGTACCGCGCCAACTGCTCCAGCCACGGCCGTACTTCGTCGTCAAGGCGGCCGTCGGCGGGCCCCTTCAGCCGCTGCGGGGCCTGGCGCATCACGGTGAACGCGGCGCGCAGCGCAGCCGCCGCCCGGTCCCTGGCCGCCGCGTCCGTCCCGGTGTGCGAGCGCCAGAAGTCGTCGAGGAGGGGCCTCAGATAGCCGGACTCGGCCGGGTTGAGTATCGACGAGGCGTGGTTGCCGGCCAGCGCGAGCAGCGCCTGACGGGTCGGCTCATTGCCGCCCGCGAGGTCGTTGATGGCGGCCTGCCAGGACTCCTGGGGGCGGTAGCCCCTGGGGTTCCAGGCATAGTCGGCGGCGGTGAACAGCGGGATGCGGGAGGCGGATGCCTGCTCCATCGCGTTGGCGAGCAGCGCCACCGAACCGGCGGCGACGGCCGGCTCGCGGCCGGTGTAGGGGCCGAGGAATATCCGGTCCTGCGCGTAGTCGTTGACGGGGTAGTTGTCCATCGTGACCAGCGGATGGTTGAAAACGCTCCGCGCGCCCGTCAGTTCGCGGCCCGTGATCGTGCGCGGCACCACGCCGACGCCCGTCCAGGCCACCTGGACGCGGCTGTCCAGCTCGTCCGCGAGCGCCCGCCGGTAGTCGGTGGCACCGTCCTGGTAGAACTCCGTCGGCATCAGGGACAGCGGCTCGGCCCCTGGATACCGGTCCGCCAGATGGCGGGCCAGCGCACCCGCGACCCGCGCATGCGCCTTCGCCGCGGCCTTGGGACCCGACCCGAAGGCGTCCGTGTCCTTGCCGCAGTGCCACTCGCTGTAGCTGACGTCCTGGAACTGGAGCTGAAAGGCCCGGACTCCCAGCGCCCACATCGCGTCGATCTTGCGTGTGAGCGCCTTGATGTCGCCGTCGTCGGACAGACACATCTCCTGCGCGGGCGCGACGGCCCAGGCGAGGGTCACATGGTTCTGGCGGGCGCGCTCGGCGAGCTCACGGAACTGTGTGCGCTGGGCCGCCGGGTACGGCTCGCGCCAGCGGGCCTGCCGGAAGGGGTCGTCGCCGGGCGCGTAGAGATAGCGGTTCTGCTTGGTGCGGCCCATGAAGTCCAGCTGGGCCAGCCGCTGTTGATGGCCCCACGGCTGACCGTAGAAGCCCTCCGTCATACCGCGTACGGCCGTTCCCGGCCAGTCGCGTACGAGAACTCCGGCGACGCTCCCTCGCGTGATGAGCTGCCGCAGCGTCTGGACTCCGTGAAAGAGGCCGTCGTCGCCGACGCCGTCGAGCGCGACCGTGTCACGCCCCTGGATCCGGCCGACGGCGATCCGGTAGCCGCCGGAGGGGAGATCGGTGCGTTCGGGTGCGCGCAGGGCGTGCAGCGCCTCCTGTGCGCCCCTGCCGCCGATCCGTACGACGGGTCCGCGTCCCGGCAGCTCGGTGTACAGGGTGTTGACGCCCGACTCGCGCAGCAACTGCTTCAGCAGCTCCACGGCGTACGGATCTGCCCCTTGGTCCGCAACGACGGTCGCCTCTTCGCCGAGAGGCACCGCCGCACCCGCGGCTCGTATGGACTGAGGGCGCGGCCATACGGAGGGCAGCGCGCCCTCGCCCTCAGGGTCCTTGGCGGTGGTGGCGGGGGAGCCCGGGTCGTCGGGGGCGGCGAGCGCGCCGTGCGCGCCGCCGAGCAGGCTGCCGATGACGGCGACCGCGACGGCTGTCGCAGTACGCCTCCTGCGCGCGAGCCGCACGCCCGTCTCCCCTCGGTCCCCTGTTGCTCCGGTCGGTTTCGAGCCCACCACCAGCACACTGAGGGTGTCAATGCGGGTGGCCGTTGTGCACCTTTTGCCTGACGCGATGGGCGGTTTGATCCAACTGACGTGCGGGGAACGGAATGTGACGCGGAACACGTTGACTGATCGTGTACGTCTGCCGTCGTGGCCGCTGGGTAGGGCTCCTGTGTCCCGTTACCGTCAGTCTGGAGTGACCGTCGTGGCCGCATCCGCTCATCTGCTGCTCTCCGCCCTGTCCAAACAGGTCCCGGGCCCCGGCCCGCTGACCAGTGAGCCCCCGCTCCCTGACGCCGCCCCTCTCACCAGCGAACCGCCTCTCGCCGAGGTCACACCCCTCACCAGTGAGCCGACCGCCCCCGGGACGGCCGGAGGCACCCAGTCCCCAGGAGTCTGAAGGAGTCTTCATGGGCCTTGCCCGGCTTGCCGCGCTGCATGGAGTCGCCACGGCGTACGCTCCCTCGGAGGGCGTCAGCGTCCCTGTCCCCGACGCCACGGTCGTCGCGGTCCTCGCCGCACTCGGGGTCGATGCCGCCACGCCCGCGGCGTTACGGGACGCGCTGGCCCGCGCCGAGTCCGCCGCGGCGGAGCGGCTGCTGCCGCCGACGGTGGTCCTGTGGGGCGAGGGCGAGATCCCGCCGCCGCTGACCGAGCTCCCCGAGGGCACGACCGTGCGGGTCGAGCCGGAGGCGGGCGGGACGGTGGAGTGGCTGACGCCTGCGCCGGGGGGCGCGGTCGGGCCTGAACCGCGCGGCCCGGGTGGGCCGACTGCGGCGACCGAGTCCGGCCCCGGTGGACCGACTGCGGCGACCTGGCCCCCTGCGGCCGACGAACGTGGTCCCGGCAGTCCCGCTGCCGCGGCCGAGCGTGGTCCCGGGTGGCACCAACTTCCCTGTGGTGTGCACCAGTTGTATGTCACCGCCCCCGACGGGCGCGCCGCCCGCGCGGCTCTCGTCGTCGCGCCTGTCCGGGCGCCACAGTCCCAGGGGCGCTCGTACGGCTTTCTCGTGCAGCTCTACTCCCTCCTCTCCGCCCGCTCCTGGGGCATGGGCGACCTCGGCGATCTGGCCGAGCTCGCCACCTGGTCCGGGCGGGCGCTCGGGGCCGGGTTCGTGCAGGTCAACCCGCTGCACGCGGCCGTACCCGGCGCACCCACCGACCCCTCCCCGTACCGGCCTTCCTCCCGCCGCTTCCCCGACCCCGTCCATCTGCGGATCGAGGACATCCCCGAGTACGCGAACGTCGGCGCCCACGACCGCAGGCGGCTGGACGCGCTCCGCGAGAAGGCGGACGAGCTGCGCGAATCGGTGCTGCAGAAGGGCGCGTTGATCGACCGGGACGCCGTCTGGGCGCTCAAGCGCGAGGCCCTGGAGATCGTGTACGGCGTCCCGCTGAGTCCCGGCCGCCGCGCCGCCTACTGCGACTTCCTGGCCGAGCAGGGCCGGGCCCTGGAGGACCACGCCACCTGGTGCGCCGTCGCCGAGGTGCACGGCCCCGACTGGCACTCCTGGCCGGCCGGCCTGAAGGACCCGCGTTCGGCCGAGACCGCCCGCGCCCGGTACGAGCTGATGGACCGGGTCGACTTCCACAGCAGGCTCGCCTGGCTCACCGACCGGCAGCTGGCCGCCGCCGGGCAGGCCGCGCGCGAAGCGGGCATGGGTGTCGGCATCGTCCACGACCTGGCCGTCGGCGTGCATCCGGGCGGCGCGGACGCCTGGGCGCAGGGGGAAGTCTTCGCCGCCGGGATGTCGGTGGGTGCCCCGCCGGACGCGTTCAACGCGCGCGGCCAGGACTGGGGCCTGCCCCCGTGGCGGCCCGATGTGCTGGCCGCGTCCGGTTACGCCCCGTACCGCGGACTGCTGCGCGGCCTCCTGCGCAACGCGGGCGCGCTCCGCATCGACCATGTGATGGGCCTGTTCCGCCTCTGGTGGGTCCCGCAAGGCAGCCCGCCCACCGACGGCACGTATGTCCGCTACGACGCGGAGGCGATGCTCGCGGTCCTCGTCCTGGAGGCCCACCGCGCGGGCTCGATCGTCATGGGGGAGGACCTCGGCACGGTCGAGCCGGGCGTGCGCGAGGCGCTGACCCGCCGGGGCGTGCTGGGCACCTCCGTGCTCTGGTTCGAGCGCGACTGGGCGGGCACGGGCCGCCCGCTGCCGCCGGAGCAGTGGCGCGAGGGCTGCCTGGCCACCGCCACCACGCACGATCTGCCGTCCACAGCGGCACGGCTGACCGGCGAGCATGTGGCGCTGCGCCACCGCCTCGGCCTGCTCACCCGCCCTCTGGAGCAGGAGCGCACCGAGGACGCCGCGGACGTCGCCGAATGGCTCGGCGTGCTCGGCGGCCTCGGCCTGCTGCCCGAGGGCACGGGCGACGAGGAGGGCCAGATCCGCGCGGTCTACCGCCTTCTGCTGCGTACGCCCGCGCGCATGGTCGGCATCTGGCTGCCGGACGCGGTGGGCGACCGCCGCCCGCAGAACCTGCCGGGCACCTGGGACGAGTATCCGAACTGGCGGCTGCCCGTCGCGGACGCCGATGCGCGCCCGGTCACCCTGGAGGAGCTGGCGGCCTCGCCCCGGCTGCACGGTCTGATGGAGGTCTTCGGTCCCCGGGCCCTGCCTCGGACGGCACCCCCGGACGCGCGACCCGGATAGGCGTTCGCTACGTTGGCATCGTGGACAAGAAGAACGCTTTGCGCGCCGGCGCCGTCGCGGCCGGTACGACGCTGATGATGCTGCTCCTGTCGTCGCCCGCGCTCGCCCTGACGCCCGACGACGGCGACGACCCGGGCCAGGGCCTGAGCGTGGCCGAGACGCTGGGCCTGTATGTCGCTGCGCCGCTGGCGATCTTCGCGGTGATCGTGGGCCTGGTGATGGTCCTCGACAAGTCCAGGAAGCCGCAGAGCTGATCTTTCCAAGGGCGCCTCGGGGTGAGTCATCCCCTGAGGCGCCTTTGTCGTGCGTCGGCACGCTGACCGTTCAGCCAATCGTTCAGTTTTTCTGAAGTTAATCGTCGAAAGTATTCGATAGACCTAAGGCTTTTCTCGCTGCGACGGTGGATTCACCGGAGATCGACCAGCGAGAGGGGCACTGATGGCAGTACTGGACCGCGTCCGCAGCAGTGAGGCGACGGAGAGGGTGCGAGGGGCCGCGGGCCTCGGGCTTGTGTTCGCCGCCGTCGCGACGGTTGTCTGGTCGGGGAGCTTCGTCACCTCCCGCGCGCTGCACGACTCGGTCCCGCCCGTGCAGGCCGCCTTCTGGCGCTGGATCATCGCGATCGCCGCCGTCGCGCCCTTCGCACTGCGCGAGACCTGGCGGCAACGGCCGCTGATACGCCACCACTTGGGGTATGTCGCACTCGCCGCGCTGCTCGGCGTCGCCGGCTACAACACC
Source organism: Streptomyces sp. NPDC019890 (assembly GCF_044903445.1). NCBI lineage: Bacteria > Bacillati > Actinomycetota > Actinomycetes > Kitasatosporales > Streptomycetaceae > Streptomyces > Streptomyces sp. NPDC019890. The sequence goes on along the minus strand of NZ_JBJDQK010000002.1, from coordinate 508,314 downwards.
CTCGTCAACCAGGCCGGCCTGACCACCCCGGCCGGCCACATGGGCATGATCATGGCCGCCTCGCCCGTCCTGATGGCGGTGTACGAACGCCTCGGCGGGAAGCGGCTCGGGGCGCGCCGCCTGGTCGGGATGGGCGTCGCCTGCGCCGGAGTTCTGCTGCTTGTCGGCAACGGGTCCCCGGCGCCGGCCTTCGCTGCCGGTGATCTGTGGATGTTCGCGGCGGCGCTGAGCTTCGCCTCGTACAGCGCGCTGCTGCGGCGGCGGCCCGCCGGGATCGGACCGCTCTCCTTTCTCTTCACGACGTTCGTGCTGGGTGCGCTGATGCTGGCGCCGGTGTACGGGGTCAGCCTGGCCGTCCAGGGCGGCTTCGAGCCGACGGCCGAGACGGTGGGACCGCTGGTGTACGTCGGTGTTTTCTCCTCCGCCGTCGCCTTTTTCGTCTGGAACAAGGCGATCGCCGCGATCGGCGCGGCGCGCGCCGGGGTCGTCTACTACCTGCAGCCGGTGTGCGTGGCGGTGCTCTCCTTCGCCCTGCTGGGGGAGGCAACCGGACCGGTGCAGATCCTGTGCATGGCGCTCATTCTGGGCGGGGTGATGCTGGGGGTGGCGGGGAGGGCCAAGTGAGGCCGCGGAAAAGGGTGTTGCTTTACCACTACGAATGAAGCACTATGACTGTCGTGGTTGGGCGGCGGGTGTCGCTCTCTTGGCGCATCCCTCGATTCACCCGATGCGCACCACCTCGACGAGAGGTTCGGCTTGCGAAAGCTCGTGTACTACATCGCCGTTTCCATCGACGGCTTCATCGCCGCCCCCGACGGGGACGGCAGCGTCTATCCGCTCAGCGAGGAGTTCACGGCGTACTCCGCGACGGAGTACCCCGAGACCCTCCCCACGCACGTCCGCCCGATGCTCGGCATCGCGGACGCGGCGAACGTGCACTTCGACACCGTGGTGATGGGGCGCCGCACCTACGAGCCGGCGCTGCAGATCGATGTCACCAGTCCGTATGCGCATATGCGGCAGTACGTCGTCTCGCGCAGCCTCAAGGAGTCCCTCGACCCGGCGGTGGAGGTCGTCTCCGGCGACGTGGTCGCGAAGATCCGTGAACTCAAGGCGGAGGACAGCGATCTCGGGATCTATCTCTGCGGCGGTGCGGATCTGGCGGGGCAGCTGCGCGACGAGATCGACGAGTTGCACGTCAAGACGTATCCGGTGGTGCTCGGCTCCGGGGTGCCGATGTTCTCGGCGGAGTACGGCGCACAGGACTTCGAGGTCATGAGCAGCCGGGTCTTCGACAACGGTCTGATCTTCACGACGTATCGCAGGAAGCGGTAGCGCCGCGGTCGGCCGGGTCGACGTGCGACCGGGTCAACATGCGGTCCGGTCGATGTGCGGTCCGGTTAACGTGCGGGCATGACCGAGTGGGACATCAAGAAGCTCCAGATCCTGCGCACGCTCAGCGAGCGGGGGACGGTGACGGCGACCGCCGAGGCGCTGCTGATGACCCCGTCTGCCGTGTCGCAGCAGCTCTCCAACCTGGCCAAGCAGCTCGGCGTGCCGCTCCTCGAGGCGCAGGGGCGGCGGGTGCGGCTCACCGACGCTGCGCATCTGGTGCTGCGGCATGCGGAGGCGGTCTTCGCCCAACTGGAGCGGGCGGACGCGGAGTTGGACGGGTATCTGCGGGGCGATGCGGGTCTGGTGCGGGTGGGGGCCTTTTCGACGGCGGTGCCCGCGCTGGTGGTGCCGGCGGTGCGGCGGCTGCGGGAGGCGCATCCCTTGCTGGAGGTGCGGGTCAGGGAGGCGGAGGCGGCCGAGGCGTACGAGCTGCTGGCGTCCGGGGACGTGGACGTCGCGCTGTCCCTCGCAGCGCACGCGCCGACTGCCCGCGACGGGAGGTTCAGCCGCGTCCCGCTGTTGGCCGACCCACTGGACGTGGCCCTGCCGGCCGGGCACGCGCTGGCGGCGGTCGAGGGGCTGCGGCTGGCGGATCTGTCCGGCGAGCCGTGGATCTTCGGGGGCAGCGGCCCGTGGTCGGAGATCACGCTGGCGGCGTGCGAGGCGGCGGGCTTCGTCCCGGAACAGGCGCATTCGGCGGCGGGCTGGACGGCGATCCTGTCGATGGTGGAGGCGGGCATGGGGGTGGCGCTGGTCCCCCGGATGGCGGCGGAGGGCGGCGCGCGACGGGCGGGGGTGGTGATGCGGGTGCTGACGGGGGAGCAGCCGAGGAGACATGTGGTGGCGGCGGTGCGGAGGGGCGCGGAGGAAGGGAGGGGCGTCGGGAGGGTGCTGGCGGCGCTGAGGGGGGTGGCGGAACGGCTGGGGTGAGCGGCGCGGGCTGACGCCCCCGTCCCCGGGAGCGCCAGACCCGCTGGGCGGGGCCCGTCCCCCGGGAGCGCCAGGTCCGCGCCGCGGGCGGACGCCTCCTGAAAGCTACGCGGCGCCGAAAGGGCGCTCGCGGCGGGCCGTGTGGAGGATCGAGGCCCACCAGTCGAGTTGGGACAGCATGACCCTTGCCGAGGCGTTCGGGCCCTCCGGGTCCTTCAGGGTGGCGTCGGGGGCGAAGAGTTCGTAGTAGCGCGGGAACGAGACATAGTCCCGGATCGTGTGGGCGTGCAGTTCGCCGAAGACCTGGCGCAGTTGTTCTATCGCCAGCAGGCCGCCGCTGGACCCGCTGTATCCCACGAAGCCGACCGGCTTCGCCTGCCACTCCGTGTAGTGCCAGTCGATCGCCGCCTTCAGCGACGCGGGGAAGCTGCGGTTGTAGTCCGGGGTCACCACCACAAACGCATCGGCCGCACGCAGCCGCCGCGTGAGGTTCTCCATCTCCGCGGGGCGGGGCATGGCGGGATCCAGCGCCGGCGGGACCGGCGGGAGGGCGAGCGGCAGTGGCGTGTCCGCCAGGTCGATGACGTCGACCGTGAAGCGGCCGTGCTGCTCGGCCTGTTCGGCGAACCAGTTCGCGACCACCGGGCCGAAACGGCCCTCCCTGACGCTTCCGATGATCACTGCGAGGTTGAGGGGCTCATTGGGCATGGCTGTGTGCTCCGGCTTCAAAGACGTGGGTGACCCCGGCGGTCACCTCGGTCAAAGCTGCCGGGCGCGGCCCGAGCCAGGGAGGCCGCGCTCAGGCTGGTAGCAGCAGGGCCACCATCCCCGCAGCCCCCGCAGGTACCTTCGAAGGGTGAGCGACAACGAGCTCGGCATCTTCCTGCGTACGCGCCGCGAAGCGATCACCCCCGCCCGGGCCGGGCTGCCCGCCGGACCCCGGCGGCGTACGCCGGGGCTGCGCCGGGCCGAGGTGGCCACGCTTGCCGGGGTCAGCGTCGAGTACGTGACCCGGCTGGAGCAGGGGCGCGACCGGCGGCCGTCCGTGCAGGTGCTCTCCGCGCTTGCGGAAGCGCTCCGTCTGACCACGAGCGAGCGCATCCATCTGCACCGGCTCACCAAGGCCGCCGACGGCGGCTTCGCCTGCCTGGGCGGCGCATCCGGCGCATCGCCCAACCGCACCGTCCGCCCCACCGTGCAGGCTCTCCTCGACCGCCTCGAACCCACCCCTGCCGTGCTCCTGAACCGGCTCGGCGAACTCCTCGCCTGGACCGAGGCGTACGAGCGGCTCGCCGGGCCGGTCGGACTGCTCGACGGCACCCCGCCCAGCCTCGTGCGCTTCGTGTTCACCGACCCCCGCGCCCGTACCGCCTACCCCGACTGGGACCGCATCGCCGACGAGCAGGTCGCTGCCGTCAAGCAGGGGCCGTTCCGTGCGGACCCCCATATCGCCGTGCTCGCCGACGAGTTGACGGTCATCGCCGGGTCCGCCTTCGCCGGTCGCGTCGAGCGGATCCCCGGCCTCCCCGAGCCCCGCGGCATCGAACGGCTGGTCCACCCCGAGGCCGGTGAGCTGCGTCTTGCGTACGAAACCCTCGAACTTCCCGTCGACGACGGCCAGCGGCTGATGGTCCGTCTTCCCGCCGACGATGCCACGTCCGCCGCGCTCGACCGCCTCGTCGGCCGCCGCCCGGGTCGGCTCCGCGCACTGGCCTGATGGTGTCAATGTGAAAGCTGTAATGGAGAATTGACGGTGTGACACCAGAGGCGGGGGGTGACAGAAACGATCATTTTCGGGCAGAGTTGAAGCGCCCTGTCACCCCCCAGGACGCACGGAGACCCGATGGAACAGAGCCTCGTCGCGTTCGACGAGACCCAAGTGCCGATCTACTACTCACGTAAGACGGCCGACATCCTGCACAAGTACGGTCCCGGTCCCCGTATCCACTTCCACATGGGCCTGTTCGCCCCCGGTGCGACTCCCAACACCACCGTCTCGCAGCGCGCGCTCAAACGGCGCATCGTTGCTGCCCAGGAAGCCATAGTCGACCACGCGGCCCGCAGCTGGGGCGCGTACGCAGAGCCTCCACGACGCCTCCTCGACATCGGCTGCGGTGTCGGCGGCGGCTCCCTCTACTGGGCCCAGGAGCACGGCACCAAGGTCACCGGACTCACCGTCGCCGGTGAACACATACCGGTCATCGAGCAGTTCGCCCGGCAGGCCGGTGTCGCATCGCTCGTCAGCCCGCGGCTCGTCGACGTACATGACTTCGTACCTGGCCGAAAGAAGTTCGACGCCGCGTATGCGAACGAAAGTTCGGGCTATATGGACCGAGAACGGCTCTTCGAGGTCGTTGCCAAGGCCCTGAGACCCGGCGGCTGGTTCGGCATCCAGGAACACTTCATCTGCCGTCCCGAGTGGACAGAGTTCATCGACGGCTACTACAAGACACGCCTCGGCACCCTCAGCGAGTACATATTCGCCGCCGAGGCCGCGGGCTTCGAGCTGGAGCAGGACGAGGACGTCACCGACCGCGTCGCCGAGTTCTGGGTGCAGTCCATGGCCTGGAACACCGCCGAACTGGACCGTGCCGAGCGCGGCGGCGAGCGGGACGCCTGGTCCCGGGAGCGGCTGATCGAGTCGACGATCACGCACGGCAAGCTGTTCCGCATCTGGCGCGACCACGCGATGGAGACCCGGCTGCTGCTTTTCCGTCTGGGGGGCTGACCCAATGCCTCCCGTGTACGCGAAGGACAGCCGCCCTTCCCGCATCGGCTGGGAACTTCCGCCGTTCTACTGCCCGTTCAACGAGAAGCAGATCCACCCCAAGGCGGCGGAGCTCGAGCAGCGCGCCATCGAGTGGATCGACACGTTCGGCATCTATCCGGACGCGACCGAGCGCGCGTGGGGTCTTGCCACCCACAGCGCGGACTTCACCAGCCGCATCATCCCGTACGGCGACGTCGAGCCGGTGCTGCTGTTCATCGAGTGGAACTACTGGGCCCACGCCGTCGACGACTGGCAGGACTCGGGCTCCACCGCCACCCGCACCGCGGACATCGCCGACCACAGTGTGCGCCTGGTGCGCGCCATCGAGGCGCCGGGGGCACAGCTGTTGCCGCCGGGCCCGTTGACCACCGCGCTGGACGATCTGGTGGCACGCACCCGCGCCATGCTCACGCCCTTCCAGCTGCGCCGCTTCACCGAGGGCACCAGGGACTGGCTGTTCGGCGCCGGATGGCAGACCTCCAACGCCGAGCGCAAGGTGATGCCGTCGCTCAACGACTTCGCGGCGATGCGGATGTCGGTCAACGGTACCCGCTTCACGCTCACCTGGTGCGACGCATCGAACGGCATCCAGGTGCCGGCCGACGTGCTCTACTCCGCGCCGGTCCAGGCGCTGACCGACGCGGCCGGCTTCATCGTCTCCTGCGACAACGACCTCTACTCGTACAACAAGGAGGACCATCAGGACCCCTGGGAGCAGAACCTGCTCAATGTGGTCGCCCGCCACGAGGGCTGCACGCCCGCCGAGGCGATCGGGTCCGCGGTCGCACTTCGGGATCGGGCCATGACCCTGTTCGTACGGCTCAGGGAGCAGCTCTACAACGGCGCGGACGAGCAGCTCACCCGCTATCTCGACTCACTCGGGCACTACGTGTCCGGCTGCATCGAGTGGCAGAACCTGGCGCCGCGTTTTGCCAGTCCCCGCAACCGGAACACACTTCCCGCCGAGGGTGCTTCGTACGACATCACCTGGCGGGACACCCCCAGCGACCCGAGCCTCGAGCCGCTGCCCATCCCGGCGATCGCCTGGTGGTGGCAGCAGCTCGACGCGTGAGCTCAGCGGCCCAGCAGGCGGGCCCACCACGAGCGCCGTGCCGGCCGCTCCGTGTCCGCGGGAACGGACACGGGAACGGGCGGCGCGGCAGCCTCGGGAAGCGGCTGCGCCTTGGGTGTACGGGGCAGCTGCGAGTTCGCCGTCACCGTGCTGCCGCCCGGCACGAACGACACCGGCAGCGAGATCAGCTGCCGCGACATCAGTGATGAGTCGTAACGCAACTCGTCCTCCGGCACGGCAAGTCGCAGATCGGCCAGCCGGGCGAGCAGTACGTCGATGCCGGTGTCCGCGATGGCGCGGCCGATGTCCTGGCCCGGGCACTCGTGCGGTCCGCCGCTGAACGCGAGGTGCGAGCGGTTGCCGTGCACCGGCTGCGACAGATCGGGCCGGATCTCCGGGTCGGCGTTGCCCGCGGCCAGACCGAGCAGCAGCATGTCACCGGCCTTGATCTGCTGGCCGCCCAGCACGGTGTCCCCGGTCGCCCAGCGGCCCAGCACCGTGGAGAGCGGCGGCTCGTCCCACAGGACCTGCTCCAGCGCGTCCGGCAGCGTCATATGACCGCCGGAGAGGCTGGCTCGGAAGCGGCGGTCGGTGAGCACCATCCGCAGCGTGTTCGCGATCAGGTTCGCGGTCGTGGTGAACGCCGCGATCAGCACCAGGCGCAGATGCTCGATGATTTCCTCGTCCGTGAGCGACGTGGAGTGCTCCAGCAGCCAGGAGGCGAAGTCGCGCCCGGGCGCGGCCCGCTTGCGCTGCACCAGCTCCTTCAGCGCGACCGTGACGTACTCATTGCTCGACACCGCGGTCGCGGTGCCCTTGATCATGTCGCGCGCCGCCTCGACCAGACGGGGGCCGTACGAGTCGGGCATGCCGACGAGCTGCGTCATCACCAGCATGGGAAGCGGCTCGGCGAACTCGCCGACCAGATCGGCCTGTCCGCGGTCGATGAAGGTGTCGATCAGCTGGTCGGCGAAGCGCTTCACATAACGGCGGATGCCGCGCCGGTCGAAGCGCTCCAGGGACTCGGTCACCGCGCCGCGCAGCCGCTCGTGCTCCGTGCCGTCCTGGAAGTTGCACACCGGCTGCCAGGCGGCGACGGGAGTGAGCGGGTGGTCCGGCGGGACCCTGCCTTCCTGCATGTCGCGCCAGCGGCGAGAGTCGCGCGAGAAGCGGGACGGCGTACGGGCCACGTCCAGGTTCTCCCGGTGCCCGAGCACCAGCCAGGCCGGCAGATCGCCCTGGACCAGGACGGGTGCCACCGCCCCGTGCTCGGCGCGCAGCTTCTCGTACAGGCCGGTCGGATCGGCCTCGGCCTCGGGGCCGTACAGCCGGTGCGCGGGGCAGCCCGGCGGGGGAGTGGGGGTGCTCACGATGCCTCCGTGGTCACGGCGAGGGACTGCAGATAGCGCATCAGCGTCATCAGTACGTCACGGCTGGAGCCGCGCAGCCGGGCGTCGCACTCGACGATCGGCACGGCCGCCGGCAGATCGAGTGCGCCGCGCAGCTCTTCAAGGGGGTAACTCGGCGCGTCCGGGAAGGAGTTGACGGCCACCACGAAGGGCACCCGGCGCTCCTCCAGACGCCCGATGACGTCGAAGCTCACTTCGAGGCGGCGGGTGTCGACCAGCACCACCGCGCCCAGCGCACCCTCGAACAGGCCGCGCCACAGGAACCAGAAGCGCTCCTGTCCGGGGGTGCCGAACAGATAGAGCACCAGCTCCTCGTTGATGCTGATGCGGCCGAAATCCATCGCGACCGTGGTCGATGTCTTGCGCTCCACCCCATGGGTGTCGTCGACGCCGACCCCGGCCTGGGTCATCGTCTCCTCGGTGGTCAGCGGTCTGATCTCGCTGACCGAGCCGACCAGGGTCGTCTTGCCGACTCCGAAGCCGCCCACGATGACCACCTTGACGGCGGCCGTGGCCGTCTGTGGCAGCACGTCCTCGCTGCGCGGCCCCACGGCCTGCTCAGAGCTTCTGAAGTCCATCGATCACTGCCTCAATCAAAGCGCGGTCGGGGAGTTGGGCGGGCGGGACCGGAGCGCGGGCCACCACCCGGCCCTCGGCGAGCAGATCGCTGAGCAGCACGGTGACGACACTCACCGGGAGGCTCAGATACGCGGAGATCTCGGCCACCGAGAGCGGCGAGTGGCAGAGCCGGACGATCGCGGCGTGTTCCGGCTGCATACCGGGCCGGGGACCCGACTTGGCCACGATCAGCGTGACCAGGTCGAGCGTGGTGGGCGCGGAGGAGCCGCTGCGGCCGCCGGTGATGACGTAGAGCCGCTCGGGGCTGTTGTCTTCCCAGTCCCCGCCCGGGTCGCTCACGCGGTGTGTCCCTCGTGCCGGGGCGGTGTGCTGAGGTGCTCGCCGATCCGCAGCACCAGGTCCCGCATCCGCTGGCCCATCAGCCCGGCGTCGACACCTTCGTCGGCCAGCACGGCGAGAAACGCGCCCTCTCCGGCCGCCATCAGATAGAAGAAGCCGCCGTTCATCTCGATGACGACGAGGTGCATCCGCCCGTCGCTGTGCGGGAGTTCGGAGGCGACCGCACCCGCGAGGCTCTGCAGCCCGGCGCAGGCGGCGGCCAGCCGGTCTGCGGTGTCGTTGTCGGAGCCGTACTGAGCCATCCGGAGCCCGTCCGCGGACAGCACGACCACGTTCCTGGTCTGCGGGACTCCCTCCGCCAGGTCCTTGAGCATCCAGTCCATGTTGGTCTGGTTGGACTGCTGCTGAATCATGGCTGCGTGTTCCCCTTGTTTGTCTGGGTGGGCTCACCGGACAGGCCGCTCTGGAAGGCGGCCAGCCACATGCCGGGCTGCACGGCGGGTGCCGACTCCGGCTCGGGCGCCGCGACCGCGGCCGGTGCGGTGGCGGGGGCCTTGCGACGGCGCTGCGGCAGACCGAGGGCGGTCCGCTCGGTCACCACCGGGACGTCGTCGTCCGGGGTGCTGGGTCCGGTGACCGGCCGCGTCGGCCGCTCGTCGGTGACCGGGACGGCCGCGCGGGGGCCCGAGGAGGTGCCGATGCCGTGCGCGATACCTGTCGCCGATGCGGCGGTGGTGATGAGCTCCTGCGGTACGACGAGGACGGCACGCACACCGCCGTACGCCGAGGAGCGGAGCGAGACCTGGAATCCGTACGCCTGCGCGAGCCTGCCGACCACGGCGAGGCCGAGCCGGGGCGTCTCGCCGAGGTCGTTGACATCGATTCCCTGCTGGGCCTGGCGGAGCATGCGCTCGGCCCGCTTGCGGGCCTCCTCGCTCATGCTCACACCGCCGTCCTCGATCTCGATGGCGATGCCCGACTGGACCTCGACGGCGGTCAGATGGACCTTGGTCTGCGGCGGCGAGTAGCGCGTGGCGTTGTCGAGGAGCTCGGCGAGCGCGTGGATCAGCGGCTCGACGGCGGTGCCGACGACGGCGACCTCGGAGACCGAGTGCAGTTCGACGCGCTGGTAGTCGATGATCCGCGACATGGCGCCGCGCATCACGCTGTAGAGCGGTACGGCCTTGCTCCACTGGCGGCCGGGGCGGGCGCCGCCGAGCACGGCGATGGAGTCGGCGAGCCGGCCGATCAGCGCGGTGCCGTGGTCGATCCGCAGCAGATCGCCGAAGACGTCGGGGGCCTTGCCGTGCCGGTCCTCCATCTCACGCAGTTCCTGGGCCTGTTGGTGCACGATGGCTTGAACTCGACGAGCGATGTTCACGAACGCGCGCTGCGCGGACTCGCGCAGATCCTCCTCGGCGACGACGGCGTCGAGCACCGAGCGCAGCACCGCCTGGTGCTCGGCCGGTGCGTCGAGCGAGTCGAGCACATCCTCGGGGAACTCGCCCTTGCGCAGCCGCTCCACCACCTGGGGCAGCAGCTCGCCGGCGAGCCGCGCGGTCTCGGCCTGCTGCCGCGAGAGCACCGCCTCGCGCTCGGCGAGCCGCTCCCTCAGTTCGGCGAGCTTCCGACCCCTGCGCGCGGTCTCGGCGCAGGCGACAGCGACTACGGCGACGGCCCCGACACCGATCCAGACCACGGGGGTGCGCGCCGAACCGGAGACCAGGGCCGCCGCTACGGCTACGGCCCCTGCGGTTACCACGACGGGCACGAGCCACGCGAGGGAGGCCGCGGTCCGCGGACTTCCGGTCGAGGTTTCCTGTCGGACCATCAGCACCCTCAAACCATCGAACTGGAAAGATCATATGACGACGGTCGGGAAGCATATCCGGCTTCCGTTACTGGAATTGACGCCGGGTCACCGAATTGGCGGGATGTTCATGCAGCCGGCAAACGGAAGGGCGCCGCAGGCCGGACGGCCTGCGGCGCCCCTTCATTCCACTTATGCGGCCGCAGCGTCCGCGGCCTGGGCCTTCAGCGCCCGCTCGACGCCCGAGCGCGACTCCGAAATCAGCCGCCGCAGCGCCGCGTTCGGCTCGGCCGACTCCAGCCATGCGTCCGTCGCATCCAGCGTGGCCTGCGAGACCTGGAGCGCGGGGTAGAGTCCGATCGCGATCTGCTGGGCGATCTCATGGCTGCGGGACTCCCACACGCCCTTGACCGCCGCGAAGAACTTCTCCGTGTACGGGGCGAGCAGCTCGCGCTGATCGGTCTGGACGAAGCCCGCGATGACTGCCTCCTGCACGGCGTTCGGCAGCTTGTCGGACTCGACGACCGAGGCCCAGGCGCCCGCCTTCGCCTCCGCCGTCGGCCGGGCCGCGCGCGCCGTGGTCGCGTGGCGCTCGCCCGCCGCCGTCTTGTCCCGCTCGTACTCCGCCGCGATCTCGTCCTCGTCGAGCACTCCGGCCGCCGCAAGCCGCTCCACGAACGCCCACCGCAACTCGGTGTCCACCGCCAGGCCCTCGATGGACTCCGTGCCGTCGAGCAGCGCCTGCAGCAGGTCGAGCTGCTGCGGAGTGCGCGCGGTCGCCGCGAAGGCGCGCGCCCAGGCCAGCTGGTGGTCGCTGCCCGGCTCCGCCGCACGCAGATGCGCCAGCGTCGCGTCCGTCCACTGCGTCAGACCCGCCTCGCGCCAGTCCGGCGCCGCGTACAGGTCGATCGCCAGCTTCACCTGGCGGTGCAGCGACTGCACCACGCCGATGTCCGACTCCTTGCCGATGCCGGAGAGCACCAGCGAGAGATAGTCCCGCGCCGCCAGCTCGCCGTCACGGGTCATGTCCCAGGCGGACGCCCAGCTCAGCGCGCGCGGCAGCGACTCGGTGAAGTCGCCGAGGTGCTCGGTGACGACGCGCAGCGACTCCTCGTCGAGGCGGACCTTCGCATACGTGAGGTCGTCGTCGTTGAGCAGGATCACCGCGGGACGACGGGTGTTCTGCGGGAACGGCACATCCGTCAGCTCGCCGTCCACGTCCAGCTCGATCCGGTTCGTACGGACCAGCTTGCCGTTGGCGTCGAGGTCGTAGCAGCCGACCGCGATCCGGTGCGGGCGCAGCGTCGGCTCGCCCTTCGCGCCGGGCGGCAGCGCCGGGGCCTCCTGGCGTACGGAGAAGGACGTGACGTACCCCTCCTCGGAGAGCTCGATCTCCGGGCGCAGGATGTTGATGCCCGCCGTCTGCAGCCACTTCTGCGACCAGGTCTTCAGATCGCGGCCGGAGGTGTCCTCCAGCGCACCCAGCAGATCGGACAGCTGGGTGTTGGCGAAGGCGTGGGCCTTGAAGTACGCCTGCACTCCGCTGAAGAACTCGTCCATGCCGACGTAGGCGACGAGTTGCTTGAGGACGGAGGCACCCTTGGCGTACGTGATGCCGTCGAAGTTGACGAGAACGTCGTCCAGGTCGCGGATCTCGGCCATGATCGGGTGGGTGGACGGCAGTTGGTCCTGCCGGTACGCCCAGGTCTTCATGGAGTTCGCGAAGGTGGTCCAGGAGTGCGGCCACTTCGAGTCCGGGTGGTACGCCTGGCAGGCGATCGAGGTGTAGGTGGCGAACGACTCGTTCAGCCACAGGTCGTTCCACCACTCCATGGTGACCAGATCGCCGAACCACATGTGGGCCAGCTCGTGCAGGATCGTCTCCGCCCGCACCTCGTACGCCGCGTCCGTCACCTTGGAGCGGAAGACGTACTGGTCGCGGATGGTCACCGCGCCCGCGTTCTCCATCGCGCCCGCGTTGAACTCCGGCACGAAGAGCTGGTCGTACTTGGCGAAGGGGTAGTCGTAGTCGAACTTCTCCTGGAACCACTCGAAGCCCTGCCGGGTGACCTCGAAGATCGCGTCGGAGTCCAGGAACTCGGCGAGCGAGGGCCGGCAGTAGACGCCGAGCGGAACGGACTGGCCGTCCTTCTCGTAGCTGCTGTGCACCGAGTGGTACGGGCCGACGATCAGCGCCGTGATGTACGTCGAGATCCGGGGCGTCGGCTCGAAGACCCAGACGTCGTCCTTGGGCTCCGGCGTCGGCGAGTTCGAAATGACGGTCCAGCCGGACGGCGCCTTCACGGTGAACTGGAAGGTGGCCTTCAGATCCGGCTGCTCGAACGAGGCGAACACGCGGCGGGCGTCCGGCACCTCGAACTGCGTGTAGAGGTATGCCTGTTGGTCCACCGGGTCGACGAAGCGGTGCAGACCCTCGCCGGTGTTGGTGTACGCGCAGTCGGCGACGACCTTGAGCTCGTTCAGCCCCTGGTGCAGATGCTTGAGTGCGATCCGCGCATCGCGGAAGACGGCGGCGACATCCAGTGCCTTGCCGTTCAGTACGACCTCGTGCACGGCCGGGGCGACCAGGTCGATGAAGGTCTCCGCACCGTCCTCGGCGGAGTCGAAGCGCACGGTGGTCACGGACCGGTAGGTGCCGCCCTCCTGCGCGCCACTGAGGTCGAGATCGATCTCGTACGAGTCGACGGTCAGCAGACGGGCCCGCTGCTGCGCCTCTTCGCGGGTCAGATTCGTGCCAGGCACGCTGTCATCTCCTCGGTTTCGTGACGTTTGCGGCCATCCTTCCACGGGGTGCGGTGCGGCTGCCCGCCTTAATCCGGGTGCCGTGGTGTGCGGGTTCGGCGCGGTGCGGCGGAGCCGAACGCCATGTCCGTTTTCCGCCGGAACGAGGGCCGCGGGAGCGCCACGCTGAACCCATGACCGAGACACAGACCGAGACACTCTGGACCGCGCGGCCCATCGAGCCCGCCGCCCTCAAGCGGCTCCGCGACACCGACGACGCGGGCCGCGCCTGCGTCCCGTACACCGACACCGAGGGAGATGCCCCGCTGCGCTGCTGTCTGCGCCCGAGCGGGATCGGTGAGCGGATCGCCCTCGTCTCGTACGCACCGCTGCGTCGCTGGGCCGCGGAGACGTGGGCCAGTCCCGGCGCGTACGACGAGCAGGGGCCCGTCTTCATCCACGCCGACGAGTGCGAGGGGCCGGGCGAGGACGAGGGCTACCCGTTCGCCCGCCCGGGCGCGCTGCGGACGATGCGGCGGTACGACACGGAGGGGCACATCGTGGGAGGCCGCCTCCTGGAGATCCCGTCGGCGGCGACGGAGGCGTTCGACGCGGCGCTGACGGAGGCGTTCGCGGACCCGGAGGTGGCGCTGGTGCACGTCCGGGCGGTGGAGTACGGCTGCTTCCTCTTCGAGGTCCGGCGGCCGTAGAAACTGGGGCTCCGCCCAGACCCCGCGCTTCAATCTCCCCCAGACTTCGTCCGGGGGGACCCCCACGGGGCTTGATTTGCCCGGGCATATCAAGCCCCGCCGGCGATTGAGGACACGACCGCTACGCGCGCAGCTCGTCCGCCACCAGCTCCGCGATCTGTACCGCGTTCAGCGCAGCACCCTTGCGCAGGTTGTCGTTCGACAGGAACAGCGCAAGGCCGTTCTCGACTGTCTCGTCCACCCGGATGCGGCCGACATACGACGCGTCCTTGCCCGCCGCCTGCAGCGGGGTCGGGATCTCCGAGAGCTCCACCCCCGGCGCGTCCTTCAGCAGCTCGTACGCGCGCTCGATGCTGATCGGCCGCTCGAAGCGCGCATTGACCTGCAGCGAGTGGCCGGAGAACACCGGCACCCGGACACACGTGCCGGAGACCTTGAGCTCCGGGATCTCCAGGATCTTGCGCGACTCGTTGCGGAGCTTCTGCTCTTCGTCGGTCTCGAAGGAGCCGTCGTCGACGAGGTTGCCCGCGAGCGGCAGGACGTTGAAGGCGATGGGGCGCTTGTAGACGCCGGGCTCGGGGAAGTCGACCGCCTCGCCGTCGAAGGTGAGCTGGTCGGCGGCCTCGGAGACTGCGCAGGCCTGGGCCTTCAGCTCGGCGACACCGGCCAGGCCGGAGCCGGACACGGCCTGGTAGGTGGTGGCGACCAGCGCGGCGAGTCCCGCCTCCGCGTGCAGCGGCTTGAGCACCGGCATCGCGGCCATGGTCGTGCAGTTCGGGTTGGCGATGATGCCCTTGGGGCGGTCCTTGATCGCGTGCGGGTTGACCTCGGAGACGACCAGCGGCACCTCGGGGTCGCGGCGCCAGGCAGAGGAGTTGTCGATCACCACGGCACCCTGCGCGGCGACCTTCTCGGCGAGGGCCTTGGACGTCGCCCCGCCGGCCGAGAAGAGCACGATGTCCAGGCCGGAGTAGTCCGCGGTGGAGGCGTCCTCGATGGTGATGTCCTGGCCCTCCCACGTGAGGGTGGAGCCCGCGGACCGCGCGGAGGCGAACAGCCGGAGCTCGTCGACCGGGAACTTCCGCTCGGCGAGGATCTTGCGCATGACTCCGCCGACCTGACCGGTGGCTCCGACGATTCCGACCCTCACGGTGACTCCTTCTGTCTGTGCGTACTGTCTGTGCGCAGATCTGTATGTATGACGCGGGCAGCCTGCCCATCATGCGTATGACCGGGGTCTTCTTGTCCAATCCATTGTCCGGCATGCGAAAAGGGCGGGCGTCCGGGATGGACGCCCGCCCTCTTCAGTCAGCCCACTGCGACTACGGCGTGACCTTCTCGATCACGACGCTGCCGGTGCCCGCGACCGTGCCGCGGCCGTTCAGCAGCTGCACCTCGCCGAAGAACTGCCGTCCCTCGGGTGCCGCGCCGCCCACCAGCACCTCGGCGCTGACCTGCGCCGACGCCCCGTTGGCGAGCGTGACCGGCTTCGCCGAGTCGACCTTGACCGAGCCGAGCGAGGGTGCGAAGAACACATCGCGGTAGTTGTACTCGGTGGTCCCGGCCGGGACGGCGTAGCCGTCGACCACGATGGTGTAGGTGCCGGCGGCCGGCTTGAGCAGGCTCACCGCCTCCTCCGAGTCGCCGTCCGCCGACTGGCCGACCTGCACACCGTTCAGCAGGACAGTCAGGTCCAGGTCGGCCCCGGTGTCGGAGACCCCGCCGATGGCGACGTCCAGACGCTCGACGCCCTCACCGATGGTGACCGTCGACTCCTGCGACTCACCGTCCTTGATGGACGGCCGGGCGACCTTGGCCGAGCCGAGCGAACCGCCCGCGAGCTTGCCGTCGATCGCGGCGAAGCCGTTGGTGACCTTCCACTCGACGGGTGCCGGAGTGCCGACCTTCGCCTCGGGGAGGGTTTTGACGGCCGGGTCGAAGGAGGCGCCCAGCAGGCTGACGTCCAGCTTGTACGGGTTGTCGAGCAGCGGAGACGTACGCCGCGACTCGACCTCGATCTCCCAGACGCCCGGCGTCGGCTCGGGGTACGAGCGCAAGTCCGGACGGCAGGTGTTCGCCGGATTGTTGTAGTTCGGGTAGCAGAAGATCGTCGAGCTGTCCTCGACGCCCACTCCGTACGGGTGGATGCCGATGAACCGGGTCTGGCTGTTGGGGGCCAGACCGCCGAGTGCGACCTCGAGGTTCTTCGCGCCCTCGGGCACCGTGACGAAGTACGACTTGTGGCTGTTGCGCTGCACCGAGCCGGACGCCGAGAAGGTGTACGCAGGCTTCGCGAGCTCCTTGGAGACGACCACGGTCGCCATGATCTGCTTGTCCACGCCCTCGGTGCGCGGGTCGTCCGCCTCCAGGATCGCGCTGTGCACGCCGGCTGCCTTGGGCCTCGCCTCGACCTTGATGGTGACCGGGGTGTTCAGCGGCAGCGTGACCGCGCCGCTGCCGGGCAGGTCGAAGGTGCCGTCGTTGTACTTCCAGTCCAGCTCGTGCCGCACGGGGCGGTCCGGGCCGGTCGTCCTGGTGATGACGACGTCGTAGGTCTTCTTCTGGCCGGCCTTCAGACCGCCTTCGCGGTCGTAGAGGCCGGTACCGAAGCCGGGGGTCTTCAGCGCGAAGTCGATCGCGGTGTCGACCGGGGCCTTGACGCTGTACTCATGGGCCGTGGCGCCGTCCTCGATGGCGTCCCATGCGTCCACGATGTTGATCAGGCCGGAGCCCTGCTCATGCGCCTGCACTCCGGGGATACGGTGCGCGGTGCTGGTCAGCGCCGTGCGCAGCTTCGCCGGGGTCAGCTCGATGTGCCGCTGCTTGGCGGCCGAGAGCAGCAGCGCGCTCGCGCCCGCAGCCTGCGGCGAGGACATCGAGGTGCCCTGCAGCATGGAGTAGCCGGCCGGGAGCTCGTAGCCCGCCTCCTTGACCGGGCTGCCGGGCAGCCAGGTCTGGGTGGTGTTGATGGAGGCACCGGGCGCGGTGATGATCGGCGCGAAGCCGCCGTCCTCACGCGGGCCGCGGGAGGAGAAGGGGAGCATCGCGTACTTCTTGGTCACCGCGGAGCCGTAGTTGGCGGCCCAGGTCTCCTTGGAGATGGCGGCGCCGACGGAGATGACCTTGTCGGCGAGGCCCGGGTCGCCGATGGTGTTGGTGCCCGGACCCTCGTTGCCGGCCGAGATGACCAGCTGGACGCCGTAGGTGTCGATGAGGCGGGTGTAGAGCTCCGCGCGGGCGTTGTTGCCGTCGTTCAGCGCGGGCAGACCGCCGATGGACATGTTGATGATGTCCACGCCGCGGTTGATGACCAGGTCGGCCATGCCCTCGGTGAGCGCGACGTTGGTGCAGCCGCCGCTCCAGGTGCAGGCGCGCGACGAGACCAGCTTGGCGCCGGGGGCGGCGCCGTTCATCCGGCCGCCGAAGAGGCTGTTGGCGGCGGTGATGCCGGCGACGTGCGTGCCGTGCTCGGACTCGATGACGCCGATGTTGACGTAGTCGGCCTTGGCGCCCGCGGCGTTGTAGACGACGTCCTTGCGGACCTCGATGACGAACGGGATCCGCTCGACGACGTCGGTAGCCGGGTCGTCCTTGCCGAAGTAGCCGATCTGGAAACCGTTCTTGTACGGCTTCATCACGGTGTCGTTCGAGAAGTTCCCGTCGTTGTCGAGGTCGACCGTGGCGGTGCGGGTGGCCGGGTCGTACAGCACGCCCCAGACGTCGGTCGTGTCGCCGTCCCGGTTGAGGTCACCGGCCATGTCGCCGCCCTTGGTGGCGGCCTCGGAGAAGAGGTTGAACTTGTACGCGCCCGCGGGGGCGGAGTACGTGCGGCCGTTGACGGCGAACGTCGGGCCGCTCACATCGAGGGACATCCGGCGCCAGGTGGCGTCGCCGTCGGCCACCGGGTCGGTCGCGGTCACCCAGTCGACGATCTTGCGCTCGCCGGTGGTGGTCTTCTGCAGCGCCGGGTGGCCGAGGTCGACACCGGAGTCGAGGATGCCGATGGTCACACCGCGGCCGTCGGCCTTGGGGTGCTCCTTGACGAAGTCCACCGCGCCCGTCTCGAAGGACGGGTTGTACGGGTTCTTCGCCGGGGTGTTCTTGCCGGGCGCCGGGTACGCACCGGCCTGCGCGTCCGCGGTGCCCGCGGCCTTGGTGGTGTCACCGGCCGGCGTCGGGTCGTCCAGCTTGACCTCGTGCTTGAGGTCGATGCCGTGCACGCTGGAGAGCTTGGCGGCCGCCTTGAGCGCGGCCTCCGCCCGGGCGGTGGGGAGGGTGGCCCGTACATAGCCGAGCTGGTCGTACGTCTTGCCGACCACGGCGCCTTCGACGGCGTCGAGCTGCCCCGCGACCTGCTCGGTCGCACCGGGTGCGGTGGCGACCATCACAGTGACGCTCTTCTCGCCCTTGGCCTCGGCATCGGCGAGCAGTTGGGCGTCGGCCGAGCCGAGCTTGTCGGAGGAGGACGAGGCCTTGACGCCGGCGGAGGTGCCCGGGTCGTCGGCGGGCGCGGCGGAGAAGGCCGGCGCGGCGCCCGTGGCCACCAGCGCGGCCACGATCGAAGCTGCGGCCGCGATGCGGGCCGCGCGTCTGTGACCTGGTACGGAGCGCCCTTGTATGGAGCTCTGGGATTCGGGGGTCATCAGCATCCCTGTTTGTGAAAGACGGGGTCCGGAATTCGGTGCCGGATGACCGCTCAGCCTTTCGTAAATGACAGGGGTTTGTGGAGAGTTGGCAGCGGCGGGTTGCGGACATGGCGGAGATCCGCCACTGCGAAGGAAGCGCCACGCAGGGCAAATGGGTGTTTCTGGGGTTTCGCTTCAGACTTTGCTTCAGTCTTCGCGGCTGCGGGCGTAGTGCCGGGACGCCTTCGCGCGGTTGCCACACACCGCCATGGAGCACCAGCGGCGCGTCCCGTTCCGCGAGGTGTCGAAGAAGTGCAGGACGCACGCCTCGTGCGCGCAGGCGCGGATCCGGTCGGGCGCGGTGCGCAGCAGATCGAGATGGCCGCGGGCCGCGGTCCAGCCGGGGCCCCAGGCCGGGTCCGCGAACTCCGCCTCCTCGCCGGGGCCGTCGGCGGTGAGTGTGGCGCGAATCCGCCCGTGGCCCAGCACCTCGTCGAGGCGGGCGACGGCGGCGGGGTCGCCGGGGGTGTCGACGAGGGCGGCGAGGGCGTCACGGGCGGTCAGGGTGCGCTCCAGGGTGGCCGCGTCGGCGCTGAACCGGCCGGCGAGGTCGTTGCTCACCAGCCAGATGCGCAGTCCGTCGACGCCGGTCAGCAGATCCTGGCGTGCGCCGTCGTGCACCCAGCGGGTGTTGAGCAGGTCGAGGGAGACGGGCTCGCCGGTGAGCGGCCGTGGATCGGACATGGCGGGCATCCCTGAGCTCCTCTCCCGACTAACCACTCAAGAGTACGTGACCGGTTGACCTCCTGGTACCTAACCTCTAAAGTCAGATTAAGCGGTTAGCCCGCTCCGACCTTCCGAGAGGTGTGCCATGACGGCGACCAGCGCTCTGCGTACCGGCCATATCGGCCTCAATGTCACCGACCTCGATCGTTCGCTCCCCTTCTACGGGGACGTCCTCGGCTTCGACCTGCTCGGCCAGGGCAAGGAGGACGACCGTCGCTTCGCCTTCCTCGGCCGGGACGGTCAGCTCGTCCTCACGCTCTGGCAGCAGGCGGACGGGGCGTATGCACCCGCACTCGCGGGGCTGCACCACCTCGCCTTCGAGGCGGAATCCATCGAGCAGGTCCGGGCCGCCGAGGTGCGGCTGAAGACCCTCGGCGTCGACTTCGCGTACGAGGGCGTGGTCGCCCACGGCGAGGGCGCGGCCTCCGGCGGGATCTTCTTCCACGACCCGGACGGCACCCGTCTCGAGATCTACGCCCCCTCCGGCGCCGAGGGCGCCCCGGTGCCCACCGCCGCAGCGCCCACCTGCGGCTTTTTCTAGGGAGCGGCCACCGTGGACCCGTATCAGCAGCCGTACCACCACGGCTCGCTCGCCGTTCAGCGGCGCCTGGGCGTGAGCGACCAGGCCGCGCACGTCGGCCGCTCCATCGGCGACGGCATCAAACCGGTCGCCGCCGCCTTCCTGGGGCTTCAGCCCATGCTGGTGCTCGGCGCGGCGGACCCGGCGGGCCGGATGTGGGCCTCGCTGCTCAGCGGTCCGCCCGGCTTCATGCGGGCCACGGGGGCGCACTCCGTCTCGGTCACCGGCCGCGTGCACCGGGCGGACCCGCTCGCCGGCGCACTCGCCGCGGGCCCGCTGCCCGTCGGCACGATCGTGCTCGATCCGCGCACCCGCCGCCGGATGCGGCTGGGCGGCACGGCCCGCCCGTCCGCCCGCGGTCTCGTGATCGAGGCGGAGCGGGTCTTCGCCAACTGCCCCAAGTACCTGCAGAAGCGGGAGCTGTACGAGCCGGATGGGGGCGGCGGCGAGCAGACCGGTGCCGCCAGGCGCGCGGGACAACTGGACCCCGGCCAGCAGGAGTTCATCCGCGCCGCCGACACTTTCTTCATCGCCACCGGCACGCCGGACGGCGTCGACGCCAGCCATCGTGGCGGCAACCCCGGCTTCGTACGCGTCACGTCGCCCACCACGCTCAGCTGGCAGGACTACCCGGGCAATGCGATGTTCCTGACGCTGGGCAACCTGGAGGCCGACCCGCGCGCAGGACTGTTGCTGCTGGACTGGGCCGGTGGCACAACGCTCCAGCTCACCGGTACCGCGCACACCGACTATTCGGACACCGGCGGCCGCAGCACCGTCTTCACCGTCGAGGAAGTCGTCCAGACCGAGGCGGCCAGTCCACTGCGCTGGTCGGCCCCCGAGTACTCGCCCGCCAACCCGAGCGTTCAGGCACCCCTCTAACCTCACCGCATGAACAAGCAGTTGCGGAACAGGGAACTGAGGGTCGCGGCGTACGCCGTGTGCGTACGGGACGACGAGATCCTGCTCGCCCGCTGGGTGGCGCGCGACGGCGCCAAGAAGTGGACGCTGCCCGGCGGCGGCATGGACCACGGGGAGGACCCCCTCGACACCGTGGTCCGCGAGGTCGAGGAGGAGACCGGCTACGCAGCCGAGATGACCGCACTGCTCGGCCTCGACTCCATCCGCCGCCAGTACCCGCGCAAACTCGGAGCGTTTGCCGACTTCCAGGGGCTGCGCATCGTGTACGAGGGCCGGATCACCGGCGGCGAGCTGCGCCATGAGACGGACGGGTCGACGGACCTGGCCGCCTGGCATCCGCTGGAGGCGGTGACCGCTCTCGAACGGGTCGAACTCGTCGACATCGGCCTGGAGTTGTGGCGCTCCAGGCCGCCGGCCGGACGGCTCGCCGGAACCAGCCGATAGCCGGCCGGCACTTCCTCGCCTGTGACCGGGCCGCGGCTCAGCGCGGGAGGACCACGACGTACGCGGCGGGGTCCCGCTCCACCGCCGCCATCAGGGCGGTGCGGACGACGGTCGCCTGCTGCTCCGGCGACTCCCGCAGCTTCTTCGGCGTGAGGTGCACGACGGTGATGCCGAGCCGCTCCAGATGCTCGCGCTTATGGGCGTACTCCGACCACAGGGCGTCCTCGCCGTGGCGGGGCGCGCGGGTGTCCAGCTCGACGGCGACGGCCTGGCCGGGCCAGTAGGCGTCGACTCCGCCGAGATGGGGGCCGCCGGGGAGGCGCAGGTCCACATTCCACACCGGTTCGGGGAGTTGCTGCGTACGCACCAGCTCGTACAGCCGCTCCTCCGCGAGGGCGCGTCCCTCGGCGAGGAGCGAGTCGACGGCGCCGACGACGTGGGGGCGGCTCAGCAGCCGGGCACGGCTCAACTCCTTGACGACGGCGGCGGGTTCGCAGTGCCCGCCGCTGACGGCCTCGGTGAGGAGGCGGCGTACGGCGTCGGGGTCGGCGACCTGCGTGACGGCGTCCGCGAGGGCGCGGGGGACGGGGGCGACGGGTACGCCCGTGATCTCTCTCGGTCCGGGCATCCCGTGCGTGCGTACGAGCCGGGCGCATCCGGTCGAGCGGAGACGGCGGGTGCGGGGCACGAGGACGTCGATCCGGTCGAGGGAGAGCAGCGGCGGGGCCGACGAGAACTGATAGAGCGCGAGCGCGGCGAGCCCGGTGATCATGGCCTCGCCGAAGCCGGGTGCGCTCCGTGCCTCACCCTGCGCGGGAAGGGCGGGCCGCCCGGCGTACAGCAGCGCGCCGTGCAGCCGCTCCTCGCTGGTGGGCGGGCCGGGGTGCAGGAGATACACCCCCGGCAACAACAACTGCCAGGGACCCCCGGGCCGGCACTGCGAGGCGGTCCGCGCGGCGGAGACCCCGTGCGCGCGGAGCTGCGCGGAGGACAGCACGCGGCGCTGGACGTCGGCGAGGTGGCTGAGGGGGAGGGGGGAGAGAGGGGTGTTGTGGTTCATGGGACGGGAATGCCCGCGTCCGGCCCGCTTCCTACCCGCTGTTACAGTCTCGTCGACATTTCGGGACAAGGCAGCCCTAAAGTACGGGCGTTCGACTGCCGAAAGGGCGCGGGGCGCGCGGGAGCGGTGGGGGGTGTGCGGGGCGCGCCCGGCGCCGGGGACTGGCGGCTTCGCGCCGCCGAGCGTGGTGCCGGGGGGCCTGTTCCCCACCCCGCCCCTGAGGGGCGGGGTGGGGTGGGCAAAATCCCTCAGGCCGCGCCCGACGCCGCGTCGCATGCCTGGGCCCGCAGCGCCCTCGCCAGATCGTCCCTCGCCTCCAGCACCAGACGGCGCAGGGCCGGGGCCGCCCCCGTGTGCGTGGACAGCCAGCCGTCCGTCGCCGTCAGCGTCGACTCGTCGTCCTGCAGGCTCGGGAACAGGCCCTTCACCACGTCCATGCCGATCTGGATCGACCGCTCCTGCCACACCCGCTCGATCGCATCGAAGTACTTCGCCGCGTACGGCGCCAGCAGCTCCCGCTGCCCCGGCTGCACAAAGCCCGAAATCGTCGCCTCCACCAGTGCGTTGGAGAGCGAGTCCGACTCCACGACCTGCGCCCACGCCTGGTCCTTCACCGCCGCCGACGGCCGCGCCGCCAGGCAGCGCACCTGGTGGCGCTTGCCCGAGGCCGTGTCGTCGCGGGCCAGTTCCGCCGCGATGAAGGACTCGTCCGCCACCCCGTGCGACGCCAGCGGCTCCACGAACGCCCAGCGCAGCTCCTGGTCCACGTCCAGCCCGTCGATCTTCGCCGTGCCGTTGAGCAGCCCGTCGAGCAGCTGCAGATCCGCCGCCGACGTCGCCGTCGCCGCGAAGAACCGCGCCCACGTCAGCTGGTGCTGGCTGCCCGGCTCGGCCAGCCGCAGCTCACGCAGCGCGCCCTGCGCGAGCAGCCGTCCGCCCTCCTCGCGCCACTGTGGCGCGGCGTAGTGCACCAGGGCGGAACGCGCCCACGCGTGCAGCATCTGCAGCACCCCGATGTCGGACTCCCGCCCCGCGAACCGCAGCACCAGGTCGACGAAGTCCCGCGCCGGCATCAGCGCGTCCCGCGTCAGATTCCACAGCGCCGACCAGCACAGTGCCCGCGCCAGGGGGTCCGTGATGGCGCCGAGACGCGCCCGCAGCGTCGCCAGCGAGCCCTCGTCGAAGCGGATCTTGCAGTACGTCAGATCGTCGTCGTTGACCAGGATCAGGTCGGGCCGCTCGGCGCCCGCAAGCGCCTCGACGACCGTCCGCGGACCGGTGACGTCCACCTCGGCCCTGGCGTAACGCACCAGGTCCGTCCCTTCGTTCCGGTACAGCCCGACCGCCACCCGGTGCGGCCGCAGTTCATCGCCGTCCTGCCCCACCGCGAGCTCGGTGATCCGATCGCCCGCGTCGTAAGTCGCCACGGGAGTCAGGGAGTTGACGCCCGCGGTCTCCAGCCAGGACCGCGACCAGGACGCCATGTCACGGCCGGAGACCTCTTCCAGGACCAGGAGCAGATCGGCCAGGCGCGTGTTGCCGTAGGCGTGGCGCTTGAAGTAGCGCCGCGCGCCCTCCAGGAACGCGTCCTGCCCGACGTACGCCACCAGCTGCTTCAGTACCGACGCGCCCTTCGCGTACGTGATCCCGTCGAAGTTGAGCTTCGCGTCCTCCAGGTCACGGATGTCGGCCGTGACCGGATGCGTCGACGGCAGCTGGTCCGCCCGGTACGCCCACGACTTGCGGTTGTTGGCGAAGGTGATCCAGCCGTTGGCGAAGCGGGTCGCCCCCACCATCGAGAAGGAGCCCATGAAGTCCGCGAAGGACTCCTTCAGCCACAGGTCGTCCCACCACACCATGGTGACCAGATCGCCGAACCACATGTGCGCCATCTCGTGCAGGATGACGTTCGCCCGGCGCTCGTACGACGCCTGCGTCACCTTCCCCCGGAAGATGAACTCCTCGCGGAAGGTCACACAGCCCGGGTTCTCCATCGCCCCGATGTTGTACTCGGGCACGAACGCCTGGTCGTACTTCCCGAAGGGGTACGGGTAGTCGAAGTGGTCGTGGAAGAAGTCCAGTCCCTGCCTCGTCACCAGGAAGATGTCGTCGGCGTCGAAGTGCCTGGCGAGCCCCTTGCGGCACATCGCGCCGAGCGGGATCTCCAGCGTCGTCCCGTCGTCGAAGGTGCGGGTGTAGATGTCGGTCTCGTAGTGGTACGGACCGGCCACGACCGCCGTGATGTACGTCGAGATCGGCTTCGTCCCGGCGAAGCGCCACACCCCGTCCTCGTCCCGCGCGCCCTCGCCGTTGCTCCAGACGGTCCAGCCCTCCGGCGCGGTCGCCTCGAAGCGGAACGGCGCTTTCAGGTCCGGCTGTTCGAAGTTGGCGAAGACCCGGCGGGCGTCGGCCGGCTCGTACTGCGTGTAGAGATAGACCTCGCCGTCCTCCGGGTCGACGAACCGGTGCAGCCCCTCACCCGTACGGCTGTACGCGCACTGCGCATCCACCACCAGCACGTTCTCTTCGGCGAGATTGCTCAGCGCGATCCGCGAGCCGTCGAAGACCGCGACCGGATCCAGCTTCTCGTCGTTCAGCGTCACCTCGGTGACCGCGGGCGCGATCAGGTCCGCGAAGGTCGAGGCGCCCGGCTGCGCACAGCGGAAGCGGATCGTCGTCACCGAACGGAAGGTGCGGGGCCCGGAGCCCTCTGGCGCCTCGCCGACCGCGGAACGCAGGTCGAGGGCCACCTCGTACCCGTCGACGGACAGCAGCTCGGCCCGCCTGCGGGCCTCGTCGCGGGACAGATTCTCACCGGGCACGGGCACTCCTTCGTGTCTCGTTCGAACAGGACCGATCCTCCCATGTGCTCCTGGCACGCGGTATCCGGGAATCGACCGGCGGCAGGTGGCGTTTGCCCGTTCGAGGCGCACGACGTCCCTGATGAGGAGAAGCATGTCCGAGAACGGCAAGACACCCGTGGACTTCTGGTTCGACCCCCTGTGCCCGTGGGCCTGGATGACCTCCCGCTGGATGCTCGAGGTCGAAAAGCTCCGCGACGTCGAGGTCCGCTGGCACGTGATGAGTCTCGCCGTGCTGAATGAACCCAAGCTCGACACGCTCCCGGAGAAGTACCGCGAGGGCATGAAGCAGGCATGGGGCCCGGTCCGGGTCGTCATCGCCGCACAGCAGAAGTACGGCGACGAGGTGCTCGGCAAGCTCTACACCGCGCTCGGCATCCGCTTCCACAACCGCGGCGAGGGCGCGACCCGCGAGGCGATCGCGGGTGCGCTGGAGGAGGTCGGCCTGCCCGCGGATCTGCTCGACTACGCCGACTCGGACGCGTACGACACCGAGCTGCGCGCCTCCCACAAGGAGGGCATCGACAAGGTCGGCCAGGAGGTCGGCACCCCGGTCATCGCGGTCCCGGGCGCGGACGGCAAGCAGCTCGCCTTCTTCGGCCCGGTCGTCACTCCCGCCCCGAAGGGCGAAGAGGCGGCAAAGCTCTGGGACGGCACGCTGATGGTGGCGTCCATCCCCGGCTTCTACGAGATCAAGCGGACGCGCACCGCCGGCCCGAGCTTCGACTGACAGCTCGGCGCCGCACGGTCCCTGACCGGCCTGCGCAGGGAAGGGCCCCCGCGAGTCACGTCCTCGCGGGGGCCCTTCGTCACTCCGCCTGCAGGTGAAGGTTGAGAAGACGATCACGAGCAGGACGATCCATGGCCTACGGCACGATCAGCGGCGTGCGCTCCTTCGCCTCGGCATGGCGCTTCGCCACGTCCTGCCAGTTGACGACCTGCCACATCGCCTCGATGAAGTCCACCTTCTGGTTCTTGTACTGCAGATAGAAGGCGTGCTCCCAGGCGTCGAAGACGAGGATCGGCACCGAGCCCTGGCCGACGTTGCCCTGGTGGTCGTAGACCTGCTCGACGATCAGCCGGCGGCTGACGGGCTCGTACGCGAGAACGCCCCAGCCCGAGCCCTGCGTGGTCGCCGACGCCTTGGTCAGCTGGGACCTGAACTTGGCGAAGGAGCCGAAGGATTCGGCGATCGCGTCGGCGAGTTCGCCCACGCCGTCCTTCTCCAGCGGCTCGCCGCCGCCGTCGCCTGTCATGTTGTGCCAGTAGATCGAGTGCAGGATGTGGCCGGAGAGATGGAACGCGAGGTTCTTCTCCAGACCGTTGATCGTTGACCACTGCTCCTTGTCGCGGGCCTCCGCCAGCTGCTCGAGGGTGTCGTTGGCGCCCTTGACGTAGGCCGCGTGGTGCTTGTCGTGGTGGAGCTCGATGATCTGCGGACTGATGACCGGTTCGAGCGCCGCGTAGTCGTACGGAAGTTCAGGAAGCGTGTAAATGGCCATGTCTCTCCGGTCCCTCGCACTGCTTATTGCACATCATATGCAAGTGCACGTTAGCAGCAGAAGGGGCGGGTGATGATCAGGCGTTGGTCCTGGGACTCCGGAGTGTCAGTGGCCTCCCGGACGCGCAGGACCCCGGGCCCGTGGTGGCCCGGGGTCCTGTGTGCTGCGCCGTTACGGCCTGGTCAGTCGACGCTCGCCTGCGTACCGACCGCCTCCGCGTCCCCGCGGGAAGCGACCTGGCGCACGTACCCGACAACCGCCAGTGCCAGCGTCAGCCCGCCCGAGTAGTACAGCTGCGTACGGGTGTCCGGCTCGCGCGCCATCAGTACGAACACCGCAGCCATCCCCGCCAGCGCCACCCATGTCAGCACCGGGTACAGCCACATCTTCACGACCAGCTTCGACGGGTCCTCGCGCTCCGTGCGGCGGCGCAGTACCAGCTGCGAGACGGCAATGAAGATCCAGACGACCAGGATGATCGCGCCGATCATGTTGAGGAGCCACATGAAGACGTCGTTCGGCCGCCAGTAGCTGAGCAGCACACACGCGAAGCCGAAGACGGACGAGACCAGCACGGCGGTACGCGGCACCCCGCTGAAGGTCCGCCCCAGCGCCCTCGGGCCCTGGCCGCGGGCCACCAGTGAACAGGCCATGCGGGAGGCGCCGTAGACATTGGCGTTCATCGCCGAGAGCAGGGCGACCAGCACGACGACGTTCATGATCTGCCCGGCGCCGGGGATGCCCAGGTGGTCCAGGGTCGCGACGTACGGACCTTTCTCGACGACCTTCGGGTCGCCCCACGGGACCAGCGTGACGATGACCGCCATCGAGCCGATGTAGAAGATCGCGATGCGCCACATCGCCGTACGCACGGCCTTGGCGACGCCCTGCACGGGGTGCTCGGACTCGGCCGCCGCGATGGTGACCGTCTCCAGGCCGCCGTACGCGAAGACGGAGGCGAGCAGACCGACGACGAGGCCTTCGGAGCCGTTCGGCATGAAGCCGCCGTCGCCCGTGAGGTTGGCCGTGCCGGGTGCGTCGGTGCCCGGCAGGATGCCGAGGATCGCCAGCACGCCGACGGCCAGGAAGAGCGTGATCGCGCCGACCTTGAGCGCCGCGAACCAGAACTCGAACTCGCCGAAGTTCTTCACCGCGGCCAGGTTGGTGCCGCAGAAGACCAGCATGAAGAGGGCGACCCACGCCCACTCGGGGGTGCCGGGCAGCCAGCCCGTCATGATCTTCGCGGCACCGATTCCTTCGAGGCCGACGGCCACACAGAGCAGAAACCAGAACGCCCAGCCCGCCGTGAAGCCCGCCCAGGGGCCGATCGCGCGCTCGGCGTGCACGGAGAAGGAGCCGGACGCCGGGTTTGCCGCCGACATCTCGCCGAGCATGCGCATCACGAGCATGACGAGCAGTCCCGAGATCGCATAGGCGATGACGATGGACGGGCCGGCCGCGGCGATGCCCGCGCCGGATCCGACGAAGAGTCCGGCGCCGATGACGCCGCCGAGGGCGATCATCGAGAGATGGCGTTGCTTGAGTCCGTGCGAGAGCGATGCGTCGGCCTGCTGGTCGACGGGCGCGGGCGCGGAGGTCCGAGACATGGGCATGCCCTGTTCACTAGCTGAGGGGGAAGTGATCAGTCTGGGCGTTGGTCCGCTCACGAGGAACGAATGTCCGCTATACGGGCACGATGCTCACACAAGGTGAACACTTACTCACGTCCCACCCGCCCCTCGCGTACCGCCGTACTCAGCGGCGCCGCAGCAGGCGCTTTGGTGGGACCCCACAGTCTCTACGGAGCCCGCCCCTCGCGGTCGGCGTCCCGCCGCGCTGGCGATGGGCGCGCTGCCCGCAGCCTGGAAGCTCATCGGCCGGCGGGGCTGACAACGCCGGCAGCCCTCTGCACACCTGGCAGCCGCTGCCAACTCTTGAAAGCCGTCAACCTGCGAACCGGGCCCGCGGCCAATGAAGGTCGCGGGCCCATTTGCTTACCGTTCGCTCCGGGTCGTCCACCAGATCCCGGTGCCGCCGATCGCGAGGAGCGCGAGTGCGGCCAGGCCGAGCGGCAGTGTGCCGTCCGGGGTGCCGGTGCGCGGCAACTCGGCGGCCGGTGGCTTCTCCGGCCCGAAGGGCACGTTCTCAGTGCCGAGCAGCAGGGGGGTGTCGGGGGCGTTGGGTGTCGGCTGCGATGTGCCGAAGGGGACGGGTCCTTGCTGCCAGAGCAGCTTGTCACCGGTGCCGACGGTGACCGGGAGGCAGATCTTGCCGGTCCTGTGCAGATCGAAGGTCGCGGCGATCCGGTACGAACGGTCCTTGCCCGCCGCGAGGTTGTCGATGACGCAGGCGAACCCGCTGTTGGAGCCCTGAGGCAGGCGTGCCTCGGGGATGGGCGCGCAGCCCTCGACGCCGGTGATGCGCATGCCGTCGAACCCGACGACGGAGAGGGTGATGGGTCCGCTGTCCTTGCTCCCGCTGTTCTTGACTTTCGCTGTCAGGGAGGTCTGTTGGCTCTTGTTGTCGACGTTGATCTTCCCCGGCAGCTCGGTCGTGATCTTCACGTCCGCGGGTGCGGCGGGCCCGGGGGAGCCACCCTTGCTGCTCCCGGGCGTGGGGTCGTCGGCGGCGTGCGCGCTGAGCGGAAGAGTCAGTACGGCCGCCGCAATGACCGCGACGAATACCCCCGAGTATTTTCCGTGCCTTTTCAATCCCTGCATTTCCCAGCCCCCTTGATGCACATCGGGCAGTGCGTACGAGAAGGGTTCCACAAGATTGCGGCGAACTATGCTGTCATGGGGGAAAGTTCATGCTTCTGTCCTGGTCACAGAGGGGTACGACGGGGAGGAAGGGAATGCCGGGTATTCCAGGGCTATTGGTGGTGGGGCGTTACCGGCTGGACGAAAGCATTGGGCAGGGGGGAATGGGGCGGGTGTGGCGTGCGGCCGATGTCATGCTTGACCGGCCGGTCGCGGTCAAAGAGATGCGGATGGACGATGCGGACGCGGAGGACACCCGTATCCGCCGTGAACGCACCCTGCGCGAGGCGCGTGCGACCGCGCGTATCGACCACCCCAATGTGGTGCGCGTCTACGACGTGGTCGAGGAGAGCGACCGGCTGTGGATCGTGATGGAGCTCGTCGAATCCCGCTCCCTGGAACGTCTCCTGGTGGAGGACGGCCCGCTGTCCCCGCGCGAGGCCGCGCGCATCGGCCTCGGCGTGGTGGCGGCGCTGCGCGAGGTTCACGCGGTGGGAGTGCTGCACCGTGACATCAAGCCCGGCAACGTGCTGCTGGGCCGGTCCGGCCGGGTGGTCCTGACGGACTTCGGCATCGCCGCGATCC
This sequence comes from Streptomyces sp. NPDC019890, assembly GCF_044903445.1. Classification (NCBI taxonomy): domain Bacteria; kingdom Bacillati; phylum Actinomycetota; class Actinomycetes; order Kitasatosporales; family Streptomycetaceae; genus Streptomyces; species Streptomyces sp. NPDC019890. Next base: position 478,435 of record NZ_JBJDQK010000002.1, on the reverse strand, counting down.
AGGACGCGACAGCCCTGACAGTGGTGGGGATGCTGGTCGGCTCCCCGGACTACATGGCCCCGGAACGGGTGGGCGGCCGCCCGCAGGGCCCGGCGTCGGATCTCTGGTCGCTGGGCGCCACCTTGTGCGCGGCGGTGGCGGGCCAGTCCCCCTTCGCCCGCCCGACGACGCTGGCGACGCTCCACGCGGTGCTGTACGAGGAGCCCGAACTCCCACCAAGCGCGGGCCCGTTGTCCCCGGTGCTGGCGTCGCTGCTGGTGAAGGACCCGGAGGCGCGCCCGGCGCTGGACGCACTGGAGACGATGCTGACGAGGGCGGCCTCGACGTACGTCCCGACGGTGTCGGTCCCGTCCCCACTGCCACTGCCGCCTGCGCCACTCGTGGAGCCCGCGCCGGGCCCGCGTGAGCACGAGCCCGCACCCGCGCCCGCGGAGCCCGCCCCTCCGGCGGACGGCCCGACACCCGCGCCCGCGCCGGGCGAGACGGAGCGCGACGCCGCACGTACGCAGGGGCACGCAACCCGGGGGCCCGGGGGCTTGCCCCCGGTTCAGGGAAGGGGCGGGGTGGGTGAACAAACTCCCCGCACCCCGCACGCGGAGCCCGCCGCCGTCCCGAGGCCCCGCACCCGCACCCTCATCGCAACCGCAACCGCAACCGCCACCGCCGCCCTCGCCGCAGTCACCGTCACCGTCGTCCTCGTCCTCACCTCCCAGGATCAGGACCAGGACCAAGGTCAGGACCGGCACCCCCACACCAGCCTCGAAGCCAACACGCCACCCCCCACCGTGGCCGGCACCTCCCAAGCACCCCCCACCACCCCACCCCCCGGCACCCGCAGCGAGACCGGCTTCGCCTGGGCGCCCCCCAAAGCCTGGACCCGCAGCGCGAAAAGCCCCTCCAACGTCCACTACCACTCGCCCGACGGGAAACAAGAAATCGCCGCCTCGTACGCTCTCGCACGAGGCGGCGATCTCCTCACCCAATGGCAGCAGTTCGAGCGCGAAAGCCACGACGCCCCCGGCTACCGCAAGCTCCGCCTGGAACGCACCGCCTTCCGCGGCGAATCCGCGATCATCTGGGAGTACGTCTTCACGCAGGACGGCGCACCCTGGCGCGCCCGCCAGCTGGGCTTCACCGCCGGCGGCAAGTCGTACCAGCTCAACATCTGGTACGACGCCGCCGCCCGGCCCGACGCGCTGACCACCTACGACCGGGTGACCGAGTCCTTCACACCGCTCTGATCCAGTTCTACGCCCGCCGACGCACGCCCGAGCCACTCACGACCCACCGCGATCGCGATCACCACGGCCGCCACCAGCAGCGACAGCAGCACCTGCTCCCGCGCATCGCCGCCGTCGTAGACCATGTAGCCCAGCACGAAGAGGATCATCGCGATGGTCAGCCACGTCAGATACGGGAAGAGCCACATCCGCACGACCAGCCTGTCGGGCGACTCGCGCAGGATGATCCCGCGCATCCTCAGCTGGGTGACACAGATGACCAGCCACACGAACAGCGCGACCGCGCCGGACGCGTTCAGCAGGAACGCGAAGACGGTGTCCGGCCACTTGTAGTTGAAGAAGACGGCGAGGAAGCCGAAGACCACCGAGCCGAGGATGGCCGCCCGCGGCACGCCCCGCGCGTTCGTACGGGCGAAGACCTTCGGCGCATCGCCGCGCCGCCCCAGCGAGAACGCCATCCGGGACGCGGTGTAAAGACCCGAGTTGAGGCAGGACAGAACAGCGGTCAGCACGATCACGTTCATGATCTGCCCGGCGTGCGCGATGCCGATCGAGTCGAGCGCGGCGACGTACGAGCCCTTGTCGACGATCGACTTGTCGTTCCACGGCAGCAGCGTCAGCACCACAAAAATGGAGCCCAGGTAGAAGACGCCGATCCGCCAGATCACGCTGTTCGTGGCCTTGGTGACGGCCCGCTGCGGGTCTTCCGACTCGCCGGCTGCCAGCGTCACGATCTCGCTGCCCATGAAGGAGAAGACGACCATCAGCACACCGGTGAGAATCGCGCCCGCACCGTGCGGCATGAATCCGCCGGCGTCCGTCAGATGCGCAAAGCCCGCGCCCGGGTTGTCGGAGCCCGGCAGCACGCCGAAGACGGCCAGCAGACCGATCACCACAAAGGCGGCGATCGCGACGACCTTGATGCCCGCGAACCAGAACTCGAACTCGCCGTACGACGACACCGAGGCGAGGTTTGTCGCCGTCAGCACCACCATCACGATCAGCGCCCAGCCCCACTGCGGGACCGCCGGAATCCAGCCCTCCAGGATCTTCGCGCCGGCCGTCGCCTCGACCGCCAGCACCACGACCCAGAAGAACCAGTACAGCCAGCCGATCGAGAACCCGGCCCAGCGGCCGAGCGCCCGGTCCGCGTAGGCGGAGAAGGAGCCGGAGGTCGGGTTGGCGGCGGCCATCTCGCCGAGCATCCGCATCACGAAGACGACGAGAGCGCCCACGAGTGCGTACGACAGAAGGATGGCCGGGCCCGCCGCGGCGATACCGGAACCGGAGCCGACGAACAGTCCGGCGCCGATCACACCGCCGATGGCGATCATGGACAGATGCCGGTTCTTGAGTCCGGCCTGGAGACCGTCGGAGGCCTGCGGCTTACCGGTTGTACCGGCCTGCTCGCCTTCCTTTATGAGGGTCTGCTGCGAGGTCATGGACGAATCCTTAGGTTTGAGAGCACTCGGGTCACGAGCCCCCGCATTCAAACCCGCGACTCCAGATGTGTGAAGTCCCGTTTTCGGATCGTTAGGTCCGGGCGATAAGCGGAGGCCGGTGACCCCGACAGGTCCTGACCCCGGTCACCGCTACCCAGCCACCCCCGTGCCACACTCGGAACATGCGCGTGTACCTCGGTTCCGACCATGCCGGCTTCGAACTCAAGAACCACCTCGTCGAGTGGCTCACGGCCCACGGCCACGAGCCCGTCGACTGCGGTCCCCACATCTATGACGCCCAGGACGACTACCCCCCGTTCTGCCTGCGTGCGGCCGAGAAGACGGCTGCGGACCCGGACAGTCTCGGCATCGTGATCGGCGGCTCCGGCAACGGCGAGCAGATCGCCGCGAACAAGGTCAAGGGGGTGCGCGCCGCCCTCGCCTGGAGTGAGCAGACCGCCGCTCTCGGCCGTGAGCACAACAACGCGAACGTCGTGGCCGTCGGCGGCCGGATGCACACGCTGGAGGAGTCGACCAAGTTCGTCGAGATCTTCCTCAACACCCCTTACTCGGGTGAGGAGCGTCACACGCGCCGGATCGACATGCTCTCCGCGTACGAGACCACCGGCGAGCTCCCCCCGATCCCGGCGCACCACCCGCAGGGCTGACCCGGGGCTTCGCCCCCGCCCTCGGTGCCGGGGCGCCGGACGAGCCTGACCGCCTGGCCGTCGCGCCGGGCGGGCATGCTGTGTCTTGCCCTCGAGCGCCGGGCGCCGGGTGGGCCGACCGCCCGTCCGGTGCTCGAGGATCCCACTCAGGAGCGCACCTTGCCCGAAGGGCACACGATTCACCGCCTCGCCGAGGATCACCGCGAGCGTTTTCTGGACCGGCAGGTCCGGGTGAGCAGCCCGCAGGGCAAGTTTTCGGACGCGGCCGCTCTCCTCGACCGCCAGATCCTCGAGAGCGCCGAGGCGCACGGCAAGCACCTCTTCCTCGGCTTCGGCCCGCTCGGCTGGGTCCATATCCACCTCGGCCTCTTCGGCAAGGTGAACTTCGGCGACGCCCCCGCGCCCCCGCCGACCGACACCGTCCGGCTGCGGCTCGCGAACCCGCAGTCGTACGTCGATCTGCGCGGCCCCACCACCTGCGCACTGATCACCGACCCGGAGAAGCAGGCGATACACGACCGCCTCGGCCCCGACCCGCTGCGGCTCGCCGACGACCCCGATGGGGCCTGGGAACGTATCTCCCGATCCCGTACGACCGTTGCCGCACTGCTCATGGACCAGAAGATCATCGCGGGTGTCGGCAATGTCTACCGTGCCGAGGTCCTGTTCCGGCACGGCATCGACCCCTACCGCGCGGGCAAGGACCTCACCCACGGCGAGTGGACCGCGATCTGGACGGACCTCGTCGAGCTGATGCGCGAGGGCGTACGGAACAACCGCATCGACACCGTCCGCCCCGAACACACTCCCGAGGCGATGGGCCGCCCGCCGCGCGTCGACGACCACGGTGGCGAGGTCTACGTCTACCGCCGGGCACACCTGCCCTGCCATGTCTGCGGCGGCGAGATCCGCACCGCCGGTCTCGCCGCACGCAATCTCTTCTGGTGCCCCGTCTGCCAGCACCGGTAGCCCGCCCGGGCCCGCCCCCGGTCAAGGGGCGGCGCCGGAAGACGCCGGAAGACGCCGGAAGACGCTAGAAACCGTGCGGCAACCAGGGCGCCGGGTCACTGCCGAACGCGACCGACGCCTCGGCCAGCGCCCCCTGCCGCAGCTCCTGCACCCGCCCCGCTCCCGCCAGCGCCGTCAGCGACACCCCGCCCAGATACGCCGAACCCAACTCCCGTACGGACAGCGCCAGATCGGCATCGTCGTCGGTCCGCTTGCAGGACGCGCCCTTGTGGTCGCCGGTCAGCCGCCAGCGCCCGGCGTTCCACGGGCAGAATTCGTCCGTTACCTCGAAGACGACATCCACCGGCGTCTGGTACGTACGCGCCTCCAGCGCGCTCCCGAGCTCCACCAGCCGTACGAAGAGACCGTCCCGCACCCGCACCTCGCACTGCCGCACGTCATTGACGAGAAGCAGCAGCGGATCGTCCACCGGCCGGTTGCGCACCACCACCTGCACCGTCAGGTCGATGTCGAGGAGGAAGCGCCACAGCACGGCGTACGTCACGGGGTCGAGCGCCTCGATGTGCCGCAGCGTGATGGTGCCCTTCGGGCCACGCGGCCCCCACTCCGGCTTGTTGTGAAAGCGCACGAAACCGACGATCTCGCCCTCACGCTCGGCGACCACGCACTGCATCGGCGATGCGCCGTCCCGATCGCCCGGAGGGTCGAGCAGCGGCAGCCGCTCCCAGCCCGGCTTTCGGGCGAGCATGCCCGGCCGTGAGCCGATGCTGTGTACGTACACCGCCTCGCACTCCCGCGCCACCGCCTGGACGTCCGCGAAGCGCAGGCGGACACCGTCCGCGCCCTCCGGGAGGTCGATCCGCGCCCGGACGGTGTCGATCGTCGCTGACAACATCTGGGTCGCGATGCCGTAGCCGAAGCGACCGTAGATCTCCGGCTCGGAAGCCGTCAGCACAGCGAGCGGCTCGCCCCAGCTACGTACATCGTCCAGTTGGCGCCGCATCATTGAGGTGAGTACCCCACGCCGCCGGTGCGTCGCGGCGACGCTGACCATCGTCACACCCGCGGCAGACACCATCGCGCCGCCCGGGACCGATACCTCGAAGGAGAACGCCCCGGCCGTCCCGACGCACTCGTCCCCGTCCCAGGCGCCGATGGAGCGCTCGGTCTCGGTGAGCGATTCATGCAGCTCGCGCTCTTCCGGGGTCCCCGGCACACCACCGAAGGCGAGCTCCAACTTCCCGTACCAGCCGCTCCATTCGGACGGACGCAGCGCTCGCAACTCGATTGTCATATGCCATGCCTACCAGGGCTGCGGTATCGCGGCGACCCGATATCGAACACATTGTCACCGGGGTCCCCCTGCACGGAAGGCGGGCGGGTGGATAAGGTCCACGGCAATGGCCCGCGGCTCTGCAGCAGACTCGTACACGGCCCGGTTGCGGAAGGCAGTGCACCGGGCTCGCATCGCGCTGCGCAAATCCGGTGTCGACTACTTCCGAGGCGACGGCTCCGACTGGATCGCGCTGGCCGGTCTGCTGCTGACCGTTCCGGCCTTCACCTGGGGCACGATCGTGATGCCCGTCTGGGTCTCCCCGGCGGCGCTGGTCCTGCCCATCGTGGCCGGCGGTCTGCTGCTGCGCCCGGCGAGCCTGCTGGGTCTGTACGCGGCGGCAGCAGGCGCCCTGATCGTCGAGTCGGTCGTGCTCGGCCCGTACACGGAAGGTCCGGCCAGAGTCACCCCCGGGATCGTCCTCACGGTCGCGGCATGCGGTTTCTTCGGCCTGCTCATCGCCCAGTTCCGGGCGCGGGTCGGGGTGCCGTGGCGGCGCGGCGGCACGATGCTTTTCGACCTGCGCGAACGTATCCGGGTGCAGAGCGCACTGCCGCGGCTGCCGAAGGGCTGGCACCGCGAGATGGCCCTGCGCCCGGCGGGCGGCCAGTCCTTCTCCGGCGACTTCGTGGTCGCGGCCCGTACGAACGGCGGCCGCACCCTGGAAGTCGTCCTCACCGACGTCTCCGGCAAGGGCATGGACGCGGGCTCCCGCGCGCTCCTGCTGTCCGGCGCCTTCGGCGGTCTGCTCGGATCCCTGCCGCCGCACGGCTTCCTGCCCGCGGCGAACGGCTATCTGCTCCGCCAGGACTGGGACGAGGGCTTCGCCACCTCCATATATCTCGTGCTGGACCTGGACTCCGGCGACTACGAGCTGCTGTCGGCCGGCCATCTGCCCGCGCTCCAGCTGCACGCGGGCAGCGGCCGCTGGGAGGAGATGGACGCCGAGGGCCCGCTGCTCGGCGTCTACGACGGAGCGCAGTTCGACCCGGTCAAGGGCAACCTGCGGCCCGGCGACGTGCTGATGATCTTCACCGACGGCCTGGTGGAGGCGTCGGGCCGGGACATAAGCGAGGGCATAGACCGTCTGACCGGCGAGGCCGACCGCTATGTGGCGGCGGGTTTCGAGGGCGCGGCCTGGCATCTCATCGAGGCGGTCGCGAAGGACGTCAACGACGACCGGGCGCTGCTGCTGCTCTGCCGGGAGACATGACCTCTCGGCACGGTCCTCGGGCCGTGCCACCACCACCGCTCCGGGCGCCGGTGGGCCACTGTCGCGAGCAGCAACCCTGGGCCGGACCACTGGGCCGTACAGTCGAGCCATGCCACAACTGACCCTCGCCCAGGTCGAGGCGATCGCCCGTGCGGCCCACGCCGGTCAGAAGGACAAGGCGGGCCGCCCGTACGCAGAACATCTCGCCGCCGTCGCCGAGGGCGTACGCGCCCGTGGCGGCAGCGACGAGCAGATCGCCGCCGGGTGGCTGCACGACTCCGTGGAGGACGACGCGCTGTCCAGAGACTGGCTGGACGCGGCCGCCCTGCCACAGCCGGTCAAGGACATGGTCCTCGCCCTGACCAAGCGCAAGGGCGAGGAACTGGAGGAGTACACCGGGCGCATCCTGGCCACACCCGGTGCCCGCCTCGTCAAGGAGGCCGACCTCGCGCACAACGCCGACCCGGCACGGCTCGCCGTACTGGACGAGGCGACGCGCACCCGGCTGACGGCGAAGTACGCGAAGGTGCGCGCCCTGCTGGGCCTGTCGGCGCCGGACGCGCAGCCCTGAGCCGTGCCCGGCCGCCCGGTCGGCCGCGCACGGCTGGACCGCGTCAGCCGCGCGGCGCGACCGCGTCAGCCCCCCGGCGCGTCAGCCGCGCGGCGCGAGCTCCGCCGCGTCCCGCCGGAACGCCCACGCCATCTCCGGCTCCGTCACCCACCGCATCGCCCGCCGCACCGGCGGCGTGCACAGCAGCGTCACCGCGGCCGCCGCGACCAGCGTCACCACGATCTCGCCGCCCGGAGTGCTCAGCCAGGCGTTGTTCTCGAAGACATGCCCGTAGTCCGCGGCCTTGATCAGCAGACCGTGCAGCAGATAGCCGCAGATCGTGCCCGCGCCCAGCACCGTGCACCAGGTCCTGCGCCGCGGCACCCACGCCAGGAACCCGGCCGAGAGCAGCACCGCGCACCCGAAGAACGCCAGCGTCATCACGACCCCCGACCACCACGGCACACCCAGCTCCTGCGCGCTGCTGGAGCGGTACAGCCAGCCCAGATTCATCCGGGGAGCGGCCCAGTACGCGAAGAGGCCCGCTCCCGCGAAGAGCGGCAGGGACAGCAGCCGTACCTCACGGCGCCGCACCAGCTGGAAGTGCTCGGGCTTCAGACACAGTCCCAGCACGAAGAACGGCAGGAACTGCAGCACCCGCTGAAGATTCAGGTCGGCCCCGATGTTCGGCGTCAGCGCGGCGAGCGAGGCCAGCGTGAGCGCCACCGGTAGCGGCCACCGGATCAGCCGCCACAGCGGCGTCGTCAGCCGCCAGATGAACAGCGCGACCAGGAACCAGGTCAGATAGAAGGGGTCGAGCAGACTGATCGGCTGCTCGGGCGCGTGCTGCGCATACCGTCTGAAGAGGGAGTACACCATCTCGAAGACGACATACGGCAGGGCGATCCCGGTCAGCAGCCGTCTGAGCTGGTCGGGCCGGCCGGTGTAACTCCGGGAGAAGTAGCCGGAGATGAGGATGAAGGCCGGCATATGGAAGGTGTAGACGAGCATGTAGAGCGCCCGGGAGGCGCGGCTGCCCTCCATCACCGGCTCCCACGCGTGCGCGACCGCCACCAGCACGATGGCCAGATACTTGGCGTTGTCGAAGTAGGCGTCTCGCCTGGTGGACTTCTCGGTGGGCTTCGGTACGGGTTTCTCGGCGGGGGCGAGGGTGGCCGATCCGGCCGCCTTCGGGGTTGTAGGGACGGGCTCCGACTCCCGGGCCTGGGGGAGCGGGCCCCTGCGATATCCATGCGGAGCGTGAAACATTCGAGGCACCCTAGCCTCGCTGATTCGATTTCGTAAAACCCTCTTCGCATGTCTCACATTCGAACCCGAAACTGCCACCAACCGCCCGCTATGCCCTAATTAATCCACCTTAAATGGTGCATATCGCTATGACCTTGTGACCGCGTGAATTTCCTCACCGCTCGTCTTCGAATTTCTCGTGATCGATGTGTGCGGGCATGGAAACGATCAGGTCGAATTCCCTTCCGTATTTCACCCCGGCGGCCGAGTCGCCCCTTCGCCGACCGGCGCACACGGGCCCCCGGTTGGCGCGAACCCGTCGTCGATGATTCGTCAGGGGCAGGCATGCATGGGCGTGTTGGTGGCACGATGGTCAAGACGGGGGTGTGCTGGGCCGTATGCCCCCGGGCGGGCAAGGTGGACCGACCGAGGGTGTGATCAGTTGTGGCCATTTCACTGTCTGTGGTGCTGCTGTTGGCGATCATCCTCGTGGTGCTGATCCGCGGCGGCTCCATCAAGGCCGGACCCGCGATCGTCGCGGTGCTGTTCGGCTTCTTCCTTGCCTCGACGGGCATGGCGCCGTCGATCAACAGATTCCTCAACTCGATAGCCGACACGATCAACCAGATCAACTTCTGACGTGCGACCCGAACAGTGATCCGAATGGCGATCTGAGTAGCGCTCCGAGCTGTGATCCGAGCTGCGAAAAAGCCTCAGGCCCGGCTCGGGCGATCAACTGCCGAGCCGGGCCTGAGGCCTGAAAGAGCGGGCGACGGGAATCGAACCCGCGTAGCTAGTTTGGAAGACTAGGGCTCTACCATTGAGCTACGCCCGCAGACATCGCACCGCAGGTCACGAGGGCCGCGGTTACGAAGAGCATCGTAGCGGGTCCGGGGCCGCTGCCGCACACCCCATTCCGCGCCACCGTCCCCTCCGGGAGCGTTCCGCGATCCCTCCGGGGGCGTCCTGCGAGAATGCGGCAGCCGCACTGCCTGCGGGCATGTACCCTACGTGTCGCACCGACGGGGTGTGGCGCAGCTTGGTAGCGCGTCCGCTTTGGGAGCGGAAGGTCGTCGGTTCGAATCCGGCCACCCCGACCATCACCACGATCGCTCTTCAAGATCACATTGTGGGCGTCATCCTGCTTGCGGCTACTATGCAAGCTGCGTGCCCGTGTGTCTGAAGATTCTCACGAAGAGCCGGGCAGATCCGCTGAGCCGCCTCGTGTGCGGCGGATGCAGCAGAACCCCAGAATCAGCCACCAAGGAGACCGAACCGTGAAGAGCGCCGTGGAGACCCTGAACCCGACCCGGGTTCGGCTCACTGTCGAGGTGCCCTTCGAGGAGCTCAAGGACAGCCTCGACGCGGCGTACAAGAAGATCAACCAGCAGGTCACGGTCAAGGGCTTCCGCAAGGGCAAGATCCCGGCCCGAGTGATCGACCAGCGGTTCGGCCGTGGTGCGGTGCTGGAGGAGGCCGTCAACGACGCCCTTCCGAAGTTCTACACCGAGGCGGTCAACGAGGCCGAGGTCAACCCGCTGGGTCAGCCCGAGGTCGACATCACCGAGCTGAAGGACGGCGAGCTGCTGGCCTTCACCGCCGAGGTCGACATCCGCCCGGCCATCGAGATCCCGGACTACTCCGGTATCGAGGTCACCGTCGACGCCGTCGAGGTCACCGACGAGGACGTCGACAAGTCGGTGGAGCAGCTGCGCGAGCGCTTCGCCTCCACCAACCCGGTCGAGCGCGCCGCCGCCGAGGGCGACGTCGTGACGATCGACCTCGAGGCCAAGATCGACGGCGAGGTCCTGGAGGACGGCGTCGCGTCCGGCGTTCAGTACACGATCGGCTCCGGCGAGCTGCTCGACGGCATCGACGAGGCCGTCACCGGCCTGGAGGCCGACGGCGAGGCCACTTTCACCTCGCAGCTCAAGGGCGGCTCCGCCGAGGGCAAGGACGCCGAGGTCACCGTCAAGGTCACCGCCGTCGCCGCCCGTGAGCTCCCCGAGCTCGACGACGACTTCGCGCAGCTGGCGAGCGAGTTCGACACCCTCGAGGAGCTCAAGGCGGACAGCCGCAAGCGCCTCGAGAACATGAAGCAGTACGACCAGGCCACCCAGGCTCAGGAGCGCGTCCTCGACGAGCTGCTGAAGCTGGCGGAGGTCCCGATCCCCGAGAAGCTCCTCGAGGACGAGATCAACACCCGCAAGCACAACCTGGAGCACCACCAGCTCGGCCAGATGGGCCTCGACCTCGGCAAGTACCTGGAGATCCAGGGCAAGACCGAGGAAGAGTTCATCGCCGAGACCAAGGAACAGGCCGAGAAGGGCATCAAGACGCAGTTCATCCTCGATGAGCTCGTCAACAAGGAGAAGCTGAACGTCAACCAGGAGGAGCTCACCGAGCACCTCATGCGACGCGCTGCCTCCTCCGGCATGAGCCCCGACCAGTTCGCCCAGGCCGTCGTCGAGGGCGGCCAGGTGCCGATGCTCGTCGGCGAGGTCGCCCGCGGCAAGGCGCTGGCCGTGGTCGTCGAGGCCTCGAAGGTCGTCGACACCAACGGTGAGGTCGTCGACCTGGAGGACGACGAGGACGAGACCGAGGCCGCCGCAGAGACGGTCGAGGCCGTCGTCGAGGGCGAGGACGCCTCCGAGGCGTCCGAGGAGAAGAACGAGGCCTGAGCGCCTCGCGCTGACCCGTACACCGGGCCCCGGACGCTGCGCGCGCCCGGGGCCCGGTCCGTACCGCCGGGGCCTCGCGTGAGCCCCCGGTTACCTTGCGCTCCGAGCGAACAGTTCGGGAAGCGGGATGGCGTTGTCCGACCTGCGCGTTAGGGTCCATGAATACGAGGGCAGGGAGTCCCCGCCCCCAGTACAAAGACGCTGAGACGGCCGAAGCCGTCAGAGACGAGCAGGTGGATACGTGACGAATCTGATGCCTAACGCCGCGGGTGAGCCGTCCATCGGTGGTGGCCTCGGCGACCATGTCTACAACCGGCTGCTCGGCGAGCGGATCATCTTCCTCGGCCAGCAGGTCGACGACGAGATCGCCAACAAGATCACGGCGCAGATGCTCCTCCTGGCTGCCGACCCGGAAAAGGACATCTACCTCTACATCAACAGCCCCGGCGGCTCGGTGACGGCCGGCATGGCGATCTACGACACCATGCAGTACATCCCGAACGACGTCGTCACGATCGGTATGGGAATGGCGGCCTCGATGGGCCAGTTCCTGCTGACCGGCGGCACCGCGGGCAAGCGCTTCGCGCTCCCCAACACCGACATTCTGATGCACCAGGGTTCGGCCGGCATCGGCGGCACCGCCTCGGACATCAAGATCCAGGCCGAGTACCTGCTCCGTACGAAAACGCGCATGGCGGAGATCACCGCCCGGCACTCCGGCCAGACCGTCGAGACGATCATCCGCGACGGTGACCGCGACCGCTGGTACACCGCGGAAGAGGCCAAGGACTACGGCCTCATCGACGAGATCATCTCCGCCGCATCGGGCGTTCCGGGCGGCGGCGGCACCGGCGCCTGAGCCGTACTGCCCCCAGCCCCCGCCCGCTGAACGCCACCAGGATGGTGAACACCCATATGAGTAACTTCTCCGCGAGCGGCCTCTACACCGGCCCGCAGGTGGACAACCGCTACGTCGTCCCGCGCTTCGTCGAGCGCACCTCGCAGGGCGTGCGTGAGTACGACCCGTACGCGAAGCTCTTCGAGGAGCGCGTGATCTTCCTCGGCGTGCAGATCGACGACGCCTCCGCCAACGACGTCATGGCGCAGCTGCTGTGCCTGGAGTCGATGGACCCGGACCGCGACATCTCCATCTACATCAACAGCCCCGGCGGCTCGTTCACGGCCCTGACGGCCATCTACGACACGATGCAGTTCGTGAAGCCGGACATCCAGACGGTCTGCATGGGCCAGGCGGCTTCCGCCGCGGCCGTGCTGCTCGCTGCCGGTACCCCCGGCAAGCGGATGGCCCTGCCGAACGCCCGCGTGCTGATCCACCAGCCGTCCTCGCAGACCGGCCGGGAGCAGCTCTCCGACCTGGAGATCGCGGCCAACGAGATCCTGCGCATGCGCACCCAGCTCGAGGAGATGCTGGCCAAGCATTCCACGACGCCGATCGAGAAGATCCGCGACGACATCGAGCGCGACAAGATCCTGACCGCCGAGGACGCGCTTGCGTACGGCCTCGTCGACCAGATCGTCTCGACCCGTAAGAGCACCGCAGCAGCGGCCGCCTGACGGGTCCGACGCCCTTGGCGCGGTGCACGACAATGTGAACCGCGCCAAGGGGGGCCCGAACGGGGGGCCAGGCAAGGTACCGTCGGATATGAGGCACCAGGAGCCGGCTGAACCAAGCTGCTCCCAGGCGAAGGGGAAGCACCTCGTGGCACGCATTGGTGATGGCGGCGACCTGCTCAAGTGCTCGTTCTGCGGAAAGAGCCAGAAGCAGGTGAAGAAGCTCATCGCAGGCCCCGGTGTGTACATCTGCGACGAGTGCATCGACCTCTGCAACGAGATCATCGAGGAGGAGCTCGCCGAGACCTCCGAAGTGCGGTGGGAGGAACTGCCCAAGCCGCGCGAGATCTACGAGTTCCTCGAGGGTTACGTCGTCGGGCAGGAGCCCGCGAAGAAGGCCCTCTCGGTAGCGGTCTACAACCACTACAAGCGCGTCCAGGCCGGCGAGAACGGCGGCGCGCAGGGCCGGGACGACGCGATCGAACTGGCCAAGTCCAACATCCTGTTGCTCGGACCCACCGGGTCCGGCAAGACCCTTCTCGCCCAGACGCTGGCCCGGATGCTCAATGTCCCGTTCGCCATTGCCGATGCGACGGCGCTGACGGAGGCGGGCTATGTCGGCGAGGACGTCGAGAACATTCTGCTGAAGCTGATCCAGGCCGCCGACTACGACGTCAAGAAGGCCGAGACCGGGATCATCTACATCGACGAGATCGACAAGGTCGCCCGGAAGAGCGAGAACCCGTCGATCACCCGTGATGTGTCGGGCGAGGGCGTCCAGCAGGCCCTGCTGAAGATCCTGGAAGGCACGACGGCCTCGGTGCCCCCGCAGGGCGGACGCAAGCACCCGCACCAGGAGTTCATCCAGATCGACACGACGAACGTGCTCTTCATCGTGGGCGGCGCCTTCGCCGGCCTGGAGAAGATCATCGAGTCGCGTGCGGGCGCGAAGGGCATCGGCTTCGGCGCGACGATCCGCTCCAAGCGCGAGATCGAGGCGAGCGACCAGTTCCAGGAGGTCATGCCGGAGGACCTGGTGAAGTTCGGGATGATCCCGGAGTTCATCGGCCGCCTCCCGGTACTGACTTCGGTCCACAACCTGGACCGCGAGGCGCTGCTCCAGATCCTGGTCGAGCCGCGCAACGCGCTGGTGAAGCAGTACCAGCGCCTGTTCGAACTGGACGGCGTGGAGCTGGACTTCGACCGCCCGGCGCTCGAGGCCATCGCCGACCAGGCGATCCTGCGCGGCACGGGCGCGCGGGGCCTGCGGGCCATCATGGAAGAGGTCCTGATGTCGGTGATGTACGAAGTCCCGTCGCGCAAGGACGTCGCCAGGGTGGTCATCACGGCGGACGTGGTGCACAACAACGTGAACCCGACGCTGGTGCCGCGGGAGCCGCGGATCGTGAAGAACGACGGGCGTCACGAGAAGTCGGCGTAGTGCTCAGACCTACGAAGGGGCGCCCGGCCAACTGGCCGGGCGCCCCTTCGGTTTGTCCCACTGCTCAGAGCTTGACGCGAATCTCGTTGCGGAGGTCGACGGAGAGCTTCACCGCCGTGTCCTTGTCCACACCCTTGGTCTGGTCCCCGGGCGAGACCATCGCCATGGTGCTGTAGTCCGCCCAGGCGCAGAACCAGTCGGTCTTCTGCTTGCCGGTCGCGTCCTTGCCCGTCGCGGCCTGGCACTTCATGATGCCGTTGTCGAACCCGTCGGGACTGACTGCTTCCGGCTCGCCGACCAGCTGGGACCCGTTCTTCGAGTCCTTGGTGGAGCCTTCCTTCATCTTGGCGAAGAACGTGTCCAGCGCTTTCTCGGGGTCGGCCAGCTTCCCGTAAGCGCCGAAGTAGGTGATCCCCTTTGCCGTCGTGATGTTGGTCGGCGTGGTGCTGGGGTCGCTCGGATCGAAGTTGCTCAGATCGGCCGTCGAGTACACACCGACGACCGACTTGCCGCTCTGGATGCCGCTGGCCTCGAGCTCCTTGGTGGTCTTGTCGCTCTGACCAGAGATCTTCGAGCCCTTGTCCCAGCGCTTGTACTCCTTCAGCACGGTCTCGGGCGTCGCGAGCTTGTGCGGGCCGTCGTCCTCAAGACCCGAACGACTACTGCCCAGCAGGAAGTACGCGCCGCCGCCGATCACCGCGAGCGCCACCACCGCAGCCACTACGATCAGGCCCGTCTTCTTCTTCGGCGCGGCCGGCGGGGGCGGGACCTGGCCGCCGCCGTAGGGCTGGCCGTACTGGGGCTGCTGGCCGTACGGGCCCGGCTGCTGGGGCTGGCCCCACTGGCCGGGCTGCTGCTGCGGGGGGACGCCCTGGGGAGGCTGCTGCGGGTATCCGTAGCCGGGCTGCGGAGGCTGCTGCTGCGGGTACCCGTAACCGGGCTGCGGGGCCTGCGGCGGCTGCTGGCCGTAGGGACCCGGCTGACCGTACGGTCCGGGCTGCTGAGGCTGGCCGCCGTACGGGCCCGGCTGGTTGTGGCTCATTCCTGCGTTCCCCTCCAGATACTTATGTAGTTCGAACATCCTGGCCCAAGCGCCGATGCCATGGGGCGGCGGGGGTCACACCGTTACGGAAGATTCCCGTTTCAGTACGGCCCTGTGACACCTCTAAACTGTGCCCGTGACCGAGAACACTCAGCAGCAGCCAGCCAGCAACCCCGAACTGCCGACCCAGTACGCGCCGGCCCAGGTAGAGGGGAAGCTGTACGAGCGCTGGGTAGAGCGCGGTTACTTCTCGGCGGATCCGAAGAGTGAGAAGCCGCCGTACACCATCGTCATCCCGCCGCCGAACGTCACCGGCAGCCTCCACCTGGGGCATGCCTTCCAGCACACCCTCATGGACGCCCTCACCCGCCGGAAGCGGATGCAGGGGTACGAGGCGCTGTGGCTGCCCGGCATGGACCACGCCGGTATCGCCACCCAGAACAAGGTCGAGCAGCAGCTCGCCGAGGAGGGCAAGTCCCGCCACGACCTGGGGCGCGAAGAGTTCGTCGAGCGCGTCTGGCAGTGGAAGGAAGAGTACGGTGGCAAGATCCTCGGCCAGATGCGCCGCCTCGGCGATGGCGTGGACTGGAGCCGTGAGCGGTTCACCATGGACGAAGGGCTGTCCAGGGCCGTCCAGACCATCTTCAAGAAGCTCTACGACGACGAGCTCATCTACCGCGCCGAGCGCATCATCAACTGGTGTCCGCGCTGTCTGACGGCCATCTCGGACATCGAGGTGGACTACCAGGACGACAATGGTGAGTTGGTCTCGATCAAGTACGGCGAGGGCGACGAGACCGTCGTCGTCGCGACCACCCGCGTCGAGACGATGCTCGGTGACACCGCGGTCGCCGTCCACCCCGACGACGAGCGATACGCGCACCTGATCGGCAAGCGGATCAAGCTGCCGCTGACCGACCGTACGATCCCGGTCGTCGCCGACACGCATGTGGATCCCGAATTCGGCACCGGCGCGGTCAAGGTGACCCCAGCGCACGACCCGAACGACTTCGCCATCGGGCAGCGGCACGGTCTCGAATCCATGACGATCATGGACGAGCACGCCGTCATCACGGCGCACGGCCCCTTCCAGGGGCTCGACCGCTTCGAGGCGCGTTCGACGATCGTCGAGGCACTGCGCCAGCAGGGGCGGATCGTCGCCGAGAAGCGTCCGTACGTCCACTCCGTCGGGCACTGCTCGCGCTGCAAGACCACCATCGAGCCGCGGCTGTCGCTGCAGTGGTGGGTCAAGGTCGGGCCGCTTGCGCAGGCCGCCGGTGACGCGGTCCGCGACGGCCGGGTCAAGATCCACCCCGCGGACATGTCGAAGCGCTACTTCGACTGGGTCGACAACATGCACGACTGGTGCATCTCGCGCCAGCTGTGGTGGGGCCACCGGATCCCGGTCTGGTACGGCCCGAACGGCGAAGTCGTCTGTGTCGGCCCCGACGAGCAGC
The DNA here is from genome assembly GCF_044903445.1 of Streptomyces sp. NPDC019890. NCBI lineage: Bacteria > Bacillati > Actinomycetota > Actinomycetes > Kitasatosporales > Streptomycetaceae > Streptomyces > Streptomyces sp. NPDC019890. The sequence goes on along the minus strand of NZ_JBJDQK010000002.1, from coordinate 461,578 downwards.
CGCCCACGGGCGAGGGCTGGACGCAGGACAGCGATGTCCTGGACACCTGGTTCTCGTCCGGTCTGTGGCCGTTCTCCACGCTGGGGTGGCCCGAGAAGACGCCGGATCTGGAGAAGTTCTATCCGACCGACGTCCTGCTTACCGGGCACGACATCATCTTCTTCTGGGTCGCCCGGATGATGATGTTCGGTCTGTACGCGATGGAGGGCGAGGCCCCGTTCCACACCATCGCGCTGACCGGTCTCGTCCGTGACGAGTTCGGCAAGAAGATGTCGAAGTCCAACCCCAACTCGGTCGACCCGCTTGACTGGATGGACGCGTACGGCTCCGACGCCGTCCGCTTCACCCTGGCCCGTGGCGCCAACCCCGGGGCCGATGTGCCGATCGGCGAGGACTGGGTCCAGGCGTCCCGCAACTTCGCCAACAAGATCTGGAACGCGACCCGCTTCGCGCTGATGAACGGCGCGACGGTGGAAGGCGAGCTGCCCGACCCGGCGCAGATGTCCGCCACGGACCGGTGGATCCTCTCCCGCCTCAACACGGTGGTCGCGGAGGTCGACGCGTACTACGACGACTACCAGTTCGCGAAACTCTCCGACTCCCTCTACCACTTCGCGTGGGACGAGGTCTTCGACTGGTACGTCGAGCTGTCGAAGACGACGTACTTCGCGGGCGGCGAGGCGGCAAAGGTCTCCGCGCGCGTCCTCGGCGAGGTCCTCGACGTCACCCTGCGCCTGCTGCACCCCATCGTCCCCTTCGTCACCGAGACGCTGTGGACCACGCTCACCGGCAAGGAGTCCGTCGTCATCGCCGACTGGCCGGCCGACAGCGGCTTCCGGGACGAGGCGGCCGAGCGGGAGATCGAGCTGGTCCAGCGGGTCGTCACCGAGGTCCGCCGGTTCCGCTCCGACCAGGGGCTTCAGCCGGCTCAGAAGGTCCCGGCCAGGCTCACCCTGGACGGCACCGCGCTGGCGCCGCACGAGGCCGCCATCCGGCAGCTGCTGCGGCTGCAGCCGGAAGGTGAGGGCTTCAGCGCGACCGCGACCCTCCCGGTCGCGGGGGCCACGGTCGCCCTCGACCTGTCCGGCACGATCGACGTCGGCGCGGAGCGCAAGCGTCTCGCGAAGGACCTGGCGGCGGCCGAGAAGGAGAAGTCGCAGGCGCACGCGAAGCTCGGCAACGAGGCGTTCCTCGCGAAGGCCCCGGACAACGTGGTCGAGAAGATCCGCACGCGGCTTGCCAATGCCGAGGCGGACATCGAGCGGATCATGGCTCAGCTGGACCGGCTGCCGCAGGCGTAGCCGTACGCCGGAGCCGGTGCGTGTGAGTCGGCACGCGTGAGGCAGTACGTGAGAGGCCCTGGGGAAACCCGGGGCCTCTCGTATGTCCGGCGTCCGGATGCCGACAGCGCCGAACGGGGCGGGGCGAACATCCTGTCAGTGCTCCTCCGTAGACTGGACCGCGTGAGTGAGCAGCCCGACCCATTCGACGAGATCGTCGACTCCGAGACCGACCGTGACCCCGATCTGGCGGTGATCGAGGCCGGCAGCCGTACCCTGCGCGCACAGGCCGGGTTGCCGGGGGGCGACCCCGTGCCCGCCCGGCCCGCAGACCCGGAGGTGGACAAGTCGCTGCGCGAGGTCGAGGCAGACCTGGCGACGCGCTGGGGCGAGACCAAGCTGGAGCCCTCGGTCGCCCGCATCTCGGCGCTGATGGACGTGCTGGGCGAGCCCCAGCGTGCGTACCCCTCGATCCACATCACGGGGACGAACGGCAAGACGTCCACAGCCCGCATGATCGAGGCCCTGCTCGCCGCCTTCGACCTGCGCACCGGGCGGTACACCTCGCCGCACGTGCAGTCGGTCACCGAGCGGATCAGCCTGGACGGCGCCCCCATCGAGGCCGAGCGCTTCATCGAGACGTACAACGACATCAGGCCGTACGTCGAGATGGTCGACGCGGCCCAGGAGTTCCGGCTGTCCTTCTTCGAGGTGCTCACGGGCATGGCGTACGCCGCCTTCGCCGACGCGCCCGTGGACGTGGCGGTCGTCGAGGTCGGCATGGGCGGCAGCTGGGACGCGACGAACGTCATCGACGGGTCGGTCGCCGTCGTCACGCCCATCGATCTGGACCACACGGACCGGCTCGGCGGCACTCCCGCCGAGATCGCCGTCGAGAAGGCGGGGATCGTCAAGCAGGACGCGACGGTCATCCTGGCGCAGCAGCCGGTGGACGCCGCGCAGGTGATGCTGAAGAAGGCCGTCGAGGTCGACGCCACGGTCGCCCGTGAAGGCATGGAGTTCGGCGTGGTCTCCCGGGAAGTCGCCGTCGGCGGCCAGCTGGTGACCCTGCGCGGACTCGGCGGGGAGTACGGCGAGATCTTCCTCCCGCTGTACGGGGCGCACCAGGCGCACAACGCCGCGGTGGCACTCGCGGCGGTCGAGGCGTTCTTCGGCATCGGCTCCGAGCACGCCCGCACGCTGGACCTGGACACGGTCCGCAAGGCGTTCGCCGCGGTGACGTCGCCGGGCCGTCTGGAGGTCGTACGCCGCAGCCCGACGGTCGTCCTGGACGCCGCGCACAACCCGGCGGGCGCCCGCGCGTGCGCCGACGGGGTCACCGAGTCGTTCGGCTTCTCGCGCCTCATCGGCGTGGTCGGTGCGAGCGACGACAAGGATGTGAAGGCGCTCCTCGAAGCCTTCGAGCCGATCTTCGCGGAGGTCGTTGTCACGCAGAACTCCAGCCATCGCGCGATGGACGCGGACGAGCTGGCTTCGGTCGCGGTCGAGGTCTTCGGCGACGATCGGGTGGTCGTCGAGCCGCGTCTCGACGACGCGCTGGAGGCGGCGATCACGCTCGCCGAGGAGGAGTCGGAGTTCGCGGGCGCGGGTGTGCTGGTGACCGGCTCCGTGATCACGGTCGGCGAGGCCCGGCTGCTCCTGGGAAAGGGCTGACATCCGATGCGTACGCTCTGTGCTTCGACCCTGATCGGCGAGTTCTTCGTGATCGGTTTCGCCGGACTCGTGGCCATGAAGTCCGACGACCTGTCGGTGGCCACGGTCTGGACGGTCAGCGGCATCGGGATGCTGCTCTCGCTGCTGCTGTGCGGGATGATCGGCCGTCCCGGCGGGGTGCAGCTCGGCTGGGCGCTCCAGATCGGGCTGATCGCCGGCGGCTTCGTGGTGCCGACGATGTTCTTCCTGGGCGCGGTCTTCGCGGGCCTGTGGTGGGCGTCGATCCGCTACGGCCGCAAGATCGACGAGGCGAAGGCGAAGTGGGCGGCCCAGGCGGGCTGAGCCGGAGGCGCGGGCGGCTGCGCGCGGCTGCCCCCCGCCCTGCCACCGGGGGCAGCCCACAGACCCCGTTCGAGGAGCAGGGTCCGGGGCTCGGACCCGGCAGACGCACCGGTAGCCTCGGACTTCCGCACATCCGTTTTTTAAGGAGCCCCCACCGTGAGCCAGCGCACGCTCGTCCTGCTCAAGCCCGACGCCGTACGCCGCGGCCTGATCGGCGAGATCATCGGCCGTATCGAAGCCAAGGCCGGCTGGACCATCAGCGCGCTGGAGCTGCGCACCCTCGATCAGGAGATCCTGGAGCAGCACTACGGCGAGCACAAGGGCAAGCCTTTCTACGAGCCGCTGGTCGAGTTCATGGCCTCCGGCCCGGTCGTCGCGCTCGTCGTCGAGGGTGAGCGGGTCATCGAGGGCCTGCGCGCGCTTGCCGGCCCGACCGACCCGATCGCTGCCGCGCCCGGCTCCATCCGCGGGGACTTCGGCACCATCGTGCGGGAGAACCTCATCCACGCCTCGGACTCCGAGGAGTCCGCCATTCGGGAACTCAAGATTTTCTTCCCCGGACTTTCCTGATTGGCCGTCAGCCATACAGAGCTCTCCACCTGGGGCGACCGATGGAATTTCGGTCGCCCTGCGGTGTACATGAGCTCTTTGCGGGAACGCATCGCTCCGACACCTCGTCACCTATTAAGAGGTGGACTCACCGCGCGGTGTCCGTGCAGGCGGCACTACGATGAAGCCTCCACGCCACAGCACCCACCTCGCCATCCTAAAAAGCCATCAACGCTCGATTTGGGAAGGCCAGACGCATCCTCATGGGGAACAACATGTCGTTCATCGGCCGTGACATGGCTGTCGACCTCGGGACCGCCAACACGCTGGTGTACGTCAGGGGCCGGGGGATCGTCCTCAACGAGCCGTCCGTCGTCGCCATCAACACCAACACGGGCGGCATTCTCGCGGTCGGCGCCGAGGCGAAGAAGATGATCGGCCGGACACCGGGCAACATCGTTGCCGTCCGGCCGCTGAAGGACGGCGTCATCGCCGACTTCGAGATCACCGAACGGATGCTCCGCTACTTCATCCTGAAGATCCACAAGCGCCGGTATCTCGCCCGTCCGCGTGTCGTCGTCTGTGTGCCCTCGGGCATCACGGGTGTCGAGCGCCGCGCGGTCATCGAGGCGTCGACGCAGGCGGGCGCCCGCCAGGTGCACATCATCGAGGAGCCCATGGCCGCGGCCATCGGCTCCGGACTCCCGGTCCATGAAGCCACCGGCAATATGGTCGTCGACATCGGCGGCGGCACCACCGAAGTCGCCGTGATCTCGCTCGGCGGAATCGTCACAGCACAGTCCATCCGCGTCGCCGGCGACGAGCTGGACAACGCGATCATCCAGCACATCAAGAAGGAGTACTCGCTCCTGCTCGGCGAGCGGACCGCCGAGAGCATCAAGATCACCATCGGTTCCGCGTACGACATGGACAAGGACGAGCACACCGAGATCCGCGGCCGTGACCTCGTCTCCGGTCTGCCGAAGACCGTGGTCATCTCGGCGGCCGAGGTCCGCAAGGCGATCGAGGAACCGGTCAACGCGATCGTCGACGCCGTCAAGACCACGCTCGACAAGTGCCCGCCGGAGCTCTCAGGCGACGTCATGGACCGCGGCATCGTCCTCACCGGCGGTGGCGCCCTGCTGCGCGGCCTCGACGAGCGGCTGCGCCGCGAGACCGGCATGCCCATCCATATCGCCGAGGATCCACTGGACTCGGTGGCCCTCGGATCCGGAAAGTGTGTGGAGGAGTTCGAGGCGCTCCAGCAGGTACTGGACGCCCAGCCCCGCCGCTAGCGGAGCTCGGGGATCGGCACGATCCTCCCCCTGCGCCCCTGGTGGGCGTGGGGGGACCCCGGTACGGGTGCCTGCCAACCCGTACAGCGGATCGTTGATATACAGACCTCAACATTCCTACGAGGAAGGCACGGCCGTCGCACGTGAGGGACACACGAGAGAGCCGGCTGCTCCTGGTGCTGCTGATCGCCATCGCGTTCGCTCTGATCACGGTGGATATCCGCGGTGGCGAGGATTCACCGGTCGACGGCGCCCGGCAGGCCGCCGCCACGGTCTTCGGACCCGTCGAGAACGGCGTCGCGACAGCGATCGACCCGATCGGCAACGCGATCGGGGCCGTACGTGACTCCGGCAAGCGTCATGACCGCATCAGCGAACTGGAGCAGGAGAACGCCGCGCTGAAGCAGCGGCTCGGCAGCGACGACCGTAACCGCAGTCGGGCCAATGAGCTCGACAACATGCTCAAGAAGGCCGGCGCGGGCCAGTACGGCATCAAGGGCGCCGAGGTCATCGCCATAGGAGCGGCCCAGGGCTTCTCCTGGACCGTGACCATCGACGTCGGCGCGAACGACGGCATCAAGCGCGACATGACCGTACTCAACGGCGACGGGCTCGTCGGCCGGGTCACCACGGTCGGCCCCGAGACCGCGACCGTACTGCTCGCCAACGACCCGAAGTTCACGGTCGGCACCCGGATGGAGAAGACCGACGAACTGGGCTTCGCCACCGGCCAGGGCGACCGGCCGCTGCTGGTCCAGCTGCTCAACGGAAAGGCCAAGGTCAAGAAGGGCGACCGGCTCGTCACCTTCGGCTCCCAGGCCGACAAGCCGTTCGTGCCCGGCGTCCCGGTCGGTGAGGTCGTACGCGTCGACCCCTCCGGCGGCGACCTCACCCGGAACATCTACGTCCGCCCGTTCGTCGGCTTCACCAAGCTCGACATCGTCGGCGTGGTCGTCCTGGCCCCCCGGTCCGATCCACGTGACACGGTGCTGCCGCCCAAGCCGGCTGCCCCCAAGCCCACGCCGACGGTCACGGTGACGGTCACCCCGTCACCCGGCGACGAGACCCAGGGCGACGTCAACGCGGCCGACCAGAACGACGAGCGGTAGGAGCTGATCCGTCATGCGTTTCAACCGGATGCTGCTCTCCACGACGCTCGTCGTGGTCGCCCTCGTCGTCCAGGTCTCCGTCCTCGCCCGCCTCCAGCTCCCCGGCGCCGTCCCCGACCTGCTGCTGCTCGTCGTCCTCGGACTCGCCTTCGTGTACGGGCACATGGCCGGCGCCTTCATCGGCTTCGGCGCGGGACTGCTCGCCGACCTCGCCCCGCCCGCCGACCATGCCGCCGGACGCTATGCCCTCGTGCTCTGTGTGATCGGCTACCTCGCGGGCCTGGTGCGCCCCGACAACGGCCAGCTCAGGTCGGCCACCGGACCGATGGTCGTGGTCGTCGCCGCGGCCGTCGGATCGACGCTGCTGTACGCGAGTGTGGGCGCCCTCGTCGGCGACACCGCGGCCCGCCATGTGGGCCTGGGCAGCCTGCTGTTCACCGCCGCCGTCTACGACCTGCTGCTTGCGCCCTTCACCGTGCCGGTGATCATGGCGCTCGCCAGACGCGCCGAGAACGATCCGCTCGCCGAGAGCCAGAACAGCGGCGGCGGGGACGTCACCAGCGGCTGGCGTCCGTCCGGCACCGGACTGCGCATCGGCAACCAGCGCGGCGGACTGCGCGGCAAGGCCGCCAGGACGCGGGCGGCACGGGCCGGTCGCATCAAGGGAGTCAAGCGACTGTGATCGAGGGGGCAGCAGCGTGAGCAATATTCCGGAGACCGGGCGGACCCCCCGGGTCCAGATCCGGCTTGTCGTCATCCAGGTACTGGTCTTCTCCCTCCTGTTCACCCTCGGCGGACGTCTGTGGTACCTCCAGATCCGCAACGGCCAGGAGTACACCGACGAGGCCAAGAGCAACCACGTCCAGCAGGTCGTCCAGCCCGCCGTCCGCGGCTCGATCCTCGACGCACGCGGCATCCCCCTCGCCGACAACGAGACCCGCCTCGTCGTCTCCGCGTCCCGCACCGAGCTGCTGAAGATGAAGGACGACGGCAAGGGCGTCCTCACCAGGCTCGCGGGCGTCCTCGGCATGAAGCCGAAGGACGTCATGGACAAGGTCAGGCTCTGCGACGCCAAGACCCCGCAGCCCTGCTGGAACGGCTCGCCGTACCAGCCCATCCCGGTCACCGACGAGGCCACCACCCAGCAGGCCCTGCAGATCCGGGAGCGCGCCGAGGACTTCCCCGGCATCACCGCCGAGCCCACTGCCGTACGCCGCTACACCGCGCCCGGCAAGACCAACACCGCGCAGGTCCTCGGCTATCTCTCGCCCGTCACGGACGAGGAGATCACCCAGGCCAAGGACACCGACTCGCCGTTCCTGCGCTCCGACCAGGTCGGCCGCTCGGGCATCGAGCGCACCTACGACAAGGAGCTGCGCGGCAAGGCCGGAGTGACCCGCTACGAGGTCGACAACCTCGGCCGGGTCATCGGCCAGGCCGCCAAGGACGAGGCCCAGCCCGGCGCGAACCTCGTCACCTCGATCGACGCGCGCGTCCAGGGCGTCGCGGAGTACGAGCTCAACAAGGCGATGAAGACCGCCCGCCAGGAGTTCGACAAGAACACCGACGAGAACTACAAGGCCGACGCCGGTGCCGTCGTGGTGATGGAGAACAAGACCGGCCGGATCATCTCGATGGCCTCCCAGCCGACGTACGACCCCAACTCCTGGGTCGGCGGCATCTCCGGCAAGGACTACGCCAAGCTCACCGGCAAGGACTCCAACTATCCGCTGCTGAACCGAGCGATCCAGGGCCAGGCGGCCCCCGGCTCGATCTTCAAGGTGATCTCGTCGACCGCCGCGGTCAACGCCGGCTACCCGTTCGACGGCGACTACCCCTGCCCCAGCTCGTACTCCGTCGGCGGCCAGGTCTTCAAGAACTTCGAGTCGAAGGGCTACGGCAGCATCGACCTCGGCAAGGCCCTGGAGGTCTCCTGCGACACCGTCTTCTACGGCATCGCCCACCGCGAGTGGCAGAAGGACGGCGGCACCAAGCCCAAGAAGCGCACCAACGACTGGTTCTACAAGACCGCCCACCAGTTCGGCCTCGGCAAGGAGACCGGCATCGACCTCCCCAACGAGGTCAGGGGCCGCGTCCCGGACCGCCAGTGGAAGCAGAATTTCTGGGAGGCCAACAAGGACGGCTGGTGCAGGCAGGGCAAGAAGAACGGCGACTACGTGGAGAGGATCGCGTACGAGAACTGCCTCGAGGGCAACCGGATGCGCGCCGGTGACTCCGTCAACTACTCCATCGGCCAGGGCGACACCCTTGTCACCCCGATCCAGATGGCCACGATCTACGCCGCCATCGCCAACGGCGGCACGCTCTACAACCCCACCATCGGCAAGGCCGTCATCAGCGCGGACGGCAGGAGCGTCCAGGAGATCAAGCCGAAGTCGCACGGCAGACTGCCGATGGACGCCAGGACGCGGGACCAGATAGACAAAGCCCTCGCGGGAGTCACCACTCGCGGATCGGCCGCCTGGCGCTTCGGCGGCTGGCCGCAGGACAAGATCCCGATGCACGCCAAGACGGGCACGGCGGAGGTCTACGGCAAGCAGACGACCTCCTGGTTCGTCTCGTACACCCCCGACTACACGATCATCATGACGATCGCCCAGGGCGGTACGGGCTCCGGTGCCTCGGGTCCCGCCGTGCGCAAGATCTACGAGGCGATGTACGGACTCGACGAGGAGGGCGGCCAGGACCTGAAGAGGGCCCTGCTGCCCGCGCCGCAGAAGTCCCTGCCGAAGATCCAGCAGGACGGCTCCATCGAGGCCCCGGAGATCAAGCCGTACGAGCCGGCGGAAGAGCCGCCCCCGGACGAGAACCAGCAGCTCGCGGGACCGCCCGCGCGGAGGGACTGAGCCATGGCCGGCACGAGTGGCTTCTCCGTCTCCGGCTACGGGCCCAAGCGCGGTGGCCTGTGGTCCCAGCTCTCCGCCCGCGACTCCGTGGTGCGCAGGCTCGACTGGCCGCTGCTGTTCTCCGCGATCGCGCTCTCCTTCGTGGGCTCGCTGCTGGTGTGGTCGGCGACCCGGAACCGCGAGACGCTCAACCAGGGCGACCCGTACTACTTCCTGTTCCGCCATGTGCTCAACACCGGCATCGGGTTCGCCCTGATGATCGGCACGATCTGGCTCGGGCACCGCACCCTGCGCGGCGCGGTCCCCGTGCTCTACGGCCTGTCCGTGGTGCTCGTGCTGCTGGTGCTCACACCGCTCGGCGCGACCATCAACGGCGCGCACGCCTGGATCGTGATCGGCGGCGGATTCTCCCTGCAGCCCTCGGAGTTCGTGAAGATCACGATCATTCTGGGGATGGCGATGATGCTGGCCGCGCGGGTCGACGCGGGCGACCTGGCCCATCCGGACCACCGGACCGTCGCCAAGTCCCTGGGGCTCGCCGTCCTGCCCATGGCCATCGTCATGCTGATGCCGGACCTCGGCTCGGTGATGGTGATGGCGGTCATCGTGCTCGGGGTGCTGCTCGCCTCCGGCGCCTCCAACCGCTGGATCCTCGGGCTGATCGGGGCCGCAGTCATCGGCGCGGTGCTGGTCACCGCGCTCGGACTGCTCGACGAGTACCAGATCAACCGCTTCGCGGCGTTCGCCAACCCTGAGCTCGACCCGGCGGGTGTCGGCTACAACACCAACCAGGCGCGGATCGCGATCGGCTCCGGCGGACTGACCGGCACCGGCCTGTTCAAGGGCTCCCAGACGACGGGCCAGTTCGTCCCCGAACAGCAGACGGACTTCGTCTTCACGGTCGCCGGCGAGGAACTCGGCTTCCTGGGGGCCGGCCTGATCCTGCTGCTGCTCGGCGTGGTGCTGTGGCGCGCCTGCCGCATCGCACGCGAGACGACCGAGCTCTACGGCACGATCGTCGCCGCGGGGATCATCGCCTGGTTCGCCTTCCAGTCCTTCGAGAACATCGGGATGACGCTCGGCATCATGCCGGTGGCCGGTCTGCCGCTGCCGTTCGTGTCGTACGGAGGCACGTCCATGTTCGCGGTCTGGATCGCGGTCGGGCTGCTCCAGTCGATCCGTGTGCAGCGGCCGATAACGGCATAGCGCGTGCCGTGGAAGTCCCGCCTGCCCCGCGGCCGGGACTTCCGAAACCCGCCCCGGGTGAACAGTTGAGGCTGCCACCGAGGCTCCCGGGCAACTAGATTCGGTTCATGGCGGATACGAAGCGCGAGATCGAGCGGAAATACGAAGCCACTCCCGAGACCCGGCTGCCGGATCTGACCCGGGTGCCCGGGGTGTCGGCCGTTGTCGACAAAGGCGTCGCCGAGCTCGACGCCGTCTATTACGACACGGCCGGCCTGCGCCTCGCCGGCTCCTCCATCACCCTGCGCCGCAGAACCGGCGGCGACGATGCGGGCTGGCACCTCAAACTGCCCGTCGCGCCCGGTGTACGGGACGAGATCACCGCGCCGCTGTCCGAGGAGATCCCGCGCACGCTCGCGAGCCTGGTCCGGGCCCGCACACGCGACGCCGAACTCGCCCCCGTGGTGCGACTTCTGTCCTCCCGGGACATCCGCCACCTGGTCGATGCCGACGGCAAGCTGCTCGCCGAGCTGAGCCGCGACTCGGTCCGCGCCGAGCGCCTCACCGACGGTGGCCGTACCGCGGCCTGGGACGAAATCGAGGTCGAGCTCGCCGACGACGGAGATCCGGCCTTTCTGGACGCGGTCGACAAAAAGCTCCGCAAGGCAGGCGTGAAGCCGGCCGAGTCACCGTCGAAACTGGCCAGGGCGCTGACGGAGACCGCGCCCAAGGCGGGCAAGCGCGCGAAGAGCGAGGGCCCAGCCGCCGAGCAGCCTCCGAGGACCGCCGAGCCGGCCCCAGGGACCGCCACAGCCGCGCCGGCGCCAGGGACCGCGGGCGCGCACATCCTCGCCTACCTGCGGGAACAGCGCGACGCCCTGCTCGCCTACGACCCCGCCGTGCGCCGCGACCTTCCCGACTCCGTCCACCAGATGCGGGTCGCCACCAGACGGCTGCGCAGCGCGTTCCGTTCGTACCGCAAGATCATCGACCGCGCCGTCACCGACCCGATCGGCGAAGAGCTCAAGTGGCTCGCCGCGGAGCTGGGCGTCGCCCGCGACCAGGAGGTGCTCACCGAGCGGCTGAAGTCCCGGATCGACGCCATGCCCCGGCCCCTGCTGCTCGGCCCGGTGCGCGGGCGGCTGCGCATCTGGACCGTCGCCCACGGCTCGGGCTCGCGGCGCCGGGCCGTCGCCGTGCTCGACAGCAAGCGCTACCTCACCCTCCTCGACTCCCTGGACGCCCTGCTCGCCGACCCGCCGCTGCTCAAGGCGGCGCGCGGCGCGGCCGCCCGGATCATCCCCAAGGCGGTCCTCAAGGACTACGACCGGCTGGCCACCCGGGTCGACCACGCCCTGGAGCTCCCGGCCGGAGAAGCACGGGACCTCGCCATGCACGACGCCCGCAAGGCCGCCAAGCGCGCCAGGTACGCGGGCGAGGCGGCCACGCCCGCGCTCGGCAAGGTGGCCAAGAAGTTCGCCAAACGGATGAAGGCCGTGCAGACGGTCCTCGGCGACCACCAGGACAGCGTGGTGGCCCGCGAGGCCCTGCGGAATCTTGCCATCCAGGCCCATGCGGCGGGGGAGAGCGCGTTCACCTGGGGCCTCCTGTACGGACAGGAGCAGGCGCAGGCGGCCGAGCGCGAGCGGGAGCTGCCCGAGGTCTGGCGCAAGGCGGCGGATCCGGATCTTCGGGCGGCGCTGGCGGGCTGAACGTCAAGGTAGCCTTGATGGTCACCCATGCCCGCTCACGAAGGTTCGCGAGATGCCTGCCGACTCCGTCTTTCCTCAGCTCGAGGCGTTGCTCCCGCATGTCCAGAAGCCGATCCAGTACGTCGGCGGAGAACTCAACTCCACTGTGAAGCCGTGGGACGAATGCGACGTTCGCTGGGCGCTCATGTACCCCGACGCGTACGAGGTCGGACTGCCCAACCAGGGCGTCATGATCCTCTACGAGGTGCTGAACGAGCGTGAGGGCGTGCTCGCAGAGCGCACGTACAGCGTCTGGCCGGACCTCGAAGAGCTGATGAGGGAGCACAAGGTCCCGCAGTTCACCGTGGACTCGCACCGCCCCGTCCGCGCCTTCGACGTCTTCGGGCTGAGCTTCTCCACCGAACTCGGCTACACCAACATGCTCACCGCCCTCGACCTCGCGGGCATCCCGCTGGAGTCCAAGGACCGGACCCTGGACGACCCGATCGTGCTCGCGGGCGGCCACGCCGCCTTCAACCCCGAGCCGATCGCGGACTTCATCGACTGCGCCGTCATCGGCGACGGCGAGCAGGCCGTGCTCGACATGACCGGGATCATCCGCGCCTGGAAGGCCGAGGGCCGCCCGGGCGGGCGCGAGGAGGTCCTCTTCCGCCTCGCCAGGACCGGCAATGTCTACGTGCCGGCCTTCTACGACGTCGAGTACCTGCCCGACGGCCGCATCGGCCGCGTCGTACCGAACAAGTCGGGCGTCCCGTGGCGCGTGTCCAAGCACACCGTCATGGACCTCGACGAATGGCCGTACCCCAAGCAGCCGCTCGTGCCGCTCGCCGAGACCGTCCACGAGCGGATGTCCGTCGAGATCTTCCGCGGCTGCACCCGCGGCTGCCGCTTCTGCCAGGCCGGCATGATCACGCGCCCCGTCCGGGAGCGAAGCATCACCGGTATCGGCGACATGGTCGAGAAGGGCCTCAAGGCGACCGGCTTCGAGGAGGTCGGCCTGCTGTCGTTGTCCTCGGCGGACCACAGCGAGATCGGCGACATCGCGAAGGGCCTGGCCGACCGGTACGAGGAGGACAAGATCGGCCTGTCCCTCCCGTCCACCCGCGTCGACGCCTTCAACGTCGACCTGGCCAACGAACTGACGCGCAACGGCCGCCGCTCGGGTCTGACCTTCGCCCCCGAGGGCGGCTCCGAGCGCATGCGCAAGGTCATCAACAAGATGGTCTCCGAAGAGGACCTGATCCGTACGGTCTCGACGGCGTACGGCAACGGCTGGCGCCAGGTGAAGCTGTACTTCATGTGCGGCCTGCCGACCGAGACCGACGAGGACGTGCTGCAGATCGGCGACATGGCGGTCAACGTCATCGCCGAGGGCCGCAAGGTCTCCGGCCAGAACGACATCCGCTGCACGGTCTCCATCGGCGGCTTCGTGCCGAAGCCGCACACGCCCTTCCAGTGGGCCCCGCAGCTTTCGGCCGAGGAGACGGACGCGCGTCTGGCAAAGCTGCGCGACAAGATCCGTGGCGACAAGAAGTACGGCCGCTCGATCGGCTTCCGCTACCACGACGGCAAGCCGGGCATCGTCGAAGGCCTGCTCTCGCGCGGCGACCGCCGCGTCGGCGCGGTGATCCGCGCGGTGTACGAGGACGGCGGCCGCTTCGACGGCTGGCGCGAGTACTTCTCGTACGACCGCTGGATGGCCTGCGCCGAGAAGACGCTGCCGGACTTCGGCGTGGACGTCGACTGGTACACGACGCGCGAGCGCACGTACGAGGAGGTCCTGCCCTGGGACCACCTCGACTCCGGTCTCGACAAGGACTGGCTCTGGGAGGACTGGCAGGACGCGCTCGACGAGACGGAGGTCGAGGACTGCCGCTGGACGCCGTGCTTCGACTGCGGTGTCTGTCCGCAGATGGACACGCACATCCAGATCGGCCCGACCGGCAAGAAGCTCCTGCCGCTGACGGTCGTCAAGTAACAACCGCCTGGCCGGGGCCTGTCGGGCCCCGGCACAATGGCGCGATGCGCCAGCTGATCGCGCCCGACGTCCGCGTCCACGAGTTCTTTCTTGTCGCGGCGAAGGAGTTCCTCGCCGAGGGCGCCGATCCGAACACCCTGCTGGCGCACGAGATCGAAGAGTTCGGCGGCACGTGGCACCGTCCGGACGCCTTCGCCGGGTACGTCGCGCGGCTGGCCGCCGAATCGCTGGAGGAGACCCCGCGTCCTCAGGGCTGGGTCCCGCACACCAATCTCTGGTACGTCGAGGGCGACACCTATCTGGGGCGGCTCGCGATACGCCACCGGCTGACCCCGTTCCTGCACGAGTTGGGCGGGCACGTCGGCTATGCCGTACGCCCGAGCGCCCGGCGGCGCGGGCACGCCACCGCGATGCTGCGCGACTGTCTGCCGTACGCGCGCACGCTCGGCATCGAATCCCTTCTTGTCACCTGCGATGCCGGCAACGTCGGTTCGCGGAAGGTGATCGAGGCGAACGACGGGGTGCTGGAGGACCAGCGCGGCGAAAAGCGCAGGTACTGGATCCGAACGGGGCTGTAATGCGTCATGGCTGACATGGAGTCCGAGAAGTCGCCCCAGACATACGGGAGTCACCAGGCGCCCGCGCACTACGAGCCCGGAGACGGCTGTCTGACCACAGTCGTCCGGATACCCGTGCGGATCGTGGTGCTGCTGGTGGTCGTGCCCGTGCGGATGGTCTGGGATCTTCTCGTTGTCTGCGGCCGCGCCGCTGAGCGCGTGCTGCTGCGGCCGCTGGGGCGGGCGCTGGCCTGGGTGTTCGAGAATGTATTCACTCCGCTCGGGCTCGCCACGACCTGGCTCGCCGTCTTCATCGGCAAGGCGCTGTTCGTCTGGCCGTGGGTGGCGCTGTGGCGGTATGTGGTGGTGCCGGTGGTGACGTACGGGCTGGTGGTGCCACTGGTGTGGGTCTACCGGCAGCTGCTGACCCCGCTCGGACATGGCATCGCATGGCTCGTCGAGCATCTGCTCGTCGCGCCCGCGGGCTGGCTCTACCGTCGGCTGCTCACTCCGCTCGGCCACGGCGTCACCGCGGTGCTGGCCTGGCTGGGCAGGGCGCTGTTCGTCTGGCCGTGGGTGGCGCTGTGGCGGTATGTGGTGGTGCCGGTGGTGACGTACGGGCTGGTGGTGCCGCTGGTATGGGTCTACCGGCAGTTGCTGACCCCACTCGGCCACGGGCTCGCCTGGCTGCTCACCATGATCGGACGTGGGATCGTCTGGCCGTGGGTGGCGCTGTGGCGGTATGTGGTGGTGCCCGTGGTGACGTACGGGCTCGTGGTGCCCGCGGTGTGGATCTACCGGCACATCCTCGCCCCCGTCGGCCGCGAGATCGCCGCGGCCGTCGGCGTCGCCTGGCGCATCGCCGGATATATCTCGCGCGCCGTCGGCAGGGCGATCAAATGGTTCGCCTGGAACGTTGTCGGACGGCCGGTGCGCTGGTTCTACCAGAGTGTCTGCACCCCCGTCGGGCACGCGGTGCGCGACACCATCTGGCGCCCCGCCAAGAAGGCCGCCGCCGAGGCGGGGCTGGCCGTCCGGGGCGCGCTCCAGGCGGCCCGGGACACGGTACGGGCCGCTCGCGAGGCGATATGGTCGGCCGGGCGCGACCCCGTCCGGCTTCGTCAGCCCATGGAACCGGGGGTGCGGCAGGCGCGTACTCTGGGTAGTACAACGACTGTTCCCGGCGCGGCGGCCGACCCAGAGATCTCCCTGCACAAGCGGGGGTGAGCCGGGCAGGCCCCCAGGGAGCACCCGCACGTCCGAGGGCGGCGCGCCCCCCGCGCCCGCCCCGCACCTAGGAGAAGAACCACTGGGCAAGCGACAGCCCGAAGGCCCGCCGCCCGCACCCGCGGTGCAGCGCATTCGACTGCGCTACACCAAGCGCGGCCGCCTCCGGTTCACCAGCCACCGTGACTTCCAGCGCGCCTTCGAGCGTGCGCTGCGCCGTGCCGAGGTGCCCATGGCGTACTCGGCGGGCTTCACGCCGCACCCGAAGGTGTCGTACGCCAATGCCGCACCCACCGGCACGGGCAGCGAGGCCGAGTATCTGGAGATCGCCCTCACCGAGCACCGGGAGCCGGACAAGCTCCGGCTCCTGCTCGACGAGTCGCTGCCGACCGGACTCGACATCACCGACGCCGTCGAGGCCCGCACGTCCGGGCTCGCCGACCGGCTCACCGCCTCCGTGTGGGAGCTGCGGCTCGACGGGGTGGGCGTCGAGGACGCTTCGGCGGCCGTATCCGCCTTCCTCGGCGCCGAGACCGTCGAGGTCCAGCGCAAGACGAAGAACGGCATGCGGACGTTCGACGCCCGCGCTGCCGTGGCGGACCTGCAGGCGCTTCCCGCGCAGGCCGAGGCGGGCCCCGGATCCACCGGGGCGGCTGACGCCGCGCTCATCAATAGGCCCGGGGACGGGCCCTGTGCGATACTGCGGCTGGTTGTTCGGCACGTGACACCTGCCGTGCGACCCGACGACGTCCTGTCCGGTCTCCGAGCTGTGGCCGACCTGGCGCCGCCGGTCCCCGCAGCGGTGACCAGGCTGGCGCAGGGGCTCTTCGACGAGGAGTCCGGCACGGTGACCGACCCGCTCGCGCTCGACCGCGAGGCAGTTCCGGCCGCTCCACCCACGGCCGCCGGAACAGCCACCGCGACGGCGCACGAAGGTCCCGCCGCGTAAGGGCAGTCGTTGTAGCGCAGCCCTGGCACTCGGGAGCCACCTGGGTCGGGCCGCGCACCGAACAGAAGACTTTCGCCAGGCCGTGCGTACATCGCGTACGGAACCGGCGAGCCATACATCAGCTCCCGTGCGGCGCCCGCGCCCCGGACGGCGGCACCGCGCACATCACGCGGGCCGTGGCCGGACCGGAATCAGGCGTGGCGCCCGGGAGCGCGACGGGAGAACCGCCCGCATGCTCGAGCCGAACGAACCCGGTACTTCCGGGGACAACCAGAACGAAGAGAACAACACCCCCAGCGACACGCTGCCGCCTCGCCGCAGGCGCCGCGCCGCGTCGCGTCCCGCGGGTCCGCCGACCGCTGCGGCGTCCACGCCCGCGTCCCAGGTGACCGCGGACGTCACGGACACCGTTGGCGAGACCGCTGCCGCATCGCCGCAGACTGCTGAGGCCGCTGAGCCGCAGGTGGAGGAGGCTGCGGCGCCGCGTGCGCGTCGCCGGGCCACTCGTAAGGCGACTGCGCCTGCCGGTGCGCCCGAGGCTGCTGAGACCGCCGATGCCGCATCGCCGCAGACTGCTGAGGCCGCTGAGCCGCAGGTGGAGGAGGCCCCCGCGCCGCGTGCGCGTCGCCGTGCGACCCGTAAGGCGACTGCGCCTGCCGGTGCGCCCGAGGCCGCCGGAGCCGCCGAGACGGCCGAGACCGCTGAGGAGCCGCAGGCGGAGGAGGCCCCCGCGCCCCGAGCGCGTCGCCGTGCCACCCGTAAGGTCACCGCGCCCGAGCCGGTCGCCGAGCCCGCTGCCGCCGAGGTCGCCGCCGAGGACGAGACCGCGGCCGAGGCCCCCGCACCGCGTGGCCGTGCGCGCCGCCGTGCGTCCGCCCCCGCCGGTGCGCCCGAGGCCGCCGAGACGGCCGAGACCGCTGAGGAGCCGCAGGCGGAGGAGGCCCCCGCGCCCCGTACCCGCCGTCGCGCCACCCGTAAGGTCACCGCGCCCGCCGGCGCCCCGCAGGCCGTCGAGGCCGCAGAGACCAACGAGGACGGCGTCGTCGCCGGGGCGGGCGAAGGCCTGCCCACGGGCGCCGTCGCGCAGATCACCTCCGACGAGGCCGAGGTCGCGGCCGCCGAGAAGGCGGCGACCCGGGGGCGTGCGCGCCGTCGCACCGCCGCGCCCGAGTTCACCGCGCAGCCGGAAGAGGCCGCCAAGAGCGAGGGCCCCGGACGTGGCCGCCGTGCCACACGGCCGGCCGTGGCCGTGTTCCAGGCCCCGGTCTTCACCGAGCCGATGTTCCAGACCCCGGAGACGGCCGCCGCTGCTGCCGCCGCAGCCGTGGAGACGGAGCCGGAGGAGGACGAGGAGACCGCCGAGCCGGTCGCCGAGACCGCCGCTCCCGAGCCCGCCGGCCGTCGCCGCCGACGCCGCCGTGGTGAGCCCGCCGAGCCGGTCGAGGCCCCCGCGCCCGCCGCGCAGGCGCAGCCCGAGGCAGAGACCGAGCCCGAGCAGGCCGCCGAGGCGGCCGAGGGCGAGGAGTCGGACGAGTTCGAGGACCGCCCCTCGCGCCGTCGTCGCCGTGGTGGCCGCCGCCGCCGTCGTGGCGAGTCCGCCGAGGCCGACGAGACCTCGGAGGAGCAGTCCGACGAGGTTGCTGCCGAGGAGGCGCAGTACGAGGACGACGCGGAGGAAGAGGAGCACGGCGAGACCGAGACTCCCTCGGCCGCAGGCACCTCCAGCAGCCGTCGCCGTCGTCGTCGCCGCCGTCGCAGCGGTGAGGCCGTGGCCGAGGACGAGACGGCCGCGACCGACCCGGAGCGCACGGTCGTCAAGGTCCGTGAGCCCCGTCCCGCGCGCGCCAAGAGCGACGAGCCGTCCGACGAGGTGCAGTCCATCAAGGGCTCGACCCGTCTGGAGGCGAAGAAGCAGCGCCGCCGCGAGGGCCGCGAGCAGGGCCGCCGCCGGGTGCCGATCATCACCGAGGCCGAGTTCCTGGCCCGCCGCGAGGCGGTCAACCGGGAGATGATCGTTCGCCAGAGCGGTGAGCGGACCCAGATCGGCGTCCTCGAGGACAACGTGCTCGTCGAGCACTACGTCAACAAGGAGCAGGCGACCTCGTACGTCGGCAATGTCTACCTGGGCAAGGTGCAGAACGTACTGCCGTCCATGGAGGCCGCGTTCGTCGACATCGGCAAGGGCCGCAACGCCGTCCTGTACGCCGGTGAGGTCAACTTCGAGGCCCTGGGCATGGCCAACGGCCCGCGCCGCATCGAGGCCGCCCTCAAGTCCGGCCAGTCCGTTCTCGTCCAGGTGACGAAGGACCCGATCGGTCACAAGGGCGCCCGCCTGACCAGCCAGGTCTCGCTGCCCGGCCGGTACCTGGTGTACGTGCCCGAGGGCTCGATGACCGGCATCAGCCGCAAGCTGCCCGACACCGAGCGTGCGCGTCTGAAGACCATCCTCAAGAAGATCGTCCCCGAGGACGCGGGCGTCATCGTCCGCACCGCCGCGGAGGGCGCGAGCGAGGACGAGCTGCGCCGCGATGTCGAGCGCCTTCAGGCGCAGTGGGAGGACATCCAGAAGAAGGCCAAGACCGGCAACGCCCCGACGCTGCTCTACGGTGAGCCGGACATGACCGTCCGGGTCGTCCGCGACATCTTCAACGAGGACTTCTCGAAGGTCATCGTCAGCGGTGACGAGGCCTGGGAGACCATCCACGGCTATGTCGCGCACGTCGCGCCGGACCTGGCCGACCGTCTGCAGCGGTGGACGAGCGAGGTCGACGTCTTTGCGACCTACCGGATCGACGAGCAGCTGATGAAGGCGCTGGACCGCAAGGTCTGGCTGCCGAGCGGCGGTTCGCTGGTGATCGACAAGACCGAAGCCATGGTCGTGATCGACGTCAACACCGGCAAGTTCACCGGTCAGGGCGGCAACCTCGAAGAGACCGTCACCAGGAACAACCTGGAGGCGGCCGAGGAGATCGTGCGTCAGCTGCGGCTGCGCGACCTCGGCGGCATCGTCGTCGTCGACTTCATCGACATGGTGCTGGAGTCCAACCGCGATCTGGTCATGCGGCGACTGCTCGAGTGCCTGGGCCGTGACCGTACGAAGCACCAGGTCGCCGAGGTCACCTCGCTGGGCCTGGTCCAGATGACCCGTAAGCGGGTGGGCCAGGGTCTGCTGGAGTCCTTCTCCGAGACCTGCGTCCACTGCAACGGCCGTGGCGTGATCGTGCACATGGAGCAGCCGACCTCCATCGGCGGCGGAGGCGGCAAGCGCTCCAAGAAGCGCGGCCGCGGTGGTGCGGAGCACGTCCACGAGCACGAGGTGGCCGCCGAGGCCACTGAGGCCGAGACCGAGGCGGAGCTCGCCGCCGAGGTGGCCGCGCCGGTCCCGTTCGCCGAGCCCGAGTTCGTGCCGGACGAGGAGCTGTACAGCAGCCCCGCGGAGGCCGAGGCGGCAGCGACGCGTGGTCGTGGCCGCCGCCGGGCGACCCGTAAGGCGTCGGCTCCGGCCGGTGCCCCCAAGGCCGCCGAGGCGGAGATCGTCACCGAGGCCAAGGCAGAGGCCAGGACGGAGGCCGCGGCAGAGCCCAGGACCGAGCTCGCGGCCGAGGTTCCGGCGCAGGCCGCCGAGGCGCAGGCACCCGCGGAGGAGGCGGCCCCGACGGGCCGTACCCGCCGCAGGGCCACCCGCAAGGCGACCGCCCCGGCCGGCGCGCCGAAGGCCGCCGCCGAGGCCGAGGTCGTCATCGAGGCCAAGACCGAGGCGAAGGCCGAACCGAAGGCTGAGGCCGAAGAGGCGCCTGCCCAGGCACCGGTCGTCGACGAGGCCCCTGTCGCGGTTCCGCCGCGTGCGCGCCGCCGGGTGACCCGCAAGGTCACCGCCCCGGCCGGCTCGCCCTCGGGTGCCGAGGACGCAGCGGTCGTCGTGGTCCCCGCGACGGCGGAGCCTGCGGCCGAGCCGCAGACGGACGGCGCCGAGCCGGACGCCGACGCTTCGGCCCCGGCCAAGAAGGCGGCCCGCAAGACCGCCAAGAAGGCCACCGCGAAGAAGGCCGCCACCAAGAAGACGGCAGCCAAGAAGACCGCGGCGAAGAAGACGACCGCGAAGAAGGCCGGTGCGAAGAAGACAGCGGCGGCCGAGCAGCAGGCTCTGCCGGCGGTGACCGCCTCCACCGAGGGCTGAACAGCTGAACAGTTGATGAGCCCTCAGTGAACGGACCGTGTCCCATCTCGCAGACCGCGGGATGGGACACGGTTTTTGTCTCCGAATCGATGCACTGCTCCGTTAACAGCCCCGAAATTGACTAGGAAATCCCTGATAATGTGACGGCGGTCGCTGCCGGGTGAGGGCCCCGTTCCGGACACTACGGTGGGTGACCGGCCCGGTTCGGGACAAGACCGGTCCCAGATCCTCGGTAGGGCGTTGGCTTTGCGCCGGAGGGGTACAGCGCGGCCTCGCGAGACGTCCGCTCCGCCCCTGACCTCTGCCACAAAGAGCTCTTGCGGTGTTCAAGGAGGACGTCCATGACGAGCAGCAACCAGCAGCCCATCCCCGCTGCCCGCCCGGTCATCGGTGAGGAAGAGATCGAGGCCGCAGTACGCGTACTGCGCAGCGGCAGGGTCGTACAGGGCCCTGAGGTGGCCGCATTCGAGGAGGGCTTCTCGGAGCTGGTCGAGGGGCGCCACTGCGTGGCCGTCAACTCGGGTACCTCCGCGCTGCACCTCCTTCTGCTGGCTTTGGGCATCGGCCCGGGTGACGAAGTGATCGTTCCTTCGTTCTCCTTCGCCGCGTCCGCGAACGCCGTCCGGCTCGTCGGCGCCGACGTCGTCTTCGCCGACATCGAGCCCGGCAGCTTCGGCCTGGACCCGGCGGCCGTGGAGGCAGCCATCACGCCGCGCACCGCCGCGATCATGCCGGTGCACCTGTACGGCCACCCCGCCGCGATGGACAAGCTCATGCCCATCGCCGCCAAGCACAAGCTGGCCGTTGTCGAGGACGCCTGCCAGGCGCACGCGGCTGCGCTGAACGGCACCCCGGTCGGCGCGTTCGGCTCCGGCGGCACCTTCAGCTTCTACCCGACGAAGAACATGCACTCCCTCGAGGGCGGCATGATCTCCACGGGTGACGCCGAGATCGCCCGCACCCTGCGCCTGCTGCGCAACCAGGGCATGGAGCAGCGGTACGCCAACGAGATCGTCGGCGCCAACATGCGTATGACGGACGTCGCCGCCGCCGTCGGCCGCGTACAGCTGTCGAAGCTGAACGGCTGGACCGAGCAGCGCATCGCCAACGCCGGGTACCTCACCGAGCACATCACCGCGCCGAGCGTCACGACCCCGACGGTCGCCGAGGGTGCGCGCCACATCTACCACCAGTACACGATCCGGATCAGCGGGGACCGCGACGCCGCCATGGCGAAGCTCACCGAGGCGGGCGTCGGCAATGCTGTGTACTACCCGACTCCGATCCACCGGCTGAAGCCGTACTGGGAGCCGGACCAGAAGGCCGGCCGCAACTGGGACCTGCCGGAGACCGAGCGTGCGGCCGCCGAGGTCGTCTCGCTCCCGGTGCACCCCTCGCTGTCCGGCCAGGACCTCGAGCGCATCGTCGCCGCCGTGAACGAGCTTGGAGAGAACCTGTGACCATCGCCCAGGGACTGCGGGCCGGCCTCATCGGCCTCGGCTCGATGGGCCGCCACCACGCCCGCGTGCTCACCGGCCTGGATGGTGTCGAACTCGTCGCCGTCGTCGACCCGATGGGGGACAAGAACGGCTGGGCGCAGGGCGCCCCCGTGCTCTCCACCGTCGAGGAGCTGATCTCGCTCGGCATCGACTACGCGGTGGTGGCCTGCCCGACCGCGCTGCACGAGGAAGTCGGCCTCAAGCTTGCCGAGGCCGGTGTCGGCGCGCTCGTCGAGAAGCCGGTCGCGGACACCGTCGATGGTGCCCGCCGCCTCGTCGAGGCCTTCGAGTCGCGCGGCCTGGTCGCCGGCGTCGGCCACATCGAGCGCTGCAACCCTGCGCTGCGCTCGCTGCGCCAGCGCCTGGAGGCCGGTGAGCTCGGCGACGTGTACCAGGTCGTCACCCGCCGCCAGGGCCCCTTCCCGCACCGCATCGCCGATGTCGGCGTGGTGAAGGACCTCGCCACCCACGACATCGACCTCACCGGCTGGGTGACCGGCCAGACGTACACCTCGATCTCGGCCCGTACGGTCTCCAAGTCCGGCCGTCCGCACGAGGACATGGTCTCCGCGGTCGGTCAGCTCTCCGACGGCACCATGGTCAACCACCTGGTCAACTGGCTGAGCCCGCTCAAGGAGCGCTTCACCTCGGTCACCGGTGAGAAGGGCTGCTTCATCGCGGACACCCTCACCGCCGACCTGACCTTCTACTCGAACGCAGCGCAGGCCACCGAGTGGGAGGCACTGCAGGCGTTCCGCGGTGTGGCCGAGGGCGACATGATCCGTTACGCCATCCCGAAGCGCGAGCCGCTGCTGGTCGAGCACGAGCTCTTCCGTGACGCCGTGCTCGGCAAGTCCGACGACATCTGTACGTTGCGCCAGGGTCTTCGTACGGTCGAAGTGGCGGCAGCCGTGCTGGAATCCGCCGCCAGCGGCATCACAGTCGATCTCTCCGCGCACACCGCGGCCCAGTAGGGCGAGGAGCCTTGACCAGTCCTGATGTTTCCGTCGTCGTCGCCGTGTACAACACGATGCCGTACCTGACGGATTGCCTTAACTCCCTTGTCGGGCAGAGCATTGGCTTGGACAGGCTTGAGATCGTGGCCGTCGACGACGGTTCCACGGACGACAGCGCAGCGGAGCTCGACCGCTTCGCGAAGAAGTACCCGGACACCGTCAAGGTGATACACCAGGCGAACTCCGGTGGCCCGGCCGCGCCCAGCAACAGGGCGCTGGACCTGGTCACCGGACGTTACGTCTACTTCATCGGCTCCGACGACCACCTCGGCAAAGAGGCGTTGGAGCGGATGGTGGCCTACGCCGACAAGCACGAGTCCGACGTCGTGATCGGCAAGATGGTCGGCACCAACGGCCGCTATGTCCACCAGGCGCTCTTCAAGAAGAGCAACCCGGACATCAGCATGTTCGACTCGGCGCTGCCGTACACGCTGGCCAACACCAAGCTGTTCCGCCGTGAGCTGGTGGAGAAGTACAACCTGCGGTTCCCCGAGGACCTGCCGGTCGGCAGCGACATGCCGTTCACCATCGAGGCGTGCGTCAGGGCCGGCAAGATCTCGGTGCTCGCGGACTACACGTACTACTACGCGGTGAAGCGCGGGGACGCGAGCAACATCACCTACAAGTCCAGCCATCTGTCACGGCTGCGCTGCACCGCGAGGATCCTGCATCACGCCGCCGGGCTGGTCGAGGCGGGGCACCGGCGGGACACGCTGTTCGAGCGTCACTTCAACTGGGAGCTCTCCAAGCTCCTCAAGGGCGACTTCCCGGCGCTGGACGCGGGGACCCGGCGCGAGGTGGCCGCCGGTATCGCCGAGCTGGCCGACGAGTACCTCACGGACTCGCTGAGCGACGCCCTGCCGGTCATGCGGCGGGTCAGGCTCACCCTGGCCCAGCGCGGCGCGGTGGACGAGCTCACCCGGGCGATCGAGGCGGAGGAGGAGAACGGCGCTCCGCCGTTCCACCTGGAGGACGGCCGGGCCTACGCCCGCTACCCGGGCTTCAGGGACCCCGTACTGAACATCCCCGACCGGGTCTTCGAGGTGACCGGGGAGTCGGTGGCCGCCCAGCTCGCCTCGGGCACGGAGCTGGTCTCGGCCGAGTGGGAGCAGGACGGCGAGGATCTCTCGCTGGCCATCGCGGTACGGCTCGGGCTGACCGGCGACACCGAGTCGGCCGTCATCCGTCTCATCCAGGGCTCGATGCCCAAGAGCGCGGACAAGGCCGGCGGCCGCCGGCTGCGCGTCGGTCATGAACTGCCTGCCCCCGTGGGGGAGTTCGCCCAGGAAGTGACGGCCGACGGTGCCGGCACGATCGTCCGTGGGCGGATCCCGATAGAGCCCCGTCAGGCCTCGCTCGGGGTGCGCGTCCATGTGGACGTCGCGGGATCGACGTACGAGATCCCCGTGCGTGGCAAGGACAAGCCCATGCCGCTGGCCCGGCGCTGGCGCAGCGGCACCGCGTATCGGGTGGGCGCGCGTGTGAACCAGAAGGGCAGGATGGTCATACTGACCGGCCTGCTGTTCCCGCCCGAGAATAAGGTGTGGCCGCGTGTGCGGCCCCTGCTGGTCCGGTTGAAGAGGAAAGTAACCCGATGAATATCTGTGTAGTCGCGCTCGGCAAGATCGGGCTGCCGCTCGCCGTGCAGTTCGCCGCCAAGGGCCACAAGGTCATCGGCGCCGATGTGAACGAGAAGGTCGTCGAGCTGGTCAACGCCGGCACCGAGCCCTTCCCCGGCGAGCACGACCTCGACCGTCTGCTCAAGGAGACCGTCGACGCCGGACTGCTGTCGGCCACCACCGACACCGCGGCCGCAGTCGCCGAGTCCGACGCCGTCGTGGTCGTCGTCCCGCTGTTCGTGGACGCCGAGGGCGTGCCGGACTTCGGCTGGATGGACTCCGCGACCAAGGCGATCGCCGCCGGACTCAAGCCCGGCACCCTCGTCTCGTACGAGACCACCCTGCCGGTCGGCACCACCCGCACCCGCTGGGCGCCGATGCTGGAGCAGGGCTCCGGGCTCACCGCGGGCAAGGACTTCCACCTGGTCTTCTCGCCGGAGCGGGTGCTCACCGGCCGTGTCTTCGCCGACCTGCGCCGCTACCCCAAGCTCGTCGGCGGCATCGACGAGGCCTCCGCCAAGCACGGCGTGGAGTTCTACGAGCAGGTGCTCGACTTCGACGAGCGCGACGACCTGGCGCAGCCGAACGGCGTCTGGGACCTGGGCACCGCCGAGGCCTCCGAGCTGGCGAAGCTCGCCGAGACCACCTACCGCGACGTCAACATCGGCCTGGCGAACCAGTTCGCCCGTTTCGCCGACAAGAACGACATCGACGTCAAGAAGGTCATCGAGGCCTGCAACTCGCAGCCCTACAGCCACATTCACCAGCCCGGCATCGCCGTCGGCGGCCACTGCATCCCGATCTACCCGCGGATGTACCTGTGGAACGACCCGGAGGCCACCGTCGTGCGTTCGGCGCGCGAGGCGAACGCCGCCATGCCGGAGTACGCCGTGGACCTGCTGGCCGCCGCCTACGGCGACCTGGACGGCGTGGGCGTGCTGGTGCTCGGCGCGGCCTACCGCGGCGGCGTCAAGGAGACGGCGTTCTCCGGCGTCTTCCCGACCGTCGAGGCGCTCAAGGCGCGC
The DNA here is from genome assembly GCF_044903445.1 of Streptomyces sp. NPDC019890. Lineage (NCBI taxonomy): Bacteria > Bacillati > Actinomycetota > Actinomycetes > Kitasatosporales > Streptomycetaceae > Streptomyces > Streptomyces sp. NPDC019890. Next base: position 435,518 of record NZ_JBJDQK010000002.1, on the reverse strand, counting down.
GGGGCCGTCCCCTTCGTCTCGGACCCGATGTACACGTCCGAGGAGCTCACCGCGCACGGTCTGACCCCGCACGAGGGACAGGTCGTCACCGCGGCCATCCTGCAGGCCGACCACGCCGAGTACCGCGAGCTCGCGGCCTCCGACCTGCCGGACGTCCGCGTCCTGGTCGACGGCCGGCGCACCACCGACCCGGCACGCTGGGAAGGCGTACGCCGCGTCGTCATCGGCGGCTGATACGAAGGCCCCGGTCACCTCGCAGGAGGTGACCGGGGCCTTCGCCGTACGTACTAGCGCTTGTGCTGCTCCAGGAACTCCACCACGCGGTGGGCCGCCCGGCCGTCGCCGTACGGGGTGCCGCGCTCGGCCGCCGGGGCCGGCCGGGTGGCGATCTTGGCCCACTCGGCGGCGTCCAGCTCGTGCGGGTTCGGGACCAGCTGGTTCCAGCCGCCCTCCAGCGTCTCGACCCACTCGGTCTCCGGGCGGATCGTGGTGCAGACGCGGTCCAGCAGGAACGCCTCCTTCTGCAGACCGCCCGAGTCCGTGACCACACCGGCCGACCCGAGGACGGCCGCGACCAGGCCTGCGTACGGCAGCGGACGGCCCGAGTGCAGCGAGCCCTGGTTCAGCTTGATGCCGTGCTCCTCGGCGCGCACGACGAGGCGCGGGTGCGCCAGCAGCGCGACCGGCACCGGCAGGCTCGCGAGCGAGTCGACGATCGCCGCCAGGCGCTTCGGGTCGTCGGTGTTGTCCGGGCGGTGCAGCGTCGCCAGCAGGTACGGCGCCTCGGGGTCGATGCCCTCGGGCAGCACGGGCTTGGGGTGCTCGCCGGCCAGCACTGCGTCCCTGATCCGCAGGCACACGTCGACCATGACGTCACCCGCCAGCACGGAGCGCTTGCTCAGCCCCTCGGCCGCCAGGTGACGCATGGCCTCCTCGGTCGGCGCGAGCAGCAGGTCGGCGGCGTGGTCGGTGAGGATGCGGTTGTGCTCCTCGGGCATCCGGCGGTTGAAGGAGCGCAGCCCGGCCTCCAGGTGCGCCACCGGCAGGTGCATCTTCACGGCGGACAGCGCACCGGCGAGCGTCGAGTTCGTGTCGCCGTACACCAGGACCCAGTCGGGCTGCTCGGCGTCGAGGACCGGGTCCATCGCGGTGAGCACACCGCCGGTCTGGGCGCCGTGGCTGCCCGAGCCGATGCCCAGATGTACGTCGGGGTCCGGAATGCCAAGGCCCGAGAAGAAGACGTCGGAAAGGTCGGCGTCATAGTGCTGACCCGTGTGAACAATCACATGCTGGTGGTCGGTTTCCGCGAACGCGGCGGCGATCGGTGCGAGTTTGACCAATTGGGGACGAGCGCCGACGACGCTGATGACCTTCACCGTGAACTGCTCCTCGATACCTTGGGTTACCGGCCCCCCGGCGGGGCCGAAGACCGAATTCCGTCCGATGATAAAGTGACGCCTCGACGTGTGCTCCGGGGAGGAAGTCGGTAATGAATCAGGCAGCATCCAGGGATGCGGCCGTAGTCACGCCGTGGTATCCCACACGTGAGCTGCCTTTCCGAGGATCCTTCGTCCAGGCAATGGTCGGTGCGACGGCCCCGGGCTGTGACAGCTTCGTGGTCTACCACTGCGACCCATGGGTCGCCCCGATGGACGCAGCCACCACTCAAGCGGTGGAAACGGCCGGTGGCAAACTGGTGACCCGTGCCGCGCACCGCGTGCCCACCGCCGGCGGCGCCGAGCTGGTGCAGTTCCCGGTCACCACCCCGCGCGGCCAGGACTACGGCGCACAGTCCCGCAGTCACGAACGGCAGTTGCGCGCGGCCCTCGGCGGCAAGCCCATCGACGCCCCGGTCGTGCACGCCCATGTCGGGCTCCCCAGCGGCTGGGCCGCCCTGCAGAACGCCCGGCCGGACGCGCGGGTCTTCGTCACCGAGCACGCCTCCTTCCTTGAGCGGGTTTTCCAGGACCCGGACGCCGTGGAGCTGTACGACGAGCTGCTGGCCCGAGTCACCGGCTTCTTCGCGGTCGGGGACAAGGTCACCGAGGTGCTGAGCAGGCAGTTCCCGCACCACGCGGAGAAGATCCTGCGCATCCCCAACCCGATCTCCTTCGACGAGAGTCGCCCCGCCCCGGTCACCGAGCTGCGCAAGTGGCTGTACCTGGGCAGCATGGTCGAGCTCAAGGGCGTCAACTGGCTGGTCGAGGCCTTCGCCGAGTGCTACGCCGAGGACCCGACGCTGACGCTGACGCTGGTGGGTGAGGGCCCGCTGCGGCGGACGCTGACCGACCGGGTCGCCGAGCTCGGGCTGAGCGACGCCGTCGACCTTCCCGGCTCGATCCCGCACGAGCAGGCGCTGGACCTGATGCGCGAGCACGACCTGCTGGTGCACCCGAGCCGGTACGAGACCTTCGGCATGACCATCGTGGAGGGCATCGCCGCCGGTATGCCGGTGCTGGTGACCCGCTGCGGAGGGCCCGAGAAGACGCTGGCCGGCATCGAGGACGCGGCCGGCGAGCTCATCGATGTGGAAGAGAACGCCGAGTCGATCAGGGACGGCTACTGGCGCCTGCGCAGCCGCTTCGACAGCAGCGGTCTGGATCTGAAGCGCGCCCAGGACCAGCTGGCCGCGCAGTACGGCTACGAGGCCGTCGCCCAGGCGCACTACCGTCTCTGGTTCCCCGACTCCCCGTGATGGAGTGACATGCAGGTCCTGTTCCTGGCTCTCGGCGCCTCCCGCAAGCGGGCCGTGGTCGAAGAGTCGGCGGAAGTGGTGGCGCGCGGCGACCGTGCGGTCGTCCTGGTCGGCGCGCGCAAGCCGTGGCTCGACCAGGGCTTCGCCCCCGAGGTCGAGCTGGTGACGGCCGACGAGCTGGAGGCGAGCCATCTGCCGCGCCGGCTGGAGCGCCTGGTGCTCTACCGCGTGCCGCGGCTCGTGGTGCGAGTGGCCGGCCGCGGCCCGCTCCGCAGCAGGGCCAAGCGGGCCCTCAAGGCCTACGAGCGCCGAGTGGCGGGCCGTATACACCGCAGGGTTTTCGTTCCGCTGCACCGCCGGGTGTGGCCGAAGCTCGCCGACCGGATGGTCTGGCGCCACTTCTCGCCGCGCAAGGGCCCGGAGCTCATGGTGGTGGCCGATGCGCTTTCGGTGCCCCGTGCCGTACAACTGATTCAGGCGTGGGAGTCGGAGGGCCTGGCAGTCCCCAGGGTCAGTTACGGCATCGACTCCGACGTGTCCCCGCAGACCTCAGCCGCTCGCTGATTTCGACAACGAGGAAGATTCATGAAGAACCGCAGCGGCCGGCGGCCCCGCGTGCTCTACCTGGCGTTCTACTTTCCGCCTTCCCGGGCCAGCGGCGTGTACCGCGCCAGGGCGACGGCCAACCATCTGGTGGAGAAGGGCTGGGACGTCACGGTCTTCGCGTCGCCGCTGGACTTCCTCTACAAGAGGATCGGCTCGGTCGACGAGGGTCTCTCCGAGACCGTCGACCCCCGCATCCGGGTGGAGCGTCCGGAGCTCAACCAGTACACCTGGCAGCAGGATCTGCGTGAGTTCAGCTGGCTGCGCCGCAGCTTCCCGCTGATGGCGAAGCGCGTGTACCAGTTCAGCCAGACGAAGCTCTTCCCGGAGCGCTATTCGTCGTGGGCCTGGGCCTCCGTCGTACGGGCGCTGAAGCTGCACTCCAAGAAGCGCTTCGACATCGTGGTGGCCACCGGCAACCCGTTCGCGTCCTTCGGTGCGGCGTGGCTGTTCAGCCGGCTCACGGGTGTTCCGTACGTCATGGACTACCGCGACTCGTGGACCCTGGACCTCTTCCACGACGAGCCCGCCTTCCCCAAGGGCCACATCGCCTGGGCCTGGGAGAAGCGGATGCTGAACAGGGCTTCCGCCTCAGTGTTCGTGAACGAGGCGCTGCGGGGCTGGCACGCCGAGCGGTATCCGGAGGTCGCGGACCGCATGATGGTCGTCCCCAACGGCTGGGACGCCGATGTGATTCCGGCGGCGCCGGAGCCTTCCGGGGCCGAGGAGCAGCCCGCGACCGTGGTGGAGCCCTCCGCGGACGGGTCCACGCGTCCGCTGAAGTTCGCCTACCTCGGCACGCTCACCGTCAAGCAGCCGGTAGAGGAGATGGCGGAGGCGTTCAAGATCGCCCGCCGTCACCCGGACCTCGCGGACGCCGAGCTGCAGATCCACGGCCATCTCGGCTTCTTCAAGAACAGCCCGGCCACGCTGAAGAAGAAGCTCGGCCTGGACGAGGAGGGCCCCGAGAACGGCGCCGAGGACACCGGTCTGCGCTACTGCGGCCCGGTCTCCAAGACCGAGGTCGGCGGGGTCTACGAGGACGCCGACGTGCTGGTCTTCCTGGCCGGCGGCGGCAAGTACGTGACCTCCGGCAAGATCTTCGAGTACATGGCCTTCGGGCACCCGATCGTCTCGGTTCACGCGCCGGGCATCGCCGCCCAGGACGTGCTGGAGGGCTACCCGCTCTGGTTCAACGCCGACAGCCTGGACGTGGACGCTCTCGCGGCTTCGATGGTCGCGGCGGGCAAGGCCGCGCGTGATCTGACGCCGGAGCAGCGCGAGAGCGCGCGTCGGCACGCGGACAAGTACCAGCGTGACGCGGTGCTCAAGCCGTTCGAGGAGCAGCTGCGGACCATCATCGGCCGCGAGCCCGCCGAGGCTTCGGCGAGCACTTCGCAGAGCGCTTCGGAAAACTAGAACCGCAACGGCGAAGGCCCCGACCGGAACTCCGGTCGGGGCCTTCGCCGTTGGCGGCTCGGAAGCTCACTCGCCCTTCGGGGCGTAGATCTCCCGGTCCAGGTGCATGGTGACCGTGAGATGCGGATGGGCCTTGGCCCACTTCCAGCCCGTCACCGTGGAGTTGATGTCGCTCACGAACACATGGTCGGCGAGATCGAGACGCAGCTCCGGGAGGGCCACACGCTTGGCCATACGGGACAGCAGCTGCGGCCGGATCTCCTTGTACCCACGGTTGAAGATCTTCTTGTGGAAGGCGTTGGCGGCCCGGGTGTGCGCCCGCTGCACGGACGCGACGGCGAGCTCCGGGCCGATGGACGCGCGGTTGCGGGCAGCCATCTTCCGGGCCTTGCGCAGCACCGCGCGCGGGGCGCGGTAGACGAGGAAACGCTCGCCGCGCGGGATGCGCAGCTTCTTCTCGGCGTCCTCGATGCTGATCACGGGGACGCGCGCGTCCAGCTGTGCGCGCTGCCAGAAGTTGTCGGCCCGGCCCGCGACGAGGGTCACCTCCACGCCCACCTCGACAAGGAAGTTGGCGAATTCCACGATGCGCCGGGGCTTGCCGGGGGGCGTCAGCGCGAGGATGACCGCGCGCCCGATCGGCTCCGTCGGCGCGGCGGTCTTCGGCGCGGTCTGCTTCGGGGCCTGCTCCTCGACGGCGGGCGCACTCTCGGGCGCGTTCACGACCGGGGCCGCCACCTCTGCGGCGGGCAGCGGGGTGCCCTCGTAGACCGAGATGAGCTGCTTGGCCACCGCCTCGGTGCCGTACCTGCTCTCCAGGACCTCACGGGCCGCCGGCAGGTCGATCCCGGCCGTGTCCTGGCGCAGCTGCCAGTAGGCGTCGGCGATGACCCTGGGGTCCTCGCTGACGTCCATGAACGCGCCGGCCCTGGACTCGATCCCGGCCAGGCTCTCCTGCGGGCCACCGCTGCGGGTGGCGAGGACGGGCAGCCCGGCGGTGACCGCCTCGACGACCGTCATGCCGAAGGTCTCGCCCTTGCTGGCGTGCACCAGCAGATCGTGACGGTGCATCAGTTCGTTGACGTCCTCGGGGGACACCGGCGGCAGAATGCTGACCCGGTCGGCGAGGCCGAGCTCCTTGGCGCGGGCGGCGAGATCCTCCTCGCGGGGCCCGTGGCCGACCAGGGTGAGGGTGGCCCGCGGCTCCTTCTTCGCCACCAGCGCGAAGCCCTCAAGGAGTTCGTCGACGCCCTTCGGCTTGATCAGACGGCCCACGTACAGCCAGCTGAGCAGCTCCGGCGAGCGCTCGGGGCCGGGGGTGAAGCGACCGAAGTCGATCATGTTCGGTACGACGCTGAGCTTGTGCGCGTACGCCGGGAACTCCTCGGCGATCTGGTCCCGCAGCCGGGTGCTGACGCACAGGAACGCGTCTGCCCGCACCAGCACCTCGCCGTACAGCTCACGGGCGGCGGGCTGCGCGAAGACCCTGTCGAGGAAGGACGAGTGCTCGGTGACGACCACCCGCGCGTCCGGCTTGGCCAGGTGGAGGGCGAGCACACCGCCGTAGATGCCGGTGTGGGCGTGGATGAGCGGTGCCTCGATCTTCCCCGTGGGCAGCGCGGGGAGGAGCGCCTTCTCCTGGGCGGCGACCCAGGGGCTGTAGTTCTTGCGGTTTATCAGCGGCACCGGGACCCGCACGACCGTGCCCTCGGGGCTGTCCACGACCGGGATGAGGTCCCGGCGCTCCTGGAGGCGGTCCGTGGTGACCTTGATCGCGTCGTTGAGCGCGGGGTGGGCCCTGCCCGACCAGTCCTCGGTGTGCAGGACCGTGACCCGGTCGAACTGGTCGGCCACTGCCGCCGTCATCGCCTGAACGAAAGACCCGGCGTACGGGTTGTTCGGCGACGGGTACCAGGGGGTGATCACCGCGAGGTCCGAAGGCCCGGCGGTGTGGCTGTCCGTGTTGGCGGGCTCCAGCTCCAGCGTGAGCTCCGGCCGGCGCTTGGCGGCCGCCCAGGCCACCGGCAGCGCGTGTGCGTCACCGGCGATCAGCCGCTCGGCCTTGGCGAAGGGCCCCGACTTGTCGGAGACCAGCTTCTTGGCGGCGGGCCATGCGGAGCCGTGCTTGTCGCGGGAGAGCCGCACGACATCCACGCCGTCCAGGCGCGAGAGTTCGTCGGTGGTCTCCGCCCACTCCTCGCCGTCCGTGACGACCAGCACGATCTGCGACCCGGACGACGCAAGTTCCTTGACATGCTCGCGTGCTGCCCGAACCCGGTACGTTCCGAGCGCGAGATAGAGCACGTGGCTTTTCATCTGGTTCCCTTCGCACAACATGACGCAGGGGCCCAGCGTATCGAAGCCTGAAGCGGGCTCTGCGGCCGAGGAGAGCGCATAGGTGTGACGTCGGACGGGTCAGCCGCGCTCGTCGAGCACGGTTAGCTGCGCTCGCTGAGCACGCCGTCCTTCTCCACATACACGGCACCGGTCTGCGGGCACTCCCACACACCCGCCTCGCTCTCGCGCTCGACCAGCCGGACACCGACCCGGCCGACCCAGCCGATCTGCCGCGCCGGTACGCCGACGACCAGCGCGAAGTCCGGCACGTCCTTGGTGACGACGGCGCCCGCGGCGACCATGGACCAGCGCCCGATCCGCACCGGCGCGACACACACGCAACGCGCACCGAGCGAGGCACCCTCGGCGACCTTGACGCCCACGGCCTCCCAGTCGCCGCCGCGCTTCTGCTTGCCCTCGGGGTCGACGGAGCGCGGGTTGTGGTCGTTGGTGAGCACCACGGCGGGGCCGACGAAGACACCGTCGCCGAGCTCGGCGGGCTCGTACACCAGGGCGTAGTTCTGCAGCTTGACGTTGTCGCCGATCTGCACACCGGTCCCGACATACGCACCGCGACCGACGACACAGCCCTCGCCGAGCTTTGCGCCCTCGCGGATCTGGGCGAGCTCCCAGACGCTGCTTCCGTCGCCGATCACGGCGCTCTCGTCGACCTGGGCGGTGGGCTGGACCCTGTAGTTCACTTCTCTGCCTTCCGGTGCGCGGCTTCGCCCGGCGAGCATACGGCGCGCACCGCGCTCAGCGCCGCTGGACCCAGGCCTTCCGCAGCTGGAGCGCCAGGTACAGGGCCGCCGTGCTCGGGACCAGCGTGCGGTACCAGCTCACCTCCGGGGACCACCAGGCGTACGCCGCCGCTGGGACGAGGATTGCCAGGCCCGCCGTCCGCAGCACCCACCAGCGTCTCGGGCGTGGGACGGGGAGGGCCGGGGTGCCCAGGTCCGTCGACATGGTGTCGCGGATGCCCTTCAACACCCCACGGCGGCGGAGGAGTTGGGCCCCCGGGGCGCCGTCCAGGATCTCGTCGCGTTCGCCGAAGCCGTCCGGGAGCGGGGGCAGTCCGAGCGCCGCCACCAGTGCCGACTGGCGCCCGGCCGGGTCGTTCGTGCCGCGTAGCAGGGTGATCAGGGGGCGCTGGTCCGGCACCGGGAAGAGCGCGGCGAGCGCCCCCGCGGTGGCGGTGGCCTCGGCGTGGTCGGTGACGGGTGCCGAGGGGTCCCACAGATGGGACGCGCGTGGCTTGCCCTTGTGGAAGAGCGTGAAGCCGCAGCGGTCGGCCGTGCGGCGCAGGACCAGGGCGGGCCACTTCTCACCGGTGGTGAAGTTGTCGGCGGCGGCCGTCAGCAGTTCCTCGCCGGCCGCGAGGGTCGCGCGCTTGCCGGGGGACGGGTCGGGGACGAGTTCGACGTAGCTCATACGGGCCGGGGCCGGGGAAGGGGAAAGGGAGGGCGCCGGGGCTATACGGAGGGAGACGCCGCACATCAATGCCGCCTCGGCGACCTCGTCCGGCGGGGCCGCGGCTATCGCCAGCGAGCGCGGAGCGGGGACCGGGGGGACGGCGGCCGCCCGGGTCGTGGGCCCCGGCGGCCTGCCGAAGAAGGGGGTCGTGGAGGCGACCTGCATCCGTACACCCAGGCGGAACTCCAGGAACTCCTTGCGGCTTTCGCCGACGTACGCCCACGGGTACGCGCGCGCGTGCACGCCGATCGCCCGGAAGACCTCCAGGGCCTCGCTCCAGCGCTCGGCGAAGATCAGCAGCAGGGCGAGGTGATTGCGGAACCCTGCGGCCTCCGGGTCGCCCGGCGCGTACCGGGCGGAGAGCTCCAGGGCGCGGGTGACGGCGGCCTCGATGCGGGCGCGGTCGATCGGGCCGTCCTCGGTGGAGTCGTCGGAGACCACCTCGTACTCGATGGCGGCCAGCAGCGGCAGCGCATGCAGTTTCGAGCCGGGCAGCGCTCCGGCGGCGGCCCGCTCGGCGAAGTCGAACATCTCCTCGTGCGAGCCGTACCACTTGTCGCAGAGGTACTGCAGCGCGGTGGCGTGGCAGCCGTAGTGGTGCGGGGCGCGGGCGACGGCCTCGGCCCAGTAGGCGTCGAACACATCGCGTGGCGCCTGGATGCCCCGTGCGTGCGTGAGCGCGATCTCCCAAGGCACCGGGTCGGTCGGGTTCAGCGCGGCCGCCGCGGAGATCACCGGAATCGCGTCGTCGAGCAGCGTGAAGAAGGCCCGGAACTGGTCCTCGGACACATGCCGGGCCCGGTAGCCGGTACGTATCTCCCAGGCCTGCTGGATACAGAGATCCGCCTTCACGAGCACCGCGTCGGGGTCCTCGGGCGACCGGGCCAGCCAGCCCTCCAGCCAGCCCGGGTTGTGCAGCGCGCTCTCGGCCAGCCTCGTGACGCACACACTGCGCCGCTCCCACTGGGCGCCGAGCCGGGTCTCGGCAAGCAACTCGCGGGCCGGAGCGGCGTCGCCGGCCGCGGCGGCGCTCAGCGAGGCGCGCAGGGCGGGATCGGCCACGGCATCGACGGTGACGGCCTCGTCCGGCGGCAGATCCGCGCCCACGGCCGAGCCGTGGCGGAGCATACGAGGCATGGTGATCAGGGAGCGCAGAGACACGAGCGCACATTCAACAGGCCACGGCGGACATCCACCAGGGATTCATGGCGCGTACCCGGTTTGACCCCCTGGGGCGGGCCCCGTAACCTTGACCCTCGGTGTGTTTCCATGCACGCCCACCCCTGAGCAACTCCCTCCCGACGGCTCCGCCGGTTCGGGAGAGGCCGCTCGTCCTTCCGGATCGCCGCAGGCTTCGGCCTGTGCGAGCGGCTGGCATCAGAGGTTCCGTTCCGAGCGAGAGAGAGATCCGCGTGTACGCCATCGTGCGCAGCGGTGGTCGCCAGCACAAGGTTGCTGTCGGCGACATCGTTGAGGTTGACAAGATTTCCACTGCCAAGGTTGGCGACACGGTCGAGCTCTCGACCCTGCTCGTTGTCGACGGTGACGCCGTGACCAGCGACCCGTGGGTGCTGGCCGGTATCAAGGTCACGGCCGAGGTCGTGGACCACCACAAGGGCGCGAAGATCGACATCCTTCGCTACAAGAACAAGACCGGCTACCGCCGTCGCCAGGGTCACCGTCAGCAGTACACGGCGATCAAGGTCACCGGCATCCCCGCGGCTGCGAAGTAAGGGACTGAGGAGAGATGGCACACAAGAAGGGCGCATCGTCCACTCGGAACGGGCGCGACTCCAACGCTCAGCGGCTCGGCGTGAAGCGCTTCGGCGGTCAGGTCGTGCTCGCCGGTGAGATCCTGGTCCGCCAGCGTGGCACCCACTTCCACCCGGGTGCGGGCGTCGGTCGCGGTGGCGACGACACCCTGTTCGCGCTGCAGCCCGGTGCCGTGCAGTTCGGCACGCACCGTGGCCGCAAGGTCGTGAACATCGTTCCGGTCGCCTGATCGGAAGCTTTGCGAGGGCGGACTTCACTTCCCGTTCGGGAAGTGGGTCCGCCTTTCGCGTGTTGTGCAAGAGACACAGCACGTCTCAGACATTTCCGTACTTACTGGAGGCACGTACCCATGACCACCTTCGTGGACCGCGTCGAGCTGAATGTCGCCGCGGGTAACGGAGGCCACGGCTGCGCCTCCGTACACCGGGAGAAGTTCAAGCCGCTCGGCGGCCCCGACGGCGGCAACGGCGGCCGTGGCGGTGATGTGATCCTGGTCGTCGACCAGTCGATCACCACGCTCCTCGACTATCACCACAGCCCGCACCGCAAGGCCACCAACGGCCAGCCCGGCGCCGGCGACAACCGCTCCGGCAAGGACGGCCAGGACCTGGTCCTGCCCGTGCCGGACGGCACCGTCGTACTCGACAAGCAGGGCAATGTGCTCGCCGACCTGGTCGGCCAGGGCACCACCTTCATCGCGGGCCAGGGCGGCCGCGGCGGCCTCGGCAACGCCGCGCTGGCCTCCGCCCGCCGCAAGGCGCCCGGCTTCGCGCTGCTCGGTGAGCCGGGCGAGACGCGTGACGTGGTCATGGAGCTCAAGACCGTCGCCGACGTGGCGCTGGTCGGCTACCCGAGCGCCGGCAAGTCCTCGCTGATCTCGGTGCTCAGCGCGGCCAAGCCGAAGATCGCGGACTATCCCTTCACGACGCTGGTGCCGAACCTCGGCGTGGTCACCGCCGGATCGACCGTCTACACCATCGCCGACGTCCCCGGCCTGATCCCGGGCGCCAGCCAGGGCAAGGGCCTGGGCCTGGAGTTCCTGCGCCATGTCGAGCGCTGCTCGGTGCTGGTGCATGTGCTGGACACCGCGACGCTGGAGTCCGACCGCGACCCGGTCTCCGACCTCGACATCATCGAGGAGGAGCTCAAGCAGTACGGCGGGCTCGACGACCGCCCGCGGATCGTCGTCCTCAACAAGATCGACATCCCGGACGGCCAGGACCTCGCGGACATGATCCGCCCGGACCTGGAGGAGCGCGGCTACCAGGTCTTCGAGGCCTCGGCGGTGGCTCGTACGGGCCTGAAGGAGCTCTCCTTCGCCCTTGCCGACATCGTCGCCAAGGCGCGCGCGGCCAAGCCGGTGGAGGAGGCGACCCGTATCGTCATCCGCCCGAAGGCGGTCGACGACGCGGGCTTCACGGTCGTCAAGGAGGAGGACGGCCTCTTCCGGGTGCGCGGTGAGAAGCCGGAGCGCTGGGTGCGCCAGACCGACTTCAACAACGACGAGGCCGTCGGTTATCTGGCCGACCGCCTCAACCGCCTCGGTGTCGAGGAGGAGCTGATGAAGGCCGGTGCCCGTGCGGGCGACGGCGTGGCCATCGGCCCCGAGGACAACGCGGTCGTCTTCGACTGGGAGCCCACCATGATGGCGGGTGCGGAAATGCTGGGCCGACGCGGCGAGGACCACCGCCTTGAGGCCCCGCGTCCGGCGGCGCAGCGGCGCCGGGACCGCGAGGCGGAGCGGGACGACGCGCAGCGCGAGTTCGACGAGTTCGACCCCTTCTAGGGCCGAGCGCGGTCGGCCGACGCCCGCCGCGCCGGTTTGTCAGCTTGTGCCCTGTCCCGCGCGGCCCGCGGGACAGGGCACAGTAGGTGTGTACGGCGAGTTCGTCCCGTTCTGCTCCACCGCATCCTGCTAAATCGTCGGATCAGGGCAACCTCCCGGCCACCAGGCCCGTCTAGCTGGCGTGACGGGGCCTCATTTGTACGTCACCCGAGTCTCAGCTGAACGGAGCACCAAGGGCCGATGAAGATCTCCTTCCTGATCCATACCGTTTACGGTATTGGCGGGACGATCCGCACCACCCTCAACCTCGCCGAAGAGCTGGTGAACCGGCACGAGGTGGAGATCGTTTCGGTCTTCCGGCACCGTGACGTCCCGCTCTTCAACATCGACCCCCGGATCTCCGTCGTCCCGCTCGTCGACACCCGTCCGAACTCTCCGACGAACGAGAAGGAGCACCCCTTCCAGCTCCAGCCCGCCGCGTTCTTCCCGCAGAGCGAGGCGCGTTACAAGGAGTACAGCCGCCTCACCGACGACCGCGTGCGCGCGCACTACGCCGCCTCCGACGCGGACATCGTCGTCGGCACCCGGCCCGGACTCGTCGCGTACATCGCGCAGTTCGCCCCCGACGGGGCGGTCCGCATCGGCCAGGAACACATGACGCACAACCACCACAAGGCGGCGCTGCGGGCCGAGATGTACGAGCATCTCGCCTCGATGGACGCCTTTGTGACGGTCTCCGAGGGTGACGCCGTGGTCTGGCGGGAGAAGATGCCGCTGCCCAGTACCCGCGTGCTGTCCATCCCCAACAGCGTCCCCGAGCCGCAGATCGCTCCCTCCGACGGGACGGGCAAGGTCGTCGTCGCGGCGGGCCGCCTCGCGTCCGAGAAGCAGTACAACGTCCTCATCAACGCCTTCGCCAAGGTCGCCGAGGTGCGGCCGGACTGGGTGCTGCGCATCTACGGCGGCGGCGACCAGCGCCCCAGACTCCGCGACCAGATCCTGAAGATGGGCCTCTACAACAAGGTCCACCTGATGGGGCCCCATTCACCCATCGAACCCGAGTGGGCGAAGGGCGCCATCGCCGTCTCCACCTCGCGCCACGAGTCGTTCGGCATGACGCTCGTGGAGGCCATGCGCTGCGGTCTGCCGATGATCTCCACCGACTGCGACTACGGACCGCGCGAGATCATCAAGGACGGCGTGGACGGCCTTCTCGTGCCGGTCGGCGATGTGTTGGCCATCGTCGACGCGCTGCTCAAGCTGATCGACGACGAGGATCTGCGACGCCGGCTGGGCACGGCCGCGCGGGAGAGCGCCCGCCGCTTCGACCCCGCGCAGGTCGTCAAGGAGTACGAGAACCTCTTCGAGGAGCTGGCCGCCGCCACATCGCAGCGCGGCCCGGTACCGGACTTCGCGCCCGTGGCGGACTGCGTCGTGCGCCGCGACGGCGAGCTGGCCATCACCCTGGTCGGCCCGCGTTCGGCGGCCGATGACGCCGGGCTGCAGCTGCTGTGCGTACGGACCGCGGGCAGCACCGAGGTCCGCACCTTCCCCTTCGGCCCGGACGGGGTCGCGACGATACCGGCCGACGAGCAGCTCGGTGAAGGTGTCTGGGAGCTCTTCGCCGAGTCGGCGGCGACCGGTGCGCGCGCCCGCCTCGGCAGCCGCAATGTCGACCAGCGTGGCGCCATGCACGCCGCCGAGCGGCTGGTGCCCGGCGGCCCCGTCCGCAACCTTGTGCCGTATGTCGACAAGGCCAGGGGCACGCTCGTGCTGCGGTCGTGGGTCCGTCCCATGCATGCCGAGGTCTCTCACGTCCGGCTCGTCGGCAAGAAGATCGCCCTGTCCGGCAGCCTGCTCGGCCCGGCGACGGTGGTCGGCGACCCGGTGCTCGTACTGCGTCGTCGCGGCAAAGCGCACGAACTGACCTTCACCGGGCAGTGGGACGGGGAAAAGGGCTTCCACTTCACCGTTCCCTGCGCGGCGCCTGCCGCTCAACAAGTCACCGCGCACGATATCTGGGAGGTATTTGTCTGCTATGCACCGAATGCCCAACCGGTCAAGGTGGGCAGGGTGCTTGACGACGTGGTGATGAAGAAGGACATCTACAACTATCCGCTGACCATCCTCCCGAAGAAGAGGAAGGGGAGTCTTGTGCGCGCGCTCGCGAAGAATGTCCTCAGGAGACCGAAGCAGCGGGTGCGGGTCCGCTTCCTCTACACGGCATCCAATGATCTGGCTCTCAACGTGGTTGATCTGTAGAGATTTCCCGTACATGGATTCCGAGAGTCGGACTTGTTAAGGCTTTTTGGGTGCAGGAGTGATGCGCAACCCGTTCCCGTGTGGTGTCCGTCACCCGGCCAATCGCCGAGCATGGCCTAATCCGCCCTGTTCACAAGGCAAACAACAGGTTGCGTAGCGGTGTGGAGTGAAAGGCGACCGCCTTGCGAGACGGTGACGCAGAGTGCAACTATCGGAATGTTCCCCAGCCCCCGCAAGGTAGGTCGTCGTCTGTGTCAGTGCAGCCCATAGCCAAGCCCCGCACCACAGCAGTCGTGCTCGCCGGTGGTACCGGCCAGCGCGTGGGCCTGTCGATCCCCAAGCAGCTGCTGAAGATCGCCGGCAAGGCTGTCATCGAGCACACGCTGACGATCTTCGAGCAGGCCGAGTCCATCGATGACGTGATCGTGCTGATGGCGCCGGGTTTTGTGCCTGACGTGGAGAAGATCATCGCAAAGGCCGGACTGACCAAGGTCACCCGGGTCATCGAAGGCGGCTCGACCCGCAACGAGACCACCGAGCGCGCGATCGCCGCGCTGAGCGAGGGACTTGCCGACGGCGAGGACCGCAACGTCCTGTTCCATGACGCTGTCCGTCCGCTTTTGTCACAGCGTGTGATCCAGGACTGTGTCGACGCCCTCGACCGCTACCAGGCCGTCGATGTCGCAATCCCGTCGGCGGACACGATCATCGTGACCCGCACCCACGGCGAGGATGGCGAATTCATCACCGACGTCCCCGACCGCTCGCGGCTGCGCCGCGGTCAGACGCCGCAGGCATTCAAGCTCTCCACCATCCGCAGGGCGTACGAGGTAGCGGCGGGCGACCCCAACTTCCAGGCCACCGACGACTGTTCGGTGGTCCTGAAGTATCTGCCGGACGTGCCGATCTATGTCGTCGCGGGCGACGAGTACAACATGAAGGTGACCCAGCCGGTCGACGTGTTCATCGCCGACAAGCTGTTCCAGCTGGCCACGACCACCTCGCCCCGGCAGGCGGACGAGGCGGCGTACCGCGAACTGCTCGCGGGCCGCACCCTGGTCGTCTTCGGCGGCTCGTACGGCATCGGCGCGGACATCGCCGAACTGGCCAAGCGGTACGGCGCCCATGTGTACGCGCTCGGCCGCTCCACCACCGGCACGCATGTCGAGAACCCGGAGCATGTCGACGACGCCCTCTCCAAGGCGTACTCCGAGACGGGCCGGATCGACTACGTCATCAACACCGCGGGTGTGCTGCGCATCGGCAAGCTCGCGGAGACGGACAACACCACCATTCAGGAGGCGTTGAACGTCAATTACCTGGCGCCGGTCCAGATTGCCCGTGCCTCGTACAAGTATCTGGCGGAGACCAAGGGGCAGCTGCTCCTGTACACCTCCTCCAGTTACACCCGCGGGCGCGCCGAGTACAGTCTCTATTCGTCGACCAAGGCGGCCATGGTCAACCTGACCCAGGCCCTCTCCGACGAATGGGCCGGCGAAGGAATTCGCGTGAACTGCGTGAATCCGGAGCGCACGGCGACCCCGATGCGCACCAAGGCCTTCGGCCAGGAGCCGAGCGGTTCGCTGCTCTCCTCCGAGGCGGTGGCCAGGAGTTCTCTCGACGTCCTGCTCTCCGAGCTGACCGGCCACGTCATCGACGTACGGCAGCAGGACCCGACCCGCGAGGCCAGCGAGGCGTCCGGGTTCGAGCAGGCATTGGCATCCGTCCTGGATCGTCAGGAAGATGTGTAATAATTACGAATAATTGAATTTAGGGCCTCTGTGGTCGCCGAAATTGCGATCGCAGAGGCCCGAATTCGTGAAGCCTGGTCTTCGCGATTGCTTATTTAATGTGGTAAAACCGGCACCCCCTGGAGCAGGTTCTTGATTTCGACCGCCATTCGTCTGGCCCGCGTGGGCAGCGGATCTGAATTGGTCGCCGCAGTCCTTCTGGGACTGGGCTTTCCGTGCGCGCTCATCGCCGCGCTGATTCCCAGTTTCTGGGGCTTCGTCGCGGCCGCTGTCGTGACGTATGTCGCGGACTGGTACCTGCATCAGCGGGGCAGTTATCTCGTCAACAGACTGAACAAGATCAAGTTTGGTCTGCCGATGCACTTCCTGGTGCGTCAGCTGCTGCTGGTGCTGCTGCTGTCCCGGCTGAACCTCGCCGAGCAGACGCTCTTCTACGTCGCGGTCGGCGGCTTCCTGCTCATCTTCGGCCTCCAGGCCCCGCACGGCGCCCTGGCCACCCTGATCCGGCTGCGCCGCACGATGCCGGTGGTGACGCGCAATGTCGACCTGTACGGCCTGAAGATCCCGGACGCTCCGCCGAAGCTGCTGCTGCACCGTTCCTCGGAGAAGATGCTCCACCTGGACATCCCCGCCGTGGCGGGCGTGCTGGCCGCCACCCGGATGGACACCGCCGTCGTCGCGTACGTCGGCCTCGGCGTCAGCGTCGGCCTGGCCGTCCTCTACACCGCGGCCCTCTTCCGGTACATCCGGGCGAGCCGGCGCGTGCCCACCGCTGCCAAGGTGCTCAAGGGGATCGACGCGTGGCTGAACGAGTACCGGCCGACCGTGGTCCTGTACTTCTCCGGCTCCAAGGAGTCGGCGTACCAGGTCAAGATGTGGGTCGAGACGATGGAGCAGCTGGAGGCCCGGCCGCTGATCATTCTGCGCGAGCGCTACATCGTGCCGCAGCTCGGTGAGACCTCGGTGCCGGTCATCTGTGTGCCGGGCGGCATCCATCTGATGAACATGGACCTGTCCACTGTCCGCGTCGCGCTGTACCCGGCCAACGTCGGCAAGAACATCCACATCCTGCGCGTACCGACCATGAAGCACGTCTTCATCGGGCACGGCGACAGCGACAAGGTGGCCAGCGTCAACCCGTTCAGCAAGGTGTACGACGAGGTGTGGACGGCCGGCCGCGCGGGCCGCGACCGCTACGCCCTCGCGGACATCGGCGTACGCGACGAGGACATCGTCGAGGTGGGCCGCCCCCAGCTGGCCTCCATCAAGACCGGGACCGGCACCCCGAAGAACCCGATCCCGACGGTCCTGTACGCCCCCACCTGGGAGGGCTGGGACGACAACCCGGGCAACACCTCGCTGCTGCTGGCCGGCGAGAACATCGTCAAGGGCCTGCTCGACGCCGAGCGTCCGGTCCGCCTGATCTACAAGCCGCACCCCTTCACCGGCACGCGCAGCGCCAAGGCCAAGGCGGTCCACACGCGCATCATGGCGATGGTCGACAAGGCCGCCGCCGCCCGCGCCGCCGAACCCCGCTGGGCCAAGGAAGCCGCCGCCGCACAGGCCGACCAGGCCGCTGCGCAGGCGACGCTGGCCCGTGTCGAGGCGCGGCTGGCCGAGCTGTCCAAGCCCGGCCGGCCGGGCGGCGACGAGTCGGAGGTCTCGCGGGTCTCGCTCGCCGACCCGCAGCGGCTCGCGGAGATCAAGAGCCTGCGGGCCGAGTGGAACGACGCGTACTGGCGCTCGTTCGGCTGGTGGGAGCACAAGACGGTGACCGGCTCGCAGCCGCATCTGTACGACTGCTTCAACGAGGCGGACGGCATGGTGTCCGACATCTCCAGCGTGGTCTCGGACTTCATCGCGAGCGGCAAGCCGTATGCCGTGACCGACTCGGCCGAGGTGGGTGCCGATGAGTTCAAGCGGCAGAACACCGCCGTACGGGCCGCCGTCATCCTCTCCAACAGCGCAGAGGAACTGGGCGAGTTCCTGGACGCCGTCGCCGATCCGGCGGCGGACGCCCTCGCGGAGGCGCGGCGTGAGCTGAAGCGGTATCTGCTCGGGCCCGACGAGCCGACCTCCATCGAGCAGTTCAACGCCGCGGTGGCGGCGCTGGCCGCCCGGTCCGAGGCGCGCAACGCGGGCTCCGGACAGCAGCTGGTCGAGCTGTCGATGGACGACGCGGCGGAGGTTGCCGCGGAGGACGCCGCGGCCGGTGAGGGCGAGAGCGCTACCGGGACCGAGACCGAGTCCACCGCAGCAGGCTTGGACCCGTCGGTCGCCCGCTGACGTACCGGGGCACTTGCAACGGACGACGGCCCGCACTCCTCTCGTACGGAGCTCATACAGAGCTCGTACGGACAAGGAGTCGCGGGCCGTTTCGCGTCCTGTAACAGGACGGCGCAGTGGCAGCGGCAGGATGGGGCCATGAACGGCAACGAACCCGATGTCAGTGTGATCATCGGGGCCTATGACGCCATGCCCTACCTGGTGCGCTGCCTGGAGTCGGTCGAGGCACAGACCATCGGCGCCGACCGGATCGAGATCGTCGCCGTCGACGACGGTTCGACGGACGGCACGGGGGAGTGCCTGGAGGAGTTCGCGGCCCGCAGCAAGGCCGAGATGCGAGTGGTGCGGCAGGCCAACTCCGGTGGCCCCGGCGGCCCGCGCAACCTCGGGCTCTCGCTCGCCCGCGGCCGCTATGTCTTCTTCCTCGACGCCGACGACCACCTCGGTGACGAGGCGCTGGAGCGGATGGTCGCGGTGGCCGACCGGGCCGGCACCGACGTGGTGCTCGGGCGCATGGAGGGCGTCAACAGGGGCGCCCCCCGGTCGATGTACCGCAAGAGCGCCGAGCGGACGGACGTCTTCTCCTCCCACATCAAGTTCACGCTGAGCGCGCAGAAGCTGTTCCGCCGCGAGCTGCTCCTGCGCCACGATCTGCGCTTCGACGAGGGCATGCGGCTCGGCGAGGACGCGCTGTTCACCATGGAGGCGTATCTGCGGGCCGACGGCGTCTCCGTCGTCGCCGACTACACCTGCTACTACCTGGTCGGCCGGGACGACGGCAAGCACGTCACCAAGGGCGTCGACCACGCGGCCATCATCGAGGCGGCGCACGCCCTGATGAAGCTGATCGCGGCGCATGTGCCGCCCGGTGACCGACGTGACCTGCTGATGGTCAGGCCCTTTGTGACCTCGCTGCTGCCCCAGCTGGGGCCGATCGTGCTGAAGCAGCCGGACGAGCGGGGGCGGGACAAGCTCGGCCTCGTGGCACCGCTGATGGATGCGTACTGGACCGACGGCGTGGCGCGCCGCCTCAAGGTCGGCGAACGGCTGCGGCTCACCTGTGCCCCCACGGGCCGCTTCGACGTCCTCAAGGACGTGCTCGCCTTCGAGCGTGCCGGGAGCGTACCCGGGGTGGTGCAGCGGGACGGGCACCGGTATCTCGCGTATCCGCACTTCGGGGCGGGAGTTGAGGGATTCCCCGACGCGGTCTACAAGGTGCGGGTCGCCGAGCAGGTCGGTGGGGAGCGTGTCACGCCGCTCCGGGCGGATTCGGCGCCGGGCCCGCGAGGAGCCTCCTTCGTACGGCGCCTGGTGCACCGCCTGTCGAGATGAGCGGTGACAGGGACCGCTGCGCGCCCGGGCGGCCACCGCCTGTCCAGCGAGTGGAATACGCGCGCACCCGCCGCGCGCGCTGGCATAGATTCGGCTCTGTGACAGTGGCAAGACAGCAGGTAACGCAAGCGCGCAGGATCGTCGTCAAGGTCGGCTCGTCCTCGCTGACCACCGCGTCCGGCGGACTCGACGCCGATCGCGTCGACGCCCTCGTCGACGTGCTCGCCAAGGTCCGCAGCGGCGGCGAGAAGGAGATAGTGCTGGTCTCCTCCGGCGCCATCGCCGCGGGTCTCGCACCGCTGGGCCTGGCCCGCCGCCCCAAGGACCTGGCCCGCCAGCAGGCCGCCGCAAGCGTCGGTCAGGGACTGCTCGTCGCCCGCTACACGGCCTCGTTCGCGCGCTACGGTGTACGCGTCGGCCAGGTCCTCCTCACCAGCGACGACACCAGCCGCCGCGCCCACTACCGCAACGCCTACCGGACCCTGGACCAGCTGCTCGACATGGGCGCCGTCCCCGTCGTCAACGAGAACGACACGGTGGCCACCGACGAGATCCGCTTCGGCGACAACGATCGTCTCGCGGCCCTCGTCGCCCATCTCGTACGGGCCGATCTGCTGGTCCTGCTCTCGGACGTCGACGGCCTCTACGACGGAGACCCGGCCAAGTCCGGCAGCCGGCGGATCGACGAGGTGCGTGGCCCGGACGACATCGCCCATGTGCAGATCGGCAGCGCGGGCAAGGCCGGAGTCGGCACCGGCGGCATGGTCACCAAGGTCGAGGCGGCCAGGATCGCGGCGGCCGCAGGCGTCCCCGTCGTCCTCACCTCCGCCGTACGGGCCGCCGACGCCCTCACCGGCCGCGCCACCGGCACCTACTTCCACAGCACCGGACGCCGCTCCGCCGACCGGCTGCTGTGGCTCGCCCACGCCTCGACCCCGCAGGGCTCGCTGACTCTGGACGACGGTGCGGTACGGGCCGTGGTGCAGGGCCGGAAGTCGCTCCTGCCGGCCGGAATCGCCGCGGTCGAGGGCGAGTTCAGCGCCGGGGACCCGGTCGAGCTGCGCGACACCGAGGGCCGGGCGGTGGCCCGCGGGCTCGTCAACTTCGACGCCAAGGAGATCCCGCAGCTGCTCGGCCGCTCCACCCGCGAGCTCGCCCAGGAGCTGGGCCCGGAGTACGAGCGTGAAGTCGTACACAGGGACGATCTGGTCGTCCTACAGCCCTGAATCGGCTGAAAGACCGGTCTTCCGACAGGCACCTTCAGCAAAAGCGCCCCATGCTCCGTCCCGGACTGGTCAACTTTGTTGCGGAGGAATGGCGGGGTACAGCAGGACGACACATGCAACAGGAGGCCGCCGGTGAGACGAGCGCGCCCAGGGGATGTGCCCCGCGGGTCGGGGGGCATCCCTCACGCCCGTAGGGCCGTGGGCGAGGAACGCGCCCTGACCAGCGTCGGTGCGGGCGCGGACTTCGACGACGTCAACGACGCCGAAGCGGGCCGGGAGACCGGATCCGAGACGGGCGCACACAGCAGGGAACGTGTGCAGTCGAAGCTGTGGCACATCACGCTCAGCGTCTCCGGAGCCGAAGCGCCGCTGAAGGAGGTCCGGCGTGGTCTGGAACAGCTCGCGCACGACCACCCCTTCCTGCTGACCAGCCGGTATGCCAACGACCACGCGGAGATCCGCTACTGGGAGGAGGCGCGGGACCTGCACGACGCCGCGGCGGTCGCGCTGCGGCTGTGGGGCGAGCACCGCTCCAGCGCCAGGCTTCCGCCGTGGGAGATCGTCGGCCTCGAGGTCATCGACCGCCAGACCTACCACCAGCGCATCGCGGAGGGGTACGGCCCGCCACCGGCCGCCCCCGTGGGCGTCCATCCCTTCTGAGGCTTCTGTCTCGCAGTGCGGAATACGTGAGGGGCGCCCGCTGGAGTGGCACTACCCTGCGGGTATGACGACGTCGCCGCTTTCGCCGTACGACAACCTCTCCCCGGTCGCCCAGGCCGCCTACCGGGCCCGTGGCGCGGCCGCGGACCTCGCGCCACTGCCGCGGTCGGCGAAGGACGACGCGCTGCTGGCGATCGCGGACGCGCTCGAGGTCCGTACGAGCGAGATCGTCGAGGCCAACGCCGAGGACATCGCCCGCGCCCGGGAGGCGGGCACCAGCGAGTCGATCATCGACCGGCTCACCCTGACCCCGGAGCGGGTGCGGGCCATCGCCGCCGACGTGCGGCACGTGGCCGCGCTGCCCGACCCGGTCGGCGAGGTGGTGCGCGGCTCGACCCTGCCCAACGGCATCGACCTGCGCCAGGTGCGCGTCCCTCTCGGCGTCGTCGGGATCATCTACGAGGCCCGGCCGAACGTCACCGTGGACGCCGCGGCCCTCTGCCTGAAGTCCGGCAACGCGGTGCTGCTGCGCGGCTCCTCGTCCGCCTACTCCTCCAACAGCGCGCTGGTGAAGGTCCTGCGGGATGCCGTCGGCGGCTCGGGCCTGCCGGCCGACGCGGTGCAGCTCGTGCCCGGTGAAAGCCGCGATTCCGTACGGGAGTTGATGCGCGCCCGCGGCCTGGTCGACGTGCTCATCCCGCGCGGCGGCGCCTCCCTCATCCGTACGGTCGTCGAGGAGTCCACCGTCCCGGTCATCGAGACCGGCACCGGTAACTGCCATGTGTATGTCGACGCCGAGACCGACATCGACATGGCCGTCGACATCCTGATCAACTCAAAGGCGCAGCGCCCGAGCGTCTGCAACGCCGCCGAGACGCTCCTGGTCCACCGGGACGTCGCGGCCGCATTCCTGCCGCGCGCCCTGGACGCGCTGGCCGACGCCGGGGTCACCGTGCACGGCGACGAGCGGGTGCTGGAGTACTCCGACGCCACCAAGGCCACCCTCGTGGCGGCCACGGCGGAGGACTGGGAGACCGAGTACCTGTCGTACGACATCGCCGCCGCCGTCGTCGAGTCCCTGGACGCGGCCGTCGCCCACATCCGGCTCTGGTCCTCCGGGCACACGGAGGCGATCGTCACCACCTCGCAGGCGGCGGCCCGCCGGTTCACCCAGTTGGTGGACTCGACCACGGTCGCCGTGAACGCGTCCACGCGGTTCACGGACGGTGGCCAGTTCGGTTTCGGTGCCGAGATCGGAATTTCCACGCAGAAGCTGCACGCACGCGGCCCGATGGGACTGCCGGAACTGACCTCGACGAAGTACATCGTGACAGGAGACGGTCACACTCGGTAGCTGGCGGCAGGGTTACTCGGGCAGCCGGAGTTCGGACTCTGTCTGCCCAAACCGACCGGCCAGGTCTACTCTGAATGCGTGCCGGACGACGTGGGGGGCAGGCCGTTCCCGGACGGCTGGGAGCCCGACGACGACCGCGGGGGCGCGGACGAGGACTTCGCCACCGTGGTGTTCGACGAGGACTTCGTACGGGCCGCCGAGTTCCATGAGCCGACCGCCGTCGAGCGGCTTCTGGCTGCCGCCCAGGCCCGCGCCGAGGCCGAGGCCGCACGGGGCAGATCCCGCGGCGGAGTGCCCGACGAAGAGCTCTACGACGACGGGTACGGCCTCGGTGAGTACGGCCGGGAGCGGGCGTACGACGACGGCACGGACTTTGACGACGACGAGTACGTCGGGCCGTACGGCAGGCACGGCGGTGCGTTGCGCCCCTACCGCGGCAGCGCCCGCTGGCACCGGCCCGTGGCCTGGATACTCGCCCTGGTGATGGGCATCGGAATGGTCGCCCTCGCCTTCACGGCCGTCTACCGAGGGGCCGCGGGCAACCGCCAGGACCGGGTGCCGCCGCCCGCCACGACCGGCGTCGACGCCACACCCTCGAACGGCTCGGCCACGGACCGGGTGAGCGGGCCCTCCGCCTCCGCTGAGTACTCCGCGCCGCCGGTCTCAGCCGATCCTCGCACCCCCTGACCCCCTGCCCGTGAACCCCTGACCCCCTGGATGCGCACATCCTGACCTTTCTTGATCTTCTCGACCTCCTTGGAACGGCCTCTGATCAGCCCTTGAGCAGCTCCTCCCCAGCCGCTGTACGAGCTCTTGAACGACCGCGTGAGAACTCGTCAGAGTTTGTCGTGCACCACGGCGTTTACCGTGGCCCCGCCGGACCTACCCTGAAAGTATGGCTGGGCGCAGAGACCCGCCTGAGGGGACACCCGAGGGGCTCCCCGGCGGTGGTGAGGACGAGTACCGATCCGTCGTCTTCGACGAATCGTTCGTACGGGCTGCGCGGCTGCAGGAATTCTCCGCACAGGAGCGGATGGCCGAGCACTCCCGCGCCGTGCGCAGCCTCCCCGCCTGGGGCCGCAGGACCGGGGCCAAGCAGATCCTGGTGCTAGTCCTGCTGATCGCGATGGCCTTCGGCACCGCGATCTACCTGGGCATCCGGCATCCGTACCAGACCCCGGCCTACAAGCCGGCGGAACCGTTGCGTATCACCTTCATTCCGCTCGCCCCTCAGGGCCCGGTCCCTGGCGGCACTCCCGCCGACCTCTATGCACACAGCCCCGCCGCGAACTTCCGCATCGGTGCCGCGGGCATCAATCTGCCCGGCGCCCGGCACACCAAGAGCTTCTCCGAGGGCCAGGTGATGACGGCTCTGACCACTGCGAAGGACTACCTGGTGGAGTCCTCACTCGACCCCGATGTCCTCACCGGCGCCTCGGTGCGGCCGGTCCGGTTGCTGCTCGACCCGGACCAGTACGGCCAGTTCGACCGGAGCATGACCTCCTCTGCCGCCGACGGCCGCCACGCCGCCAGTGGATGGCTGGTGCGCTACGACCCGGCGAAGGTGGCGCTGGCCGATCCCCAGGTGAGGGTGCAGGGCACGCTGCGCGTCGCCGAGGTGGGGCCCGACGCCCTCGAGGTGACGTCGGACCACACCTTCGCCTACGCACTGCGGCCGACCGGGGTGAACAGCACGCGGGCGGGCGATGCCTCGCTGTTCACCGTCCGGCGCGAGCTGCACTTCCGCTTCGACCGGGACGATCTGCGCCAGCACCGGGCGGAGGTGCTGGTCAGCTACGTCCAGGCCGGGCCCCAGGCCTGCTCGGCGGACATGACCGGCGTCCTGCGCCCACTGCTCGCCGGCGAGCGGGCGACGGCGTCCGGGCCGGCCGGAACCGACCCGTACGCGACGGGCCGACCCACCGCGGCGCTCTGCGGCACGCTGGCACCGGGCGCGCAGCCGTCGCCGTGACCGGCGCCGTGTGCTCGCCGCAACCCGGTGATCCGCGCCCGTCGTGCCCGGGCTGAGCGCTCGCCGTGCCGTCGCGCTCCGTCCCTGGCCCGGCCCGCGTCGCCTCAGCCCTCGCCCGGACCCCCGCCGCTCTCGCTCGCAGGGCCGCTGCCGTTGCCGTTCGCCTTGCTCTCACCGGAGCTTCCGCCGGAGCCCGAGCCGCCGGCGCCCGCGCCGGTGAACTTGTCCCGCAGCTTCCCGCCCAGGTCGCCCGCGCCGCCGGCTATGTCGCCGACCAGCTTCATCAACGGGTCCTTGCTCGTGCGCACCGTCTCCGCATAGTGCGACGCGGACTCGCGGAACGAGTCGGAGACCGAGGCGTCCTTGTCCTCTGTACGCCGCGGGTAGTGGCCGTCCATGATCCGCTGGTAGTCGCGGCTCGCAGCCCACTTCTTCAGCTCGGCGGCCCGCACCGTGGTGAACGGGTGCGAGCGCGGCAGCACGTTGAGGATCTTCAGCACGGAGTCGCGCAGATCGCCGCCCGCCTCGTACTCCTCGGCCTGCTCGAGGAACGCGTCGACGTTCATCTCGTGCAGATGGTTGCCACCGGCGATCTTCATCAGGCCGCGCATCGACGCCTGCAGGTCCTGGCCGACCAACAGCCCGGCGCGGTCCGCCGAAAGCTCCGACTTGCGGAACCACTCACGCAGCGCCGTGACGATCGCCATGATCGCGACACTGCCGAGCGGAATCCATGCGATCTTCAGCGCGAGGCTGGTGAGGAAGAGCAGTATCGTGCGGTAGACGGAGTGGCCGGAGAGTGCATGGCCCACCTCGTGCCCGACGACGGCACGCATTTCCTCCTCGTCGAGCAGCTCCACCAGACCGGTGGTGACCACGATGATCGGCTCGTCCAGGCCGATACACATGGCATTGGGTCGCGGGTCCTGCGTGACGTACATCGCGGGGACCTTCTCCAGGTCCAGGATGTAGCAGGCGTCCCGGAGCATGGTGTTCAGATGCGCGAACTGCGCATCGCTCACCCGCACCGAGTCGGAGAGGAAGAGCAGTCGCAGGCTGCGCTCCGGCAACAGCCCGCTCAACGCCTTGAATACGGTGTCGAAGCCGCTGAGCTTGCGCAGGGCGACCAGCGCCGAGCGGTCCGCGGGATGTTCGTACGCCCGTGAGGAGATGCCCTGGAAGCGCTTGCGCTGCCTGCTGGGCACGTTCTCGTTACTGCTGTCTGTCATTCAAGCCCCCTGATGCCCCTGTTTGGTGCGAGTACTGGCTCGTCCCCCTGACGGACCCCAGCGTAGGTGCTGGGGTTACGGTGTGGCGGGGGCTGTGGATAACTGAGGAGTAGACCCGACATGCCGGACACCGCCGCACTGCTCGCCACCGCATCCGAGCAGCAGGGACTGGGCAATACGCTGCGCATCCTGCTGATCGCGTCGATCGTCGGAGCCGCCCTGCTCGCCTGGTTCCTGCTGCGCGGCTACCGCGGTGACGGCGCCGACGACCGTGACAACGACTGAGTCGGCGTGAGCGTGCCCGGGCGGCCCGCATACGATGTGCGCGAAGTCTCTCCGCTCCGTCGGATAGTCGCCTGAACCCGTCCCGAGCTCCGACTCCCGATCGATAGGTACTGCTGAAGATGAGCCTCGCCAGCACCGCCGCCAACCTGGTCACTCTCGCCGAAGGCGGCGAGCACGGTGGCAACCACGAAAGCCTCAGCCCCTACCTCACCGGTGGCGGCGCACTCTTCACACTCCTGCTGCTTCTGTGGATCACCACCCGCTTCAATCGCGACCGCTGAGCCCGGGCCGAGCCGTCGTGCCAGTAGGCTCTGCACGCATGGGAGAGCAGAAAGTGCCTACCGGTCCCGGTTCCGGCAAGCGCCGAATCGGCGTGATGGGCGGGACGTTCGACCCGATCCACCATGGACACCTGGTGGCCGCCAGTGAGGTGGCCGCCCTGTTCCACCTCGACGAGGTGGTGTTCGTACCGACCGGGCAGCCGTGGCAGAAGAGCCACAAGGCGGTTTCTCCGGCCGAGGACCGCTATCTGATGACGGTCATCGCCACGGCGTCCAACCCGCAGTTCTCGGTGAGCCGCATCGACATCGACCGCGGCGGGCCGACGTACACGATAGACACGCTGCGGGACTTGCACTCGCTCAACAAGAACGCGGATCTTTTCTTCATCACCGGAGCCGACGCTCTCTCCCAGATCCTGGGCTGGCGCGACGCCGAAGAGCTGTTCTCGCTCGCCCACTTCATCGGTGTGACCCGGCCGGGTCACGACCTGACGGACGATGGGCTGCCCGAGGGTGGGGTTTCCCTGGTGGAGGTTCCAGCGCTGGCGATCTCGTCGACCGACTGCCGGGCGAGGGTCGCCGAAGGCGATCCGGTCTGGTACCTGGTTCCGGACGGTGTGGTGCGCTACATCGACAAGCGCCAGTTGTACCGCGGCGAGTGAGCCACGGAGAGGGGCACCGTTGAACGACCAGCAGAATCCATACGACCCGTACTACCAGCAGCCGCAGATCATCGGCTACGACGAGTACGGGCAGCCGGTCTATCAGCAGCCCCAGCAGTACGACCCCTACGCGCAGCAGCAACAGCAGCACCCTCAGCAACAGCGCCCTCAGCAACCGCAGGGACCAGACCAGGGCTACGGCTACGACCCGTATGCCCAGCAGCCGCCGGGGACCGACCAGGCCCAGCAGTACGACCCGTACGCCCAGTACCCCCAGCAGGGCCAAGGACAGCACGGCCAGGGACAGCAGGGATACGGATACGGCTACGACACCGGTCAGCAGCCCGCGGTCCTCGACACCACCCAGCAGTGGAACATCCCGCAGCAGCAACAACTGCGGCAACCACAGCAGCAGGCTCCGGCCGAGCCGCCCGTGCGGGCACCCGGGCCCGACCAGGGGCAGGCCGCCGTGCCCGGGCAGCGCCGACCCGAGGCCGAACGTGAATACGGCACCGAGCAGTTCTCCTTCATCGAAGAGCCGGACGAGGACTCCGAAGATGTCATCGACTGGCTGAAGTTCACCGAGAGCCGTTCCGAGCGGCGCGAGGAGGCCAAGCGCCGCGGCCGCAATCGCTTCGTCGCGCTCGTGGTCGTGCTGGCGCTCGCCGTCGTCGGCGGCGTCGGCTACCTCTGGTACGCGGGCAAGCTGCCCGTGATCTCTGACACGGAGAAGAAGAGCAACACCGCGACGGGACCGCAGAAGCGGGACGTGATCGTGGTGCATCTGCACAACACCAAGAAGAAGGGCACTTCGACCGCCCTTCTCGTCAACAACGCCACCACCAAGCAGGGCACCACCGTCCTGCTCCCCAACTCCCTCTCCGTTGCCAACGACGACGGCACCGCCACCACGCTCGGCAAGTCGGTCGACGACGACGGATCGACGGGCACGCGCGAGGCGATCGGCACCCTCTTGGGCGCCAGGATCACCGGCACTTGGCGGCTCGACACCCCGTACCTGGAGAACCTCGTCGAGCTGGTCGGCACCATCGACCTGACCACCGACACCGAGGTGCCCGGCGCGAAGAAAGGCGAGGCGCCGCTGGTGAAGAAGGGCGAGAACCAGACGCTGAACGGGCGCGCAGCCGTCGCGTACGCCACCTACCTCGGGCCCGGCGAGGCCGAGGCAAAGCAGCTGCAGCGCTTCGGCCAGGTCATGCAGGCCGTCCTGAAGAAGTTCCCCGACGACCCCAAGTCGGCGACCGTCACGGTGGAGACGCTGGCGCAGATCCTCGACCCGTCGCTGCGCGAGAGCGACCTGGGCGCCGCGCTCGCCAAGCTCGCCGAGCACGCCAAGGGCGGCGACTACAAGACGGCGCTGCTGCCCGTCCAGCAGGACGGCACGCTCACCGCGCAGGCCGCCGACAGCGTCGTCAAGGACATCCTGGGCGGCGAGGTCACCGCACCGGACAAGGGCGCGGCCGTGCGCGTGGGGATCAAGAACGCCACCGGGAACGCCGGCTTCACCGAGAAGGCCCGGATCGCCCTGGTCAACGGCGGCTACGCGGTCCTCGACGGCGGCAAGGCAGACACCGAGTCGACCTCGAAGGTCACGTACGGGAACGAGGCACAGAAGGCGAAGGCGGTGGAGGTCGCCAAGACCCTGGGCCTGCCGGCGAGTGCGGTCAAGAAGGGCGCCGCGGCCGCCAACGCGGATGTCTCCGTGGTGCTCGGCAAGGACTACAGGCCGACCGGCCAGGACGAGTGATCGACCGGCGACGGGCGACCGCGATCGGAGATCGACCGGCGAGCGATCGAGGGGCT
Source organism: Streptomyces sp. NPDC019890 (assembly GCF_044903445.1). NCBI lineage: Bacteria > Bacillati > Actinomycetota > Actinomycetes > Kitasatosporales > Streptomycetaceae > Streptomyces > Streptomyces sp. NPDC019890. Next base: position 406,308 of record NZ_JBJDQK010000002.1, on the reverse strand, counting down.
GTCGAGGACTGATCAAGGCGGGCGACCCGGCTCGTGATGAAGGCTTGCCGTCAAGGTCGAACAATCCCGGCATGGGCTGTCGGTGGTCCGTGAGACCCTTGAGGGGTACCTGACCGCCGACGAAAGCCTGCTTGTGACCGCCACGGACCGCTCCATCGAGCTCGTCAACACCGCCGCTCAGGCGGCTGCCGACCGGCTCGCGCACGACATCATCGCCTACGACGTCAGCGATGTGCTGTCGATCACCGACGCTTTTCTGCTCGCCTCCGCGCCCAACGACCGCCAGGTCAAGTCGATCGTCGACGAGATCGAGGAGCGGCTGAACAAGGAGCTCGGCGCCAAGCCGGTGCGCCGCGAGGGCGACCGCGACGCCCGCTGGATCCTGCTCGACTACGTCGACATCGTCGTGCACGTCCAGCACAGCGAAGAGCGCGTCTTCTACGCCCTGGAGCGGCTGTGGAAGGACTGCCCGGAGCTGCCTCTCCCCGAGGACGCCCGCAAGACCCGCGGCAAGGCCGAGGAGCACGCCCGGCTCGCCGGCGGACCGGACGGTGAGCTGAGCTGAACGGCCGCGACAGGAGCAGCAAGCGAGAGCGGGGTCGCCGTGTCGTTCTGTGGCGGCACGGCCAGACCGCGTGGAACCTGGAGCGCCGCTTCCAGGGGTCCACGGACATCACGCTGACCGAGAGCGGGGTCGCCCAGGCGCGCCGGGCGGCCCGGCTGCTCGCCTCCCTGCGGCCCGACGCGATCGTCGCCTCCGACCTGAAACGGGCGGCGGCCACGGCCGGAGAACTTGCCGGGATCACCGGACTCGACATCTCCTATGACGCCGCCCTGCGCGAGACATACGCGGGTGCCTGGCAGGGCCTGACTCACGACGAGATCGTCGCGCAGTACGGCGAGCAGTACGCCGCCTGGAAGCGCGGCGAGCCCGTGCGCCGCGGTGGTGGCGAGCTGGAGACCGAGGTTGCCGACCGGGCCGCTCCCGTGGTGCTGCACCACGCGGAGAAACTGCCCGACGACGGCACGCTCGTCGTGGTCAGCCACGGCGGCACAATCCGGACCACCATCGGTCGGCTGCTCGGCCTGGAGGCTCATCACTGGGAGAGTCTCGGCGGCCTCTCCAACTGCTGCTGGTCGGTGCTCGGCGAGGGCGCGCGCGGCTGGCGACTGCTCGAGCACAACGCCGGCACCCTCCCGGAACCGGTCCTCGGCGACGACGACTGACCCCACCCGGGCCCGGCCGTCGGCACCCCACCCCCGGATTTCACTTTCCGGCAGGTCGCAGGCTAAAGTTCTTCTTGTTCGCAGCGCGGAGCGCGAAGAACACGCGGGGCTATAGCTCAGTTGGTAGAGCGCCTGCATGGCATGCAGGAGGTCAGGAGTTCAATTCTCCTTAGCTCCACAGTCGAGATCCCGCTCGGTCGATTCGTTCGACCGGGCGGGATTTTCTGCTTCCCGGTCGCCCGGTCGCCCAGTCGCGCCGTCGCGCAGTTCCCGCATCAGTCGCGCAGTTCCCGCAGCAGCTCTATCCGTCGCAGGCTCTCCTCGTCGTTCGGTGTGTAGGCGACGATCCGGCACTCCGGCATTCCGTTGATCGACAGCGATACGGAGGTCATCCGCACCTCGCCTGTCTGCTCGTGCCGGAACGTCTTCACGCGCGGACCCGGCGGCAGGACGTTCCCGCTCTCCCACAGCTCGGCAAACCAGTCGCTGGCGGCCGAGAGCCGGTGGACGAACGACTCCCAGGCGGGCTCGCCCACATGCCGGCCGTACGCACCACGCAGCTGCGCCACCATCAGCGGCAGCTCCGAGTCGCGGAAAACCACCGGGCAGGCAGGCTCGGGCAGCGTGAAGAGCGTCCACAGCACGTTGCGTATGCCGAACGGCTCTGCGCGGTTGAGCGCAAACAGATCGCGGTAGGCGGGGTTGGTCGCGAGCACGTCGTACCGCGCGTTGTAGACCACGGCGGGACGCGGGTCGAGGGCGTCGATGATGCCCTGGATCTCCGGGCTGACGCTCTCCGCCGCCTTCTGCGGGTGCGGGGCGTACGGCACCTCCGCCAGGTGGTAGAGATGCTCGCGCTCCGGCTGGTCGAGGCGGAGTGTACGCGCCACGGCGTCCAGGACCTGGGCCGAGGCGTTGATCGGGCGGCCCTGTTCCAGCCAGGTGTACCAGGTGACGCCGACGCCCGAGAGCTGGGCAACCTCCTCGCGGCGCAGGCCCGGCGTACGTCGTCTCAGGCCCGGCGGCATGCCCACGTCGGCGGGCGTCACCCGCGCCCGGCGGCTGCGCAGAAACGCGGCCAGCTCGGGTCTGCGGCGATGGTGCGCCGCGCCCGTGGTGTTCGTCGTCGTCGCCGTCATCGTGGTCACATCCCCCATGGTCGAGGTCGGCGCCGGCCGTTGCCAGGTGCTGTCAGTACCAGCATCAGCGGGCTCTCGTTACCCGTACCGGAACGCCGTCAGGCTCTCTGCCATGACGACGACCCCGGTACAAACTCCACGGTTCAGTAGACACCCAGCCACTGACAACCGGCCACGGCTGCTGCTCGCGATCGTGCTTGCCGCGCAGTTCATGGCGCTCCTCGACACCTTCATCGTCAATGTCGCGGCCCCCACCATCCGGACCGAACTCGACGCGTCCGGCGCGGGGTTGCAGCTGGTCATCGCCGGGTACACCATCTCGTACGCCGTCCTGCTGATCACCGGCGCCAGGCTCGGCGATCTGCTCGGGCACCGACGGGCCTACCTGGGCGGGCTGTTGCTCTTCACCGCCGCCTCGCTCGCCTGCGGACTCGCCGCGGGCACCGGCCAGTTGATCGTCTTCCGGCTTGTCCAGGGCGCGGGTGCTGCCCTGATGATCCCCCAGGTGCTCAGCCTGATCCAGCGGAACTTCACCGGCGAGGGACGGGTGCGGGCGCTCGGCGCGTACTCCGCGGTCCTGGCCACCGGAGCCGCCGCCGGGCAGGTCGTGGGCGGTGTTCTGGTCAGCGCCGACCTCTTCGGCGCGAGCTGGCGGCCGGTCTTCCTGGTGAACGTCCCCATCGGCCTCCTACTGCTGGTGCTCGGCGCGCGGGCGCTGCCCAAGGACCGGCGCGACGAGCCCGAGCGCGCCCGCGGCCTCGATCTGCCCGGCCTGGTGCTGCTCGCCGCGGTCGTATCGCTCTTCACGGTGCCGGTGGTGCTCGGGCAGGAGCAGGACTGGCCGCCCTGGTCCTGGCTCTCGCTCGCGGCCTCCGCGGTCCTTTTCGGTCTCTTCCTGGCGTACGAGTCGCGGCTTGCAGGACGTGGCGGCGCACCGCTGATCACCCCGCGCGTGCTGCGCATCCCGGGCATGGGCCGTGCGGTGCTGCGAATCACACTCGTGATGGCGGTGAACGCCGGCTTCCTCTTCACTCTGACCCTGCATGTCCAGGGTGGTCTCGGCCACAGTGCGCTCCGCGCGGGGCTGACGTTCGCGCCCACCGCGCTGATCTTCGGAGCGGTGGGTCTGACCTGGCGGCGCTGGCCCGCAGTTCTCCAAAAGGCCCTGGTCCCGGGCGGTTTCGTGCTCACCGCGCTCGCGTGTGTCGCGGTCGGCGCGGTGCTGCGGGACGGCGGGGACGGCGGACTGTGGCTGTATGCCGCCTTCATGGGCGTCGGCGCCGGTCTGGCGCTCGCTTACAGCCCCACGCTCACGGGCGCGCTCGCCACCGTACGGCAGCAGGACGCGGCGGACGCCAGTGGTCTGTTGGTGACGGTCACGCAGCTCGGCCAGCTGATCGGCGTCGCCGCATTCGGCACACTTTTCCTGAATCGGCAGACAGTACCCGGGGCGCAAGGGTCCGCGGATGCCCTGTGGGTGTGCGCCCTCGCGCTGGCGGCGGCATCGATCTTGGGTGCGGTGGCCGGTCTCGTACGCAAACGCCAATGACCCTCTTGCGTGGTCATGGCAGAATCGGACGGCCGGAGGGGACACCGGCCAGTACGGGAGGGAGAGCACGATGTCCGCCAGGAACAGCGAGGAGGCCGATGACCTGCTTGCCACGGCGGAGGAACGTGCTCGTCTCAGCTGCCCGTCCTGCGGATCGGGGCATGTCGCCCAAGTCCTCGGCGACCATGGTGGAGTTTCTTACGTGTGCACGGCCTGCGGCCACAGCTGGAGCTGAATGATGGGTGCACACAGGCGGAAATGCGACTGGTGCGGCAGTGGTACGCCCATCGTCCGGGACATGGACCCGATCAATCCGGAGTACCAGTACTGGTGCGAGGAGTGCGCGCGGGCGCTGATCATAAAAGGCGACCCCATCGAGACCTACCGGGAACTCGAGGGGGAGCCGATCTACGGGCGGCTGCTGGATGAGCACTGCACGCTGAAACGGTTCTATTCGTTCGCCACAGCATGACCAGAATGGTCGCGGCCGTGAGCGGATAGAGAGCGGAAAGGACCATCTGGCTTCCGTTCTGGGCGAGTTCGAGTCGCCCTTGGCCGTGGGGCACCCACCACAGGGCGTACGAAAAGAACACCAGCCCCGCCGCTGCGGCCCACCCCGTCCTGCCGAGTGCCGCCACCAGGAGCACCATGGGCACGCACCACACCCAGTGGTGACACCAGGAGATCGGACTGATCAGCAGCGCCGTCGCCGCACCGGCCACGATCGCGCTGGCGCGATCGCCGCGCAGCGCGCACTCCACGCCCACCCCGAGCCCCGCCAAAGCGACGAGAGCGGCCGTCACGGCCCACAACGGCTCCGGATCGGGGGTGTGCAGCGCCCGGGCGAGCACACCGCGCAGCGACTGGTTGGCGGTGTCCTCGGCGCGGCCGACGCGGTCGGCCGCGAAGACCATGCCGGTCCAGAAGCGCTGGGAGTCGTACGGAAGGGCGACGGCGGACGCGAGGGTCGCGCCGAGAAAGACCGTGGTCGCGGTCGTCGCCCGCCGCAGCCATGGGTTCGGGCCCCCGCGCCGGGCGCGTACCAGTACCAGCCCTGCGATCAGCGCGAGCAGCGCGAAGAGCGCGGGAGTGAGCTTCACGGCGGCGGCGAACCCGATGCCCGCGCCCGCCCACCGGTGCCCTTCGCGGCGGGTGAAGTCCCACAGCACGGCAACCGCGATCAGCAGATTGATCTGGCCGTACCGCACCGTGGCCCACACCGGCTCGCACCACACGGCCGCCGCCGCCACCCAGAGGGTCGCCGTGGGCCGGTCCGCGCGCGGGTGGGTCAGCCGCAGAGAGAGGTTGACGAGGGCCACCAGAAGCAGCAGGTTCGCGGCGGTCGCCAGGGTGCGCATCTCGGGAACGCCGAGCAGCGTGAGCGGCGTGAACAGCAGTGCGGCGAACGGCGGGTAGGTCGACGGGAGGTTTGCCTCGGTGGTGCGCATCGCATAGAGGTCCGCCCCGGCGCGTACGGTCGCGCCCGCCGCCCGGTACACCATCAGGTCGATCATCGAGACGTCGGCGGCCCGCTGCGCCAGCCAGAAGGCCGTGAAGGAGAGCAGACAGACTGCTGCGGCGGCGAAGGCGGAACGTTGGGCTCCGGGCCGCGCGATCATGGTCACGAAACGGGACATTACCGGACCAGTTCGTACAGGCCGGAAACGATTTGGTGAAGCACCGGGGGGAGCGTGTACTCTTGCTGACGTCGCCGCGGGGGGGAACCTTCACACAGGAAACCCCCAGCTGGAAGGCCGGCAAGGCGGCACATCGCAAGGGGCTATAGCTCAGTTGGTAGAGCGCCTGCATGGCATGCAGGAGGTCAGGAGTTCAATTCTCCTTAGCTCCACTTCAAGCAGACATAGGGAAGCGGGGGGGGGGGGAGGGGGTGGGGCGGGCCCCTGTGGGGGTGGAAAGAGGCGGGCGCCCC
>NZ_JBJDQK010000002.1:376925-400453 GCF_044903445.1 Streptomyces sp. NPDC019890 | reverse complement strand
TGTGTTCTTTTCTTCTCTTGGTTGTTTTTCTTTTTTTCAACGATCTTTTCACAATCTAATGCCACTTGGGGGCCCGCGGCCCCGCGGTCCGCCGCCCCCGCTTCCCTATGTGCCTGTCAACTGCGGCCGCTGCCAAGGGCCTTGCGGTTGCCGCCGGGCAGGGCGGGGCGGTCGGCGGGCTTGGGAGCCCGTTCGGCCGGCGCCTGCTCGATACGCATCGCCAGCGCGGGACACCGCCGTACGGCCCGCTGGGTGCGCCCCTGAAGGTGCACGGGAACGACCGCGTCGGCCACCGCCGGATACCCGTCGGGGTTGAGCCGGATCAGCTCGGGGATGATTTCCGCGCAGATGCCGTGGCCCTGGCAGAGCGTCCAGTCGATGAAGACCTTCTCGCCGCTCGGAATCGACTCCTCCGCCTCCTCGTAGCCGGGCAGGGGCAGGGGCAGCACACCGGTCGTCTCGCGTCCGCAGCCGCCGTGCAGCACATGGGCGGCGAGGTCGTCCGTGAAGGCTGACAGGGTCGAGGCGAAGAAGCGCGCCGAGCCGTCGGGGTGCTTGCACGCGCCGCGGCCCTTGACGGCCTGGGTCACCTCGCGCAGCGCCTCCAGTGCGGCAGGGCCGCCGCCGTTGATGACGTCGGACAGGCCGCCCGCCGCCGCGGGCAGGCCCAGCTTGCAGGGGCCGCACTGGCCCGCGGTCTCGGCGGCGAGCCAGTTGGCCACTCGCTGTGCCTCGCCGAGCGGGCAGGTCTCCGGGCCGATGGGGAGGATCGCGCCCGCACCCAGGGCGCCGCCCACGGCGGCCAGTGATTCGCGCGAGACGTTGGACTCGTGGACGGCGACCGAGTCGATCCAGTTGCCGTGGTAGCCGCCGGTCAGCACGCCCTGCGGGAGCGGCGGGGCGCCCGCCAGCTGCAGCACGTACCGCAGCGGCACACCCGTCGGGACCTCGACGACCATGGGGCGCGCGACCGCCCCGGAGATGGTCAGCATGACCGTGCCCGGCTCGGTGTCCAGGCCGGTGTGGCTGTAGCGGCGCGCGCCGATGCGGGCGCCGACGGCGAGCTGCGCGAAGGTCTCGGCGTTGGACAGCAGGGTCGGGGCGCCGCCGACGCCGGTGTCGGACGCACGCTCACGGCGGCCGGGCGGCAGCGCGGGGCCGCCGTTCACCGCGCGGATGACGGAGGAGGCCTCGCCGGAGACCATCCGCTCAGGGGTGCGCACGATCCGCGCGCGCAGCTGCTGCCCGCGCCGGTCGGACAGGCCGCGCTCGGCCAGTGCGGCGCGCATGGAGATCTCGGTGGAGTTGCGGGTGACCGCGACGACCAGAGTGCGCGCGCCGAGCGCCTCGGCGGCCAGCAGGGCGCCGTCCAGGATCAGATGGGGGGCGCGATTGAGCAGCACGGTGTCCTTGCGGCAGGCGGGCTCGCCCTCACTGCCGTTGACCACGACGACGGGCCGCACCCCGCGTCGGATGGCGGACTTGGCGACGGCGCGGAGCTTCTGCCCGAAGGGGAAGCCCGCGCCGCCGCGGCCGCGCAGCGATATGTCGTCGGCGAGCTGCGCGAGCCGCTCGCCGGTCATGGGTTCAAGAGGGCCGTGCACCTTGAGATGCATGGGGAGGTCGAGGCGCTCGACAAGGTCGAACCCCTGTGTCAGCTGGGGAAGGCCGACAACACGGACCTCGGGGACATCAGGGAGGGGGGTGTTCACGGTCGGTCTCCTGCGGGCGCGTGCCAGGGTTCTCCGGCCGGGGGCGGGAAGAGCCCGGGCATCGGCGCTGTGTCGTCGTACGCGGCGGGGTTGCCGGTGGCGTACGGGGAGGGAGCATCTTCGTACGAGGGATACGTGGGAGCGGGGTCGTAAGCGGTCGGGGTGTCGAACGAGGGAGCGGGGTCGTAGGCGGTCGGGGTGTCGAACGAGGGAGCGGGGTCGTAGGCGGTCGGGGTCCCGAACGAGGTCGAGGTGTCGAACGTCGGGGATTCGAAGGAGGTCGCTGGGTCGTATGCGGTGGTCGGGGGAGCGGGATCGTAGGCAGGAGGGGGCTCGTACGCCGGGGGCTCGTACGCCGAAGGAGCGGGGGGCTCGGGGGCTTCGGGCCGGAACGCCTGGGCGGGCGGCGGCGGAGACGGCGTGGGCCACAGACCGGGCGGGGGCCCGGACTCCGACACGACGGGGATCTCCTCCGTCATCGGTATGCGCTCCGCGAGCGGAGCGGCCGGGTCGCCGGCGAGGGAGACCGCGCGGTACGCGGCCGAGATCCCGGTGCCGGGGCCCACGCCGCGGCCGGCGGTCGGCTCGGCTTCCGGCGGCGGGGGCACCTCGTACAGCTGGGGCGAGGGGGCCGCGAGCCGCCTGGGCTGCGCGCGCGTCTGGTCGAAGGGGGAAGCGCGCTGGAAATCCGCCTCGTACGTACGCTGCGACGGAATGCCCCCCATGCCGTTGAGACCCGCCGGTGCGGTCGCGCCGGGGAGCGGGGAGGCGGTCGGGTCGCGCCGCGGCTCCTCGTCGGCCGACGGGCCGTCGGAGCTGCCGCCGGTCAGCGACATGATCTTGTTGGCGATGCGCCGCTGCGTCGGGCGGGGCAGCAGCCGTACGGCGACGGCGGCAGCGACTCCGGCGAGCGCGAGGCAGTACATGGTCGTGACCCACGGCGCGGCGGGGCGACCCGCGTAGAGGCCGTGCACGAGCGCCGAGCACCAGGCCGGGTAAGCCAGCATGTGCAGTGGCCGCCAGCGGCCCGCCGTGCGGATGTTGCCCGCCAGGGTGCTGCGCAGCACACCGGTCGTGGCGGCGACCACCATGAGGAAGCCGGCCAGCGAGCCGAAGCCGATGAGGCCGGACGTACCGGTGACGCCGAGTCCGAACGGGATCAGGGCGCCGATCAGCGACACCTTCCCCAGCGACACCTTCACGCTGACATGCAGCAGCAGGAAGCCGAGCGACGCGGTTGCGGTGGCTCGGTGGATTGCCTGCGCGAGGAGGCGGTGGCGGGTGTTCAGCAGCACTCGGTCGGTGGCGAGCAGACCCCACGCCACGGAAGCGGTCAGGGACACCAGGGACAGAACTCCGGTGCCGAAGTCGAGAAACGCACGAAAGCTGTCACTCCCGCCGATGGCCAGCAGGGGTATGAGCACGAACGCCGCGACGATCAAGCCACCTTGCACCGGGCGGCTGAGCCCGGTACTCGGTGTGGGGGACGAACGGCTGTTGCGTTGAGGGTTCATGGGGCGACTCCGAATGGTGCGGGAAATACGGTCCCGTTGACGCATGCTAGGTCGACCCATACTGGGTGGTACGACGTTTCAACGTTTAGAGAGCCGAACCACAGACAACTCACTTATGGGTTGCCCTGGATAGGGGCGATACGCGGGGTAACTGTAGGCAGTGTCAATAGGGTTCGAGGTGTGCTCCGCGACTCACTCGGGGCGCGCGCCGGAGGTGCAAGGGGCGCATCGGAATGCTCGGTACCGGGTGGCGTGACGAGGGCACGAGAGGTGAATTGCCACCTTCACGCAGAATGTCGGATTCCATTGGTGGAGCTTCGGTGGATCTTCGAAGGGTGTTCGGTGGCTGTAGGTGATCACAGAGGGCCGTTGAGTCGCCCTCGAGACCGGTCTCATGCGCCCGGTTCGCTCGCTGCGGTACCCTGACGCCATGCGTGCCGTACGCCTTCTGCTTAGCGAGCCGCGCTGATCAGTCCCGACGGATGAAGAATCCGGTCGGAATCGGCGCGGCGTCCCCTCCTGTGCGAGGGGTTTTTTCGTTTTGCATTCCGCTGGCAGAGACGAATCGATGGAGCTTCAAGGATCATGAGCGAGACGAATTCAGCTGCCGCTGCAGAGGTGGCTGCAGCGCACCGCTACACGGCTGCCATGGCGGCCGACATCGAGGCACGCTGGCAGGACGTCTGGGACGCCGAGGGCACGTACGAGGCGCCGAACCCGAGCGGTGAGCTGGCCGGGGACGCCGCCCTGGCGGCGAAGTCCAAGAAGTTCATCATGGACATGTTCCCGTACCCCTCCGGCGCGGGTCTGCACGTCGGCCACCCGCTGGGCTATATCGCCACCGACGTCTTCGCCCGCCACCAGCGCATGACCGGGCACAACGTCCTGCACACCCTGGGCTTCGACGCCTTCGGCCTGCCCGCCGAGCAGTACGCCGTGCAGACCGGCACGCACCCGCGCGTGTCGACCGAGGCGAACATCGAGAACATGAAGGCCCAGCTGCGCCGGCTGGGCCTGGGCCACGACAAGCGCCGGTCCTTCGCGACGATCGACCCGGACTACTACAAGTGGACCCAGTGGATCTTCCTGCAGATCTTCAACTCCTGGTACGACGAGGACGCGAAGAAGGCCCGCCCCATCGACGAGCTGGTGGCCCAGTTCGAGAGCGGTGAGCGTGCCGTGCCGGGCTCCACGCGCGCGTGGAGCGAGCTGAGTGCCGCGGAGCGCGCCGATGTGCTGAGCGGCTACCGGCTGGCGTACGCCTCCGACGCGCCCGTCAACTGGTGCCCCGGCCTGGGCACCGTGCTGGCGAACGAGGAGGTCACCGCGGACGGGCGTTCCGAGCGCGGCAACTTCCCCGTCTTCAAGGCCAAGCTGCGCCAGTGGAACATGCGCATCACCGCCTACGCCGACCGGCTGCTGGACGATCTGGACGCGCTGGACTGGCCCGAGGCGATCAAGCTGCAGCAGCGGAACTGGATCGGCCGCAGCGAGGGCGCGCGCGTCAACTTCTCGGTCGACGGCCATGACGACGCGCAGATCACGGTCTTCACCACCCGTCCCGACACCCTGTTCGGCGCCACGTACATGGTGCTGGCGCCCGAGCACGGCCTGATCGACTCCATCGTCCCGGCCGAGTGGCCGCAGGGCGTCAAGGAAGCCTGGACGAGCGGCGCCGCGACTCCGGCCGAGGCTGTCGCCGCGTACCGCAAGCAGGCCCAGACGAAGAGCGACGTCGAGCGGCAGACCGAACACAAGGACAAGACGGGTGTGTTCACCGGCGCCTACGCCGTGAACCCCGTCACCGGCGCGCAGATCCCCGTGTTCGTGGCCGACTACGTCCTGATGGGCTACGGCACCGGCGCCATCATGGCCGTCCCCGGGCAGGACGAGCGTGACTGGGAGTTCGCCGAGGCATTCGGGCTGCCCATCATCCGTACCGTCCAGCCGCCGGAGGGCTGGGAGGGCGAGGCGTTCACCGGACAGGGTCCGGCGATCAACTCCGCCAACGACGAGATCTCGCTGAACGGCCTGGCTGTCGCCGAGGCCAAGGCGAAGATCACCGAGTGGCTGACCGCCCGCGGAATCGGTGAGGGGACGGTCAACTTCCGGCTGCGTGACTGGCTGTTCAGCCGACAGCGCTACTGGGGCGAGCCGTTCCCGATCGTCTACGACGAGGACGGTGTCGCGCACGCGCTGCCCGAGTCGATGCTGCCGCTGGAGCTGCCCGAGGTCGACGACTACTCGCCTCGCACGTTCGACCCGGACGACGCGGACACCCAGCCCGAGACGCCCCTGTCCCGCGATGAGGACTGGGTCAACGTCGAGCTGGACCTGGGCGACGGCGTCAAGCGTTACCGCCGGGAGACCAACACCATGCCCAACTGGGCGGGTTCGTGCTGGTACGAGCTGCGCTACCTGGACCCGCACAACGACTCCAAGCTGGTCGACCCGGCGATCGAGCAGTACTGGATGGGGCCGCGTGAAGGCCAGCCGCACGGCGGCGTCGACCTGTACGTCGGCGGCGCCGAGCACGCCGTACTGCACCTGCTGTACGCGCGGTTCTGGTCCAAGGTGCTGTTCGACCTGGGGCACGTCTCCTCGGTCGAGCCGTTCCACAAGCTGTACAACCAGGGCATGATCCAGGCGTACGTCTACCGGGACGGCCGCGGCTTCCCGGTGGCCGCCGCCGAGGTCGAGGAGCGGGACGGAAAGTTCTACTTCGAGGGCGAGCCCGTCAAGCGCGAGCTGGGCAAGATGGGCAAGTCCCTGAAGAACGCTGTTACTCCGGACGAGATCTGTGCCGAGTACGGTGCGGACACGCTGCGTCTGTACGAGATGGCGATGGGCCCCCTGGATGTGTCCCGGCCGTGGGACACGCGCGCGGTGGTCGGCCAGTACCGGCTGCTGCAGCGCCTGTGGCGCAATGTGGTGGACGAGGCGACGGGTGAGGTGACCGTCGTCGACGGCGAGGCCGACGAGGCGATGCTGCGTGCCCTGCACAAGGCGATCGACGGCGCCGGACAGGACCTGGAGGCGCTGCGCTTCAACACCGCCATCGCCAAGATCACCGAGCTGAACAACTATCTGACCAAGGTGGGCGGACCGCTGCCACGGAGCGTGGCGGAGCAGCTGGTGCTGCTGATCGCGCCTCTGGCCCCGCACATCGCCGAGGAGCTGTGGCACAGGCTGGGGCACACCGACTCGGTCGTGCACCAGGACTTCCCGGTCGCCGACCCGGCGTATGTCGTGGACGAGTCCGTGACCTGCGTCGTGCAGATCAAGGGCAAGGTCAAGGCGCGGCTGGAGGTCTCCCCGTCGATCTCGGACGAGGAGCTGGAGGCGCTGGCGCTGGGAGACGAGGCGGTGGTCGCGGCGCTGGGTGGCGCGGGCATCCGCAAGGTGATCGTGCGGGCGCCGAAGCTGGTCAACATCGTCCCTGCGTAGTCGCGTCCCTGCCGTCCCTGCGTCGTCGCGCCGCTGGGTAACCGTCGTTGCGCAGGGCGCGCGCCCCGGCGCGGTGAGCCGGCCGTGCGGTGCACCGGGCGCGGTGAGGGGTTTCCCCTACGGGCAGGTTGGGGGTTCCGACGGAACCCTCGGCCTGCCTGTTCCGTTTACGGTGGAGGGACAACAGCCGACGCCGGAGGGGCGCTCATGGAAGCCGCGATTCTGATACTGACGCTGCTTTTCGTCGCCTTCGTGGCGTTGGGGGTGTACGTGACCGTGAAGATCGTCGGCGCGGCGAAGCGCGGTGTGGAACGGACGGTCACGCAGGCGCGCCGCACCGTCGAGGAGACCACCCTGCGGGCGAAGTCCTACGGGCAGGGCGGCGTGGTCGGCGAGCTGGCGCAGCTGCGGCTGGCCCTGCGTACGTCGATGAGGGCGACCCAGGACGCGCTGCACGCGGGCGTGGCGGAGGACGCCTCGCTGTCCGAGTCGCTCGCCCTGTTCAAGCGGCTGAGTGCGCACGGGCATGAGCTCGACGACGAACTGAAGCGGCTGGAGCGCGAGCCGGACCGGGCGACGGTGGCCTCGCTGCTGCCGGGGCTGCGCGAACGTACGGAGCGGATCACGCACTCGGCGGAGTCGCTGCGGTGGGCGGCGCGGGACCGGGCACAGAAGTTCGCGGACGACGATCTGGACGCGCTGAGCACGCAGATCGACATGGAGGCGGGTGCGTTGCGGCACTGGTCGGGGGCGGAGACGCCGGATGCCGATGCGCCGCAGGCGGCGTACGGGTCACAGGCGTCCTGGCCGGATGCGGGGACCGGCGACGGGGTTGTGCCCGAGCAGACCTGGGCGGATCTCGAGGCGGGGCCCGAGTCGGGTCCTCAGCCGCGAGCCGGGTCGGGCGCCGGGTCGGGGGCCGGGACCGGCACTCAGTCCGGGCCGGGGCACACCGTGGCCGAGCAGCCGCCGGCGATCACGGCGCGAGATCCGCGGCAGCAGACCACCTACCCCTGGCAGAAGTCCGCCCGACCGGAGACCACGAACTGACCCTCCGGGCCGGCGACGCGATCATTCGCGAGGGGCCGGGCTGCCGTCCGGCGGCCCCTGCGGGTAACCTCCCGCTCATGTCCCGCCATGTCGCTATCGTCACCGATTCAACGGCCTACCTGCCGCCGCCGACGATGGAGCGCCACGGCATCATCGCGGTGCCGCTGACCGTCGTGCTCGGTGATCAGGCGCTCGAAGAGGGGACCGAGATCTCGGCCCGCTCGCTGGCACTGGCGTTGCAGAAGCGACGCTCGGTGACCACATCCCGGCCGAGTCCAGAGATGTTCGCCGAGGTGTACCGGGCCAGGGCCGAAGCCGGGGCGACGGGCATCGTCTCGCTGCATCTGTCGGGCGAGTTCTCGGGCACGTACGACGCCGCGGTGCTGGCCGCCAAAGACGCACCGGTGCCGGTGCGGGTGGTCGACACGGGGATGGTCGGCATGGCGCTGGGCTTCTGCGCTCTCGCCGCCGCGGAGACGGCGGAGGGGGGCGGCACGATGGACGAGGCCGTGGCCGCTGCGGAGAAGCGGGCCGCGGGCACGTCCGCGTACTTCTATGTCGACACCCTGGACTATCTGCGCCGTGGCGGACGGATCGGGGCTGCGCAGGCGTTGCTCGGCTCGGCGCTCGCGGTGAAGCCGCTGCTGCAGCTGGACGGCGGCCGGATCGAGCTACTGGAGAAGGTGCGTACGGCGTCGAAGGCGATCGCCCGGCTTGAGGAGATCGTCGTCGACAGGGCCGGGACGAGCAGCGTGGACATCGCGGTGCACCATCTGGCCGCGCCGGAGCGGGCCGCGGCGCTGGCGGAGCGGCTGCGCGAGCGGGTTCCCGGCCTGGCCGACCTGTATGTGAGCGAGGTGGGCGCGGTGATCGGGGCGCACACAGGGCCGGGGCTGCTGGCGGCCGTGATCTCACCACGGTAGGTGCCCGGTGTCGGTACGTGTAGTCGCCCTTGCAGGTGACCGAGATATCCACAACAGGGCGGTTGTCCACGGAAATTGAGCCCGCTCAGCGGGTTCGGACGGATGTGCCTACCGTCCTGTGGCATGGCTATCCGATCACGTTCTGCAACCAGTGGGCCGGGCCGCGCCCCCGCCTCGGACAGCCGCGCCCGTGACGGGCGCGGATCAGGCTCGCGCTCTCGCGGTAGACGACGCATGGCCGCGATGTCGAATGCCGCGGTGTCCAGTACAACCCTGCGCCGCCGGGCGGACGCCCTGTTCGAGAGGCCGCGGGGCGGTGCGGACACGAGTCCGGACGCGGCCGTCGTGCTCGACGCGGCTGTCGTTCGCTCCCGGGCCGAAGGGGGAGGCGGGCGCTCCCGGGCCGGAGCAGGCGGAGGCGGCGGGACTGCCGCTGTCGGCGTCCCGCCAGGGGACGTCGACATCGGTACGGGCGCTTGGCAGCGCGTGCGGCTTGCGGCGCGCGAACGGCTGCCGTTGTGGGTCCAGCTCAGATGCGGGCTCGAAGCCAGGACGCTGGCAGCCCTGGCCGTCGTTCTGGTGGTCGCCGCGGCCTTCGCGGTCCAGCACTTCTGGGTGGCGAGTCCCCAGCCTGTACGGGCCCCGGAGCTGGTCCACCAGAGCGCGGCCATGCCGGAGCCGAGCCCTTCGCCCGGGCCGCCGCCGACGGCCGCGGGGCCCGGCGGGCGGATCGTCGTCGATGTGAGCGGGAAGGTGCGCAGGCCGGGAGTGCTCCGGCTGCCTGCCGGATCGAGGGTCGCGGACGCACTGCGGGCGGCCGGGGGCGTCAAGGCCGGCACGGATCTGACCGGGCTCAACCGGGCACGGGTGCTCATGGACGGCGAGCAGGTGGTGGTGGGCGGGCCCGCACCGCCGGGGCCGCCGGGGCCGACGGGTCCGCCGGGGTCCGGCCAGGGCGGGTCACAGGCCGCGGGTCCTGTGAGCCTCAACTCGGCGACCGTGGAGCAGCTGGACACCCTGCCAGGGGTCGGTCCCGTACTGGCCCAGCACATCGTCGACTACCGCACCCAGCACGGGGGCTTCCGGTCCGTCGACGAGCTCCGCGACGTCGACGGGATCGGCGACCGCCGGTTCGCGGACCTCCAGACCCTGGTACAGCCATGACGCGCCCGGCGGTTCACGCCAGTTCGGGCCACCGGCTGGGGGCGGCCGACCCGCGGCAGGAGGGACCGCTTGATCTGCGGCTGGTGCCACCCGCCCTGGCCGCCTGGGCAGCGGCGGCTCTGGCGGTCGGCGCGCGGGGGCGGTGGACGGCGGTGGGCGTCATGGTGTGCGTCGCCGCGGCGGGGCTGTTACTGGTCGTCGGCGCGAGCGGGGACAGGGGCCGCCTCGCGCCGGATGGCGAGGACACGCCCGTCAGCACACACACCCGTCGGCGTCGGCTCAATGCCACAGCCCTGGCGGCGATGCTGCTGTGCGCCGCAGCGGGTGGGGCCTCGGCAGGACTGCACGGCGCAGATGTGCGGCGCGGGCCGCTACCGGAGCTGGCACGCCAATCCGCGCACATCACCGCAGAGTTGACGGTCACCTCCGATCCCCGGATGATCCGTCCCCGCATCCGCGGAAATCAGGCGGCGGGTGGATTCCTCGTGCTGAACGCCGAGGCCACCCGGGTGACGGCTCCTCGTGGCGGGGCTACCGAGATCCGGACCCCCGTCCTTGTGATCGTGGCGTCAGGTGCCCTCCGCAAGGCCGACGGGACTGGCGAGCAGTGGATGCGGTTGCTGCCCTCCACCCGGCTGAGGGTGACCGGGCGGCTCGCGCCGCCCTCGGGCGACGACGACCCGTTCGCGGCCGTGCTGAAGGCGCAGGGGGACGGTCCGCCGCGGATCACCGGACCGCCAACAGCCGTCCAGCGCTCAGCCGGAGGGCTCCGCGCCGGACTGCGCGAGGCGACGGACGGGCTCGCCCCGGACGCCCGTGCGCTGCTGCCCGGGCTGGTCGTCGGGGACACCTCACGGATCACGCCCGATCTGCAGGACGCCTTCGAGGCGACCGACCTGACGCATCTGCTCGCTGTATCGGGAAGCAATCTGACCATCGTGCTCGTCCTGCTCATCGGGCCACCGGGCACCGCCCTGCTGGCCGAACGGCGGGGCGTGGCACCACGGTTGGGCATCACGCTGCGCGGAGCGGCGCTCCTCGGTGGCGCCCTCACGCTCGCCTTCGTGGTGGTGTGCCGGCCGGATCCGAGCGTGCTGCGGGCGGCGGCCTGCGGGACCGTCGCACTGCTCGCCATCGGCACCGGGCGCCGCCGCTCGCTCATCCCGGCGCTGGCGGCCGCCGTGCTGTTGCTCGTCCTGTACGACCCGTGGCTCGCGCGCAGTTACGGCTTTCTGCTCTCCGTGCTCGCCACAGGCGCCCTGCTCACCGTCGGTCCGAGCTGGAGTGCGGCGCTGCAACGCAGAGGGGTGCCGCCCCGGCTCGCCGAGGCCCTGGCCGCAGCCGCCGCAGCACAGGCCGTGTGCGCTCCTGTGGTGGCCGTCTTTGCGGCCCGGGTCAGCCTGGTGGCGATCCCGTGCAACTTGATCGTCGAGCTCGCCGTCGCCCCGGCCACGGTCCTCGGTTTCGCTGCGCTCGCCGCAGCCCCGGTGGCGATGCCCGTCGCCGAGCTGGTGGCCCGCTGTGCCGGGTGGCCGGCCGGGTGGATCGCCTCCGTCGCCCGCACGGGGGCAGCGCTGCCGGGCGCCACGACGGGCTGGCCGGACGGCTGGCGCGGCGGCTTGCTGCTGGCCGCCGTGACCATTCTGGTCGTACTCCTGGCCCGTCGGCTGCCGCGACACCCCTGGGCGGCCGCTGTGTGCGCGTTGCTGCTCGTGCTCGCCATCGTGCGTCCGGTCCCGTTGACCAGGGTCATCACCGGCTGGCCGCCGCCGGGCTGGACGTTCGCGATGTGTGATGTGGGGCAGGGCGACGCAGCGGTGCTCGCGGCGGGCGACGGCGCGGCTGTGGTCGTGGACGCAGGTCCGGCCCCCGAGCTCGCCGACCGGTGTCTGCGCGAACTGGGAGTCACCCGGGTCCCGCTGCTGCTCCTCACCCACTTCCACGCCGACCACGTGGCCGGGCTGCCCGGGGTCCTGCGCGGCCGGGCGGTCGGTGCGATCGAGACCACGGTGCTCGACGAGCCGCAGGACCAGGCTGCGTTCGTACGCCGAGTGGCCGACTCTGCGCGGGTGCCGGTGGTACGGGCCGAAGCGGGGGAGCGGCGCCGTTTCGGGCCTCTCGACTGGGAGGTGCTCTGGCCGGGGGCGGCAGCGGCCCCGGCGATCGAGGGGCCCAACGACGCGAGCGTCACGCTGTTCGCGCGGATCCGGGGCGGCCCCACCCTGCTGCTCCTCGGCGACCTCGAACCACCGTCCCAGCGGGGGCTGTTGCGGGCCTTTCCCGCAATCCCCCACGTCGATGTCCTCAAGGTCGCCCACCACGGCTCCGCGCATCAGCACCCAGGGCTGCTCCACGCTGTGCGCCCGCGGCTGGCGCTGATCTCCGTCGGTCGCGACAACGGGTACGGCCACCCCTCTCCCCGTACTGTCGGCGCGCTCCGCGCCCAGGGGGCGGTGGTGCTGCGTACGGACACGAACGGGGCGATCGCGGTGACGGGAGGCGGCCAGGATCTGAGGGCGGTCCCCCGGAGCGGCTCGGACCCTCCCGCGGCTGCTGCCGTCACCCATGCCGCGGCTGCGCGAACTCCGCTGCCCGGAGCAGGAGAGCGACCTCGCCGCCGTCCGCCGGCCGGAGAGAGACGTGGCCGCCGGCCGCGGGTCGGAGAACGACCTCGCCGCCGTCCGCCGGCCGGAGGGCGACCTGGCCGCCGGCGCCGGGCCGGGGTGCGAGCCGTCGCCTCGGGCGGCAGGCTTAGGACCAGCGGTGCATGGCGGGCGTGCACCCCTCGGGCCACACTCTTCCCATGGATGCCTACCTCCGCCGTATCGGGGCGAGCCGCCCGGAGCGCGCCGACGCCGCCGCCCTGCGCGATCTGCAGTTGCGGCACCTTCGGACGGTCCCCTTCGAGAACCTCTCCATCCACCTCGGCGAGGACATCGAGCTGGAGGAGAAGGCGCTCCTGGCCAAGATCGTGGACGCCGGGCGCGGCGGGTTCTGCTACGAACTCAACGGCGCCTTCTCCGCGTTGCTGCGCGACCTGGGGTTCACCGTCACCCTTCTCCAGGCACGTGTCTTCGGTGACGAGGGCCGACTCGGCATCCCGTACGACCATCTCGCCCTCCTCGTCGGGACGGCGGACTCGACGGGCCCCTGGCTGGCCGACGTCGGCTTCGGGGACCATGCCCACCACCCGCTCTCGTTCGACGAGCGGGGGGATCAGCAGGACCCGGCGGGTACGTTCCGGATCGTCGAGGTGCCGGAGTCCGAACACGGCGATCTCGACGTCTACCGTGACGGCGAGCCGCAGTTCCGACTGGAGCGGCGGCCCCGCGTGCTCGACGACTTCCGGGCCGGGTCGTGGTGGCACCGCACCTCGCCCGACTCGCACTTCACCCGGTCCGTCGTCTGCTCCCGGCTCTCCCTCGAGGGCCGGATCACGCTCAGCGGCCGAAAGCTCGTCACCACCGGCCATGGTGAGCGCAGGGAGCAGCCACTCGCCGACGACGCGGCGGTGCTGGCGGCGTACCGCGACCACTTCGGGCTGCTGCTCGACCGCCTGCCGTCGGCTCCGGGCGGCGCAACCTGAACAATGTCCCTGTGAGTGCTGTGAGACATGTACTGGTGCTGCCCGACCGGGATGCCGCGGAGGAGGCGGCCGAGGCGCTCGGCGACCGCTTCGGCGTCCTCGATGAGCCGTTGCTCATACGGGACGCGCTGGCCGGCGAGGACGACGCCGAGGACGCCCAGTGGCTGGTGGTCCTCGAGGACCCGGCGGAGCGGCTGGACCCCGCGAAGCTGGATGAGTTCGCGGGGGAGTGGGACGGCTGGCGCGAGGAGCCGTAGGCAAGCGCCAGGGAGGACGGGGGCGGTGTCAGTGGTGCGTGGGATGCTGGTTCACGATGGCCACCAGGAAGAATTCGACCGATGATCCCCTCGCCCCCGTCACGCTTGCCGTGGGCCAGGAGGATCTGCTCCTCGACCGTGCCGTGCAGCAGGTGGTGGCGGCAGCGCGTGCCGCCGACGCCGACACGGACGTGCGCGACCTCACCGCGGACCAGTTGCAGCCGGGCACGCTTGCGGAGCTGACCAGCCCCTCGCTCTTCGCCGAGCGCAAGGTCGTGGTCGTGCGGAACGCGCAGGATCTGTCCGCGGACACGATCAAGGACGTCAAGGCGTATCTCGACGCACCCGCCGAAGAGATCACGCTGGTGCTGCTGCACCCCGGCGGGGCGAAGGGCAAGGGTCTCGTGGACGCCGCGCGCAAGGCGGGGGCGCGGGAAGTCGCATGCCCCAAGACCACGAAGCCCGCGGAGCGGCTCACTTTCGTACGGTCCGAATTCCGTGCGCTGGGCAGGTCGGCGACGCCTGAGGCGTGCCAGGCGCTGGTCGACTCCATCGGGAGCGATCTGCGCGAGCTGGCGAGTGCGGTCTCGCAGCTCACGGCGGATGTCGAGGGCACGATCGACGATGCCGTCGTCGGGCGCTACTACACCGGCCGGGCCGAGGCCTCCAGCTTCACGGTCGCCGACCGCGCGGTGGAGGGACGGGCGGCGGAGGCACTTGAGGCGCTGCGCTGGTCGCTGTCGACGGGGGTCGCGCCGGTCCTGATCACCAGCGCGCTGGCGCAGGGGGTACGGGCGATCGGCAAGCTCTCCTCGGCGCGTGGCGGGCGGCCCGCGGATCTCGCACGCGAGCTGGGCATGCCACCGTGGAAGATCGACCGGGTGCGGCAGCAGATGCGCGGCTGGACACCGGACGGGGTGGCGGTGGCGCTGCGGGCGGTGGCAGAGGCGGATGCCGGGGTGAAGGGCGGAGGGGACGACGCGGAGTATGCGCTGGAGAAGGCGGTGGTGGCGATCGCGCGCGCGGCGCGTTCGCGTCGCTGAGCGCGGCTTGCCCCACCCACCTCCACCCGAATCCGGGGCTCCGCCCCGGACCTCTGGGCAAGAGGCCGCGAGGGCTGACGCCTCCGCGCCCTTGTGAGCGCTGGCTTCGCGGCGCCTCGGCCTTCCGGGCCGGAAGCAGGGGTGCGCCTGCTTCACGGCGCGGTTCGCCCCTCGCCACGCCCCCGGCCCCCGCACACCCAGCGAGCGCCTGCCCCGGCACCCCGCCACGCCCCCGCACAGCCCGCTCCCCCCACCCCACCAACGCCGAAGGCCCCGGCCGCACATCCTGGGGAAGGACGGCGAACGGGGCCCACGGTTCAAGCTCGTGCGCCGCACCCGCGTGGCGAACGCAGGCCGCGTGCGGCGCTAAAAGGTGCCGGGGCGGGAGCGGATGAGAGGGCCCGCTGGATCCCTACCGGCGACAATCAAGAGGTTCAGCCCTTGAGGGAGCCAACCTTGGAGGCCAGCGCCGACTTCTTGTTGGCGGCGGCGTTCTTGTGGATGACACCCTTGGAGACGGCCTTGTCGAGCTTCTGCGACGCCTCGCGGAGGGCCACAGTGGCCTTCTCGGCGTCGCCCGAGGCGGCAGCCTCACGGGCCTTGCGGATCGCGGTCTTGAGCGACGACTTGACGGCCTTGTTGCGCAGGCGCGCCTTCTCGTTCGTCTTGTTCCGCTTGATCTGGGACTTGATGTTCGCCACGAAAGAGCCTTTTCAGGTTCGATGATATTGATCTTGATCCTCACGGACCTTGATCTTTACGTCGCGTCTCGTACATGAGAGGGCACGAGACACAGCTGCCCAGGCTACCAGCCGCCCATCGGGGGCCCAAACCGGGCGCAGCCCCGCAGCCATGGGACCATGGAAGCTACGTATCGATCCGACATCGCCCGAGACGAGACGCCCCGCGTCTCAAGAATCAGGACCCTGCGTGCCCGCGACTCCTACCCACGTGCCCGAGCCGAGCCGTACCGACCCGGCGCTGATCCGCAATTTCTGCATCATCGCGCACATCGACCACGGCAAGTCGACCCTTGCCGACCGGATGCTTCAGCTGACCGGTGTGGTCGATCAGCGGCAGATGCGCGCTCAGTACCTCGACCGCATGGACATCGAGCGCGAGCGCGGCATCACGATCAAGTCCCAGGCGGTCCGGCTGCCGTGGTCGCCCACCGAGGGTGAGGGCCAGAACACGACCCACATCCTCAACATGATCGACACCCCGGGCCACGTGGACTTCACCTATGAGGTCTCCCGCTCGCTGGCGGCCTGCGAGGGCACCGTCCTGCTGGTGGACGCCGCGCAGGGCATCGAGGCGCAGACCCTCGCCAACCTCTATCTGGCGATGGAGAACGACCTCACGATCGTCCCGGTCCTCAACAAGATCGACCTGCCGGCCGCCCAGCCGGAGAAGTTCTCCGAGGAGCTCGCCAACCTCATCGGCTGTCAGCCCGAGGACGTGCTCAAGGTCTCGGCCAAGACCGGCGTCGGTGTGGAAGCCCTCCTCGACAGGGTCGTACGGGACGTGCCCGCGCCCGTCGGCGTCGCCGACGCGCCCGCCCGCGCGATGATCTTCGACTCGGTGTACGACTCCTATCGCGGCGTGGTGACGTACGTACGAGTCATCGACGGCCAGCTCAACAAGCGCGAGCGCATCAGGATGATGTCCACCGGCGCCACCCACGAGCTGCTGGAGATCGGCACCAACTCGCCCGAGATGCTGCCGGCCGACGGCCTCGGCGTCGGCGAGGTGGGCTATCTCATCACCGGCGTGAAGGACGTCCGCCAGTCCAAGGTCGGTGACACCATCACCACCCTGCACAAGGGCGCCACGGAGGCTCTCGGCGGCTACAAGGACCCCAAGCCGATGGTGTTCTCCGGCCTGTATCCGCTGGACGGTTCGGACTACCCCGAGCTGCGCGACGCCCTCGACAAGCTCCAGCTGAACGACGCCGCGCTGGTGTACGAACCCGAGACGTCCGCCGCGCTCGGATTCGGGTTCCGGGTCGGCTTCCTCGGGCTGCTGCACCTGGACGTCATCCGGGAGCGGCTGGAGCGCGAGTTCGGGCTGGACCTGATCGCCACCGCCCCCAACGTGGTCTACCGCGTGGTCATGGAGGACGGCGCCGAGCACACCGTCACCAACCCGAGCGAGTTCCCCGAGGGCAAGATCGCCGAGGTGCACGAGCCGGTCGTGCGAGCCACGATCCTCGCCCCCAGCGAGTTCATCGGTTCGATCATGGAACTCTGCCAGACCCGCCGCGGCACGCTGCTGGGCATGGACTATCTCTCCGAGGACCGGGTCGAGATCCGCTACACCCTCCCCCTCGCCGAGATCGTTTTCGACTTCTTCGACCAGTTGAAGTCCAAGACGCGCGGTTACGCCTCCCTCGACTACGAGCCCACCGGCGAGCAGGCCGCCAGCCTGGTCAAGGTCGACATCCTGCTGCACGGCGACAAGGTCGACGCCTTCTCCGCC
This sequence comes from Streptomyces sp. NPDC019890, assembly GCF_044903445.1. Classification (NCBI taxonomy): domain Bacteria; kingdom Bacillati; phylum Actinomycetota; class Actinomycetes; order Kitasatosporales; family Streptomycetaceae; genus Streptomyces; species Streptomyces sp. NPDC019890. The sequence goes on along the minus strand of NZ_JBJDQK010000002.1, from coordinate 383,279 downwards.
ATTACGCACAAGGACGCGGCGTACGCGTACGGCGTGCGGCTCGTCGCCAAGCTCCGCGAGCTCATCCCGCGGCAGGCCTTCGAGGTGCCCATCCAGGCCGCCATCGGCTCCCGGGTCATCGCCCGAGAGACCATTCGCGCCATCCGCAAGGACGTCCTCGCCAAGTGCTACGGCGGTGACATCTCCCGTAAGCGGAAACTGCTCGAGAAGCAGAAGGAAGGCAAGAAGCGGATGAAGATGGTCGGCAGCGTGGAGGTTCCTCAGGAGGCCTTCATCGCCGTGCTGTCCAGCGACGAGGGTGGCAAGGGGAAGAAGTAGCCCCCAGCGTCGCCAGTGGTCGCGACCGACGAGCGGAAGCGCCCGACTGTGGTCCGGTCGGGCGCTTTTCGCGTGTCTGCGGGCGCATCACCCGATAGGTGAGGGATACACCGACCACCGGTTCCAGCCAGTGATCTCTCGGTCTGTTCGTTATCAAGCGGCAGCCCAAAGCCTCTTACGCACCGGCTTTGGGCGCTCTACTCTGATCACGGCTCGATGGTTACTCGCCAGTTAAACAACCAGCCAGTCGTGCAGTGCTTGCCGCAGGCCCGGAGGACGTCGTGAGCGACACACAGACCCTGATCGAGAACCGACCGCCCTCGGTGGCGACTCTTTTCGCCGAGCGTGTGGCGGCTACGCCGGACGCCGAGGCCTACCGCTACCCGGTGGCGCCCGCCGCCGGTCACGGGCCCGACGACTGGAAGTCGCTGAGCTGGGGCCAGGCCGCCGAGCGGGTCTACGCCATCGCGGCCGGTCTGATCGATCTCGGCGTGCAGCCCGAGGACCGGGTCGCGCTCGCCTCCTCCACCCGGGTCGAGTGGATCCTCGCCGACCTCGGCGTGATGTGCGCGGGCGGCGCGACCACGACCATCTACCCGTCCACGAACGCCGAGGAGTCGTCGTACATCCTCGCCGACTCCGGCAGCAGGGTGCTGATCGCGGAGGACGTGTCCCAGCTCGCCAAGGCGCGTGAGAAGCGGGCGGATCTGCCGGAGCTCAAGCACGTCGTCGTCCTCGACATGACCGGGGTGGAGCCCGACGCGAGCGAGCCCGATGGCTGGGTGCTCTCGCTCGCCGAGCTGGAGGCGCGCGGCGCGCAGTACCTCGAGAAGCACCCCGAGGCCGTCAAGGAGCGGATCGGGGCGATCACCGCGGACCAGCTGGCGACGCTGATCTACACCTCGGGCACCACGGGACGGCCCAAGGGTGTGCGGCTGCCGCACGACAACTGGTCGTACATGGCCAAGGCCACCGCGGCGACCGGGCTGATCAGCAAGGACGACGTGCAGTACCTCTGGCTGCCGCTCGCCCATGTCTTCGGCAAGGTGCTGACCTCCGGACAGATCGAGGTCGGCCATGTCACCGCCGTCGACGGCCGGGTCGACAAGATCATCGAGAATCTGCCGGTGGTGCAGCCGACCTACATGGCAGCCGTGCCGCGCATCTTCGAGAAGGTCTACAACGGCGTCGCGGCGAAGGCGCGGGCCGGCGGCGGTGCGAAGTACAAGATCTTCCAGTGGGCGGCCGGTGTCTCGCGCGAGTACGCCAAGGCCTCGCAGGACAACTTCCGCCGTACGGGCACGGCCTCCGCGCCCTTCGGGCTGAGCGCAAAGCACAAGGTCGCCGACGCGCTCGTCTACTCCAAGCTCCGTGACGCCTTCGGCGGGCACCTGCGCGCCGCGGTCTCCGGCTCCGCAGCCCTCGCGCCCGACATCGGCTACTTCTTCGCCGGCGCCGGGATCCACATCCTGGAGGGCTACGGCCTGACCGAGTCCAGCGCGGCGTCCTTCGTCAACCCGGGTGAGGCTTACCGCACGGGCACGGTCGGCAAGCCGCTGCCCGGTACGGAGGTGCGCATCGCGGACGACGGCGAGATCCTGCTGCGCGGCCCCGGGATCATGGAGGGCTACCACGGTCTGCCGGAGAAGACCGCGGAAGTCCTGGAGTCCGACGGGTGGTTCCACACCGGGGACATCGGCGAACTCTCCGCGGACGGCTATCTGCGGATCACGGACCGCAAGAAGGACCTGATCAAGACGTCGGGCGGCAAGTACATCGCGCCGGCGGAGGTCGAGGGACAGTTCAAGGCGGTGTGCCCGTTCGTCTCCAACATTCTGGTGCACGGCGCGGACCGTAACTTCTGCACGGCGCTGATCGCGCTCGACGAGCCGACCATTCTCGGCTGGGCCAAGGAGAACGGCCTGGACGGCAAGTCGTACGCCGAGGTGGTGGCCACGCCGCAGGCCGTGGAGCTGATCGAGGGCTATGTGAAGCGGCTCAACGAGGGGCTGCAGCGCTGGCAGACGATCAAGAAGTTCCGGCTGCTCCCGCGCGACCTGGACATCGAGCACGGCGAACTGACGCCCAGTCTCAAGCTGAAGCGGCCGGTCGTCGAGCGCGAGTACCGTGAGCTGATCGAGGACATGTACGCGGGCTCCCGCGAGGCCTGAGGCCCGCGCTTTCCCGAACCGGGTTCCACCCCTTTACTCCCTGCAGGGGGAGTAAAGGGGTGGAGCCCCGGACGCGGCCTCAGCCCCGGACGCGGCGCAGGTCCCTCAGGGCTTCCTCCACCCGCGTCAACTGGGTCCGCAGTTCCGGCACATCGGCCGGGCTGCCGCAGTCCAGCGCCTTCTCTATCGCACCCAGCCGGTCCGCGATCGTGCCCAGCTGTTGCTGCTCGCGGGCCAGCAGACGCTCCAACTGGCGGTTCTTGCGGTGCAGATCGAGGAACACATTCACCTTCGCCCGCAGCACCCACGGGTCGAAGGGCTTGGTCAGAAAGTCCGCGGCCCCCGTCGCATACCCCCTGAAGGCATAGCCTCTGTCCGCCTCCACCCCGGTCAGGAAGATGATCGGGACGTCCTTCGTCTGGTCCAGACGCTTGATGTTGGACGCGGTCTCGAAGCCGTCCATGCCGGGCATCCGCACATCCAGCAGAACCACCGCGAACTTCTGCCGCAGCAGCGCCTTCATCGCTTCCTCGCCGGAACGTGCCCGCACCAGCGGTTCGTTGAGGGACCCCAGTACTGCCTCCAGGGCGACGAGATTGTCCTCCATGTCGTCCACGAGGAGGATGCTCGCGCGTTCGGCGGTGGGCGCCTCTGTGCTCATCGTGTCTGCCTTACGTGATCGTCGGTGGGACGCCCGGCTGCTCGTCGCCGCCTGGCTCTCCCGGTGCTGCGGGTATTTCTTCGGACGCCGTGCCGTCCGGGTCGGCCGTCTCGCGCTCGGGGTCCAGCAGGGCGCAGACGACGGTCAGCAGACGGTCCACATCGACGGGCTTCGGTACGTACTCGTTCGCGCCCTGCGCTATCGACTTCTCGCGGTCCCCCGGCATCGCCTTCGCGGTGAGAGCGACGATCGGCAGATCCGTCCACAGCGGGCTGCGCCGGATCGCCTCGATCGTCTCGTATCCGTCCATCTCGGGCATCATGATGTCCATCAGGACCAGTTCGACGTCCGGGTTGCGCTCCAGCGTCTCGATGCCCTCCCGGCCGTTCTCCGCGTACAGCACGGGCATGCCCACCCTGCCCAGCACATGGGTGAGCGCAAAGACGTTGCGGATGTCGTCGTCGACGATGAGGACGCGGCGGCTCGACAGGATCCGGCCCGCCCGGCCCGACTTCCACTCCTCCAGCTTGGTCGTCGTCGGCCAGCCGTCGTCCGGCTCCGGGAGTCCCATGTGGTCGGCGGCGTGGCGCTCCGGCGAGGTGAGCGGGACGGTCCGCATCTCCTGGAGGTCGTGGCTGTCGTGGGAGCCGTCGTTCTCGGCGCCGAGATGGCCGGGGTAGAGCACGGGGACGTACAGCGTGAAGGTGGAGCCGCGGCCCGGCTCGCTCTCCGCGATGATCCGGCCGCCGAGCAGCCCCGCGATCTCCCGGCTGATGGACAGACCGAGGCCCGTGCCGCCGTACTTGCGGTTGGTGGTGCCGTCGGCCTGCTGGAACGCCTCGAAGATCACCGGCAGTTTCTCCTTCGCGATACCGATACCGGTGTCGCTGACGGCGAAGGCGATCAGGTCGTCCATGCCCTTGAGCAGCTTGTTGTCGGGGTCCTTGACCCTGTTCACAGCCAGTTCGACGCGGCCCGACGAGGTGAACTTGATCGCGTTGGAGAGCAGATTGCGCAGGATCTGCTGGAGCCGCTGCTCGTCGGAGAACATCTCGCGCGGTACGTCCTCGCCCACCGCGACCTCGAAGGCGAGACCCCGGTCGATCGTGATCGGGCGGAAGGTGGCGTGGACATAGTCCAGCAGCTTGATCAGCGGCAGCTTCTTCGGGCGTACGTCCATCCGGCCGGCCTCGATCTTCGACAGGTCCAGAATGTCGTTGATCAGCTGCAGCAGGTCGGAGCCCGAGCGGTGGATCGTGGTCGCGAACTGCACCTCCTGGTCGGTGAGATGGCCGTCCGGGTTGTCGGAGAGCAGCCGGGCGAGGATGAGCAGTGAGTTGAGCGGGGTGCGCAGCTCGTGCGACATGTTCGCCAGGAACTCCGACTTGTACTGCGAGGAGGTCGCCAGCAGCGCCGCCTTCTCCTCCAGTTCGGCGTTGGAGCGCTGCAGTTCGGCCTGCTGCCGCTGCAACTCGTTGGAGCGCTCCTGGAGCTGGATGGCCAGGCGCTGGGACTCGCCCAGCAGTGACTCCGTACGGGAGTTGGCGATGATGGTGTTGATCGCGACGCCGATGGTGTTCACGAACTGGTCGAAGAAGGCCAGGTGGACGTCGGAGAAGCGGGAGAAGGACGCCAGCTCGATCACACCGAGGAGCTTGTCCTCGAAGAGGATCGGGATGATGACGACGCTGGTCGGGGATGCCTCACCAAGCCCCGAATTGATCTTGATGTAGTCCGGCGGGGCCTCTTCGAGAAGAATCCGCTTCTTCTCCAGGGCCGCCTGGCGGACCAGGCCGTGGCCCGGCATGCCGGTGGTGTCTATGGTGGACGACTGGGCGGAGCCGTAACCGGCGATGAAGGCCAGTCCCTTGGTGGTCGACGTCGTACGGGACGGAGTGCCGTCGGCGTCCGGATCGGCCAGGAAGAACGCGCCGTACTGCGCGTTCACCAGCGGGGTCAGCTCGCGCAGGATCAGGTCGGCGACCTCCATCAGGTCGCGGTGGCCCTGCATCAGACTGGCCAGGCGGGCGAGGTTGGACTCCAGCCAGTCCTTGGCGCGGGTGGTCTCGCGGAGGTTGGACACCATCAGGTTGATGTTGTCCTTGAGCTCCGAGACCTCGCCGCGGGTCTCGACGGTGATCGAGCGGGACATGTCGCCCTGGGTGACGGCGGACGCCACCTCGGCGATGGCGCGGACCTGGGTGGTGAGGTTGAGCGCGAGCTCGTTCACACTGGTCGTCAGCCGTTTCCAGGTGCCGTACACACCCTCGACACGCGCCTGGCCGCCGAGCTGGCCCTCCGAACCCACCTCGCGGGCCACGCGCGTGACCTCGGAGGAGAACGAGGAGAGCGTGTCCACCATGGTGTTGATGGTGGTCTTCAGCTCCAGGATCTCGCCGCGCGCGTCCACGTCGATCTTCTTGGAGAGATCGCCCTGGGCCACGGCCGTCGCCACCTGCGCGATGTTGCGCACCTGGGACGTCAGGTTGTCGGCCATGTAGTTGACGTTGTCGGTGAGGTCCTTCCACAGACCGGTGACACCGAGGACCTGGGCGCGGCCGCCGAGCCTGCCGTCCGTGCCCACCTCGCGGGCCACTCGGGTGACCTCGTCGCCGAAGGCGCGCAGCTGCTCCACCATGGTGTTGACGGTGTCCTTGAGCTCCAGGATCTCGCCGCGCGCGTCGACGGTGATCTTCTTGGAGAGGTCGCCGTTGGCGACGGCGGTGGTGACCTGCGCGATATTGCGGACCTGGGAGGTCAGGTTGGACGCCATGAAGTTGACGTTGTCGGTGAGGTCTTTCCAGACGCCGGATACGCCGCGGACCTGGGCCTGGCCGCCGAGGTTTCCTTCGGTGCCGACCTCGCGGGCGACGCGGGTGACCTCGTCGGCGAAGGCGGAGAGCTGGTCGACCATGGTGTTGATCGTCGACTTCAGCTCCAGGATCTCGCCCTTCGCCTCAACCGTGATCTTCTTGCCGAGGTCGCCCTGGGCGACGGCCGTGGACACGAGGGCGATGTTGCGCACCTGGGACGTCAGGTTGTCGGCCATGAAGTTGACGTTCTCGGTGAGGTCTTTCCAGACGCCGGATACGCCGCGGACCTGGGCGCGGCCGCCGAGGTTTCCTTCGGTGCCGACCTCGCGGGCGACGCGGGTGACCTCGTCGGCGAAGGCGGAGAGCTGGTCGACCATGGTGTTGATCGTCG
>NZ_JBJDQK010000002.1:134171-376827 GCF_044903445.1 Streptomyces sp. NPDC019890 | reverse complement strand
CGATTTCAGCTCCAGGATCTCGCCCTGGGCGTCGACCGTGATCTTCTGGGACAGGTCGCCGTTGGCGACCGCGGTGGTGACCTGCGCGATATTGCGGACCTGGGAGGTCAGGTTGGACGCCATGAAGTTGACGTTGTCGGTGAGGTCTTTCCAGACGCCGGATACGCCGCGGACCTGGGCCCGGCCGCCCAGCTGGCCCTCCGTACCGACCTCGCGGGCCACCCGCGTGACCTCGTCGGCGAAGGCCGAGAGCTGGTCGACCATGGTGTTGACGGTGAGCTTCAGCTCCAGGAGCTCGCCGGTCGCCTCGACCGTGACCGTACGGGTCAAGTCGCCGCGCGCCACCGCCGTGGTCACCGCGGCGATGTCGCGCACCTGCGCGGTCAGCCGGGCGGCCATGGTGTTGACCGCCTCGGTCACATCCCGCCAACTGCCGGACAAGCCCTGCACCTTGGCACGCCCGCCGAGCCGGCCCTCGGTGCCCACCTCGCGCGCCACCCTGGTCACCTCGCCGGTGAACAGGGACAACTGATCGACCATCTTGTTGACCGCGCGGCCCAGACGGCGCAGATCGCCGCGTAACTGGCGGTTGCCGTCGTGCAGATCGACCCGCTGCGTGAGATCGCCGCCCGCCACCGCGTCCAGCACCCGGGTGGCGTTGGCGGCCGGTACCACCAGGGCGTCCAGCAGCGCGTTCGTACTGATGACTCCGGAGGTCCAGGCGCCCTGGCCGGGGCTCGCCGACAGTCGGTCGTCCAGCCTGCCGTGCCGCACCACCTCCCGGCGCACCCGGGTCAGTTCATCCGCGAAGTGCTGATTGCGCACGGCGATCTGGTTGAACATCGCCGCCAGCTCCGCCGACATGCCCTCATGGGTTTCCGGCACACGTACCTTGAAGTCTCCGTCCCGCAGGGCCGTCATCGCGGCCAGCAGAGGGCGCAGCTCCGCCACGCGTATCCAGGCCCCGTCGGGGGGCGGCTGGGCAGCCGGTGGGGCGGGCGAGAGCGCAAGGTCTTTATTCATATCGCCCACTTCGGTGACTCGGCGCTTATGGGCAGGCTCAGTCTGTCACTCTGTCGGTGTCATTAGCGGCGCATTGCCAGAACCGACCAGGAGCCGCACCGTGGGGTCCCTTCCGATGCAGCGCGACACCGTCCAGCGCTCAACACCGTTGTACCCGTTACGGGATGACGTGCGGTCGATTTCGCGCACCAGCCTTCCGGGCAATCCCCTCGCGCCGTCCGCCGCACGCCGCTTCGTACGGGCCGCCCTCGCCGACTGGACCAACCTCGGCCTGCTCGCCACCTGCGCCTTCTGCCGGGGGACGGCCGGCAGCGGGGGCTGCCCGCCGGGCCGGCACAGTACGGACCGGCTCGTGGACGACGCCGTACTCGTCGTCAACGAACTGGTCACCAACGCCGTCGTGCATGCGGGCACCACCGTCGAACTCCTCTGCCGTCTCGAGGAGCAGGCCGACGGTGAGCCCGCCGCGCTGGTGATCGAGGTCTCCGACCACCACCCGGCCAGGGCCGTACGGAACGAACCGGACGGCGAGGACCGGGCCGGCACCCCCGAGTACGGGCGCGGTCTCCAACTCGTCGGCGCCCTCGCGGAGCGCTGGGGCATCACCTACCTCGCGGCCCTCAAGACCGTCTGGGCCCGGCTGCCCGTCGACGGCTGGGACACCTGCCCGCTGCCCGGCGCCGAACCGGCACTGCAACGCGGACTGCGCGCCGCCGAGATCCTTGCGCCCGCGCCGCGCCGCGCCGTCCGTGAGGACCAGGACTGGGTCAGCCGAGGCGCGCTCTCCTTCCTTGCCGAGGCCTCCGACCTGCTCGCCGGGCAGCTCGACGAGGACATGGTGGCCGCGCTCGCGGGGCAGTTGCTGGTGCCGCGGCTCGCCGACTGGTGCGCGATCTGGCTGGAGGGCGAGGGCGGGCACGCGGGGTGGGGGACGGGCGGCCCGTCGGGGGCCGCGCAGCGGCTCGCCCGGGTCTGGCACGGCGACGAGTCCCGGATCGAGAGGCTGCGTGAGGTCCTCGGCAAGGAGCCGCCACGGCTGCCCGAAACACCGCGCAACGGGCCGGTGCCCATCCCCTGGCCGACCGAGGGTGAATCGGGCGCGGACGAGGGGACGGCGCTGGCCTACCGACTCGTCGCGGGCGGGCGCGGGCTCGGCACACTGGTCGTCGCCCGGCACGGGCCGGGGCGGGTGCCCGACGAAGTGACCGCGCTGATCGAGGACTTCGCGCGGCGGGTGGCTCTGGCGATCGGCGCGGCCCGCCAGTACACCCGGCAGGCCACCATCAGCAAGATCCTGCAGCGCGGGCTGCTGCCGGGCAAGGTCGGGGAGATCCCTGGCGTCGACCAGTTCCTGGTGTACGAGCCGAGCGACGACTCAGTCGCGGGCGGCGACTTCTACGACATCTTCCCGGCCGGCTCGGGCGGCCGCTGGTGCTTCATGCTCGGCGACGTCCAGGGCAGCGGGCCCGAGGCCGCTGTCGTGACCGGGCTCGCCCGGCCCTGGCTGCGGCTGCTCGCCCGCGAGGGATACCAGGTCGGCGCGGTGCTCGACCGGCTGAACGGACTCCTCCTCGACGATGCGATGGAGGCGGCCGAGGCGGCCGCGCTGATGGTGGCCGCCGCGGGCGGGCAGGGGCTGCCGGAGGGGTCGCAGGCGCGGTTCCTCTCCGTCCTCTACGGCGAGCTGGTGCCCTTTGCGCAGGGCGGCGTGCGGTGCACCGTCGCGAGCGCGGGCCATCCGCTGCCGCTGTTGCTGAGGCCCGACGGCCGGGTGCTTACGGCGGCGGAGCCGCAGGTGCTGCTCGGGGTCGTCGAGGACGTGGCCTACCAGAGCCAGACCTTCGACCTGGAGCCGGGCGACACGCTGCTGTGCGTCACGGACGGGGTGACGGAGCGGCGCTCGGGGGCCCGGATGTTCGACGACGGGGACGGGCTCGCGCGGGTGCTGGCGAGCTGCGCGGGGCTCACCGCGCAGGGGGTGGCCGAGCGGATCAGGCAGGCGGTGCACGAGTTCGCGGAGACGCCGCCGGGGGACGATCTTGCGCTGCTGGTGCTGCGGGCGCAGTAGCCGTCCGGGGGCCCCGCGTCCGGGTGCCCCCGGGCGACGTGCCGAGCCCCGTCCCGGGTGACGGACAATGGGGGGCATGCCTTCCGTACTGCCCGATGGTGAGCCGATGCCCGAGGACGGGGCGCTGCCCGCGTCCGCGCTCGAGGGCGCCGGAGACCGGCCGCTCGCCTTCTATCTGCATGTGCCGTACTGCGCGACCCGCTGCGGCTACTGCGACTTCAACACCTACACGGCGACCGAGCTGCGGGGTTCGGGCGGCGTGCTGGCCTCCCGCGACAACTACGCCGCGACGCTCGGCGACGAGGTGAGGCTGGCCCGGAAGGTGCTGGGCGACGACCCGCGACAGGTCCGGACCGTGTTCGTCGGAGGCGGTACGCCGACGCTGCTCGCCGCCCGCGATCTCGTACGGATGCTGGATGCCGTACGGGAGGAGTTCGGGCTGGCGGACGACGCGGAGATCACCACCGAGGCGAATCCGGAGTCGGTGAACCCCGAGTATCTGGCGGAGCTGCGGGAGGGCGGCTTCAACCGGATCTCCTTCGGGATGCAGAGCGCCCGGCAGCATGTGCTGAAGGTGCTGGACCGTACGCATACACCGGGGCGGCCCGAGGCGTGCGTGGCGGAGGCGCGGGTGGCGGGCTTCGGCCATGTGAACCTGGACCTGATCTACGGCACGCCGGGGGAGTCCGACGACGACTGGCGGGCGTCGCTCGCGGCGGCGGTGGGCGCGGGTCCCGACCACATCTCGGCGTACGCGCTGATCGTGGAGGAGGGCACGCAGCTGGCGCGGCGGATCCGGCGCGGCGAGGTCCCGATGACGGACGACGACGTCCACGCGGACCGGTATCTGATCGCCGACGACGTGCTGTCGCGCGCCGGTTTCGACTGGTACGAGGTCTCCAACTGGTCGACCTCCCGGGCGGGCCGGTGCCTGCACAACGAGCTGTACTGGCGCGGCGCGGACTGGTGGGGCGCGGGACCCGGGGCGCACAGCCATGTGGGCGGGGTGCGCTGGTGGAACGTGAAGCACCCGGGCGCGTATGCGGCGGCGCTGGCGGAGGGGCGGTCGCCGGGGGCGGGCCGCGAGGTGCTCTCGCCGCAGGACCGCCGGGTGGAGCGCGTGCTGCTGGAACTGCGCCTGCGCGAGGGCGTGCCACTGTCGCTGCTCCGGCCGACGGGCCTCGCGGCTGCGGGCCGCGCACTGGCGGACGGCTTGCTGGAGGCGGGGCCGTACGAGGCGGGGAGTGCGGTGCTGACGTTGCGGGGGCGGTTGCTGGCGGACGGAGTTGTGCGGGACCTGGTGGACTGACGGGGCTGGGCCCTGCGGGCCGTTCCCGAGTCGGGTGCCCCGCCCCGAACCCTCCCCCTACGCCCTGCGGGCGTGGGGGGACCCCAGCTTCTCAATCGCCGGAGGGGTTTGAATTCCTACGGCGTCACGAAGTCGATCAGCTCCTCCACCCGCCCCAGCAGCTCCGGCTCCAGATCCTTGTAAGACCGCACCCCGGACAGAATCCGCTGCCACGCCGCCCCCGTGTTCTCCCGCCAGCCCAGTGCGCGGCAGACGCCCGTCTTCCAGTCCTGGCCGTGCGGGATCGACGGCCACGCCGGGATGCCCACCGACGAGGGCTTCACCGCCTCCCACACGTCGATGTAGGGGTGGCCCACCACCAGTACGTCCGCACCCGTGACCCGGTCCGCGATGCGGGACTCCTTCGAGCCGGGGACCAGGTGGTCCACCAGGACGCCGAGGCGGGCGTCCGGGCCGGGGGCGAAGTCGGCGACGATCGACGGGAGGTCGTCGATGCCCTCCAGGTATTCGACGACGACTCCCTCGATGCGCAGGTCGTCGCCCCAGACCCGCTCCACGAGCTCCGCGTCGTGGCGGCCCTCCACGTAAATGCGGCCCGCACGGGCGACGCGGGCGCGCGCGCCCGGGACCGCTATCGAACCCGAGGCGGTACGGGCCGGGCGGGCCGGGCCCGCAGCCGAGGGGCGGACGAGGGTGACCACCTTCCCCTCCAGGAGGAAGCCCCGCGGCTCCAGCGGGAAGACCCGGTGCTTGCCGAAGCGGTCCTCCAGCGTCACCGTCCCCGCCTCACAGCGGATCACCGCACCGCAGAAGCCCGTTCCGACCTCCTCCACGACCAGATCGGGCTCGGCCGGCACCTCCGGTGCGGGCTGCGACTTCTTCCAAGGCGGGGTCAGATCCGGGCTGTAGCTGCGCATTCGGCGACGCTACGACACCCCGAAGCGCGCCGCCAGCATGTCCCGCTGCGCGCGTACGAACGTCGCGTCCACGACCGCCCCGTGCCCCGGCACGTACACCGCGTCCTCGCCGCCCAGGGACAGCAGCCGGTCCAGCGCCGCCGGCCAGCGGGACGGGATCGCGTCCGGGCCCGCCTGCGGCTCGCCGGACTCCTCCACCAGGTCGCCGCAGAACACCACCTCCGGGTCCCCCGGCACCAGCACCGCGAGGTCGTGGCCCGAATGACCGGGGCCCACGTTCGCCAGCAGCACCTGTCGGCCGCCCAGGTCCAGCGTCCACTCGCCGCACACCAGGTGCTGCGGCACCACCAGCACGTCGACCGCCTCCGCCGCGTCGGTGGCCAGGACCCCGTGACGTACCGCCGAGCCCCGGATCGCGTCCCGGTCCCGCCTCATGAGATCCGCGACGCCCACCGCGCCGTACACCTCGGTCCCCGAGAACGCCGCGGTCCCCAGTACATGGTCGAAGTGGGGATGACTCAGTGCGATATGCGTCACCCGGCGGCCGGCCATCAGCCCCTGCGCCTGAGTGCGCAGCTCGGCGCCCTCCCGCAGTGTGGAGCCCGTGTCGTACATGAGGACACGGTCCTCACCGGCGATCAAACCGGTGGTCGCGTCCCAGACCGGCAGCCGTCGACGCCCCACCCCGTCGGCCAACCGCTCCCAGCCGAAGTCTTCCCAACCGACGTCCATACCGCGACGCTACTGGCAACGACCAGCACAGCGCGCGGTGGCGTGGTCGGCCGCCCCGGCCGGGCAGCCCTTGCTAGGTGCGTACCCCACCGCCGTACACTGGCACGGGGAAATGCTGGCACTCGTACGCAGCGAGTGCCAGGCACCACCGAGGAACCACAGCTGGAGGTGTGCGCGATGCTCAGCGAACGCAGACTCGAGGTGCTGCGCGCCATCGTCCAGGACTATGTCGGCACCGAGGAGCCCGTCGGCTCCAAGGCGCTCACCGAGCGTCACAAGCTCGGCGTCTCGCCGGCGACCGTCCGCAACGACATGGCCGTGCTGGAGGACGAGGGCTACATCGCCCAGCCGCACACCAGCGCCGGCCGTATCCCGACGGACAAGGGCTACCGGCTCTTCGTCGACAAGCTGGCCGGCGTCAAGCCGCTGTCGTCGCCCGAGCGGCGCGCCATCCACAGCTTCCTGGACGGAGCCGTCGACCTGGACGACGTGGTCGGCCGTACGGTACGGCTGCTGGCGCAGCTGACCCGGCAGGTCGCCGTCGTCCAGTACCCCTCGCTGACCCGGTCCACCGTCCGGCACGTGGAGCTCCTCTCCCTCGCGCCGGCCCGGCTGATGCTCGTGCTGATCACGGACACCGGGCGGGTCGAGCAGCGCATGATCGACTGCCCCGAGCCGTTCGGCGACAGCTCGCTCGCGGACCTGCGGGCCCGGCTCAACAGCCGGGTCGTCGGGCGCCGCTTCGCGGATGTGCCGCAGCTGGTGCAGGACCTTCCCGAGTCCTTCGAGTCGGAGGACCGCGGGACCGTCACCACCGTGCTCTCGACCCTGCTCGAGACCCTGGTCGAGGAGACCGAGGAGCGGCTGATGATCGGCGGCACAGCCAATCTGACCCGCTTCGGGCACGACTTCCCGCTGACCATCAGGCCGGTGCTGGAGGCGCTCGAGGAGCATGTGGTGCTCCTCAAGCTGCTCGGTGAGGCGAAGGAATCGGGCGGCATGGGCATGACCGTACGGATCGGTCATGAGAACGCCCACGAGGGCCTCAACTCCACGTCCGTCGTCGCGGTGGGCTACGGTTCGGGCGACGAGGCAGTTGCCAAACTCGGCGTGGTCGGACCGACCCGCATGGACTACCCCGGAACGATGGGAGCGGTACGCGCAGTGGCACGTTACGTCGGACAGATCCTGGCGGAGTCGTAAGTGGCCACGGACTACTACGCCGTACTCGGCGTACGCCGCGACGCGTCCCAGGACGAGATCAAGAAGGCCTTCCGCCGGCTTGCCCGTGAACTCCACCCGGATGTGAATCCGGACCCGAAGACGCAGGAGCGCTTCAAGGAGATCAACGCCGCGTACGAGGTGCTGTCGGACCCGCAGAAGAAGCAGGTCTACGACCTCGGCGGGGACCCGCTGTCGCAGGCGGGCGGCGGTGGCGCGGGCGGCTTCGGAGCCGGTGGCTTCGGGAACTTCTCGGACATCATGGACGCGTTCTTCGGGACGGCGTCGCAGCGGGGGCCGAGGTCGCGTACGCGGCGCGGCCAGGACGCGATGATCCGCCTGGAGATCGACCTCAACGAGGCCGCCTTCGGTACGACGAAGGACATCCAGGTCGACACGGCCGTCGTGTGCACCACCTGCTCCGGTGAGGGTGCCGCGCCGGGCACCTCGGCGCAGACGTGTGACATGTGCCGTGGCCGTGGTGAGGTCTCGCAGGTGACGCGGTCCTTCCTGGGACAGGTCATGACCTCGCGGCCGTGCCCGCAGTGCCAGGGCTTCGGCACGGTCGTGCCGACGCCGTGCCCCGAGTGCGCGGGCGACGGGCGTGTGCGGTCCCGCCGGACGCTTACGGTCAAGATCCCGGCCGGCGTCGACAACGGGACGCGCATCCAGCTCGCCGGTGAGGGTGAGGTCGGGCCGGGCGGCGGCCCCGCGGGTGATCTGTATGTGGAGATCCACGAGCTGCCGCACCCGGTCTTCCAGCGGCGCGGCGACGATCTGCACTGCACGGTGACAATCCCGATGACGGCGGCGGCGCTGGGCACGAAGTGCCCGCTGGAGACGCTGGACGGGATGGAAGAGGTCGACATCCGCCCGGGCACGCAGTCGGGCCAGTCGATCCCGCTGCACGGGCGCGGGATCACGCACCTGCGGGGCGGGGGGCGTGGCGACCTGATCGTGCATGTCGAGGTGATGACGCCGTCGAAGCTGGACGCGGACCAGGAGAGGCTGCTGCGGGATCTGGCGAAGCTGCGCGGCGAGGAACGGCCACTGGGCCAGTTCCAGCCGGGCCAGCAGGGCCTGTTCTCCCGCCTGAAGGACGCGTTCAACGGTCGGTAGGTCGGGGCCGGGCGCCGCGTGTGCCTGTCGGCGTGTGGGGTGCGCAAAAACGCGCCCCACAGCCCGGCCGGGGCGCCGCACCGGGGCCCGCACACCCCCGTCGGCGCCCTTTTTCGGGCACCGAACACCCGATTCGGTGCCGCGCGAGCGACGTGGCACCATGCCTGCATGTCCTCCGCACTGACCGATCTCTGCCGGCACCCGATCGTGCAGGCCCCCATGGCGGGCGGCGCATCCTGTCCCCCCTTGGCCGCCGCCGTGTCCGACGCCGGTGGGCTCGGGTTTCTCGCTGCCGGGTACAAGACCGCGGACGGCATGTACCAGGAGGTCAAACAGGTCCGCGGGCTCACCTCGCAGCCCTTCGGCGTGAATCTCTTCATGCCGCAGCCGGGCACCGCCGACCCCGCCGCCGTCGAGGTATACCGGCACCAGCTCGCCGGTGAGGCGGCCTGGTACGAGACGCCGCTGGGCGACCCCGACTCCGGGCGCGACGACGGGTACGAGGCCAAGCTCGCCATCCTGCTCGACGACCCCGTTCCCGTCGTCTCCTTCACCTTCGGCTGCCCGACCCGTGACGTGCTCGACTCCTTCGCCAAGGCCGGCACCTTCACCGTCGTCACCGTCACCTCGCCCGACGAGGCGCAGGCCGCCCAGTGGGCCGGTGCCGACGCCGTGTGTGTGCAGGGCATCGAGGCGGGCGGACACCAGGGCACGCACCGGGACGATCCCGAGTCCGACGGTGCCGGGATCGGGCTGCTCTCGCTCATCGCGCTGGTCCGCGAGACCGTACAGCTGCCGATCATCGCCACGGGCGGCCTGATGCGCGGCGGGCAGATCGCCGGCGCGCTCGCCGCGGGCGCGGTCGCCGGGCAGCTCGGGACCGCGTTCCTGGTCTGCCCCGAGTCCGGCGCCAATGCGCTGCACAAGCAGGCCATGACGAATCCGCTGTTCGTACGCACGGAGTTGACCCGGGCCTTTTCCGGGCGGCCGGCCCGCGGCCTGGTGAATCGTTTCATGCGCGAGCACGGCCCGTACGCCCCCGCCGCCTACCCCGAGGTGCACCACCTGACCAGCGGCCTGCGCAAGGCCGCCGCCAAGGCGGGCGACCCGCAGGGTATGGCGCTGTGGGCCGGTCAGGGCCACCGGATGGCCCGCGAGCTGCCCGCCGGGCAGCTCGTCGAGGTCCTCGCCGCCGAAGCCGACTCGGCGCGCGCCGCGCTCGCGCTGGGCAGCTCCCGATGACCGCGCCCGTGTTCCTCGTCGACTCACTGGACGGCGTGGGCCCGGGTGCGCTGATCACCCTGGACGGGCCCGAAGGGCGGCACGCTGTCTCCGTACGCAGGCTGCAGTCCGGTGAGGACGTCGTACTGACGGACGGGCGAGGCCGCGGCGCGGCAGGTGTGGTGCTGCGGACCGAGGGCAAGGACCGGCTGATCGTCGAACCGCTGCAGTTTCCCACCGAGCCCGAGCCCACGCCCCGTATCACCGTCGTTCAGGCCCTCCCCAAGGGCGACCGCGGCGAACTCGCCGTCGAGACCATGACGGAGACCGGCGTGGACGCCGTCGTGCCCTGGGCCGCCGCGCGCTGTATCACGCAGTGGAAGGGCGAGCGGGGGGCCAAGTCCCTCGCCAAGTGGCGGGCCACAGCGCGCGAGGCGGGCAAGCAGTCGCGCAGGCTCCGCTTTCCCGAGGTCGCGGACGCGGCAACGACCAAGCAGGTTGCGGCACTTCTGGCCGAAGCCGATTTCGCGGCCGTGCTGCACGAGGAGGGCGCCGAGCCGCTGGCCACCGCGGAACTGCCCTCGCAGGGGTCGATCGTGCTGGTGGTGGGGCCCGAAGGGGGCGTGTCCCCCGAGGAGTTGGCGGCGTTCGCCGAGGCGGGTGCGAAGCCGTACCGGCTGGGGAGCAGCGTGCTGCGGACCTCCACCGCCGGCACGGCCGCGACGGCGCTGTTGCTGGGCCGCACCGGCCGCTGGTCCTAGCTGTCCCAGCGGCCCCGGCTGCCCTGGCTTTGAACCGAAACCGGCTGTCGGTCGGCGCCTGCCACCACCGCGTCGAAGAGTGGCCAGCCGTCCACCTCCGTCGTCCCCGGCGGCGCCGGCAGCAGCCCACGCGCCGTCGCCACGTCGATCAGCCGGCGTGCCGCTCCCGGCTCGTACAGGTTCAGCTCGTTCTGCGCGGTGTCACCCACCGACCCCGGTGGCCAGTAGTAGCCGTCCGCGATGAACCGGCCCGCGGCCTCGCGGAATGCGATCACAAGACGCGGCGTCGTGCCTTCATGCCGCAGCGACAGCGTCGTACGGCAGTCCCGGAAGCGTCCGGCGACTGGCGTGTGCTGGTGGCCCACCTTCCACAGGTAGACCGTGTCGGCGTCGACGACGAGCCGGCGCGGGCGATTCGGCTTCCTGGTCATGTCATCGACCGTACGGGGGATTTGTGTCCGCAACCACTCTTTTCCTCCCGGGGGAGTAGGTGTCACGCTGCCGTCTATGCGGGGCATGAGACGAACGCGGTACCGGCGGGCCCTTGTCACAATCGGCGCCGCAGGGGCGGCAGTTGTGGGCGTGGCGGCCTGTGAGCCGGCGAACGGCGGGCTGAGCTCCGTCGCGGTCGCGGTCACCACCGACAAGACGGCGACCAGCACGCTGGAGCGGATCGGCTTCAAGGTGCGCTGGCTGAGCTGTACGGCGAAGATCGGCGACGGGAAGGCCGGTGCCGGGTCGTCCACGCCGTCGTCGGGCGCGGGCGTTGCCACCGTCGACTGCCAGGGGGAGACCGACTCCGGCCAGAAGATCACGCTCAAGGGCAAGGTGACGGAGGAGCGTTCCGGCGCCTGCGTACGCGGCGACCTGATCGCCAGGATCGACGGCAAGGTCGTCTTCGAGGCCAGCGTCCTCGGCAACTGCAACGCCGCGTCCAGCAGCGCCCCTTCGCCCACCCCACCGGGCGGGCAGCCGCGGCCCACCGTCACGGTGACTGTGACGGTGACCGAGACACGCGACCCGCCGGGCAAGTGATCCCCAAAGGCGTGACCGGGCGGCGGCACCCTGCCTAGGGTGACGGTGTGACGCACCCTGCCTACCTCCGGTACCCGCATGTCCACGGCGAGTTGATCGCCTTCACCGCAGAGGACGACGTCTGGGTCGCCCCGCTCGACGGAGGCCGGGCGTGGCGTGTCAGCGCCGACAACGTTCCGGTGAACCATCCCAGGATCTCGCCCGACGGTACGCACATAGCCTGGTCCTCGTACCGGGACGGCGCCCCCGAGGTGCATCTGGCGCCCATCGACGGCGGGCCCACGGACCGGCTGACGTACTGGGGCAGCATCAAGACGTCCGTACGCGGCTGGACCCCGGACGGCGAGATCCTCGCGATCAGCACCCACGGCCAGGCCTCGCTGCGCCGCACCTGGGCGCGGGCGGTCCCGCTCGACGGCGGGCCCGCGACCGTGCTGCCGTACGGGCCGGTGGGCGACGTCGCGTACGGACCGCACGTCCTGCTGCTCTCCGCCACCATGGGGCGCGAGGCCGCCGCCTGGAAGCGCTACCGGGGCGGTACGGCGGGCAAGTTGTGGATCGACCGGGCGGGCGAGGGGGAGTTCGTACGCCTGCATGAGGAGCTCGACGGGAACATCGAGTATCCGCTGTGGGTGGGGGAGAGGGTCGCGTTCCTCTCCGACCACGAAGGGGTGGGGGCGGTGTACTCGTCCCTGCCGGACGGGGCCGATCTGCGGCGGCACACTCCGGTCGACGGGTTCTACGCCCGCCACGCCGCCACCGACGGCACCCGCGTCGCCTACGCCTGCGCAGGCGAACTGTGGCTCCTCGACGACCTCGACACGGCAGAGCCCCGCCGGCTCGACATCCGCCTGGGCGGTCAGCGCACCGATCTGCGCCCCCGCCCGGTCAGGGCCGACCACAACCTGGGCACCGCCACGCCCGACCACACCGGGCGCGGCAGCGCCGTGGAGATCCGCGGCGGCATCCACTGGGTCACCCACCGCGAGGGGCCCGCGCGGGCGCTCGCCGTGGAGCCCGGCGTCCGGGCCAGGCTGCCCCGCACCTTCCGGGTGGACGGCGAGGAGCAGGTCGTCTGGGTCACCGACGCCGAGGGCGAGGACGCGCTCGAGTTCGCCCCGGCCACCGGACCCGGCGCCACGCCCCGCAGGCTCGGTGCGGGACGGCTCGGCCGCGTACTGAGCCTCGCCGTGGCGCCCGACGGCAGCCGCGCCGCTGTCGCCTCCCACGACGGCCGCGTACTCCTCGTGGAACGCGAGTCGGGCGAGGTCCGCGAGGTCGACCGCAGCAAGCACGGCGAGGCCAACGGGCTGGCCTTCTCGCCCGACTCCGGCTGGCTCGCCTGGTCGCACGCGGGACCGGACCCGCTGCGCCAGCTGAAGCTCGCCAACACCGCCGATCTGTCGGTCTCCGAGGCCACCCCGCTGCGCTTCCGGGACTTCCAGCCCGTCTTCACCCTTGACGGAAAGCATCTCGCCTTCCTCTCCGAGCGGGCCTTCGACCCGGTCTACGACACACATGTCTTCGACCTCGCCTTCGTCGGCGGCTGCCGCCCGCACCTGATCACGCTGGCGGCCACCACACCGTCGCCGTTCGGCCCGCAGCGCCACGGCCGCGCCTTCGACGCCGACAAGGACAAGGACGGCGGACAGGACGCGGAAGACGTCGCGGTCACGCGCATCGACCTCGACGGGCTCGCGGACCAGATAGTGCCGTTCCCCGTCGAGGCCGCCCGCTACTCGACACTGCGCGCCGCCAAGGACGGGCTGCTGTGGCTGCGCCACCCGGTGCGCGGCGTCCTCGGCGCGACCCGTGCAACGCCGGACGACCCGGGGCCCCGGACGGAGCTGGAGCGGTTCGATCTCGTCCAGCAGCGGGTCGAGGAGCTCTCCGCCGACGCCACGAGCTACTCGGTCAGCGGCGACGGCAAGCGGGTGCTGCTGTACACCGACGGCACGCTCAAGGTCGTGCCCAGCGACCGCAGGGCCTCGCGCGACGAGGACAGCGACACCAACATCACCGTCGACCTCTCGCGCGTACGCGGCAGCATCGACCCGGCAGCCGAGTGGCGGCAGATGTACGACGAGGCCGGCCGGCTGATGCGCGACAACTTCTGGCGCGCCGACCTCGGCGGCGTCGACTGGGACGACGTACTGGACCGCTACCGCCCGGTGCTCTCGCGGGTGGCCACCCACGACGATCTGATCGACCTGCTCTGGGAGGTGCAGGGCGAACTCGGCACCTCGCACGCGTACGTCACGCCGCGCAGCTGGTACGGGGACAGTTCGACGCGGCAGGGGCTGCTCGGTGCGGACATCTCCCGCGCGGCGGACGGCGCCTGGCGCATCGACCGCATCCTGCCGTCCGAGACGTCCGATCCGAAGGCCCACTCGCCGCTGGCCGCGCCGGGCGTCGCGGTGCGCGCGGGCGACGCGATCCTCGCGGTGGACGGCCGGCCGGTGGACCCGGTGGCCGGGCCCGGGCCGCTGCTGGTCGGCGCGGCGGGCAAGCCCGTCGAACTGACCATCTCCCCGGCGGGCGGCGGCGATCCGCGGCACGCGGTCGTCGTCCCGCTCGCCGACGAGGAGCCGCTGCGGTACCACGCCTGGGTGGCGGGCCGGCGCGCATACGTCCATGAGAGGTCCGGCGGCCGGCTCGGCTATCTGCACGTCCCCGACATGCAGGCGCCGGGCTGGGCCCAGATCCACCGGGATCTGCGGGTCGAGGTCGCCTGCGAGGGCCTGGTCGTGGATGTACGGGAGAACCGCGGCGGCCATACGTCGCAGCTCGTCGTCGAGAAACTGGCGCGGCGGATCGTGGGCTGGGACCTGCCGCGCGGGATGCAGCCGTTCAGCTATCCGCTGGACGCGCCGCGCGGCCCGGTCGTCGCGGTGGCGAACGAGTTCTCGGGATCGGACGGCGACATCGTCAACGCGGCGATCAAGGCGCTGGGGATCGGTCCGGTGGTGGGCACGCGCACATGGGGCGGGGTCGTCGGTATCGACAGCCGGTACTCGCTGGTGGACGGGACGCTGGTCACTCAGCCCAAGTACGCCTTCTGGCTTGAGGGGTACGGCTGGGGTGTGGAGAACCACGGCGTCGATCCGGATGTGGAGGTGGTGATGTCTCCGCAGGACCACGCGGCGGGGCGTGACCCGCAGCTGGACGAGGCGGTGCGGATGGCGCTGGCGGTGCTGTCGGAGAACCCGGCGAAGTCGCCGCCGGTGCTGCCGTAGGCGGTGCGGGTCGCCTGGGGGGCGCGGCGCGGTCGGGCGGGCTTGGGGCTCTGCGCGACGGCCGGGGCCTGCCCGCGAACCCAGGTGACTCCTCCAACGCCCCTGGCACACCGCGCCCGCGAACCCGATCACTCGATACGATGCCGGTCCCAGTGCACTCACGCGAGGAGGAGCCCGGCATGGCGGGAGAACCGCAGGCTGACTGCCTGTTCTGCAAGATCGCCGCGGGGGAGGTGCCGGCCACGGTCGTACGCGAGACCGAGCAGATCGTCGCCTTCCGCGACATCAACCCACAGGCCCCGACACACGTCCTGGTCATCCCCAGGGCGCACTACCGCGACGCCGCAACCCTTGCCGCGGCGGAGCCCCAGCTCGTCGCCGATGTGCTGCGCGTGGCCGGCGAAGTCGCCGCCGAAGAGAAGATCGACGGCACCGGATACCGCATCGTCTTCAACACCGGCGCCGGGGCGGGCCAGACCGTCTTCCACGCGCACGCGCACCTGCTGGGCGGCCGCGGCCTCGCGTGGCCCCCCGGATAACGAAAGCCGGCTCACCTTGTCCGTACGTGAATTGGTCGTGCTCGGCACGGCCAGCCAGGTCCCGACCCGGCACCGCAACCACAACGGCTATCTGCTGCGCTGGGACGGCGAGGGCATCCTCTTCGACCCCGGCGAGGGCACGCAGCGGCAGATGCTGCGGGCCGGCGTCGCCGCGCACGACATCAACCGGATCTGCGTGACGCACTTCCACGGCGATCACTCCCTGGGGCTCGCCGGAGTGATCCAGCGGATCAACCTCGACCGGGTGCCGCACGAGGTGTCCGTGCACTATCCGGCGAGCGGGCAGCGCTTCTTCGACCGGCTGCGGTACGCGACGGCATACCGCGAGACGGCCGAGCTCGCCCCCGCCCCGGTCGCGGCGGACGGGCTGCTGGCCGCGACCGGTTCGTACACCCTCGAGGCGCGCAAGCTGTCGCACCCGGTCGAGTCGTACGGCTACCGCCTCGTCGAGCCGGACGGCCGCCGGATGCTGCCGGAGAAGCTCACCGAGCACGGCATCAAAGGCCCGGACGTGGGCCGGCTCCAGCGCGAGGGCCACGTCAACGGCGTCACGCTGGATCAGGTCAGCGAGGTCCGCAAGGGCCAGCGGTTCGCGTTCGTGATGGACACCCGGCTCTGTGACGGCGTACACGCGCTGGCGGAGGGCTGCGACATGCTCGTCATCGAGTCCACGTTCCTCGACGGGGACCATCAACTTGCCGCCGACCATGGTCACCTGACCGCGGGCCAGGCGGCCGCGGCGGCCCGCGAGGCGGGTGTGCGGCATCTGGTGCTGACGCACTTCTCGCAGCGGTACAACGAGCCTGGGGGCACCTCCCGGACGGAGTCTGGGGGAGAGTTCGAGAGGCAGGCGCGGGCGGCGGGCTTCGACGGTGATCTGACCGTCGCTCAGGATCTGCTGCGCGTCCCCTTCCCCAAACGTCAGCAGTGAGCGGGAAAGCCGTGCCACTCCCCAAGGCCGAACTGCACCTCCACATCGAAGGCACCCTTGAGCCGGAGCTCGCGTTCGCGCTCGCCGCGCGCAACGGCGTGACGCTGCCGTACAAGGACACGGAGGAGCTCCGCCGCGCGTATCTCTTCCAGGATCTGCAGTCGTTCCTGGACCTGTACTACGGCCTGATGGCCGTGCTGCACACCGAGGACGACTTCGCCGATCTCGCCGACGCGTATCTGGCGCGCGCGGCCGAGCAGGGCGTGCGGCACGCGGAGATCTTCTTCGACCCGCAGGCGCACACGTCGCGTGGTGTGCCGCTCGGCACGGTGGTGGAGGGGCTGGCCCGTGCGCTGGACGCGGGCGAGGAGCGGTACGGCGTCTCCACCCGGCTGATCATGTGCTTCCTGCGGGACGAGTCCGCGGAGTCGGCGATGGAGACGCTTCAGGCCGCGCAGCCGTATCTGCACCGGATCACGGGGGTGGGTCTGGACTCGGCGGAGGCCGGTCATCCGCCGTCGAAGTTCCGCGAGGTGTACGAGGCCGCGGCCGCGCTCGGCCTGCGCAAGGTCGCCCACGCGGGCGAGGAGGGACCGTCGGCGTACATCAGGGAGGCCCTGGACATCCTCGGTGTCGAGCGCATCGACCACGGCCTGCGCTGCATGGAGGACCCGGACCTGGTGGCACGCCTGGCCCGGGAACGGATTCCGCTGACGCTCTGCCCGCTGTCCAACGTGCGCCTGCGGGCCGTGGACGTGCTGGCGGAACACCCACTGCCTCGGATGATGGCCGAGGGCCTGCTGTGCACGGTGAACTCCGACGATCCGGCGTACTTCGGCGGCTATGTCGGGGACAACTTCCGTGCGGTGCACGAGGCGCTGGGGCTTGGCGAGGAGCAGCTGCGGGAGCTGGCGCGCAATTCGTTCGTGGCGTCGTTCCTGGAGGACGACGAGGAGCGGAGGGGGCGGTTGCTG
Organism: Streptomyces sp. NPDC019890; assembly: GCF_044903445.1. Lineage (NCBI taxonomy): Bacteria > Bacillati > Actinomycetota > Actinomycetes > Kitasatosporales > Streptomycetaceae > Streptomyces > Streptomyces sp. NPDC019890. The sequence goes on along the minus strand of NZ_JBJDQK010000002.1, from coordinate 359,720 downwards.
ACGGAGGTGGAGGCGTACGAGTTCGAGGCGGCGGGCGCGGAATAGGCCCCGGGACGCCTGCGGCGGGCCTTCCCCCACCCCGCCCGTTCCCTCAACCGGGGCTCCGCCCCGGACCCCCGACTGCCGGGGGCTTCGCCCCGGACCCCCGTACGCGACCTCCGGCCCGCTGTCCTCAATCGCCGGACGGGCTTGATTTTTCGGCCCGTCCGGCGATTGAGATGCGGATGCAAGGTCATCCCGCTGCGGTCCGCCTGCGAAACCACCCACCGGACAGCAACCACCAACGCCCCTGGCCCACGCTCACCACGAACCCGGTGACTTGCCATTGACGCTGACCGGTCGCGTATCTAATCTCCATTCCCATACGTGTACGCCATCCATATGGGGAGACGGCATGAGCACCGGCAACGACCTCACCATCACCGAGGTGCGGCTCACCCCGATCCTCGTCGCCGACCCCCCGCTGCTCAACACGCAGGGCGTGCACCAGCCGTACACCCCCCGGCTCGTCGTCGAGGTGGTCACCGCGGGCGGCGTCACCGGTGTCGGTGAGACCTACGGTGATGCCAAGTACCTCGACCTGGCCGCCCCGTTGGCGGAAGCGCTGACCGGCAGCCCGGTCAGCGATGTGAACGGGCTGCACCGGCTCGCGGGCCTGGTGTGCGGCGACTCCGCCGCAGCCACCGGTGCGGACGCCGTCGACGCCGGCGGTCTGCGCGGCGTGCAGACCGCCGACAAGCTGCGGCTCTCGGTCGTCTCCGGCTTCGAGGTCGCCTGCCTCGACGCGCTCGGCAAGGCCCTCGGACTGCCCGTGCACGCGCTGCTCGGCGGCAAGGTGCGGGACGCCGTCCAGTACAGCGGGTATCTCTTCTACCGGTGGGCCGAACACCCCGGCGGCGCGGGGGAGTCCGACGACTGGGGCGCGACGCTCGACCCGGCGGGGGTCGTCGCGCAGGCCCGTCGCCTCGCCCGTGACTACGGCTTCACCTCCTTCAAGCTGAAGGGCGGCGTCTTCGAGCCGGACCGGGAGATCGCGGCGGTCCGCGCACTGGCGGCGGCCTTCCCGGGGCAGCCGCTGCGGCTCGACCCCAACGGCGCCTGGTCGGTCGAGACCTCACTGAGGGTCGCCGAGGAACTGGGCGACGTCCTCGAATACCTGGAGGACCCGGCGAGCACCACGGACCGGATGGCCGCGGTCGCGGCCGGCACCGACGTACCGCTGGCCACCAACATGTGTGTGACGACCTTCGCCGAGATCCCGGAGGCCTTCGCCCGCGGGGCCGTGCAGGTCGTCCTCAGCGACCACCACTACTGGGGCGGGCTGCGCAACACCCGTGAACTGGCCGCGATCTGCCGGACGTTCGGGGTCGGCCTGTCCATGCACTCCAACACCCATCTGGGCATCAGCCTCGCCGCCATGACCCATGTCGCGTCCGTGGTACCCAATCTGGACTACGCCTGCGACAGCCACTACCCGTGGCAGACCGAGGACGTGATCACCGAGCGCCTCGAATTCAAGGACGGTCGCCTGGCCGTGAGCGACCTGCCGGGACTCGGCGTCGAACTCGACCGCAACAAGCTGGCCCGCCTGCACCGGCGCTGGCTCGACGACGACGGCACCCTGCGGGACCGGGACGACGCGGCGGCGATGCGGGTCGCCGAGCCGGGCTGGACGGCGCCGCCCGTACCCCGCTGGTAGCGACCCGCCAGGGACAGCTCCGGTTGCGAGGAGGGGCGAGATGGGGGCTCTGTCAGGCACACTGGCCTGATCTGCACCACGTACCAGGAGCGGCGGGCACGGTGACCACTCGACACGGAGAGCAACGGGACCACACTGCCGCCGGTCTGGACCCCCTTGCCGCTGTGCGCACCCCCGCCGACCCGGCCTGCGACGTCTACCTCACCGGCAACGTCTTCCTCGACATCATCTTCACCGGCCTCGACACCGCCCCCGTCCGCGGCACCGAGTCCTGGGCCCGCGGCATGGGCTCCAGCCCCGGCGGCGTCGCCAATATGGCCACCGCGCTCGCCCGGCTGGGGCTGCGGACCTCGCTCGCCGCCGCGTTCGGGGACGACCACTACGGCGAGTACTGCTGGGACGCCCTGGAACAGGGCGAGGGCATCGACCTCACCCTCTCCCGCACCGTGCCCGGCTGGCACTCGCCCGTCACCGTCTCCATGGCGTACGAGGGCGAGCGCACCATGGTCTCCCACGGCCACGAGGCCCCGCCGCCCGAGCCCGCCCCCGACTGCCCGCCGCCCGCCAGGGCCGCCGTCGCCTCCCTCACCCCCGGCCGCGCCGAGTGGATCGCCCAGGCAGCGCGCAAGGGCACCCGCGTCTTCGCGGACGTCGGCTGGGACGACACCGGCCGCTGGGACCCGGCCGACCTCGCCGATCTGGAGCACTGCGAGGCCTTCCTGCCCAACGCCGAGGAGGCGATGCGCTACACCCGCACGGACTGCCCGCGCGCCGCCGCCCACGCCCTCACCGACCGCGTACCGCTCGTCGTCGTCACCCTCGGTGCGGAGGGCGCGTACGCCGTGGACGGCGCGACCGGCGAGAGTGCACAGGTCCCGGCCATCGAGGTGGAGGCGCTCGACCCGACGGGCGCCGGTGATGTCTTCGTGGCCGGGTTCGTCACCGGCACCCTCGCCCGCTGGCCGCTCGCCGACCGCACCGCCTTCGCCGGGCTGACCGCGGCCCTGTCGGTGCAGGAATTCGGCGGATCGCTCTCCGCCCCCGGCTGGTCCGAGGTCGGGGCCTGGTGGCAGCAGGTCCAGGGCTTCGCCGACCAGGACCCGGCGGCCCTGCGCCGGTACGCCTTCCTCGCGGCCCTGCTGCCCGCGCAGGCCCGGCCCTGGCCCCTGCGCAGAGCCGTCCCGACCATCGGCTTCGGCCGCTCCGCGTAGTTCCGCGGGGGCCCGCCGGAAAAGCCCTCGGCCTTGTCAGTGTCAAGTCGTACGCTGGTGTTCCAGAGGTTGTCGAGCAGCGAGAACCCTGCAACGGGAGGTATGTGCAGGCCACAGAGCCGGCCCATGACTCAGACACCTAACGCCCAGACCCGCCCCCTACGCCCCGGGGGCGTGGGGGGACCCCCAGCGCCCGGGGAGGCGCGAGCCCAGTTCACCGTCCCCGCCAAGCATCCGATGGTGACTGTCCTGGGTTCGGGTGACGCCCTGCTGCGCGTGATCGAAAAGGCCTTCCCGGCGGCCGACATCCATGTCCGGGGCAATCAGGTGAGCGCGGTCGGCGACGCGGCGGAAGTCGCACTGATCCAGCGCCTGTTCGACGAGATGATGCTGGTGCTCCGCACCGGTCAGCCGATGACGGAGGACGCAGTGGAACGCTCGATCGCCATGCTCAAGGCGAGCGAGAACGGCAACGGAGCGGACGAGACCCCGGCCGAGGTGCTCACCCAGAACATCCTCTCCAGCCGCGGCCGCACCATCCGCCCCAAGACCCTCAACCAGAAGCGGTACGTCGACGCGATCGACAAGCACACGGTCGTGTTCGGCATCGGCCCCGCCGGTACCGGCAAGACGTATCTCGCCATGGCCAAGGCGGTCCAGGCCCTGCAGTCCAAGCAGGTCACCCGGATCATCCTGACCAGGCCCGCCGTCGAGGCGGGCGAGCGGCTGGGCTTCCTGCCCGGCACGCTCTACGAGAAGATCGACCCGTATCTGCGGCCGCTCTACGACGCGCTGCACGACATGCTCGACCCCGACTCGATCCCGCGGCTGATGGCGGCGGGCACGATCGAGGTCGCGCCGCTGGCGTACATGCGAGGACGGACGCTGAACGACGCGTTCATCATCCTCGACGAGGCGCAGAACACGAATCCCGAACAGATGAAGATGTTCCTGACGAGGCTCGGCTTCGACTCGAAGATCGTCATCACGGGTGACGTCACCCAGGTCGACCTGCCCAATGGCACCAAGAGCGGTCTGCGCCAGGTCCGGGACATCCTGGACGGCGTGCAGGACGTGCACTTCTCGTTGCTCACCTCGCAGGATGTCGTACGGCACAAGCTCGTCGGCCGTATCGTCGACGCGTACGAGAAGTACGACAGCCAAAACGGGAAGTAGTCACAGCGCACCATGTCGATCGACGTCAACAACGAGTCCGGAACCGAGGTCGACGAGCAGGCGATCCTCGATGTCGCCCGCTACGCGCTCGCGCGGATGCGTATCCACCCGCTCTCCGAGCTCTCGGTGATCGTCGTGGACGCCGAGGCCATGGAGCAGCTGCACATCCAGTGGATGGACCTTTCCGGTCCGACGGATGTCATGTCCTTCCCGATGGACGAGCTGCGCCCGCCGGTCAAGGACGACGAGGAGCCCCCGCAGGGGCTCCTCGGTGACATCGTGCTCTGCCCCGAAGTCGCCAAGAAGCAGGGCGAAGAGGCGCCGACGCAGCACTCCATGGACGAGGAGCTCCAGCTCCTGACGGTCCATGGAGTGCTGCATCTGCTCGGTTACGACCACGAGGAGCCGGACGAGAAGGCCGAGATGTTCGGTCTGCAGGCGGCGATCGTGGACGGCTGGCGGGCGGAGAAGGGCCTGAGCGGTCCGTCCCCGGCGCCGACCGTCTCATGACCGGTCAACTGATCTTCGGCGCGATTCTGCTGGTCGTCGTCGCCTGGCTGGCTGCGTGCGCGGAGGCCGGCCTCGCCCGCGTCTCGAGCTTTCGCGCCGCCGAGGCCGTACGCAACGGGCGGCGCGGCTCCGCGAAGCTGGCGCAGGTCGCCGCCGACCCGACCCGCTATCTCAATGTCGCCCTGCTGGTGCGAGTGTCCTGCGAGATGGCGGCGGGGGTGCTGGTCACCTACGTCTGCCTGGAGGAGTTCACCGAGACCTGGCAGGCGCTGCTCGTCGCGATCGGTGTGATGGTGCTCGTCTCCTATGTCGCGGTCGGCGTCTCACCACGCACGATCGGCCGCCAGCATCCGCTGAACACGGCGACGGCCGCGGCCTACGTCCTGCTGCCGCTCGCCAGGATCATGGGCCCGATTCCGCAGCTGCTGATCCTGCTGGGCAACGCGTTCACCCCCGGAAAGGGCTTCCGCAAGGGCCCGTTCGCGAGCGAGGCCGAGCTGCGGGCGATGGTGGACCTGGCCGAGCAGGAGTCCCTGATCGAGGACGACGAGCGGCGAATGGTGCACTCCGTCTTCGAGCTCGGCGACACACTCGTACGCGAAGTGATGGTGCCGCGGACCGATCTGGTCTGTATCGAGCGCTACAAGACGATCCGGCAGGCGCTGACGCTCGCGCTGCGCTCGGGCTTCTCGCGGATCCCCGTCACCGGGGAGAACGAGGACGACATCGTGGGTGTGGTCTACCTCAAGGACCTGGTGCGCAAGACGCACATCAACCGCGAGTCGGAGTCGGACCTGGTGTCGACGGCGATGCGGCCGGCGGTGTTCGTGCCGGACACCAAGAACGCCGGGGACCTGCTGCGCGAGATGCAGCAGAAGCGCAACCATGTCGCGGTCGTCATCGACGAGTACGGCGGGACGGCGGGCATCGTCACGATCGAGGACATCCTGGAGGAGATCGTCGGCGAGATCACGGACGAGTACGACCGTGAACTGCCGCCGGTCGAGGAACTCGGCAACGGGCGCTTCCGGGTCACCGCCCGGCTCGACATCGGGGACCTCGGCGAGCTCTACGGCCTCGACGAACTGGACGACGAGGACGTGGAGACGGTCGGCGGCCTGCTGGCGAAGGCACTCGGCCGCGTCCCGATCGCGGGCGCGTCCGCGGTGGTGGACCTGCCGGACGGGCGTGCGCTGCGCCTGACCGCCGAGTCCCCGGCCGGCCGCCGGAACAAGATCGTCACGGTGCTGGCGGAGCCGGTGCGGCCGGAAGGGGACGCGGCGGCGTGAAGGCACAGGAACTGAGGGCGTTCTGCCTCGAATTCAACGCGGCGGTGGAGGAGTTTCCGTTCGGGCCGGAGACATCGGTGTTCAAGGTCCACGGCAAGCTTTTTGCGCTCGGCGCGCTGGATGCGGAGCCGCTGAAGGTGAACCTGAAGTGTGAGCCGGAGATTGCGGTGCGGCTGCGGGGGGAGTACGCGGCGATTGTGCCGGGCTGGCACATGAACAAGCGGCACTGGAACACGGTGACGGTGGGGGAGCTGCCGGACCGGATGGTCCGTGAGCTGATCGAGGACTCCTACGACTTGGTGGTGGCGGGCCTCCCGAGGGCGGACCGGCTCCGCCTGGACCGGGGGTAGGGCGGCCGCCTGCGGCGGGGCTTGAATTGTGCGGCTGGGCCGCACAATCAAGCCCGTCCGGCGATTGAGGACACGCGGCCGAAGGTCGCGTTCGGGGGTCTGGGGGCGCAGCCCCCGCAGTCCGGGGTCCGGGGCAGATCCCCGGTTACGGGAAGGGGCGGGGTGGGGAAAAGCCCCGCCGCAGGAGTTACCCCCGCGCCCTCCGCAGGCCCACCCCCACCAGCACCGCCGCCCCCACCACTATCGCCGCGTCGACCCCCAGCACCATCCGCACGCCGTCGAACAGTGACCCCTGCGTCGTCGCCAGCACCCCCAGCAGCGGGATGCCGATCGTGATCCCCACCTGCTGCGTCGTCGTGACCAGACCCGTCGCCAGGCCCTGTTCCTCGTCCGGGACGCCCGACGTCACCGTCAGTCCGTACGAGATGATCGCGCCCAGATGGCACATGCTCGCCAGCGACACCGCGGCCGTCGCGAGCAGCGCGCCCGACTCCGTGCCGAGGCCCAGCAGTGCCGCCACGAACAGGCCCTGGCCGAGCAGGGAGTAGACCAGGGTGCGCCGGGCACCGAGGCGGCCGATGACCTTCGGGGCGTACGTACCGGCGACGGCTGAGAGCACGCCCTGGACGCCGAAGACCAGACCCGTCCGGAACGCCGAGAGCTCCAGGGTCTCCTGGAGATACAGGGTGAGGACGAAGACGACGGTGCTCATCATCGAGAAGGTGACCAGGCCGCCCAGATTGCCCCAGGCCACCGTCCGCCGCCGCAGCATCGGAAGTGAGACCAGCGGCGCGGCCGACCGGGATTCGACCACCCCGAAGGCGATCAGCAGCGCGACGCCCGCGACCAGCGTGACCTGGACGTCCGCGCCGCCGAAGCCATGCTGGGCCGCCGTGGACAGGGCGTAGATCAGCGCGAGCAGACCGCCGGTGACGGTGATCGCGCCGGGCACGTCGAGCCGCGGCCGGTCCGGCGTACGGGACTCGGGCAGCAGCCCCGGCGCCAGCGGCAGGACGATCAGCGTGAACAGGGCCAGCAGACCCATCGTGGAGCGCCAGCCCAGCAGGTCGGTCATCACGCCGCCCAGCACCATGCCGACGGTGAAGCCGAGCGACAGCAGTGTGCCGCTGATGCCCAACGCCCGGTCCCGCTGCGGGCCTTCGGGGAAGGTGGTGGTCAGCAGGGCCATGCCGGTCGGCACGATGACCGCTGCGCCGAGGCCCTGCAACGCCCGCCCGGCCAGGAACGCCGCCGGGTTCCAGGCGAGCGCCGCAAGGACCGACGCGGCGCCGAAGAGGGCGAGCCCGGTCAGGAAGAGCCTGCGCCGCCCGTACAGATCGGCGATCCGGCCGAACAGCAGCAGAAAGCCGCCGGAGGGCAGCGCGAAGGCCGTTACCGCCCACTGCAGGGCGGACTGACTGAGCCCCAGGTCCCTGCCGAGATCGGGCAGCGCCACATTCAGTACGGAGAAGTCGAGGGCGACCATGAACTGCGCGGCGCACAGCACGAAGAGGATCAGCCGCGCGCGGCCTGCGAGCTTCGGCGGAGCCGAGGGAGTGGGGACAGAGGTGTCGATTGCCATGGTCAACACCTTCGGTCTCCAGGAATAGCCGTGGGGAGCGGGAACTTATCCTGTTGGTCGGACCACCAGGCAGACGGACAGGGGGAGTACGTGGCCGCGTCGGCCGAGCACGATGTGATGAAGGCGCACCGCCTCGGTGAGTTGCGCGAGTTCCTGATGAGCAGGCGAGCCAGGATCAGCCCGGCCGAGGCGGGCCTCCCGGACGGCGGGGCCCGCCGTCGTACGCCCGGACTGCGCCGGGAGGAGGTCGCCGTCCTCGCGGGCGTCGGCGTCTCCTGGTACCAGTGGCTCGAGCAGGGGCGGGACATCACCGTCTCGCCGCAGGTCCTCGACTCGGTGGGCCGTGTGCTGCGGCTGAGCAGCACCGAGCGCCGCCATCTCTATGTACTCGCCGGGCTCAACCCGCCCGCGCCCGAGGTCGATCCGGGCGACGCCGACATGTGCGCCGGGCTGCGCAGGCTGATCGACACCTGGATGCCGTACCCCGCGCACATCATGGACCGCTACTGGAACACGATCATGTACAACGACGCGGCCGGGATGATCCTCGGTATGCGTCCCGGCCTCGTCCAGAACTGTTTGATCGCCTTCTTCACCGACCCCATCTACCGTGCACGGGCGACGAGTTGGGAGCAGAACGCGCCGTATGTCGTCGCGCAGTTCCGCGCCGCCTGCTCGGAGTGCCCGGACGACGAGGGCTTCCAGGCGGTGGTCGAGGAGGCGAAGGCGGTCAGCGACGAGTTCACCGGGCTGTGGGAGCGGCGCGACATCGCCCCCGGCGGCCAGGTCCGCAAAGAGATCGAGCACCCGCTGGTCGGCACGCTCTTCGTGGAATCGACCCAGCTGCGGGTCCCGGCCCGCCCCGACCTCGCGATCGTGATGCACACGGCGCTGCCCGAGGCGGACACGGCGCGGAAGCTTCAGTGGCTGGCGAGCCCGGAGGGGCGCCGCGGCTCCATGTATCCCGTGGCGGGCTGACCTGGCCGTATGTGTATTCTCTGCCCGTCACCGGGGAGGGGGGAACCGACGCTCCCCACGCGAATCCACAGATTCAGGGGAGAAAAAACCTTATGCGTACCCGTATGCGCGGCGTGGCCGCCGCCCTCACCGTCTCCGCCCTCTGCCTCACCGCGGTGGCCTGCGAGGGATCCTCCGACGACAAGAAGCCCGCCAAGACGGAAGCGGGCAAGCCGGAAGCTGGCAAGCCGGAGGCGGGCAAGACGGAGCCGACCACGTCGGAGGCGCCGGCCGTCACGCCGCTGACCGCCGCGCAGATGAAGGCCGCGACCCTTGAGGCCAAGGACCTGCCGCCCGGCTGGAAGGCCAGCAAGGCCGAGCCCTCGAAGGACGACCCGAAGGCCGACAAGCCCGAGTGCCAGCCGATCGCCGGGGTCCTGGCGGACAAGATCGCCGGGGCGACGATCGGCGGGGACATGGAGTTCGAGCGCGGCGGGGGCGACAGCTCGCTCGCCCAGCAGGTCTTCACCTTCCCGGGCACCGGCGCCGCCGACTACCTCAAGCCGATCTCCACAGCCCTCGGCGCCTGCACCGGCTTCTCCTTCGAGATGGAGGGCATGAAGGCCGACGTCAAGCTCGCAAAGCTCACGGCGCCGCAGGCCGGCGAGGAGGCTCTTGCCTTCCGGTTCAAGATGGCGTTCCCGGAGATGGCCGGCTTCAAGATCGAGATGAACCTGCTGGTGGCCCGCCAGGGCACCGGTGTGACCCGGCTCGCCCACGTGCCGGCCAATGCCTCGGGCCACAAGGACTTCGACGGACTTGCCAAGCTGGCGGGCGACAAGTTCACCAAGGCGGCGCAGGGCTGACCTCGGCCGTACGGCGAGGGTCTCCGCTCCGGGGCCCTCGCCGTTCCCGTCCGAGCTCTCGATCTATGCTCAAGCCATGACGCAGAGCACCGACCTCGGCCCCGAGGACCGCAAGATCATCACGCTGGCGCGCAGCGCCCGGGCCCGCAACGGTGTGCCCGAGGGTGCCGCCGTACGGGACGAGACCGGACGTACCTACGTCGCCGGGACCGTGGACCTCGACTCGCTCAAGCTCAGCGCCCTGCAGACCGCCGTCGCCATGGCCGTCGCCAGCGGAGCGAAGTCCCTGGAGGCTGCGGCCGTCGTCTCCGAGGCCGAAGCCGCCTCCGACGCGGACCGCGCGGCCGTACGCGACCTGGGCGGGCCCGCGACCCCGGTGCTGCTCGCCGGGCCCGACGGGGAGCTCAAGGCCTCGGTGGCGGCGGGCTGATGCCCCTCGCCTCGACGGGAGCGCGACGCCGGCGGCTGTTCGCCTGGGTCGCGCTGGCGGGCTCCGGCACCGTCGGGGTCGGCAACGTCGTCGAGGGTGTCATCACGGGCGGGGTGGACGCCCTCGATGTCTGGCCCTTCGCCGTGGCCGGCTTCGCCGTCGGCGAGCTGCTGACGGGCCATGGACGCGAGCGCGCGGCGCGGACCGCGCAGGCGGTCGCGAGCGTGCTGCTGGCGGTGGTCGGTCTGTGGACGGGCGGTGCCGCGGTACGGACCCTGGCGCTCGGCCGCGGCGCCGATTGGCTCGATCTTGCGGTCGGTGTGCTCGGCACGCTCTACGTGGCTGTCGCGGCGGCGCTCATCGCGGACCGGTTCCGGGGGCGCCGGACCCCCGCGGGCGTCTGAGGCCACGGCCCGGTCCGCCCACTTGGCGGCCCCTGCGCGGTAGCGCCTCATGACAGCACCGCTGTGACAGGAATCGGCGTCACCAGTCCGGTGGCGCCGATTCCCCTTCCGGCCCCCGGGAACGCGGATCTTGACAGTATCTGATGGGTCATCAGACGGTGCATTTCGATTCCATTGACTTCTTTCGGCCATCACACGTCAATGGCCCCCGGCATTCCTCAGAAGGGGGCAATCATGGCTACAGCCACCCAAAGATCCACACCCCGAAGATCCGCCGGCCGAAGGCGGCGCTGGACCGCCGCGCTGGGGGCGGTCGCTCTTGTCGCCGGCACGGCAGCGCTCGCCGGGCCCGCGCACGCACTCGCCTCGGCGCCGGTGGACTTCGCGACCCACTGCGTACCGCCGCCCATCGCCGGCATCCCGCCCATCGACGGCACCACGACCGCCCAGATCACCGTCGACAACGCCGCCCCCAAGGTCGGCGACACCGTCACGGTCACCTACACCGTCACCAAGCCCGCCGCCAGCAACCCCGTCGACATCGCACTCCCGGCCGACATCATGACGCCCAGCGGCAAGGTCACCCTCGGCGGTGCCCAGCCCGGCAGCGTCACGGTCACCGGACCCAAGAAGAACCCGCCGGTCCCCGGCAAGGGCGCGTTCCCGTCGTTCTCGATGACCGGCACCTTCACGGTCACCGCGCCCGGCTCGATCACGCTCTCGCCCGGCGACTACAACATCCACACCAGCTACATCATGGAGCTGGACACCCCTTGCACAGTGACCAATCCGCCGGCGCCCGTCTCCGAGACGGTCGTCGCGACGGACCAGCCAGGGGCGAATGAGCGCTCCATCCAACTGGCCACGGCCTCCGGCAAGCCCGGCGACCAGGTCACCGTCACCGGCGCCAAGTTCACTCCGCTCGCCGACATCACGGTCGTCGGACGCGCCGGAGCGGCCGAGACCGCCGACAGGACGACCGTCAAGGCCGACGCCGCGGGCGGCTTCACGTCCGGTCTGAAGGTCAACGACAAGGCGACCACCGGCATCGTCGCGTACGAAGGCGCCGCCTGGTCCCCGGACAAGGGCGCGGGTCCGGCGGCGTACACCGTCATCGACGACACCCCGCTGCCCGCGAACAGTCAGAAGCTCAACTCCTCAGTCGCGGCCGGAACGTTGTCCATGTCCCAGGCCGGGGACACCGTCGACCTCTCGGCGGTCGACTTCGGCACGGGCGGGGCATCCACCGGCGATCTGAAGACGGTGACGGTCAAGGACTTCCGCGGCGGCCCCGCGGGCTGGTCCCTGACCGGCAAGGTCACCGACTTCACGGGCCCCGGCGGGAAGATCGACGCCGGCAAGCTCGGCTGGACGCCGGCCTGCACCACCAAGCAGGGCAGCCCGAGCACCTGCGTGGCCGGCTCGGCGGGATCCGTCGGCACAGCCGGTGCGACCCTGGCCTCCACCCCCAACGGGGCGCTCACCGGAGGTGAGTTCACCCTCAACGCGAAGGTCACGCTGAACGTCCCGGCGTACACCGCCCCCGGCGCGTACTCCGGCGTGCTGACCCTCACGCTCACCTGACACACAACACGAACGGCGGGCCGGGCGCGCACCCGGTCGGCCCGCTTCGTCCCTGGGGGTGTGCACCATGCGCAAGCTGTACGTGATCCTGCTGGGTCTCATCGCTGTGTTGTGCGCCGCCCCGGCCGCGCACGCCGCCGACAACGGCAACTGGTCCGTCTACCCCGCCGCTTCCGAGCTGGGCCGGCGGCCGTACTTCTATCTCTCCGCCGATCCCGGCACCACCCTCACCGACCGGGTGACGGTCACCAACAAGACCGCGGCCCCGCTGACCTTCCGGCTGTACGCAGCCGATGCGTACAACACCGCGCGGGACGGCGGCTTCGCCGTTCGCACGCTGAAGGAGAAACAGCGCGGGGTGGGCGCGTGGGCCAAGCCCGACCGCGACCGCGTCACCGTTCCGGCGAACGGCTCGGTCACCGTCCCGTACACCCTCACCGTCCCCGAGGGGGCCGAGCCCGGCGACCACCCCGGCGCCCTGGTCGCCCTCGACGAGCGCATCGGCGCGGCGACCGGCTCGGTCGCCGTCGGCATCCAGCAGGCCGTCGGCGCGCGCGTCTATCTGCGGGTGGGCGGCCCCACCGTGCCCGCGCTCTCCGTCGAGGACGTCGAACTCACCCATGAGCAGCCCCTGGTGCCGGGTCTGGGCGAGAGCAGCGCGCTGATCTCGTACACGCTCTACAACCGCGGCAATGTGACCCTCAACCCCAAGGTCGCTCTCAAGGCCGAGGGCCTGTTCGGACGCGATCTGCTGAGCCGCGAGCTGACGAAGGTCCCCTCCGAGCTGCTGCCGCGCCAGAAGATCCGCCTCACTGAACGCTGGTCGGACGCGCCCCAGCTCGAATGGGGCGAAGTGCAGCTCACCGCCACCGCGCGGGACGTGCACGAGTCGGCGGGAGTCTCTTTCTTCGCGCTGCCGTGGCTGGTCGCGCTGCTGCTGGCGGCGGGCGCGACGGGTGCGGCGGTGTGGGCCCGGGTGCGGCGTGGGCGGGCGCGCGTCAACGAGGGCGTCTGACATCAGGGAGAATGGGCGCCATGAGCGCTCGTACCCAGTCTTCCGAAGCCCCCCACCGGGCCGGCTTCGCCTGCTTCGTCGGCCGCCCCAACGCGGGCAAGTCCACCCTCACGAACGCTCTCGTCGGCCAGAAAGTGGCGATCACCTCCAGCCGGCCGCAGACGACCCGGCACACCGTCCGCGGCATCGTGCACCGCCCGGACGCGCAGCTGATCCTGGTCGACACCCCAGGACTGCACAAGCCGCGCACGCTGCTCGGCGAGCGGCTGAACGATGTCGTACGCACCACCTGGGCCGAGGTCGACGTGATCGGCTTCTGCCTGCCGGCGAACGAGAAGCTCGGCCCCGGTGACCGCTTCATCGCCAAGGAGCTCGCGGGGATCAAGAAGACCCCGAAGGTCGCGATCATCACCAAGACCGACCTGGTCGACTCCAAGACCCTCGCCGAGCAGCTGATCGCGATCGACCGGCTGGGCCAGGAGCTGGGTATGGAGTGGGCGGAGATCGTCCCGGTCTCGGCGGTCGGCAACAAGCAGGTCCAGCTGGTGGCCGACCTGCTGATCCCGCTGCTGCCACAGGGCCCCACGCTCTACCCGGAGGGCGACCTCACGGACGAGCCCGAGCAGGTCATGGTCGCGGAGCTGATCCGCGAGGCCGCGCTGGAAGGCGTACGGGACGAGCTGCCGCACTCGATCGCGGTGGTGGTGGAGGAGATGCTGCCGCGCGAGGACCGCCCGGCGGACAAGCCGCTGCTGGACATCCACGCGAACGTCTACATCGAGCGCCCCAGCCAGAAGGGCATCATCATCGGCCCGAAGGGCAAGCGCCTGAAGGAGGTCGGCGTGAAGTCCCGCAAGCACATCGAGGCGCTGCTGGGTACGCCGGTGTTCCTGGACCTCCATGTGAAGGTCGCGAAGGACTGGCAGCGGGACCCGAAGCAGCTGCGCAAACTGGGCTTCTGAACCCAGGGGCGTCTCTCGGATCATGCCGGGCCCGGCGCATAACGGCGTTACGCTGCTGCTTGTGTCAACCCCGGAACCCGTGCGCCGCCGACTCCTCGGCGAGGCCGCCCGCGTCCTCGCCGACGAAGGCCACGCCGCGCTCAGCGCCCGCCGCCTGGTCAAGGCCGTCGGCGCCTCGACCATGGCGGTCTACACCCACTTCGGCTCCATGCCGGCGCTCGTGCGCGAGGTGATGCGCGAAGGCTTCGAGCGCTTCACGGCGCGCACGGACGACGTACGGCCCACCGGCGACCCCGTCGCCGACCTGTACGCCAGCTGCCGCGTCTACCAGGAGTTCGCCCGTGCCGAGCCGGACGTCTACGCCGTCATGTTCGGCGGATCCCAGCCGGCCGGCTTCGAACTCACCGACGACGACCGGGAGATGGGCACCGGCATGCTCCGTGTCCCTTACGGTGTGATCCGCCGCTGCACTGACGCGGGCCGCTTCCGGGACGGTGACGCGTCACTGCGGGCCTGGCAGCTCTGGTGTCAGATGCACGGTCTCGCCCAGTTGGAGCGGGCGGGCTACTTCACCGGACCGCGCACCCCGGACGAGACCCTGTCGGCACTCGTCCGGGACTTCGCGATCGGCCAGGGAGACAGCGTCGAAGCGGCGACCGCCTCCATTCCCGACTCCCTCAGGAACCCTCCTTGAGGACGAGCGAGATCAGCTGCCGCTGTGCCTCGGACAGCCGGGGATCGGCGCAGTACACCGTCCGCCCGTCGACCCTGATCTGGTAGCTGAACCCGTCCGGAACCCCCACGGGCGGCGTGCCCCGGCCGTCGGCCACCGCCTGCTCGGCCAGGGCGTGCCACTCACCCGCGTCGGTCCTCCCGGTCGTGTCCACCTCGGCGACCCGCTCGATGCCGGCGAATCCTCCTGTGCGCCTTACCTGGATACGCATGGGTTCTGTCTAGTACGAGAACGGCTCAGCTGCTAGGTACCCCGACCTGGGACCACGCCTTCAGCAGAGCCTCCTGCTCCGCGCCCTCGCCGTAGCGCGCACGGGCCGCGGCCACCGTGAGGGCGGCGAAGTCCGAGAACTCTGCGGTCGTCGTCAGCTCGCCGCCCGTCAGTACGTCGTACCAGATCTGGCCGGCCCGCTCCCAGGCATTGCCGCCCAGCGCGGTGGCGACCAGGTAGAAGGCATGGTTCGGAATGCCCGAGTTGATGTGGACGCCGCCGTTGTCGCGACCGGTTTTGACGTAGTCCTCCATCGTCGCGGGCTGCGGGTCCTTGCCGAGTACATCGTCGTCGAACGCTGTGCCCGGCTCCTTCATCGAGCGCAGGGCGACACCTGTGACATTCGGCCCGAGCAGGCCCGCGCCGATCAGCCAGTCCGCCTCGTCGGCGCTCTGGCCGAGCGCGTACTGCTTGATCAGCGAGCCGAAGACGTCCGACATGGACTCGTTCAGCGCGCCGGACTGGCTGAAGTACTCCAGGTTCGCCGTGTACTGCGTGACACCGTGGGTGAGCTCGTGCCCGATCACGTCCACGGGCAGCGTGAAGTCCAGGAACAGGTCGTTGTCCCCGTCGCCGAAGACCATCCGATGCCCGTCCCAGAAGGCGTTGTCGTACTTCTCGCCGTAGTGGACGGTCGCGTTCAGCGGCAGGCCGAGGTCGTCGATCGAGTGGCGTCCGTACACCTTCAGATACAGGTCGAAGGTCGCGCCCAGGCCGGCGTGCGCGCGGTTGACCGTGGCGTCCGTGGCGGGCTGGTCGTTCTCGGAGTGCACCTTCCTGCCCGGTACGGTCTCCCGGTGCTCGGCGTCGTAGATCGTGCGCTTCGGCCGGTCAGAGACGACGGCGCTCACGCTCGGAGCCAGGCCGCGGACCGTGGTGATCCGGCGGCGGGTGCGCTGGAGGGCGTCGTGTTCGAGGGTGCGGGCCGCCGACTCGGCGATCGCTGGGTCCTCGGCGCGGGCCAGTTTGTCGAGGACATGGGGCGGCACGATGGTGCAGAAGACCGGGTTCACCCGGCGGGCGTTGGCGTCCATGCAACGGGACTGTGGCACTGAGTCATGACGCTGTCACTAGTTGCCACCATGATTAGTGAAATGGAGTGATGCACCACTGTTTGGGCGTAACCGGAATGGTGTCCCGCATACTGATACGGGACCGCCGTCCCCGCGCCACTCGGTTACGCTTCTGAGCATCATGCGTTTCGGGCTGCTTCTTCTTAGCTGCCGCGGCGAGGGCCTGTAGTCGTAGGCCGACCCCCTCCCCGCGGGATCTGGTGCTGCTTCGACTCAGTCGGCCGTCCTACTTGATGGACCCCGAGGAGCCCTACGCAATGTCTGACAACTCTGTCGGTCGCCCCACGCCCGTCACCAACGCGACCCACACCCAGAAGCCGTCCGGGATGCCGATCCACAAGTACGGCACGTACGAAGCCGTGGACATCCCCGACCGCACCTGGCCGGACAACCGGATCACCAAGGCGCCGCGCTGGCTGTCGACCGATCTGCGCGACGGCAACCAGGCCCTGATCGACCCGATGTCGCCCGCCCGCAAGCGCGAGATGTTCGACCTGCTGGTGCGCATGGGCTACAAGGAGATCGAGGTCGGCTTCCCCTCCTCCGGCGAGACCGACTTCAACTTCGTGCGCTCCATCATCGAAGAGGGTGCGGTCCCCGAGGACGTGACGATCTCCGTCCTGACCCAGGCGCGCGAGGACCTGATCGAGCGCACCGTCGAGTCCATCGTCGGCGCCCACCGCGCGACCGTGCACCTGTACAACGCCACGGCACCCACCTTCCGCCGGGTCGTCTTCCGCGGCTCGAAGGGCGACATCAAGCAGATCGCCGTGGACGGCACACGGCTGGTGATGGAGTACGCGGAGAAGATCCTGGGCCCCGAGACGACCTTCGGCTACCAGTACAGCCCGGAGATCTTCACCGACACCGAGCTGGACTTCGCGCTGGAGGTCTGCGAGGCCGTCTGTGACGTCTGGCAGCCCGAGGCCGGCCGCGAGATCATCCTCAACCTGCCTGCCACGGTGGAGCGTTCGACGCCGTCGACGCACGCCGACCGTTTCGAGTGGATGTCGCGGAACCTGACGCGCCGCGAGCACGTATGCCTGTCGGTGCACCCGCACAACGACCGCGGCACCGCCGTCGCCGCCGCCGAGCTGGCGATCATGGCCGGCGCGGACCGGATCGAGGGCTGTCTGTTCGGGCAGGGCGAGCGCACCGGCAATGTCGACCTGGTGACGCTGGGCATGAACCTGTTCTCGCAGGGCGTCGACCCGCAGATCGACTTCTCGCAGATCGACGAGATCCGTCGTACGAGCGAGTACTGCAACCAGATGGAGATCCACCCGCGCCACCCGTATGCGGGCGATCTGGTCTACACCGCCTTCTCCGGTTCCCACCAGGACGCCATCAAGAAGGGCTTCGACGCCATGGAGGCCGACGCGGCCGCCCAGGGCAAGACGGTGGACGAGATCGAGTGGGCCGTGCCGTATCTGCCGATCGACCCCAAGGACGTCGGCCGTTCCTACGAGGCGGTCATCCGGGTCAACTCGCAGTCCGGCAAGGGCGGTATCGCCTACGTCCTGAAGAACGACCACAAGCTGGACCTGCCGCGCCGGATGCAGATCGAGTTCTCGAAGATCATCCAGGCGAAGACGGACTCCGAGGGCGGCGAGGTCACGCCAAAGGCGATCTGGTCGGTCTTCCAGGACGAGTACCTGCCCAACCCGGACAATCCGTGGGGCCGTGTCCAGCTGCGTTCCGGCCAGAGCTCCACCGACAAGGACGGCACCGACACGCTGAATGTCGAGGCGGTCGTGGACGGCACCGAGACCGTGCTGACCGGTACCGGTAACGGCCCGATCTCGGCCTTCTTCGACGCGCTGAACGCGGTGGGCGTGGACGCGCGGCTGCTGGACTACCAGGAGCACACGATGAGCGAGGGCGCGTCCGCGCAGGCCGCGTCGTACATCGAGTGCGCGATCGACGGCAAGGTGCTGTGGGGCATCGGCATCGACGCCAACACGACCCGGGCGTCGCTGAACGCGGTTGTCTCCGCGGTGAACAGGGCCGCGCGCTAGGACGGGCGGGGCTCCGCCCCGGATCCTGGTTCTCCGTCGCCGGACGGGCTTGAAAACAAGCCCGTCCGGCGACCCATGTCAGGGCGAGGAATCGGCCATGTCCTGGCGTCCTGCTTCCGGGGTGCTGACGCCACATCGTCGCTGTGGCTAACATCACGTCAACGCGGCAGTGTTGCCGCGGGGGCACCCCCGTGCCCGAAGGGCCCCGGGGGAGTTACGGAGGTGCGACGTGCAGCCAGACCGGGGACCGTTCGTCCGAAAAATGCTGGTCTGCGGCGTTCAGACCTCCTGGAACACGGTCGGCGACGGCGAATTCTTCTGCCCCGGCTGCGGAGGCGACCGCAACTACCGCCGCCGCACCGGCAGACGCCGCTTCACCTTCTTCGGTCTGCCCCTGCTGCCGCGCGGCGCGGCAGGTCCGGTCATCGAATGCGCCGCCTGCCACAGCCACTTCGGCACCGACGCCCTCGACCACCCCACCACAGCCCGCTTCTCCGCGATGCTCCGTGACGCCGTCCACACCGTCGCCCTCGCCGTCCTCGCCTCCGGTGGCACCTCCTCCCGCCCGGTCCGCGACACCGCCGTCGCCACGGTCCGCGCGGCCGGCCTCGACGACTGCACCGAGGACCAGCTCACCGGTCTGATCGAGGCACTCGCCGCGGACACCGGCCGCTTCGTCGCCGACACCGGGCCCTATGGCGCGGCGCTCGCCATCGAACTGCACGAGGCGCTGGAGCCGCTCGCGCCGCATCTGGCTCCCGCGGGCCGCGAATCGATCCTGCTGCAGGGCGCGCGCATCGCCCTTGCGGACGGTCCGTACAGCCCGGCGGAGCGCGATGTGCTGACCACGGTCGGTACGGCGCTGCAGCTGGGCGCGGACGACACGGCGAGGCTGCTCGCCACGGCCCGCACGCCGTTCTAGCAGCTCGCGCGCGACCCGAGACCGCAACTCCCGTACGCGGGCGTACTCCCCGGGGAGTAATGCGCGCCCGGGGCCACCCCACGCAGTAAGCCTCATCTCGCCCGTGCGCGCGAGGTATTGAGCGCACCCCGACGGGAGTCTGGTGATCGACCGACACCGGACACCCGTGTTGAAGGGGAGACACCCATGGGGCCCGTGCCCGCAGACAAACGCCGCCGAGCCGTGCCCTGGGCGGTGCTCGCGCTCTGGATCGCCGTCATCGCCCTGGCCGGCCCCTTCGCGGGCAAGCTCGGCGACGTACAGCGCGACAATGTCGTGGACTACCTCCCGGCAGGCGCGGACTCCACCCAGGTCGCCAGGATCCAGCAGCAGTTGCCCGGCGGCGAGTCCACCGAGCTCGTCCTCGTCTACCACCGCGACGGCGGACTGAGCGCCGCCGACCGCGCGATGGCGGACAAGCAGATCGGGCAGCTCGCGGCCGAGCATCGACCGGCGGGCGGACAGCGGCCCGTGGCCGTGCCCTCCAAGGACGGCACGACCCTGATGGTCCCGGTGTCCACCACCGAGCCGGGCGCCGACGAGGACGCCCGCGCCGCCTTCGTCGAGGACGTACGCAAGACGGTGAGCGGCGGCGACGGGCTCAGCGTCGAGGTGGGCGGGCCGAGCGCGGTCCAGACGGACATGAGCGAGGTCTTCCAGTCCATCGACGGCACCTTGATGATCGCGACCGTGCTCGTGGTGGCGGTGCTGCTGATTCTCACGTACCGCAGCCCGTTCCTGTGGCTGGTGCCGCTGCTCGTTGTGGGCGTCGCCGCGCTCAGCACCAGGGCGGTGATCTACGGCCTCGCCCAGGGCTTCGACGTCACGGTCACCGGTCAGAGCGCGGGCATCATGACCGTCCTGGTCTTCGGCGCGGGCACCGACTACGCGCTGCTGCTCGTCGCCCGCTACCGCGAGGAACTGCGCCGGGTCCCGCAGCCCTACGACGCGATGCGCGCCGCGCTGCGCGGCTGCGGGCCCGCCGTGCTCGCCTCCTCCGGGACCGTCGCAGCCGGACTGATGTGCCTGCTGGCCGCCGACCTCAACAGCGCCCGCGGGCTCGGACCGGTCGGCGCGGTCGGCGTGGTGTGCGCGCTCGCCGCGATGCTCACCCTGCTGCCCGCGGTACTGGTGCTGCTCGGGCGCCGGGTCTTCTGGCCGCTGATCCCGGCGTACGGCAGCGAGCCCAAGCAGCGCCGCTCGCTGTTCGCCGCGATGGGCAGCGCCGCGGGGCGGCGGCCCCTCGCCGTCCTGGCCTCGGGGGCCGTCCTGCTCGGCGCGCTGGCCCTCGGTGCGTTCAACCTGCCCGGCACGCTCACCCAGGAGGACAGCTTCACCGACCGGCCCGAGTCGGTGTCGGCGATGCGGACGCTGGCCGATGCCTTTCCCGAGCGCAGCAGCCAGCCGATCGGTGTCGTCACGCCCACCGGCCGCGCGGACGAGGCACTCGCCAAAGCCCGTACGACCGAAGGCGTCGCAGCAGCGGTGCGCGGTCGCAGCGGGGGCGGCTGGACCGAACTCTCCGTCTTCGCCAAGGACGCGCCGGAGACGGCGGGCGAGACCGCGACGATCAAGGCCCTGCGCGCGGACCTCGACGGCTCGTACGTCGGCGGCCCCAGCGCCCAGCAACTCGATCTGGACGACACCAACGCCCGGGACCGCCTGGTCGTCGTCCCGCTCGTCCTGGCGGCGGTCCTGCTGATCCTGATCGCCCTGCTGCGCAGCCTCGTCGCCCCGCTGATCCTCGTTGTCGCGGTCGTCGGGGTGTGGGGCGCGGCGACGGGCCTGGGCGGCCTGGTCTTCGGGCCGGTCTTCGGCTTCACCGGGGTCGACCCCGGACTGCCGCTGCTCTCCTTCGTCTTCCTGGTCGCGCTCGGCGTGGACTACGGCATCTTCCTGATGCACCGGACGCGCGAGGAGGCGGTGTCGGGGGCGGAACCGGCAGCCGCGGCCCTGACGGCCCTGCGCACGACGGGCGGCGTCATCGCTTCGGCGGGCATCGTCCTCGCGGCGACGTTCGCGGTCCTGATGAACCTGCCGCTGGTGACGATGGTCGAGATGGGCTTCGTGGTGGCGGTGGGCGTCCTGCTCGACACGTTCCTGGTCCGCACGTACTTGGTGACCTCGGCGAGCCTGCTGCTGGGGCGGGGGCTGTGGTGGCCGGGCCCCCTGTCGCGCCGACGGGGCGTCGCGCTTGCGGCGCGCGATGCGTCGAGGCCTCGGGAAGGGGCGGGCCGGGCCTGAAAATCAAGCCCGTCCGGCGATTGAGGACATGCGGCCGAAGGTCGCATACGGCGTCCGGGGCGGAGCCCCGGTTACGGGATGGGGGTACCTCCCACGGCCCCCAGGCCGCAGGGGGAGGGCGGGGTGGGGGCAAAGCCCGCCGCAGGCGACCCCCACCGCCGCGCTCCCTCCCGCCGCAACTACCGGAGGATGGACCCGTGCAGCCACAGACCCCCACCCCGCCACCCCCGGCGAAACCGCAACGCCCCCGGCTCGGCGAGCGCGTCCTCACCGCCGTCAGCCGCGACCCTCTCGCCGCGACGCACCGCTTCCGCAACGACGCCCTCCTCGCCGCGGCCATCGGTGTCCTCTCGGTCGTGCTCGCGCTGACCGTCCAGCAAGGCCGCCGACCCGACGCCCTCGGCTGGGCACTCCTCGGCGGCAGCATCGTGCCCCTCGCCTGGCGACGCAGCCGGCCCATTCCCGTCCTGCTGGCCGTCGTTGTCTGCGTCATTCCGTACCACGCCGCGGACAACAATCACCTCGCGCCCCTGCACGGCTCCCTCCTCGCCCTCTACACCGTCGCCGCCACCGCCCGCCCCCTGCACACCTTCCTCATCGGCACCGCCGTCATCGGCACCACCGTGACCGTGATGTTCCGGGTCGACGCGTACCAGGGTCTGGAGGCGCTGCGCACCTCCGGATGGATCCTCGCCGTCCTCGTCTTCGGCGTCGACGTACGCATCTACCGCCGCTACATCGCCTCCGTCGTCAGCCGCGCCGAGCGCGCCGAACGCACCCGCGAGGAAGAGGCCGCCCGCCGGGTCGCCGAGGAACGCCTGCGTATCGCCCGCGATCTGCACGACCTGCTCGCGCACTCCATCACCCTCATCGGCGTGCAGACCTCCGTCGCCTCCCACGTACTGACCGTCGATCCCGGCCGCCTCGACCGCGCCGCCATCGCCAAGGCGCTCGACGAGATCGCCGACACCTGCCGCACGGCGCGCGGCGAGTTGCGCACCACCCTGGAGGTCCTTCGGGCGGACGGCCCGGACGCCGCCGGACCGCTGCCGGATCTGACCGCGCTGCCGGGGCTCGTACGCGCCGCACAGGCCGATCTCGACGTGCGCACCGAGCAGGCGCACATCCCGCCCGCCGTCGAGGCCGCCGCCTATCGCATCGTGCAGGAGTCGCTGACCAACTCCGTACGCCACGGCGGCCCCGGAGTCCGCATACGCGTCGCGGTCGAGGCGGCGGACGGCCACCTGCGCGTCACCGTCACCGACGACGGCACGGTCCCGGGCGCCACCGAAGGCTCCGGCTACGGCATCGTCGGCATGCGGGAGCGTGCCCGTAGCGTCGGAGGCACACTGGCAGCCGGCCCCCGCGACGGCGGCGGGTTCGAGGTCGCGGCGGCCCTGCCGCTGAAGCAGTCGGAGGTGTCGGCATGAGCGTGATCCGTGTACTGCTCGCCGACGACCAGCGCCTCGTACGCGCCGCGTTCGCGATGCTCGTCGAGTCCGCCCGCGACATGGAGGTCGTCGGCCAGGCGGGCACCGGCGCGGAGGCCGTCGAACTGGCCCGCACCGAACGCGCGGACCTCGTCGTCATGGACATCCGCATGCCGGAGCTCGACGGCATCGAGGCGACCCGCCTCATCGCGGCCGACGACGACCTCGCCGGGGTCAAGGTCCTGGTCCTCACCACGTACGACACCGACGAGCACATCCTCGAGGCGCTGCGCGCGGGCGCGTCCGGCTTCCTGGTGAAGGACACCAGACCGGCCGATCTGCTGGCCGCGATCAGGACGGTGGCGGCGGGTGAATCCCTGCTCTCGCCGGGCCCCACGTCGCGCCTGATCGCCCGCGTCCTGAGCATCCCCGGCGAACCCCCCGCCACCGGCGGCCCGGACGGCCTCTCGGACCGCGAACGCCAGGTCCTCGCGCTGGTGGCCCGGGGCCTGAACAACACGGAGATCGCCGAACGTCTCGGCCTGAGCCCGCTCACGGCGAAGACCCATGTCAGCCGGATCATGGGCAAGTTGGGGGCGCGGGACCGGGCGCAGCTGGTGATCGTGGGGTACGAGTCGGGCTTGGTGGTTCCGGGCGACGCGTAGTCGGTGACCGGGGGGATTTCCCCACCCCGCCCTCCCCCTACGGCCTGGCGGCCGTGGGAGGTACCCCCTTCCCGAAACTGGGGGCAAGCCCCCAGACCCCTCGGGGCTCCTCCCCGAACCCCGTACGCGCTTCGCGCGTGTCCTCAATCGCCGGACGGGCTTGATGTGCCCGGGCAAATCAAGCCTCGTGGGGGTCCCTCCCGGACGAAGTCTGGGGGAGTTTGAGGCGCGGAGGTACGGGGCCGCGCCCCGTGTTACGCCCCGCTCGCCCGCAGCATCTCCTCGCGGGCAACGATCTTCACCCGGTCCCGCCCCTCCGCCTCGCCCCGCGCCCGCTCCGCCGTGTCCAGGCGGTGCCAGCCTTCCCACGTCGTGTAGCGAACGCCCCTGCCCTCAAGGAAGGTGACGACCGCGTCCTCGCCGGGCGCGACCGGCGTGTGCAGCCGACCGTTCCCGTGGTCGTCCAGCAGGTTCGCGACCGTCTCGTTCGCGTCGCCCTTGGTGTGGCCGATGAGCCCCACCGGTCCGCGCTTGATCCAGCCCGTCACATACGTCGACTGGACATGCTCGCCGCCCTCGATCACCCGCCCGCCCTCGTGGGGCACGGTGCCGCTGAGGAAGTCGAAGGGCAGCTTGGGCAGTTCGTCGGAGAGATAGCCGACGGCCCGGTAGACGGACTGCACGTCCCACGTGCGCATCTCGCCCGTACCGGTGACGTTGCCGGTGCCGTCCAGTCGCGTCCGCTCCGTACGCAGCCCCACCACCTTGCCGTCCTCGCCGACGACTTCGGTCGGGGACTCGAAGAAGTGCAGGAACAGCTTGTGCGGGCGGTCGCCGACGTCCCGGATCGCCCAGTTCTCCAGCGTCTTCGCGACCATGTCCGCCTGCTTGTTGCTCCGGCGGGTGGCGATGGAGCCCTCGTCGTAGTCGATGTCCTCGGGGTCCACGATGACCTCGATGTTCGGCGAGTGGTCGAGCTCGCGCAGCTCCATCGGGCTGAACTTGGCCTGCGCGGGGCCGCGCCGCCCGAAGACATGGACCTCAAGGGCCTTGTTGGCGGCAAGACCTTCGTACACATTCGGCGGGATCTCGGTCGGCAGCAGCTCGTCCGCCGTCTTGGCGAGAATGCGGGCCACGTCCAGCGCGACATTGCCGACGCCGAGCACGGCCACCTTCTCCGCATCGAGCGGCCAGCTGCGCGGCACGTCCGGGTGGCCGTCGTACCAGGACACGAAGTCCGCGGCCCCGTACGAGCCGTCGAGATCGACGCCGGGGATGTCGAGCGCCCGGTCCGCGTCCGCGCCCGTGGAGAAGATCACCGCGTCGTAGAACTCACGCAGATCGTCGAGGCCGATGTCGCTCGGGTAGTCGACATTTCCGAAGAGGCGTATCTGCGGCTTGTCGAGCACCTGGTGCAGGGCGGTCACGATGCCCTTGATCCGGGGATGGTCGGGCGCGACGCCGTACCGGATCAGCCCGAACGGCGCGGGCATCCGCTCGAAGAGGTCGATGGAGACACCGGGCTCGACGGCAGCCTCGGACTTCAGCAGTGCGTCGGCGGCGTAGATCCCGGCGGGGCCGGCACCGACGATCGCGATCCGCAGAGGGCGGGGCATGAATGGTTCCCTTCGAACGAGGTCCACGGGGTGTGACCCGGCGAGTGAGACGGCCCGGCGCGTGCGGAGGGAGCCGACTCTCCCACGCCACCCTGGCAACAACGCTTCCGCCGCGGTACCCGCCCTGTACCTATGGACCCATAAGCCTGATCTATGACCCGACGCCCGGGAGGGGCGAGGTAAGGACACCCTAACCTCCCGCTGTCCGGGCGCCCGCAGGGCCCTCACCTCAAGGCCGTCGCCGACAAGGTGGAGCCGCCCCGACCGTGGCCCTCTCGCAGATCGTCGACGCCCCGCGCGACATCTGAGCTCCTGTCGCGTCGCCGGGCGTCACGCGCCAAGCTGGGGACAGGAGGATCTGCCCGGGCGAAGGGGCCCCCGCCATGAACGCTGTCTCCAGCACGGCACCCGGCGGCCGCCTCGACGCCGCGCTCGAAAGCCCGATCGTCGGGATGTCCCCGTGGATCATCTTCTCGGTCCTCGTCGGACCGGGCCGCTTCGAACTGGCCGTAGGTCTCGCCCTCGCGGTGGCGGTCGTGCTCCTCATCGCGACGCGGATGCGGCAGCGCGGCACCTCGCTCAAGATCCTCGAGGTGACGGACGTCGTCTTCTTCGCCGTGCTCGCCGCGGTCGGAGCCGCCGCCTCGCCGGGCACCCACCAGTGGCTGGAGACATACGCGGGCGAGATCTCCAACCTCGCGCTGGCGGTCATCGCCTTCGGCTCCATGGCCGTACGGGTGCCCTTCACGATGCAGTACGGACGGGAACGCGTCGGTCCCGAGTCCTGGAAGTCGCCCGAATTCCTCCGCATCAACTACGTGATCACCGGCGTCTGGGGCGCGGCCTTCCTGGTGGCGGCCATCGCCGGCGGCTTCGGTGATCTCGTCCTGCACAACCCGGACAACCTCTGGACCGCGTGGATCATCCAGATAGCGGCGATCGTCGCGGCGCTGAGCTTCACCGAGTGGTACCCCCAGGTCGTCCGCAGCCGCACCCGCACCGGCGAGCCGCCACCGCCGGTGCGCAATCTGCTGATCCCGCTGGCCGGCTTGATCATCCCGGTGGGCGTGGTCTCCCTGATCTTCGATGCCGCGGCGTCCTGGTTCGGCGTAGGGCTGATCCTCATCGGGGTGATCCTGGCCCGCGCCATCAACAAGGACGCGGGGATGGAGCGACCTAGCCGCGGACACCCTCGACGAAAGCGGTCCAGCTGGCGGCTCCGATGACGAGGACGGGGCCGTGGGGGGTCTTGCTGTCGCGGACGGGGACGACGCCGGGGATGTTGTCCATGACTTCGACGCACTCCTCGCCGCCGTCGCCGCCGCTGTACGTGCTCTTGCGCCAGACGGCGGCGCCGGTGAAGTCGTACGCAACTTCGACGCACTCGCCGCCGTCGCCGTCGCTGTAGCTGCTCTTGCGCCACCGTGCGGTGCTCAGGTCGTACTCGCGCATCGTCTGAAGTCCTCCGCCGCCGACTCGATCAGGGCCAGGGACGCCTCTGGCGACAACGCGGCGGCCCTCAGCAGATCGTAAGTCGCCTGCGCTCGCTTCACCACAGCCGGATCGTCCAGCAGATTCCCCGAATACACGCCTTCTGTATAGGCCGTTGGCGGAGCGTCCTCGAACTCCATGAGTCTCAGCATCTTGCCCATCTGTGGGTAGGCCCCTGCCGCGTACGGCAGCACCTGGACCAGTACCTTCCGCTCGCGGGCCAGCCCCACGATGTGGTCCAGCTGGCGCGCCATCGTGTCGGGCCCACCTGCCGGGATGCGTAGCGCTGCCTCGTGCAGGATCGCCCAATGCAGCGGCCGTGCCGCGTCCTTGAGGATCTGCGCGCGGTCTACGCGCGCCTTCACCGTCTCCTGGACGTATTCCTCGGCAGCGAGCGGATTGCTCGCCAGGACGACCGCGCGTGCGTACTCCGCGGTCTGAAGCAGCCCCGGGGCGACCGTGGGCGCGAAGTCACAGATCTTCGTCGCAAGCGCTTCCAACTCCGCCGCGGCCGCGAAATAGTCCGCGTACCGCGAATTATTGATCAACTTCTTGCACATGCGCTCGAAAATACCGTCGGTTTGCAGGACCTCGTCGATACGCTGCGCAACATCCAGCTGTGGCTTTCTGATGGCCTGTTCGAATTGGCCGATGTATCCGCCGGATACGAAGACCAGGCCCCCAAGCCCTTCCTGTGTGAACCCGCCCGCCTCCCTCCGCCGCTTCAGTTCCGCCCCGAAGAATTCCCACGCCGCCTGTCGCGAACCGTTGGCCATGGATCAAACTCCCTGTGCAGCTGCCAAGTTGTAGTGCGCATACCCCTGGTGAGCCTAGCTCCGCACCGTCACCGTTGTAATGCGAAACGTGAAGTCGGACCGGGAAGGGAAGCGATGGCGAGCAAGGAAAACCCGCGGCACTCGGTGGAATGCATCGAAGAGGCGGAGGAAGCTGTGAATAAATTGCGTACGGCCCTGGAGCGGTCCGGCATTACCCTGCCGTCACTGCGTCTGGAACCCGCTTCGTACGCTCGGGAGACGCCCTGTCCCCTGGTCGAATTGGGGCGCTGCACCATCGACGTCGTCCGCACACTCACGGCGGTACTGCCGAAGCAGGAGGAAGGGGCACGGTGAGGCATCCCATCGGGTCGTACGTCGTCGACATCCGCACCGGCAGGGTGGGCCGGCTCATGGGGGAGGCGGGCCCGCGGCTGATGCTGAGACCGGTCGGCGGGGGTCGGGAGTGGGAGTGCGTGCCGGACGGGGTGCGGCCCGCGACCGCGGTGGAGCGGATCAGTGCGACGACGGCGTACGTGAACGCCCGCAGCCGGGGTGAGATCCCGTGACGGTCATTGGATGTTGAGCCGGAACCGGGTGCGACGTGTCCGAAGGGCACGTGAAGATACGCAGCTCGCCGAAGCGGCCCACGTTGATGGCCGGGCCGTTGTGGCGGACCTCCACCGGATGCGGACCCCGGCACAGCGGCCACGGCTCGTCGGCGGGCCACGGCAACGGACCGCCGACGGAGCTGTCCTTCGCGCCAGGGTCGCCCGCGGCGAGTCTGAGTATCGTCGCCGTACGGGCAAAGCCGGCGAACGCGGGTATGTCCGCAATCAGCGCTTCGGCGCTGGGCGTTGGAGTGTCAGGGGCGACAACGTATCCGTCGTCAGCCCCGAAGGTCGATCATGCGTTCCGGCTGCCCGGTGGCTCGGGCGATCGTGCTGAAGTCGCGGTCGTAGTGCAGGAGCGTCAGGCCCGCTTCCTCCGCGACCGCCGACACAAGGAGATCGACGGGGCCCGCGCTGCGATGCTCGCCCTTCGCGGTGAGCTGCTCCTGGACGACGCGAGCTCGTCGGTAGATGCCGTCCGGGACCGGGCACCAGGCGTAGTGAGTGTCGAGTTCATGCTGCAGCTGCTCGCGATGTGCGGCTGAGCGGGCCGAGTACAGGACTTCGAGCTCCGTGAAATCGCACATCGCGACGAGACCGGCGCCGATATTTTCGTCCCACTCGGCCGTGACCTGCCCGAGCAGGACTCGGGCGAGGGCGGAGGTGTCGATGAGGTAATCAGCGACGCTCACTCATCCGCCCCCGTCTGCCCGGTCGTCGCCTCCCGCCCGCCCCGGTATATGCGCTTGTCGAGGAGGATGTCCATGTCCAAGGCTCCATCGGCGACGAGTCGGCGGGCCTCCTCGAGGGAGCGGAGCCGTCGATAGCGAGCGGTCACTTCGCGCAGTGCCGTGTTGATGGTGTCGCGCTTGGTGGTGGTGCCGAGCTCCTTGGCGGCGGCTTCGAGTGCGTCGTCGTCCAAGTCGATGACAGTGCGGCTCATGAGCAAGGCCTCCCATGTATATACGGCCGAGTATATCAATATACCTGCCCAGTTGTATACGTGGAACTCGCTGCGTCTCCTCGTCGGCCCGATGAGTTCTTCCGGTCCCCGCAGTCCTCCCTGCATGGACAAGAAATTCACCGCAACCCTGCAGAAGAGCCCTGAGAAGGGCGGCTGGACCTACCTGGTGTGGCCCGAGTCCGTCGAGCACTTCGGCACCCGGGGCCTGGTCAAGGTCCGAGGGACGATCGACGGTCATCCGTTCCGTAGCTCGTTCATGGCGCTCGGGGACGGCACGCACAAGCTGCCGGTGAAGGCGGACGTGCGCAAGGCGATCGGCAAGGAGGCCGGAGACTCGGTGACCGTGCGTCTTGAGGAGCGCGTGGAGGATTGACCCATCCGATGGCGGTCGGCCGCCGGCCGTACGGGACAATGGCGCCATGAGCCTGATCCGTGATGACGGCGTCGTGCTGCGCACCCAGAAGCTGGGTGAGGCCGACCGCATCATGCTGTGCTCACCCGGGGGACACCCCCCGGGCCCCCGGCCGGACACCCGTGGGGGCGCGCGATGAGTCTTTTCCGCGACGACGGCGTCGTGCTGCGCACCCAGAAGCTCGGCGAGGCCGACCGCATCATCACCTTGCTCACGCGCGGGCACGGGCGCGTACGGGCCGTCGCCCGGGGCGTGCGGCGGACCAAGTCCAAGTTCGGGGCGCGGCTGGAGCCGTTCTCGCACGTCGACGTGCAGTTCTTCGCCCGCGGCAGTGAACTCGTCGGCCGCGGGCTTCCGCTCTGTACCCAGAGTGAAACCATCGCTCCGTACGGTGGCGGCATCGTCACCGACTACGCCCGCTACACCGCCGGTACCGCCATGCTGGAGACCGCCGAGCGGTTCACCGACCACGAGGGCGAGCCGGCGGTCCAGCAGTACCTCCTCCTCGTCGGCGCCCTGCGCACCCTCGCCCGCGGCGAGCACGCGCCGAACCTCGTCCTCGACGCCTTCCTGCTGCGCTCCCTCGCCGTCAACGGCTACGCGCCCAGCTTCGAGGACTGCGCGAAATGCGGCCTGCACGGGCCGAACCGCTTCTTCTCCGTCGCCGCCGGCGGCGTCATATGCGGCGACTGCCGGGTGCCCGGCAGCGTCGTACCCTCTGCGGAGGCCATCGGTCTGCTCAGCGCACTGCTGACCGGTGACTGGCCCACGGCGGACGCGTGCGAGGCGCGCCACGTCAGGGAGGGCAGCGGGCTGGTGTCCGCCTATCTGCACTGGCACTTGGAGCGCGGCCTGCGCTCGCTGAGATACGTAGAGAAATAGGAGATGTGAGCCGCATGGCACGACGCGGAATCCTGGGTCGGTCCCGCCGCGAGTACAAGGTCCCCGAGCCGCACCCGTCGGGCGCCCGTCCGCCGAAGATCCCCGGCGAGCTGGTGCCGAACCATGTGGCGTGCGTGATGGACGGCAACGGCCGCTGGGCCAAAGAGCGCGGTCTGCCGCGCACCGAGGGGCACAAGGTCGGCGAGGGTGTCGTCCTCGACGTGCTCAAGGGCTGCCTGGAGATGGGCGTCAAGAACCTCTCGCTGTACGCCTTCTCCACCGAGAACTGGAAGCGCTCGCCCGACGAGGTGCGGTTCCTGATGAACTTCAACCGGGACGTGATCCGGCGTCGCCGCGACGAGATGAACGAGCTCGGTATCCGTATCCGCTGGGTGGGGCGGATGCCGAAGATGTGGAAGTCGGTCGTCCAGGAGCTCCAGGTCGCGCAGGAGCAGACGAAGGACAACGACGCGATGACGCTGTACTTCTGCGTCAACTACGGCGGACGGGCGGAGGTCGCGGACGCGG
This sequence comes from Streptomyces sp. NPDC019890, assembly GCF_044903445.1. NCBI lineage: Bacteria > Bacillati > Actinomycetota > Actinomycetes > Kitasatosporales > Streptomycetaceae > Streptomyces > Streptomyces sp. NPDC019890. The sequence continues at coordinate 329,014 of NZ_JBJDQK010000002.1, read as the reverse complement.
CGCAGGCGATCGCGCGGGACGTGGCGGCGGGGAAGCTCGACCCGTCGAAGGTGAACGAGAAGACCTTCGCGAAGTACCTGTACTACCCGGACATGCCGGACGTGGATCTCTTCCTGCGGCCGAGCGGCGAGCAGCGTACGTCCAACTACCTGATCTGGCAGAGCAGTTACGCGGAGATGGTCTTCCAGGACGTGCTGTGGCCGGACTTCGACCGGCGGGACCTGTGGCGGGCGTGCCTGGAGTACGCGCAGCGGGACCGGCGGTTCGGCGGTGCGATCCCGAACGAGGAGCTGGAGGCGATGCGGGGGCGGCCCGAGGGCACCTCTGCATGAGCGGACGTGGATGTGGCGGCGCCGTGCTCTTCGCGGTCGCGGCGCTGTTCGCCTACGCAAGCATCATGAGCACCATCGAGATGGAGACGTTCCCCGGGCTGCGCGACAACGACGCCGGGCTCGCGCTTTTCTTCGCCGTCCTCGCCGCCGGGGCCGCTGTGGCCGGTCTTTTCTTCGCGGGACGCCGCTCCCGCCCTGCCCTGGTGGCCACCGCATGTGTGGCCGTCGCGCTGACCTGGCGCGTGTACACCGTCGCACCGGCTATGCACTGCTGGGACCACAACAGCGTCGGCCGCAACGACGACGGCTCCTACGACTGCTACGACCGCTAGGAACCGCCGTCGCTGCGCCGGCCGGCACGCCTGGTCCACCGGGCGGACGCGCATCCGATCCTCGTGCCGCGACCACCCGCACCGGTGAGAGCCTGTAGACACCTATGGACACGACTGCCCATGCTTGTCCCATGGGGGGAAAGCGGCTGATCTACGCGGTATCACTGATAGCGGTCATCGCCGCAGCGGTGCTGGCTGCGGTATCAACTGGCCTGCCAATCCACGTTCCTGCCTGGATGACTGTTCTGATCGGCGCGGCGGTTCTGGGTGCAGGACTGGCCAAGGGATTGCTCGAGGCGCTGAGTGTTCGACTGTCACGGCCATTGCAGCAGTCTGGCCTGCGAGATGAGGCATTTGGTGCGGTGGGTGGCCGACACGAGAGGGTCGAGCAGGTGACCGGGCGGCTGGTGTTGAACATTCATGCCGCGATCCCTCTTCCCGAAGAATCCGATCCGGAACTGTCGGAGGAGTATCCGGAGTACGTCCCTCGCGACCTGGACGCGGATCTCCGCGCATGGCTGAGAGGGCACACTGTTGCAGGCGGCTTGGTCGTCCTGGTCGGCGGTTCCGCCGCTGGAAAAACGCGCTGCCTGTACGAGGCGCTTCGTGCCGAGGTTCCCGACTGGTACTTCCTCCGTCCGGACACGGGCCAGAAGATCAATGCACTCGTAGCGGCCGGGGCTGACCTCTCACGGTGCGTGCTGTGGCTGGATGACATCGAGAAGTTCTTTGTGGCAGATGCGATGACCGGTGCCACGGTCAAGCAGATACTGATGGGACGTCACGGAAATGTTCTCCTGGCTGGAACGGTCCGCAGCGAGGAACTTGACCGGCTCGTTGCTGGACCCCTCACCAGGGAGAACCAAAGCATAAATCAGAATGCCCAGGAGGTTCTGGGTCTGCTTGCTCGCTGGTCTGGCCGCCCATCCGGGCCGGAGCGGGCGGTGCGCTTCGACACATCAAGTAGGTTCAGCGACCTGGAACTCGCCCGCGCCGTCACCCTGGCCTCATTGGATCCGCGGTTGAATGCTGCCGTTCGGCTTGCGGATCACGGAAACGTGACGGCGGTCCTCGCGGGCACGGACGATCTGATCAATCACTGGAAGAAGCCCAGCGGACATCGTGGCGGTCAAGCAGTAATCACCGCAGCAGTCCTGGCTCGGAGCTGCGGCTACTCCGGCCCCATTCCGGTTGAGCTTCTGGAAATACTCGCGATGAGAATCCTGGCTGCCGAGGGCAATGCGCCCGCTGACACGGATTGGCTCGATGGCTCCCTACGATGGGCGAAGACACCGGTAGGAGGCGAGATCTCGGCGATCCTTGCAGTCCGCACTTCGATCGGCCAAGCGGCCGGATACAGGGTGTCGGACATATTGGTCGAGTTCGCCCAGGACCAAGGCGATCCGTCGCTGCAGCGCGCCCGAGCGGATGAAGCCACCTGGCGCCTGTTGCTCGCTCGAAGCGCCGGACCCGTTGGAGTCGAGATCGGTGTGCACGCGTACTACTACGGTATGCGCGTCATCGCCGAGGAGGCCTGGCAGGCAGCAGCTGATCAAGGCGATACAAGGGCGATGCGCAACCTCGGATGGCTGTGGGAGGAGCGGGACGATCAAGACGCGGCAGAACGTTGGTACACCCAGGCGGCCGACGGTGGTGACACCGATGCCATGACGATCCTTGGGCACCGGTTCTTTGAGGCTGCGGTGCCAGAGCTCGCCGAGCGCTGGTTTCGGCAAGCGGCCAGCCTCGGAAGTATCTGGGGAATGAGCACACTTGGCTTCTATCTGTCGGGGCGCGGCGCGCCCGAGGAAGCCGAAATTTGGTATCTCAGGGCAGCCGAGTTGGGCGATTCCAATGCAATGTGCAACCTGGGGTACTTGCTTCAGCGGCAAGGCGATGTTGCGACCGCCGAACATTGGTACCGAGCCTCGGCAGAGCTACACCACTCTGGAGCAATGGGGAATCTTGCCAGGCTCCTGCGCGATCAAGGTGACATAGAGGGGGCGCTCATTTGGTACAGAGACGGAGCTGAGCAGGCATACGCCGACGTCATCGCGGCCGAGCCCGGTCAGCTTTGGCCTGGCGAAGGTGGCGACTTAGGTCAATCCAACGCAATGCTGGAATTTGGCGAACTCCTGGCCGAGCAAGGCCAAAAGGATGATGCTGAACAGTGGTTCAAGCGAGGCGCCGCGCTCGGAGACCCGCGGGCTGCGGATAAGCTGGCGACCTCGCACGCTGAGCGCGGCGACACCGCGACCTCGAACGAATGGCGCCGCACTGCGGCAGATCTCGCCCATGGCAATCTGTCACGCAATGCGTTCTCACTGGTCGCTGCATATGGAAAATCAGCTGTTCTACGGCACTCTGGGATTATGCTCAGACTCGCGGAGCACTTGGCGCAAGCCGGCGAGCTCACCGAAGCCGAGACCTGGGCTGAACGGGCAGCGATTCAAGGTAATCCCCATGCTATGCGCACTCTTGTCACCCTCATGTCCCGATTGGATCGGCTGGACGAAGCCGAACGCTGGAGCCAGTTGGCGGAAGCGACAGAGGGGGGCGAACTGGGTGGCGTCACCGGGCAAGCGTAGGGAGCTCGTGGTTCACGCGGCAGTGTGCGCCATGGCGTTCAGCGGGGAGGGGGACGCGTAGGGGTCGTGTTCTGGACGTAAAAGGGCGCAGCTCGCGCGAAGCGCGGTGAGGAAAGCAGTCCAGAATTCGAGCCCCGAAGCGGCCCCAGACGGTGCGCTCCCGGCACGGGGCAAGCCCGCACCCCGCACTCAGCTCCCGGCCGCCCCCGTGGTCCGGGGCAAGCCCGAAGCCCGCACCCGGCACGGGGCAAGCCCGGTCCCGTCAGCCCTACGCCGAGGAGCCCGCGCACTCCGCGCACGTGCCGAAGATCTCCACCGTGTGCGCCACGTTCACATACCCGTGCTGCGCCGCGATCGTCTCCGCCCACTGCTCCACCGCCGGGCCCTCCACCTCCACCGCCTTGCCGCACACGCGGCACACCAGGTGGTGGTGATGGTCGTCGGTCGAGCAGCGCCGGTAGACCGACTCGCCCTCGGAAGTACGCAGCACATCCACCTCGCCCGCGTCGGCGAGGGACTGCAGCGTGCGATAGACCGTGGTCAGGCCCACCGAGTCGCCGCGGTGCTTGAGCATGTCGTGCAGCTCCTGGGCACTGCGGAACTCATCCACCTCGTCGAGCGCCGCCGCCACCGCGGCACGCTGCCGGGTCGACCGGCCTCGCACAGGGGCGGTGTTCCCGCCCGTTGGCGCCGTCGCCACAGGTGCCTCCTCGCTTCGCCCGCCATACCTACGTACGTCGGGTCATTGTGCCAGGCCCGGACTCAGACCTTGACGTCGTCGCTCGGCCGCCGGGTGCCGGGCAGGTCCGCGGTGCACTCCGCCGTAGTCGCCTCCACGGCGCGTGCACGTCGCCTCGCCAGGGGTACAGCCAGTGCGGTCAGCGTCACGAAGACCGCGATGGCCAGCAATACGATCGTCGCTCCCGGCGGCACATCCTGGTAGTAGGAGGTGACGGTTCCGGCCAGCGAGACGGCGATACCGATCGCCACGGCCAGGGCGAAGGTGGCCTTGAACGACCGTGAGATCTGCTGTGCCGCGGCCACCGGCACCACCATCAGGGCGCTGACCAGCAGCAGGCCGACCACCCGCATTGCCACGCTCACCGTGACCGCCGCGGTGACGGCGATCAGCAGATTGAGCGCCCGCACCGGCAGCCCGGTCACCCGCGCGAACTCCTCGTCCTGGCTGATGGCGAACAGCTGCCGCCGCAGCCCCAGCGAGACGAGTACCACGAACGCGGCGAGCAGCGCGATCGCCGTCAGGTCCTCTTCGGAGACCGTGGAGAGCGATCCGAACAGGTACGAGCTCAGATTCGCCGTCGACCCGGTGTCCGAGATGTTGATCAGCAGGACGCCGCCCGCCATACCGCCGTAGAAGAGCATCGCGAGGGCGATGTCGCCGCGGGTGCGTCCGTACGCCCGGATCAGCTCCATCGCGACCGCGCCCACGACGGAGACAAGCGTCGCCATCCACACGGGGTTGGTCGACAGGAGAAAGCCGAGGCCGACACCGGTCATCGCGACATGTCCGATTCCGTCGCCCATCAGCGCCTGCCGGCGCTGCACAAGATAGATGCCGACGGCGGGCGCGGTGATGCCGACGAGCACGGCCGCGATGAGCGCCCGCTGCATAAAGGCGGTCTCGAGGATTTCCATGATCAGGTCAGCAGTCCCGTGCGGAGCGGCTCGTCGGCCGCGTGCGGATGTACGTGGTCGTGGCCGGGCAGGGCGTGCTGCCCCACGGCCTTCGGCGGGGGCCCGTCATGGACGACGCAGCCGTCGCGCAGCACCACCGCGCGGTCGATGAGCGGCTCCAGCGCACCCAGCTCGTGCAGCACCAGCAGCACCGTCGTCCCGGCGGCGACCTGCTCGCGCAGTGTCCCGGCGAGGATCTCCTGGCTGACGAGGTCCACGCCCGCCATCGGCTCGTCCATGATCAGCAGTTCGGGGTCGGAGGCGAGCGCACGGGCGATCAGCACCCGCTGGTGCTGGCCGCCGGACAGGGCGCTCACCGAGTCCTTGGCGCGGTCGGCGAGCCCGACGAGCTCGATGGCGCGCTGCACGGCCGCCCGGTCCGCCTTGGAGTGCCGGCCCAGCCTCGTACGCGAGAGACGACCGGAGGAGACGACCTCCCGCACGGTCGCGGGCACACCGCTCGCGGCGGTGGTGCGCTGCGGTACGTAACCGATGCGCGACCACTCCCGGAAACGGCGCAGCTCGGTGCCGAACAGGGCGATCTCGCCGCCGGTGAGCGGCACTTGGCCGATCACCGAGCGCACGGCGGTCGACTTGCCCGAACCGTTGGCGCCGAGCAGCGCGACGACCTCACCGCGCTGCACGGTGAGGTCGATGCCGCGCAGCACGGGCCGCGAGCCGAGCGTGGCCTGTGCCCCGCTGACGGATATGACGGGCTCCATCGCTCGTGCCTCCGATACGTCGTCCACGTCGTACGTCACTTCGCGCCGAGAGCCTTCTGCAGCGCGGCGAGGTTGGATTCCATGACCTCGATGTAGTCGCGGCCCTTGGACTTGTCCGTGATCCCCTCGAGCGGATCGAGGACGTCCGTCTTCAGGCCGGCGTCCTCGGCGAGGGTCTTGGCGGTCTTGTCGCTGGCCAGGGTCTCGAAGAAGACCGTGCTGACCTTGTCCTTCACCGCGACGGCCTGCAGCTCCTTGATACGGGCCGGGCTGGGCTCGGACTCGGGGTCGAGGCCCGCGATGCCCTCCTGGTCCAGGCCGTACCGCTCGGCGAGGTAGCCGAAGGCGGAGTGGGTGGTGATGAAGGTCTTGGTCGCGGTGTTCTTGAGGCCCGACCGGTATTCGGTGTGCAGCCCGTTCAGCTTGGTGACAAGCGCGTCGGTGTTCTTCTTGTAGTCCGTCGCGTGGTCCGGGTCGGCCTTCTCCAGCGACGTGCCGACACCCTTGGCGACCTCGGCGTACTTCACGGGGTCGAGCCAGATGTGCGGGTCGGCGCCGGCCTCGCCCTCGTGACCGTGCTCGTCGTGCCCGGCCTCCTCGCCCTCGTGGCTGTGGCCGCCCTCCGTGCCGTGGTGCTCCAGCTTGGTCAGGGTGGCGGCGTCGAGCTTGTTCTTCGCCTCGGACTGGGCGATGGCCTTGTCGACGGCGGGCTGGATGCCCTTGAGGTAGAGGATGTAGCCCGCTTCGTTCAGCTCGGCGGTCTGGCGGGGCTTGAGCTCGAGGTCGTGCGGCTCGATGCCGGGCGGGGTGAGGGCGGAGACCGAGACATGCTCGCCGCCGATCTGCTCGGCGAGATACTGCATGGGGTAGAACGACGCCACCACCTTCAGCTTGCCGTCGCTGCTCCGGCCGTCGGCGGCGGAGCCGGAGCAGGCGGAGACGGCCATGAGGCCGAGGGCGACGGCTCCGGCGGCGGCGGTGGCGGGTATGGGGCGGCGTACGTTCATGACAGTCATTTTCAACAAAACTGGAAACGATTGTCAACAAAGCAGCCGAGCCGCCCCTGGCCCTTACCGATTTGATCCGGGGGGTGCGGCCGCCGGTAACCTGAAGCATTCGCCCGCCCGTCTCCCGACCACCACCCCTCACCGAGGCGCTTCGCGCCGCACCTGTTAATTCCCGTCGTCGTCGTAATGAAGAGAGCACCGTGGCCGCCGACAAGATCGACACCATCGTCAGCCTGAGCAAGCGCCGTGGCTTCGTCTATCCCTGTAGTGAGATCTACGGTGGTCAGAAGGCCGCCTGGGACTACGGCCCGCTCGGCGTCGAGCTCAAGGAGAACATCAAGCGCCAGTGGTGGCGCTACATGGTCACCTCCCGTGAGGACGTCGTCGGTATCGACTCGTCGGTGATCCTGGCCACCGAGGTCTGGGAGGCCTCCGGCCACGTCGCCACCTTCACCGACCCGCTCACCGAGTGCACCTCCTGCCACAAGCGGTTCCGTGCCGACCACCTGGAGGAGGCGTTCGAGGCGAAGCACGGCCGTCTGCCCGAGAGCCTTGCCGAGGTCAACTGCCCCAACTGCGGCAACAAGGGCCAGTTCACCGAGCCCAAGCAGTTCTCCGGCCTGCTCGCCACGCACCTCGGCCCCACCCAGGACTCCGGCTCCATCGCCTATCTGCGCCCCGAGACCGCCCAGGGTATTTTCACCAACTTCGCCCAGGTGCAGCAGACTTCGCGCAAGAAGCCGCCGTTCGGCATTGCCCAGATGGGCAAGTCCTTCCGCAACGAGATCACGCCCGGCAACTTCATCTTCCGCACCCGCGAGTTCGAGCAGATGGAGATGGAGTTCTTCGTCAAGCCGGGCGAGGACGAGAAGTGGCAGGAATACTGGATGGAGCAGCGCTGGAACTGGTACCGCGACCTGGGTCTCCGTGAGGAGAACATGCGCTGGTACGAGCACCCGGCCGAGAAGCTCTCCCACTACTCCAAGCGCACCGCCGACATCGAGTACCGCTTCCAGTTCGGCGGCAACGAGTGGGGCGAGCTCGAGGGCGTCGCCAACCGCACCGACTTCGACCTCTCGGCGCACTCCAAGGCCTCCGGCAACGACCTGTCGTACTTCGACCAGGAAGCCGGCGAGCGCTGGACCCCGTACGTCATCGAGCCCGCCGCCGGTGTCGGCCGCGCCATGCTCGCCTTCCTCCTCGACGCCTACAACGAGGACGAGGCCCCCAACGCCAAGGGCGTCATGGAGAAGCGCACCGTGATGCGCCTCGACCCGCGCCTCGCGCCCGTCAAGGTGGCCGTGCTGCCGCTGTCCCGCAACCCGCAGCTCTCCCCGAAGGCCAAGGGTCTCGCCACGGACCTGCGCAAGAACTGGAACATCGAGTTCGACGACGCGGGCGCCATCGGCCGCCGCTACCGCCGTCAGGACGAGATCGGCACCCCGTTCTGCGTCACCGTCGACTTCGACACCCTCGATGACAACGCCGTCACCGTGCGCGAGCGCGACACGATGACGCAGGAGCGTGTCTCGCTGGACCAGATCCAGCAGTACCTGGGCAGCCGTCTGCTCGGCTGCTGACCACTCGCTTCACCGGCCGGCCGGGCCCACGGCCCGGCCGGCCTTTGCGTGCCCCCGTGCCGTAAGCGCCAACGGGTCGCGGACGTCGAGGAGTTCATCGACACGCTGCCCGGATGCTGCGCTTCCTGGAAGGTGGCGCCCGAGCGCCCGCCGGGCGCATGCGGGGCGACGGGTGGGGCAATAGCGCGACAAGGTAGTGCTGTTGATGTTGAACCTGCTGCACACTGGGCGCACCCATCACCTGGAGGAACGATGCCGTCCATGACCACGAGCAAGGTCAGCAGATGGGATCAGCACGGCCGCGAACACGTCGTGCATGTACGGAAATCGGGCATGCAGCGCATGCTGACCTGCGACACCTGCGGCTGGCGCAAAGGGGCGCAGTTCCTGCCCTGGCTGAAGGCGGAGGAACACCTGGCGGATGCCCACCAGGCGACGGTCGACCCCAGCGCGTGACGGTTCCCCGCAGCTGCTGACCCGGCTGAACCGGCCACCCGCTCGAAACCGATGTGCTCAGACTGCCCCCGGCGCGGTAGCGTCACGTGCATGTCTTCGTTCTTCCAGATCTACGAGTGAGAGGGCGGCGGTCGATTACCGCCCCCGTCTGACGAGTCCCGAGTCACTTCTCATGGGAGAACCCCGTGGCCAAGAGCCGTAACAACCTCCTCGGCGTGGGCGGACAGCGCAAGAAGCTGTCGCGCGCCGACCAGCAGGGCAACGGTCCGGCGCGCAACGCCGACCGCAAGGCAGCCGCCGACCACAAGCAGGAGCTGGTGCGCAAGATGCGCGAGCGCGCCCAGGGCGAGACGGACGACCAGTCGCCCGACCAGTCGCCGCAGGGCGAGGCCTGATCAACACCGTGGGCCCGGATCGCAGTGTGCGATCCGGGCCCACGGTCATGTCCGGTCACGGTCATGTCCGGGCGCCCGGTCATGACAGTCCGCGCGCCATCAGTTGACCGTGCGCGGCAGGCGCAGGCTGAGCAGACCCACCAGTACCACCATCCCCAACTGCACCAGCAGTGTGACCGTCAGCGCCTCACGCATCCCCGCCGAAGTGACCAGCGACAGGAACAGCGAGCCGAGCGTGGCCACGCCCAGCGCCAGCGCGGACTGCTGGGTCGTCACCATCACCCCGCTGCCCACCCCGGCCCGCTCCATCGGTACGTCGGAGAGCACGATGCGGAAGATCACCGGCAGTTGCAGGCCCTGGCCGAAGCCGGCGAGCGCGACGCCCGGCAGCAGTTCCACGAACCCCACGTGCGGCCAGGTGTCCCACACGGTCAGCGCCAGTACCGAGATGCCCACGGCCTGCAGAACCGAGCCCGCCGTCACGATCCGGCTCCCGTACCGCACGACCAGCCGCGGCCCCGCCAGCGACGCCACGAAGAAGGCCAGCGCCATCGGCGCCAGTGCCAGACCGGAGGCGACGGCCCCCATCCCGGCCCCCTGCTGCATCGCCACCGCGATCACGAACATGAAGCCGCCGAAGCCGATCGAGAACGGCAGCACCAGCGCGAGCCCACGCCGCAGCGAGACCTGCGCGAACAGGCTCGGCGGCACCAGCGGCGTACGCCCCTGCCGGTCCGCGCGCCGCTCCACCCGGTAGAAGGCGACGGCCGCGAGCGGGAACACCGCCAGCGCGATCCAGGTCCACAGCGGCCAGCCGGCGGCCCGCCCCTCCGTCAGCGGCGCCAGCAGCGTCACCAGGGCCACGGTCAGCAGCAGCGTCCCGGGCACATCGACCGGCGCGGGGCGCTCGGCGCGCGTCCTCGGCACCGAGCGGACCGCCAGCACCAGGCCGATCAGCGCCACCGGCACGTTCACCAGGAAGACCGCGCGCCAGCCGCTGCCCGCTATGTCGGCGGCGACGAGCACGCCGCCCAGGATCTGCCCGGCGACCATCGAAAGACCGGCGGTCGCTCCGTAAAGGCTCATCGCCCGGGCCCGGCGCGGTCCGGCCGTCGCCGCCTGGATGGTGGCGAGCACCTGAGGCATCATCAGCGCGGCCGCGGCGCCCTGGGCCACCCGCGCTCCGACCAGCGTCCAGGCGTCCGGCGCGAGGCCGCACGCCAGGGAGGTCAGTCCGAAGGCGGCCATGCCGACCAGAAAGAGCCGCTGGCGGCCGAACATGTCGCCGAGCCGTCCGCCGAGGACGAGGAGCACGGCGTACGAAAGTCCGTATCCGGCGATCACCAGTTCAAGGAGTGCCGGGCCCGCGGCCAGGTCGTGGTCGATGGTCGGCAGGGCGACATTGACGATAAAGAAGTCGATCAGCGGAAGTGCCGCACCGAGCAGCAGGGTGAACAGCCCGAGCGGGCCGAGGACAGGCCCGCTCCGGCCGTTACCGGCGCGGACGGGCTCTTGGGAAAGGACACTGGTCTCACTCACGTCCTCGACAATGCGCCCCCGCTCAGCCTGGTACCAGAGTGTCTTTATCCTGGTACAAGCACTACCTGGCAATGGTCCGGGCCGTTCGGCACCCTGGGAGTATGACGACGATGGTGCAGGAGTCCGACGTACGAAGGCATGAGCTCGCGGGCTTTCTGCGCAGCCGTCGCGAGCGGATCACGCCCGAGCAGGTCGGCCTGCCGCGCGGCCGCCGCCGGCGCACCCCCGGGCTGCGCCGGGAAGAGGTGGCCCAGCTCTCCGCCGTCGGCGTCACCTGGTACACCTGGCTGGAGCAGGCCAGGGACATCCAGGTCTCCCCGCAGGTCCTCGACGCGCTCGCCCGCGCGCTGCTCCTCGACCAGAGCGAGCGCGCCCATCTCTTCGCGCTGGCCGCGGCCGCCGACCCGGCGCCGGGCGGGTCCTGCCCGACCGTCACGCCGGCGCTGCGGCAGCTGCTGGAGCAGCTGGAACCGATCCCGGCCTGCATCCAGAACAGCCGGTACGACATCCTCGCCTACAACCGGACGTACGGACGGCTGCTCTGCGACCTCGACGCAGTGCCGCCCGAGGACCGCAACTGCATGATCCTCGCCTTCACCAACGACGACTGGCGGGCGGCGGTCGCCGATGTGGGGGACGTGAACCGGACGATGGCGGCCAAGTTCCGTGCGTCAATGGCCGAGCATCTCGCCGAGCCCGCCTGGACGGCACTGCTGGGGCGTCTTGAGACGGTCTCGGAGGAGTTCCGCGAGGTGTGGGCGCGCCATGAGGTCGTCAGCCAGGGCGGCAGGACCAAGCTGATCCGCAACGCCCATGTCGGCCTGCTGCACCTGGAGCACAACAACCTCTGGCTGGGGCCCACCACGGGCGCGCGCCTGATCAGTTACGTACCCCTCGACGAGCAGAGCCGCGAACGGCTCGAGAAACTCCAGGCGTTGGCGCTCGCCGAGGTCTGAGCGCGCAAGAACTTCCGCACGGGTCCGGGCCCGGACCGTGGCGTGCGGTCCGGGCCCGGGTTCGGTGTGCCGGTCAGCCCGTGAAGCGGGTCACTGCCGGGACCAGGTCGCCCTGCTTGGCGATGCCCACGGTCCACAGGCCTGCGGTGTTCGGCACAGTGGTGAACGCTCGCACCACCACACCGGGGTCGGCTGCCTTCTCCCAGCGGCGCTGCTGCGTGTCGAAGCGCAGGGCGAGTGAGACGGCGCCCTTGCCGCCGACCGCCCACAGCTTGCCGTCCCCGGCCCTACCGACGGCTCGAAGCCGGCCGTCGGCGATCTCGGGTGTTTTGACGTCGGTCCACTTCTTGCCGTCCCAGTGGACCGCGTAGGGGCGATCGCCTCCCTTGGACGTCGAACCGCCCACCGCCCATATGTCGTCGGCACCCAGTGCGGTGATGCCGCTGAGCCAGCGGTGCTCGTCCTTGGCGGCGGTGGGCGCGGCGACCCGCGTCCAGGAGGTGCCGTCCCAGTGCAGCAGCAGGGCCGTCTCCGTGGCGTCGTCGGTGGCGAAGGACGTGCCCGCCGCCCAGATGTCGTCCGGTGCGACGGCGGTGAGGCTGGTGAGTTCGCCCTTGCCGACGTCGGGCAGGGTCTGCCTGCGCCAGGCCGTGCCGTCCCACGCCTGGATGGCGGGGACGCCGTTCTTGATGCCCTGCGGCACCGCGCGGCCGGCCGTCCAGGCCTTCCCGTCGGACGTCGTCACCACTGCGTCGGGTGTCAGTCGGCCCGCGGGGTCACGGTCGAGATTGCGCGTGGTCCAGGAGGTGCCGTCCCAGTGGACCGCCGTCGCACCGACCGCCCAGATGTCACTGGCCGACCGTACGGCGAGCGCCTGCGGGAAGCTGCCGTCCGGCAGTGTCGACTGCTGAGTCCAGGACGTGCCGTCCCAGTGCAGGGCCAGGGTTTCCAACTCGGTGTCGCTCTTCAGCCGGTAGCCGACGGACCAGGCCTGCTTGTCGCTGAGCGCGGCCACGGCGGTGATGTCGCCCTTGGCCACCGGGACCGTGGTCGACTGCCACTGTCCGGCGACGCGCGCCGGTGCGGCCGCCGCGTCCCTGGCGGCGGGCGCGGGTCCGGCCCAGCCCGTGCCGGCGGCGATCAGGCCCCCGGCCGCGATGGCGCCCGCGGCCAGCGCCGCCACCAGCGGCCGCCGTCCGAGATGCAGGCGCCGGGATGACTTGCTCGTATTCATCACGGAAATCCTTGAGTGATCGGCGGTCGGCTACTTGGCCGTGGTCTGGATGACGAAGTCGAAGGCGCCGGTGTAACCGCCGTCCTTCGGGCCTGCCAGCGCGATCGTGCAGGCCCGGTTGAGGAGTCGGTCCGCGGCGTTGAGCGTGGCGAAGTCCCTTCCGTACGCCTGGGTGTTGTCGGGGAAGTACAGCTGGGTGACGAGCACCGGTCCGCCGGGGGCCTGGACCTGGGTGTGGATGTGGGGAGCCCGCTGGCCCCAACGGCCCCAGTAGTCCCGGGGGATGATCGTGCTCAGCCGGAACGCGCCCCTGCTGTTGGTGTACTGGTGTCCCCGCAGCGAGAAGCCAGCGGTGTCGTAGTCGCCGTTCTGGTCGCACTGCCAGAACTCGATGAGCGACCCGGGCAGGGGCTTGCAGGCGGTGTCGTAGACGATGCCGCTCAGTTCGAGCCGCACTCCGCGGATCGCGGGGGTGATGAAGTCCGTCCGCTCGGGGGACTGCGGTTTGAAGAGCGGGCCCTCGGTCGCCGCAGGGGTCTCGTGACCGTCGCAGGCGGGCGTGACGGCGAGCGGGCGTCCCACCGCGCGTGCCTCCTGCACCGGGCTCACCGGTGCCGCCAGGGCGGCACCGGCCGCGCTCGTCGCCACAAGGGCGGCGGTCATTCCCACCGAACTCGTTCTGATGAACGCCCGCCTCGAGCTCGTGTGTTCGCCGTCCGCATCGTGGTCGTGCCGCATCGCGTCTCCTTGCCGGATTACTGTCCAGGCAGGGCATTCCGTGGGGGGAGGAACCGGATCCACGCCGTCGGGTCCTTGGAATGCCCTGTTCCGCTCAGACTGGTCGCTGCGGCGGGCGCGCGGATCGTTCGGATGACCGGCGACTTGGCGGCGTTACGAAACCTCGCCGCGGCGCGGATCGTGCACGGGGGCGGCCCGGCGCTGCTCCCGACCGGCCACCCACAGCGCGATCTGCGTGCGCGAGCGCATGCCCAGCTTGTCCCGCACGTTGTCGAGGTGGGTCGAGACGGTGCTCGCCGACAGATCCAGACGGGCCGCGATCTCGCGATTGGTCAGTCCCTCGGCGACCAGCGCCGCCACTGTCATCTCCCGCCCGGTGAGCGGGGACTGCCCGTTGTCCGTACGGACGGCCGGTATCAGTCCTTCGCCGGTCCCGCGCAGGGCGTAGGCGATCAGCCGCTGCCAGCCCATCCCGCGTCCCTGGGCCACCGCGGTGTCCCGCCCCGCCGGGGTCAGCGCCGCCGCCGCGCGGTCCGTCGCCGACTCGACCTGCCGTTGCCACTCGGCCTCCGGCTCGGTGTCCAGCCGTCTGCGCGCCTGCGCAGCGGCCGCGAACAGCCGCAGCGACCGCTTCATCTGGCCCCGCTCGGCCGCCACGACGGCAAGCCCCTCCAGCGGATACAGCGCGTGGAAGCTCTCGCCGGGCACCGTGCGCAGGCCCTCGGCGAACAGGCTCTGGGCCGCGTCGGCATCGCCCAGGGAGAGCCGGATCGCACCGGCGGTGTGCAGCGCGGCCGCCGACTGCGCCCAGGGGGACTGTCCGCGCAGCAGCGGCAGGCAGGACGACATCAGCTCGTCGCCCTCGGCCGCCTTGCCGATGTGCAGCAGAGCCCAGGCCAGATGGTGGCGGCACCACGCCGTCTCGCGAGGTCGGCCGAGTGCGGCGACGATGTCCAGGCACTCCGCGAAGTCGGCGACGGCCCGGGCGAACTCGCCGCCGCACACCAGGGCGGCGGCCCGGGCGTCCAGGGCGTTGGCGAGTGCGGTGGGGTTGTCGCGCCGCCGCTCGATCGCCACCGCCTGCTCCGCGAAGTGCAGCGCGGCTGCCGGGTCCTGCTGCTGGCAGGCGGCGCGTGCGGCGAGCGCCAGTGCCGCACCGCTGTGGGCGGAGCCGTCGTCCTGCGCGAGTACCTGGGTCAGCAGGGCGCGGGCGGCCGTCAGCTGCTCCTGCTGGAAGCGCACCCGAGCGAGCGCGAGGGCCAGCCCGAGGGGCGGCCTGCCGTCGCGACCGGTGGCGTAGGCGACTGCCGCCGCAAGGTTCTCCCGTTCCCTCGCCGGTGCTCCGCCGATCTGGTCGGCGAAGATCTGTCCGGCGGTGGGCTCCAGCAGACCGGTCAGCCAGTCCAGCGCCCGCTGCCAGGTCCTGTGCAGTTCGCCGGAGTCGGCGAGCCGGTCCAGCGCGTAGGCGCGGATGGCGCTCAACTGCCTGAATCTCGCGGTGTCTTCGGTTCCCGGCAGCCGTACGATCAAGGACTTGGCCTCCAGGGCGCACAGCACGCGCAGCACATCACGCGGCGGCACCCCGCCGTCGGCGCAGACCGCGGCCGCGCCCACGGCGTCGAATCCGCCGACGAGGACGGCGAGACGGCGGAAGAGGGTCTGCTCCTCCGGGTCCAGTAATCGATGGCTCCAGTCGATCGCCGCGGCCAGTTCGCGATGCCGGCCGGGCCCGGTCCTGCTGCCGTCCGTCAGAAGCGCGAGCTGGTCGTCCAGGCCGGCCAGGATGTCGCTCAGCGGAAGCGCTCCGGTGCGGCGGGCCGCCAGCTCGATGGCCAGCGGCATCCCGTCAAGACGCCGGCAGATCTCCGCCACGGTCCGGGCGTTGGCGGCGTCCAGCGCGAATCCGGGTACGCGGCCGGCGGCGCGCTCCACGAAGAGCCGTACGGCATCGGCCTGCAGCACCGCTGCCGGGTCGCCCTCGGCGGCGAGCGGTGACAGGGACAGTTCGCCGACCCGGAACACCACTTCGCCCGGAACCCGCAGCACCTCGCGGCTGGTGGCGAGGATCCGTAGCCGGGGGCACCGGCTCAGCAGTGCAGCGGCCAGCTGTGCGCACGGCTCGGCCAGGTGCTCGCAGTTGTCCAGGATCAGCAGCATCGAACGGTCGCCCAGTGTGTGGGCGAGCATCTCGACGCCGCTGCGGCCGCCGCGCTCGCCCAGGCCCAGTGCGGTGGCCACGACCTGGGGCAGCTGATTGCCGTCGTGCAGCGAGTCCAGCTCGACGAACTGGGCTGCCCGGCCGTCGGCGCCGCCGCGCAGGCTCCCGGCGAATTCCAGCGCGAGTCGGGTCTTGCCGACCCCGCCGGGGCCGGTGAGGGTCAGCAGCCGCGCCGACTTCATCAGGGTGCGCAGCCGGGACAGTTCGCGACCGCGGCCGACGAAGGAGTCGAGTGCACGCGGCAGTTCCCGGCCCCGCACGGGCGTGGTCGATGCCGGGGCCCGGGGCGGTTGCGTACGGTCCCCGGGCGCGGCGGGCGGCTGCGTACGGCCCGTGCCGTC
The DNA here is from genome assembly GCF_044903445.1 of Streptomyces sp. NPDC019890. Taxonomy (NCBI): domain Bacteria; kingdom Bacillati; phylum Actinomycetota; class Actinomycetes; order Kitasatosporales; family Streptomycetaceae; genus Streptomyces; species Streptomyces sp. NPDC019890. The sequence goes on along the minus strand of NZ_JBJDQK010000002.1, from coordinate 312,881 downwards.
CTGTGCCGAGCGGCGGCGGAAGGCTCGCTGCCGGCAGGCGGCACAGCAGTAGCGGGCGGGCCGGCCGCCCTGCGCCGGCTCACTTCCCGTACGCCTGCCCTTGCCGGGCAGCTCTCTCCCGCACTCCTCGCACGTTCGACTCGGGCTCATCCGTCGAATCCTCGCCGACCGGCCGCACCCGGCACCACCGTCTCCGCAGAAGGTGAGCCACGCCCCACGGCGGCTGAGCACGGGCTGAGTGCCCGCTATGCGCTCGCTGTGGACGGCGCCTGGTCCCGCTCCGGCGGCTGAAGCCGCTCCGCCGTGCGCCGCGCCGTCTGCTGTGCCCATGCCCCGCTGGTCAGGGCTCCGACGACGAGTACGCACAGTCCGCATCCGGTGATGACCCACCAGGCGGGCCTGCTCGCGGCGACGAAGCCTGCTGTGTACGAGGTGGCGGAGACACCGGCCGCAAGGACGGCCCCGATGACGGCGACACCGAGGGTCTGCCCGATCTGGCGGCTGGTGGAGGCGACGGCGGCGGCGACCCCGGCCTGCGCACGCGGCATTCCGGAGACGGCGGTGTTGGTGATCGGCGCGTTCACCATGCCGAAGCCGAGGCCGAACAGGACATAGCCGGCGAACATGAGGGGCGTCGACGTCTCGGCCCGGAAGGCGGCGAAGAACACACCGCTCGCGGCCATCGCCGTGCCCGCGATCAGCAGTGACAGCCGCGGTCCGCGGCTGGCGACCAGCCGTCCCGACAGCGGCGCGCAGACAAAGCAGAGGGCGGCCATCGGCAGCATGTACAGACCGGCGTGCAGGGCGGACAGGCCGCGGATGTCCTGCAGATAGAGGGTGTTGATGAAGAGGAACCCGCCGAGTGAGGCGAAGGCGCACACCGCGATGACAGTGGCCCCGCTGAACGGCGCGGAGCGGAAGAAGCGCAGATCGATCAGGGGCTCGCGGCGCCTCGGCTCGTACAGCAGCAGTCCGACGAGCGCGACGGCGGCGATCACGGCGAAGAGGGGAGCGGGGGCCTCGATGATCGCGTACGTGAGCGATCCGAGCAGGGCGATGACCAGGAGCTGGCCGACCGGGTCGGGGCCGCGTGGCTTCGGGGCGCGGGAGTCCGGTAGGTAACGCCAGGTCAGCAGAAGGGCAAGGATCCCGACGGGCAGATTGACCCAGAAGATCGAGCGCCAGCCGACGCCGTCCACGAGCACTCCGCCGACCAGCGGCCCCGCGGCCATGGAGATGCCGACGACACCGCCCCAGACGCCGATCGCGCGGGCGCGTTCACGCGGGTCGGTGAAGGTGTTGGTGATGATCGACATGGCGACCGGGTTGAGCATGGAGCCGCCGACTGCCTGGACCATGCGGAAGGCGACGAGCGCTTCGAGGCTGGGGGCGAGGGAGCAGAGCACCGAGCCGAGGGTGAACAGCACGAGCCCGATCCGGAAGATGCGGCGGCGGCCGATCCGGTCGGCGGTGGAGCCCATGAGCATCAGCAGCGAGGCGAGGACCAGGGTGTATGCGTCGATGGTCCACTGCATCCCGGCGACGGAGGCGCCCAGCTCCTTGCGCATGGCGGGCAGCGCGACATTGAGAATGGTGTTGTCCACGCTGACGATCAGCAGGCTCATACAGCAGATCGCCAGGACCAGCAGGCGCCGTCGGTGTGTGAGCTCGGGCATACGCGGATAGTACGGCTGAGTGATGACCGGCGTCGTACGCGACAATGGACGGATGACCACGCTCGCCCCGCCCCTGTCGACGTCCTCTCCGGCGCTGAGGATCGGCCCGCACGCCGTGCAGCCGCCGGTGGTGCTCGCGCCGATGGCCGGCATCACGAACGCCCCCTTCCGAACCCTCTGCCGTGAGTTCTCCGGCGGTAAGGGGCTGTTCGTCAGCGAGATGATCACGACGCGGGCGCTGGTCGAGCGCAATGAGAAGACGATGCAGCTCATCCACTTCGACGAGAGTGAGACCCCGCGGTCCATTCAGCTGTACGGAGTGGACCCGGTCACCGTCGGCAAGGCCGTTCGGATGATCGTGGACGAAGATCTGGCCGACCACATCGACCTGAACTTCGGCTGCCCGGTGCCGAAGGTGACCCGCAAGGGCGGCGGCTCGGCGCTCCCGTACAAGCGGCCGCTGCTGCGGGCGATCCTGAACGAGGCCGTCTCGAACGCCGGCGCGCTGCCGGTGACCATGAAGATGCGCAAGGGCATCGACGACGACCACATCACGTATCTCGACGCGGGCCGGATCGCGGTCGACGAGGGCGTGACGGCGATCGCGCTGCACGGGCGTACGGCGGCGCAGCATTACGGCGGCACGGCGGACTGGGACGCGATCGCCCGGCTGAAGGAGCACGTACCGGAGGTCCCGGTGCTCGGCAACGGCGACATCTGGTCGGCGGACGACGCGCTGCGGATGGTGCGCGAGACGGGCTGCGACGGGGTGGTCGTGGGGCGGGGGTGCCTGGGGCGGCCGTGGCTCTTCGGGGACCTGGTGGCGGCGTTCGAGGGCACGGGCACGTATGCGACGCCGACGCTGAAGGAGGTCACGGTGGTGATGCGCCGGCATGCGGAGCTGCTGGGGGAGTGGATCGGCGACGAGACGCGCGGCGTGATCGACTTCCGTAAGCATGTGGCCTGGTATCTGAAGGGCTTCTCGGTGGGCTCCGAGATGCGCAAGAAGCTGGCGATCACGTCGTCGCTGGCGGAGCTGGACGCGCTGCTGGCGGAGCTGGACCTGGACCAGGCGTGGCCGGTGGGGGCGGATGGGCCTCGCGGGCGTACGTCGGGGAACAACCGGGTGGTGCTGCCGGAGGGCTGGCTGAGGGACCCGTACGACTGCGCTGGGGTCAGCGCGGATGCGGAACTGGACACGTCGGGCGGCTGACGCGGCGCCGGGGCTGGCTGCGCCGCGCCCGCGGTAGTGCTGGATCGCCGTCCCCGGACCCCCTGTCCTCAATCTCCCCCAACACTTCGTCCGGGGGGACCACCACGGGGCTTGATTTGTGCGGCGGGCCGGATTGCTCGGCCGGGCTTGCGCGCCGCCCTGGGGCTCCGCCCCGGACCCCGGCGCCGTGTCCGTGGGCCGGGCCGTGGAGGACACTGCCGCTCATCTGATACGCGTCTCGGGCGCCGTGGGAACGGCCACCGTCGGGACAAAGAGTGCAAAAGAGTCCAATGGGGTGGCCCTGAGTGCCACCTCGCTGGCGGCGGCGCTGACGGAGTCCTTTCATGCACGGGTCGAGGCCGGGGCCCCGCTGCGCCCCGGCGTGGCGCGGCTGCTGGCCGAACTCGAGCGGATGCAGGTGCCGTTTGCCCTGGTCAGCGCCTCGCCCCGGATTGTCGTCGACACGGTGGTCGCGGGTGCGCTGGCCGATGTGCCGTTCTCCTTCACGCTCTCGGCCGACGACACCGTACGGACCAAGCCGCATCCCGATCCCTACCAGGCGGCCGCCGCCCGGTTCGGCGCGCTGACCAGGTCCTGTGTGGCGGTCGAGGACTCGCCGGACGGCAGCGCGTCGGCGCAGGCCGCGGGGTGCCCGGTGCTGGTGGTGCCCTCGCTGCTGCCGGTGCCCGCATCGCCCGGCCGGGTCTTCGCGGATAGCCTGGAGGACGTGGATCTCGACGTGCTCAGGCGGTGTGTTTCGGCCCGGGAAACGGGGTCCGGATGATGGGACGGAAAGCCTCGCGGCCGCGTGATTCTCGCCACCCTTGATAGGGGTGGCGCTCAGATGAGCGAAATGGCGTCGACTGCACCTCTCGGAGGTGTGGCACCCAGTGCCACCCCTCTTGGGTTCAGTCGGCATAGCGACTTGTCGCTGTGTGTAGCAGTGATCGCGAAGGTCATTGCCCTGCGTATTCATGACTTCAGGACTTGAAAACACGCGATAGATCCACTTCGCCGCTGGATACTTTCGATCTGGTGGCGGACGAGTGGTTACAGCCGTATGACGAGCAAGTGGACGTACCCAGACGCCTTTGATCTGGGTATGTTCCTCGCCGTCAGGGCAGCCACCGAGTCCTCGAGGAGTCGAGACCCGTGTCGGAAAACAAAGATCAGAAGTTCGTCTACGACTTCACCGAGGGCAACAGGGACCTCAAGGACCTGCTCGGCGGCAAGGGCGCGAACCTCGCTGAGATGACCAACCTCGGCCTCCCCGTCCCTCCGGGCTTCACGATCACCACCGAGGCGTGCAAGGTCTACCTCGAGAGCGGCCAGGAGCCCGCCGCGCTGCGCGACGAGGTGAGTGCGCACCTCGACGCCCTCGAGCAGTCGATGGGCAAGAAGCTCGGCCAGGCCGACAACCCCCTTCTCGTATCCGTACGGTCGGGCGCGAAGTTCTCCATGCCCGGCATGATGGACACCGTCCTCAACATCGGCCTCTCCGACGACTCGGTGGCCGGGCTGGTCCAGCAGGCGGGTGACGAGCGCTTCGCGTGGGACTCGTACCGCCGGCTCATCCAGATGTTCGGCAAGACGGTCCTCGGCGTCGACGGCGAGCTCTTCGAGGACGCCCTCGACGAGGCCAAGGCCGCCAAGAAGGTCACCGTCGACACCGACCTCGACGCCGCCGACCTCAAGAAGCTGGTCAAGCACTTCAAGAAGATCGTCTCCCGCGAGGCCGGCCGCGACTTCCCGCAGGACCCGCGCGAGCAGATGGACCTCGCGATCCGCTCGGTCTTCGAGTCGTGGAACACCGACCGCGCCAAGCTCTACCGCCGCCAGGAGCGCATCCCCGGCGACCTCGGCACGGCCGTCAACATCTGCTCCATGGTCTTCGGCAACCTCGGCCCCGACTCCGGCACCGGCGTCGCCTTCACCCGTGACCCCGCCAGCGGCCACCAGGGCGTCTACGGCGACTACTTGCAGAACGCGCAGGGCGAGGACGTCGTCGCGGGCATCCGCAACACCGTGCCGCTCGCCGAGCTGGAGACGATCGACAAGAAGTCGTACGACCAGCTGATGCAGATCATGGAGACCCTCGAAACGCACTACAAGGACCTGTGCGACATCGAGTTCACCATCGAGCGCGGCCAGCTGTGGATGCTGCAGACGCGGGTCGGCAAGCGGACCGCGGGCGCGGCCTTCCGTATCGCCACCCAGCTCGTGGACCAGGGCCTGATCGACGAGGCCGAGGCGCTGCAGCGGGTCAACGGCGCGCAGCTCGCCCAGCTGATGTTCCCCCGCTTCGACGAGAACGCGAAGGCCGACCTGCTCGGCCGCGGTATCGCGGCGTCCCCGGGTGCGGCCGTCGGCAAGGCCGTCTTCGACTCGTACACCGCGGTCAAGTGGTCGCGCTCCGGCGAGAAGGTCATCCTCATCCGCCGTGAGACCAACCCCGACGACCTCGACGGCATGATCGCCGCCGAGGGCATTCTGACCAGCCGCGGCGGCAAGACCTCGCACGCCGCCGTCGTCGCCCGCGGCATGGGCAAGACCTGTGTCTGCGGCGCCGAGGACCTCGAGGTCGACACCAAGCGGCGTCGGCTGACCGTCAACGGGACCGTCATCGAAGAGGGCGACGTCGTCTCCATCGACGGCTCCACCGGCAAGGTCTACCTCGGCGAGGTGCCGGTCGTGCCGTCCCCGGTCGTCGAGTACTTCGAGGGCCGGATGCACGCGGGCGCCGACGACGCCGACGAGCTGGTCGGCGCCGTGCACCGGATCATGGCCTACGCGGACCGAGTACGCCGCCTGCGAGTACGGGCCAACGCCGACAACGCCGAGGACGCGCTGCGCGCACGGCGCTTCGGCGCGCAGGGCATCGGCCTGTGCCGCACCGAGCACATGTTCCTCGGTGAGCGCCGCGAGATGGTCGAGCGGCTCATCCTCGCCGACACGGACGAGGAGCGCGAGCAGGCGCTGGGCGCCCTCCTGCCGCTCCAGAAGAAGGACTTCGTCGAGCTCTTCGAGGCGATGGACGGACTGCCCGTCACGGTCCGGCTGCTCGACCCGCCGCTGCACGAGTTCCTGCCGGACATCACCGAGCTGTCGGTGCGCGTCGCCCTCGCCGAGTCCCGCAAGGACGCCAACGAGAACGACCTGCGCCTCCTTCAGGCCGTGCACAAGCTCCACGAGCAGAACCCGATGCTGGGTCTGCGCGGGGTACGCCTCGGTCTGGTCATCCCCGGTCTGTTCGCGATGCAGGTACGGGCGATCGCCGAGGCCGCGGCCGAGCGCAAGAACGCCAAGGGCGACCCGCGCGCGGAGATCATGATCCCGCTGGTGGGCACCGTCCAGGAGCTGGAGATCGTCCGCGAGGAGGCCGACCAGGTCATCGCCGAGGTGCAGGCCGCCACCGGCACCGACCTGAGGCTCACCATCGGCACGATGATCGAGCTGCCGCGCGCCGCGCTGACCGCCGGTCAGATCGCCGAGGCGGCGCAGTTCTTCTCCTTCGGTACGAACGACCTCACCCAGACCGTGTGGGGCTTCTCCCGCGACGACGTCGAGGCGAGCTTCTTCACCGCATACCTGGAGAAGGGCATCTTCGGGGTCTCCCCGTTCGAGACGATCGACAAGGACGGCGTCGGCTCGCTCGTACGCAGCGCGGTGGAGGCGGGCCGGGCCACCCGGCCCGATCTGAAGCTCGGCGTGTGCGGTGAGCACGGCGGCGACCCGGAGTCGGTGCACTTCTTCCACGAGGTGGGTCTGGACTACGTGTCCTGCTCGCCGTTCCGCATCCCGGTGGCGCGTCTGGAGGCCGGCCGGGCAGCGGCCGAGTCGAAGGGCAGCGACTCCCGATAAGCCGCCGGAGCCGTCGCCGGTCTCCCGAGGGTTCGCCCCTGGGGGATCGGTACCTCGAACCCTCACCGACCCGGTGGCGGCTCCGGAGCACCAGAGGAAGGGGCGGGCGCCTGTGCGGGGCGCCCGCCCCTTCCGCCTTTTTCAGGGGTTTGAAAAAGTCCCTGTTGAATTCCGGACCGCTACCGGCACCAGGGCGTTACCGGCAATCGAATTCCTGCCATCTTCCTGCCATTCACTGAGCAAACAAGGGGCGGGGCGCGGCCTGCGGATCCCCATCCGCAGGCCGCGCCCCATTACCCGTGCCGGACAGGGAGCCGCAACCTTCTGTCGCCCGCCGCCGGACGCGCAAAGCCCCCCACGGTCTTCGCAGCGCCCATCGGTGACAGAAGGTTTCCTGCCCGACGCCGTACAGCCTTTCGGTTGGCACCCGACCCTCGCGAGGCGTTTCAACTGTGGCTGAAACACCGTGGTAACGTCCTGTGATTGAGTGCATACTCAGTGCCGGGGGCGATTGCGGATGCAACAGGTGGGGGTTCAGTGCTTCGTATCCATTTCACTGGGGACGACCTAGCCGGGGTACGGATGGCGGCCCGACCGGATGTGTTGTGGGAAACCATTCTCAGTTTTCACCGATTGCGGGAGCGGCGGCGTGCCCTGGCGTTCGGGGAATGGCGCTCGGAAACCCGGGCCCGGTTGAATGGTGAAACACGGCTGCTCGCCGCGCTGGTGCCGCCGCGGGGTTATTTCCCGGACTTTCTGACACCTCCCGAAGGGGGGTACGGCCTGGAGGCGGGACTGGAGGCGCTGCGGGCCACGTCGCCCGGACGCCTGCACTCCGAACTGGCCCTGGCGGCCACCGGACGCACCGCTGTTTCGGTGCTGCCGGGCCGACCCACCTCGCCGGTGCTGCCGGGCCGGCTCGCGGATCTCGCCGAGGGCAGGCCCGAGGCGGTGGCCCGTCTCGCCGGGGCGCTGCGCAGCTACCACCGCGCCGCCATCGAGCCGTACTGGCCGCACATCCAGGCCAGAGTCGAGGCGGACCGTGCGGTGCGCGGCCGCGCGCTCCTTGACGGCGGTGCGGGCGAACTGCTCGCCTCGCTGCCACCGGTGCTGCGCTGGCGGCCGCCGGTCCTGGAGGCGGACTATCCCGTCGACCGTGAACTGCACCTGAACGGGCGGGGGTTGCTGCTTCAGCCGTCGTTCTTCTGTCGGGGCACACCAGTGGTCTACCGAGACACCACGCTGCCGCCGGTGCTCGTCTATCCCGCCGCCCACAGCAACGCACCGGCCTTCTGTGAGAGCGGCGGTCCCTCGCTCGGCAAGCTGGTCGGCCACACCCGCTCGGCCGTTCTGCAGGCCATCCGCTACGGCTGTACGACCAGTGAACTCGCCCGCAGGGCAGGGGTGTCACTGGCCTCCGCCAGCCAGCACGCGGCGGTGCTGCGGGAGGCGGGCCTGATAGTGACGCTGCGCCATGGCAACGCCGTACTGCACACCCTCACTCCGCTGGGCGCCGCACTGCTGAGAGGCGGCGCCACTGCGGAGGCCGCAGGCTAGGTCCTGGGTCCTGTCCGGTCGGTCAAGCCGGACAGGCTCAGGCGCGGATCGGTCAGGCCGGACAGTTGCTAGGAGCGGAAGGGGCCCGTCACCTCGTAGGTGATGCCGCCGGAGGAGGAACCGCTCGTGCCGCGCTGGCTGGAGAAGTACAGCCGCGTGCCGTCGGGGGAGAAGGCCGGTCCGGTGATCTCGGACGAGGACTGGCCGGTGATCCGCAGGAACACCGCGACGATGTCGTCCGGCGTGATGATGCAGATCTCCATGTTGCCGCCGTCCTCTGCGACGAAGAGATCGCCGGAGGAGGAGCCGGTGATGTTGTCGACGCCGGTCAGCGGGGCGGGACCGGGGTTGACCAGGTTGTCGTCGTAGGCCAGCTCGTAGGTACTGTTCAGCAGGTTGACCTGCCAGACACGGTTGTCGCCCTTGGTGGTGAACCAGACGGTGTCACCGGCGTAGTGGCAGCCCTCGCCGCCGTTGAAGTGCTTGGCGCCGGAGACCTGGGTGCGGGTCGTGGTCGGCGAGCCGTCCGGGTCGGGCACGTTCTGCCAGGTGAAGGAGCCGGAGGTGCCGGAGCCGGCGACGAGCACCTGGAGGGTGCCGGAGGAGAGATTGCCCCAGGTGGTCGGGATGAACCGGTAGAAGCAGCCGTTGGTCTCGTCCTCGGTCAGGTAGATCACCTGGCGCACCGGGTCGGCGGCGGCGGCCTCGTGCTTGAACCTGCCCATGGCGTCTCTGCGCGTGCTGGTGCCACCCCACGGGTTGGTCTCGTAGACGTAGCCGAGGGAGACCTCCTCGCAGGACAGCCAGGTGTTCCACGGGGTGGCGCCGCCGGCACAGTTCTGCCGGGTGTTGGAGAGGATCCGGTAGGCACTGGTGACGGTGCCGGAGGAGTTGAACTTCACGGCGCTGGCGCCGCCGCCGGGGTTGATCTCCGAGTTGGAGACATAGATCCAGCCGCTGCCGTCGGCGAAGCAGGCGCCGCCGTCAGGGGCGTTGTGCCAGGTGTAGGAAGTGCCGGAGACGGTCTGCCCGGAGCGGGCGATCACCCGGCTGGTGAACCCGCTCGGCAGCTGGATGCCGTTGGCGTCGGCGGCGCCCAGCGACCCGTACGGGCTGGGGCCGTTCTGGGCGGGGGCCGCATATGCGGCACCGCGCATCAAGGTGCCGCCGAAGGCGGCGACAGAAGTGCCGATGACCGCTCCGCGCAGGAAGCTGCGACGTTCCACTGTCACTCCAGGTGAGGTGGTGACCGCCCCGGGCGCCAAGTCGGCGCCCGAGGTCGCGCGTACCGGAACCTAGGAGTCCTGAATTGACAGCACGTCAACGAGTGGTGACGTACAGCGGTCGACCAACGCGCCGACTCGGGGGTAGGGAAGGTTGCGCCCGGGCGTGCGCCGGGCGCGCGGCCGTTCACTACCTGGGCGTCGTGTCGCGACGCTGTTCCTCGACCGCCTGACGGGCGGACCCGGCCACCCTCGCGCCCGCCCCATGCGCGCGTCTCAGCGGTGCGGGACGCTGATGGCTCCCACCGGGCAGGCCCGGGCCGCCTCCTGTACGAGCGGGCTGCCCGCGCCGTCCTCGCGGCCCGGCAGCAGCTCGCTGAATCCGTCGTCGTCCTGGGTGAACACCTCCGGCGCGGTCAGCGCGCACTGACCCGCCCCGATGCACCTGTCCTTGTCGATCGCGATGCCGATGCCGATGCCGATGCCGATGTCCGTACGGTCGGTGCCCATGACGGCTACCAGGCCACGGGGAGTTCGAGCATCCCCTGGATCGTGTCGCCGGGTTTGAAGGGGATCGAATCGGCGGGCTCCGCAAGCCGCAGTCCCGGCAGCCGGCCGAAGAGCGTCCGCAGCGCGATCTCCATCTCCGCACGGGCCAGGTTCTGCCCCAGACACTGGTGGATACCGAAGCCGAACGCGACATGGTGGCGGGCCGAGCGGTGCCAGTCCAGTGCGTCCGGCTCCGCGTACGCGGCGGTGTCGCGATTGATCAAAGACGTCGAGAAGACGACGCCCTCGTCGGCCCGGATGGTCGTGCCGGCCACCTCGATGTCCTCCGTGGCCACCCGCAGCATCCCGTCCGCGATCGACAGGAACCGCAGCAACTCCTCGACGGCGGTGGGCATCAGAGAGTCCTCGGCGCGCAGCTCCGCCAGCTGCTCCGGGTGCTGGAGCAGGGTGAACGTACCCAGCGAGATCATGTTCGCCGTCGTCTCGTGACCCGCGACGAGCAGAATCGCGGCCAGGCTGATCAACTCGCGCCGGTTCACGGCTCCTTCGCGCAGCTGCTGCTGGATGAGCTCGTCGAGGAGCCCGTCGCCCGGGTCCTTGCGCTTGCGGTCGATCAGCCTGCCGAGGTAGTCGTTCAACTGGTCGCGCGCGTCCCCCGTGTCGGCGGCGCCCGGCCCGCGCAGCAGCCTGCGCGACTGCTCCTCGAAGAAGTCGTGGTCGGCATAGGGCACGCCGAGCAGTGCGCAGATCACCATCGACGGCACCGGCAGCGCGAAGGCGCTCACCAGCTCGGCGGGCGACCCCTGCTCGGTCATGGCGTCGAGCAGCCGGTCCACGGTCTGCTGGATCTGCGGCCGCAGCGCGGTGATGCGCTTGACGGTGAAGCTGGGGATGAGCCTCCGCCGCTGGGTGTTGTGCTCGGGGTCGTCGACGCCGAGCAGTGCCGTACGGCGATTGCTCAGCCGCGCGAAGCGCTCCGTGGGCATCGGGAACGCCTGGTTCTCGCGGTTGGTGGAGAGCCGCGGGTCGACCAGCAGCTCGCGCGCGACGGCGTGTCCGGTGACGATCCACACGGAGCGTCCGTCGTAGAGCGAGACACGGGAGAGGGGCCGCGCTTCGCGCAGCGGCGCATAGGGGGTGGGCGGGTGGTAAGGGCAGCTGCGGTTCTGCGGAAAGGTGATCCGGTCCACGTCTGCGGGCTCTGAGGCGATACGTTCTGTGGCAGTGGGTTCTGTCATGGTGACCTCATAAGCGAAGAGTTCCCCCGTGCCGATCACCATTAGATGCCTCGGGCATCTAGTCGTCCATGCGCAGTTCGGCCAAATAGCGCAGCGGCGAAGCCCGCTTCGATGGCTCCTTCTCGCCCCCCCCCGGGGGGCAGGTCCTATCCGGAACGACCGGTCACGATGGGTGTGGCGTTCCGGTACGCGCCCGGAGTCACCCCGAAGCAGCGCACGAACCAGCGGTGGAAGTGGCTCTGGTCCGCGAATCCGGCCGCGGCTGCCGCCTCCGCCGCCGAACTGCCGTCCGCCAGCAGCGCCCGCGCCCGGCGCAGCCGCAGCAGCCGCTGACAGTCGCTGGGCGACATGCCGTACTCGGCGTGGAAGGCGCGGTACAGCGCGAACCGGCTGCAGCCCGCGGCCTCGGCAAGCCGCTCGGCGGGGATCTGCTCCGCGTACGCCTCCTCGAGGAGAGCCCGCGCCCGGCGCGCCACGGTCCGGGTCCGGCCGCCCCGCTCCAGCTCGCGCACCCGCAGCGGCCGCGTGGTGCCGCGCCCGACCATCGCGGTGACGGTCGCGGTCAGCCGCTCGTCCCGCACCAGCGGACCGGCGTCGCCGACGAGCGCGGTGTGCAGACGCAGCAGGGCGGTCCTGAGCACCGGATCGCTCAGCGCGGGCTGCGCGAACAGCGGCATCACGGCCCGCCCGTCGGTCACATCGGTAAGCAGCTCGCGCACGACGTCGGGCCCGATGTGCACGATCCGGTACTGGTATCCGAGGTCGGCCGCGGCCCGCCCGTCGTGCGGATCGTCCGGGTTGAACGCCATGACCATTCCGGCACCGCTGGTGTGCGCCGCACCGCGGCAGCTGAAGCGCTGGGCACCGGCCTCGGTGATCCCGAAGGAGTACGCGTCGTGGCTGTGCAGGTGGTACACGTGCTGGAAGAAATGCGCGTGCATGGCCTCCAGCGGGCGGTCCGGGTCGCGCCAGTAGCGTGCCCAGCCGTCGCGGCCGTCTGCCGTGGTCCGTGCGGTGTCCACCTCTCCATTGTCACCGCCGCACGAGCGTTCAAGACGGGCCGGGTGCCGGGGGCCAACCATCGGCGCATGAGCACAGTCAAGAGCCAGAACAACCCCTACCTCCTGCTGACGGCCACCATGGTGCTGTGGGGCAGCGCCTTCAGCAGCTCGAAGGTCGTCGTCGAGCAGGTGCCGCACGGTGTCGCCGCGCTGCTCCGCTTCGGCGGCGGCGCGCTGGCGCTCCTGCTCGCCCTGCGCCTCTTCGGCAGGCGGGACACGGCGGTCTCGGCACGCGACCGTGGCCGGGCCGCACTCGCGGGGGTCCTCGGCGTCTTCGCATACAACGTCTGCTTCTTCTGGGGTCTTGCCCTCGCGCCCGCCATGGACGGCGGCGTGATCATCCCGGTCATGAGCCCCGTACTCACCACCGCTTTCCTGCTGGTCAGCCGCAAGGAACGGGCCTCGCCCGCGCGGATCGCGGGACTGTGCCTGGGTGTGGCCGGAGCGGTGGTCTTCTTCATCGGCGTCTCCACCGGCGGCGGGGGCACGGGGCGGCTCGCCGGGGATCTGCTCTTCCTCCTCGGCGCCTGCTGCTGGGCCGCGTACACCCTGGCCGGACCACGGGTCCTGGCCGGCATCGAGCCGCTGCGCGCGACGACGTACGCGACGCTCGCCGGCGCGGTGCTCCTCGGCATCTACTCCGCGCCCGAGATGGGCCGGGTGGCCTGGAGCGATCTCACGCCCGGGCTCTGGCTGAACGTCGTCTTCCTCGCCGTCGGCCCGGCCGCAGTCGCCAATCTCCTCTACTACCGGGGAGTCGCGGCGGTCGGACCCGCGTCGGCGTCCGTGATGATGTTCATGGTGCCGGTGTTCGGGACCTTCTGCGCCACGGTCTTCCTGGGCGAGTCCTTCGGCCCGGTCCAGACGGTGGGCGCGCTCATACTCCTCGGCGGCGCGGTGCTCGCCGTGACGCAGGGGAGGAGACGGCCGTCAGGCCGCTCACGCGTCGCGGGGAGTCAGGGCAGTGACCTACGACGCGTGAGCGGTGTCAGCGGTCAGTGAAGCCGTACCTCGTACGCCGTCACCGACACCGTCTCGTCGTCCAGGCAGCGCCCGCTCGCCAGGTCGAAGCGCTGCTTGAGCAGCGGCGACGCGACGAACGGGCCGCCGGACGACGAGCCGAGCAGGCCGCGGGAGAGAACCTGGGCGCCGGAGAAGGGGTCGCGGTTGTCGATGGCGTACGCAATGCCCTCGCGGTCCAGGAAGACCGCGGCCTGACGGCCGTCGGGCAGCAGTGCCGCGACACCGCGTCCGGGGGTGAGCAGGGACAGCGCACACAGCGCGATCCACTCCTGGCCCAGGCGGAGCTGGACCTGAGTATCCGTCTTTTCGGGGGCGATCGTCATCGGGCGGCAGTACCTTCCAGGGCTTCCAGCGGACGGATGGACAGCAGCGGCAGATCGGGCTTGACCTGATCGCGCTCGGGCACGAACTTCACCGTCGGGTCCGGGACGTCGGGCGCGTTGACGAACGAGACGAAGCGGCTCAGCCGCTCCGGGTCGTTGATCGTCTCGGACCACTCGTCGCGGTAGCCCGCGACATGGTCCGCCATCAGCGACTCCAGCTCGGAGCAGATGCCGAGCGAGTCGTGGACGACCACGTCCCGGATGTGATCGAGGCCGCCCTCGATCCGCTCCAGCCACGTCGAGGTGCGCTCGAGACGGTCGGCGGTGCGGATGTAGAACATCAGGAACCGGTCGATGAGCCGGATCAGCTCCGCGTCGGAGAGATCCTGGGCGAGCAGATCCGCGTGGCGCGGCGTCGCGCCGCCATTGCCGCCGACGTAGAGGTTCCAGCCGTTCGCCGTGGCGATGACGCCGAAGTCCTTGGACTGTGCCTCCGCGCACTCGCGCTGGCAGCCCGAGACCGCGGATTTCAGCTTGTGCGGGGAGCGCAGCCCCCGGTAGCGCAGCTCCAGATCGATCGCCATCCGGACCGAGTCCTGCACGCCGTAGCGGCACCAGGTCTGGCCCACACAGGACTTCACGGTGCGCAGCGCCTTGCCGTACGCATGCCCGGACTCGAAGCCCGCGTCCACCAACCGCGCCCAGATCAGCGGCAGTTGATCGACGCGTGCGCCGAACATGTCGATGCGCTGGCCGCCCGTGATCTTTGTGTAGAGACCGAAGTCACGCGCCACCTCGCCGATCACGATCAGCTTCTCCGGCGTGATCTCGCCGCCCGGAATACGCGGCACGATCGAGTACGAGCCGTTCTTCTGCATATTGGCGAGGAAGTGGTCGTTGGTGTCCTGGAGCGCGGCCTGCTCGCCCTCCAGGACATAGCCCGAGGCGCCGATCGTGGGCGCGAGGGAGGCGATGATCGAGCCGACGGCCGGCTTGCAGATCTCACAGCCGTTGCCGCCGCGGGCGCCGTCCCGTCCGTGCCGGTCGAGGAGATCCTGGTACGAGGTGATGCGCATCGCCCGCACGATCTCGTACAGCTCCTGGCGGCTCTGGCCGAAGCAGCCGCACAGGCCCTTGTCGACCTCGACGCCCGAGGCCTCCAGCTCGGCGTTGACCAGCTGACCGAGCACCTTGACGCAACTGCCGCAGCCCGTACCGGCCTTGGTGCACTTCTTGACCTCGGGCACGGTGGTGCAGGAGTGCTCGGTGACCGCGCCGCGGATCGTGCCCTTGGTGACGTTGTGGCAGGAGCAGATCACCGCGTCGTCGGGCAGCGAGGACGGGCCGAGCGCGGCCGGTGCGCCGATCCCGGCGGGCAGCACGAGCTGCTCGGGCGAGAGGGGCGGGACGGAACCGGTGAGCGGGCGCAGCATGCCGTAGGAGTCGGCGTCGCCGACCAGTACGCCGCCGAGCAGCTCGCCCTCGCGGCCGATGACCAGCTTCTTGTAGATCCCGGAGCGGGAGTCGGAGTACACGACGTCCAGGCAGCCCTCCGCGGTGCCGTGCGCGTCGCCGAAGGAGGCCACGTCCACGCCGAGGAGCTTGAGCTTGGTGGACAAGTCCGCGCCGGTGAAGGCCTTGACCTCACCCTCCAGCGCGGCGGCCGCGGTCTCGGCCATCTCGTAGCCGGGCGCGACCAGGCCGTACACCCGGCCGTCCGACGCCAGCGCGCACTCGCCGATCGCGAAGACGGCGGGGTCGGACGTACGGCACTGCTCGTCGACGACGATGCCGCCGCGTTCGCCGATCTCCAGGCCGCAATCGCGCGCGAGCTGGTCCCTGGGCCGCACACCCGCCGAGAAGATGACCAGGTCGGTGTCGATGGACGAGCCGTCCGACAGCGCCATCGCGGTCACGGCGCCGTCCTCGCCCGCCGTGATCTCCTTCCCGCCGACGCCCGTGTGCACGATCAGGCCCATGTTCTCGACGGTGCGGCGCAGCGCGGCGCCGCCGCCCTCGTCCACCTGCAGCGACATCAGCCGCGGATTGAACTCGACGATGTGCGTGGCGAGTCCCAGCCCCTTGAGGGCCCCGGCCGCCTCGAGGCCCAGCAGCCCGCCGCCGACCACGGTGCCGGTCGTGCAGTTCTTGGCGTACTCCTCGATCGCGAGGAGGTCCTCGATGGTGCGGTAGACGAAGCAGCCGTCGCTGTCCTTGCCGGGCACGGGCGGCACGAAGGGGTACGAGCCGGTGGCCAGCACAAGCGTGTCGTACGTGAAGGTCCGTCCGGCGCGTGAGGTGACGGTGCGTGCCTGCCTGTCGATGGTCTCGGCCGGGTCGTCGAGGTGCAGCTCGATGCCGTGGCGCTCGATGAAGTCGTCCTCGACGAGGGAGAGTTCGTCGGGGGTGCGGCCGCTGAAGTAGGAGGTCAGCTGGACCCGGTCGTAGGCGGGGCGGGGCTCCTCGCACAGCACGACGATCCGCGCCCGCCCGGCAACCCCGCGCTCCGCGAGGGCCTCCAGGAAGCGCTGGCCGACCATCCCGTGGCCGACGACCACGATCGTGGGGGTGGACATCTCAGGAGCCTCCAAGCAGGTGCAACAGCGGGGTGGAGGGGAGCGGCTCGTCGCCCTCCCAGGTACGGGCCAGTTCGCCGACGGTGCCGAGGTCGCCGAGGAGAATCCCCCCGACGAGCCGGTCCCCGCGGACGACGACCTTGCGGTATGCGCCCCGGGTGGCGTCGGCGAGCCGGACGACGTCGTCCCCCGGGAGCGGGGTCGTCTCGCCGAACGCGGCGAGGTCGAAGGGGCCCTGCCCGGCCAGGGTCAGCCGGGTCAGGGCGCGGGTGCCGGTGTAGGCGGCGGTGCCGCCGGTGAGTACCTTCGCCAGGACGTCGGCCTGGTCGAGGGCCGGACCGGCAAGTCCGTAGCTCTGACCGTTGTGCTCGGCGCAGTCGCCGATGGCGTGGATGTACGGGTCCGAGGTGCGCAGTTCGTCGTCGACGACGATGCCCTTGCGGACGTCGAGACCGGCGTCCTGCGCAAGACCGACCCGGGGGCGGACGCCGCAGGCGATGACGACGAGTTCGGCGTCGAGGACATAGCCGTCGGCGAGTTCGACGCTCGTGCCGCGCAGTCCGCGCAGTCCGCGGACCCGGCACTCGGTGTGCACCTCGACGCCCAGCTCTTCGAGGTGGCTGCGGAGCAACTGCGAGGCGGCGACATCCAGTTGGCGCTCCATCAGATGCTCGCCCTGCTGGGCGAGCACCACCTTGGCGCCGCGTTGCGCGAGCGCTCGTGCCGCGGAGACGCCGAGCAGCCCGCCGCCGACGACGACCGCGCCGATGCCGGGCCGTACGGCCGCGGACAGGGCCGTGCAGTCGTCCATGGTGCGGAAGGCGTGCACCCCCTCGGGCAGCCCGCCGTCGAGCCCCCGCAACGCTGGCAGCACCGGGTTCGAGCCGGTCGCGAGCACCAGCCGGTCGTACGCCAGCGAGGTACCGTCCTCGCAGTGCACGAGCCGCCGGTCCCGGTCGATGGCGGTCGCCCGCACACCGCGCCGCACGGGCACCTCGGGCAAGGCGATCACCTCGGGCCCGTACCGTCCGGCGAGAACCTCCGCGAGCAGCACCCTGTTGTAGGGGGCGTGGGGCTCCTCACCGATGACGGTGACGGACATGCCGCTGGTGACGAGCTGCCGCGCAAGTCGCGCGCCCGCCGTCCCGCCGCCGATCACCACAGTCTCCGAAGCCATGTCTGAAGCCTGCGGCGTCGGTGTTACCCGGCAGGTCCTTTGCTGTTACCCGACGGGAACGCTGAGCTCAGCGCGCCGAAGGAGAAGGTGTGAGGGGCAGCGGTTCGGTCTACCCCACCCGACAGCTCCGTACTGGCACGATCGAGCGCCGGGCGGCCCCGCGGAAGCCTGGGGTGCATGGACACCACACAACGGAACCCGCTCGTCGCGAACCGTACCCGCGTGATCCTCCGTGCCCCCTTCACCGCGGACACCTGGAAGCGGGTCGGATACATTGCGCTCGCTCTCCCGGTCGGCATTGTGTGCGTCCCGATCGCTCTCGTGGGCGGCCCGGCCGGGCGCATACAGCGCGGGCTCGCCGAGCGCCTGCTCGGGGTGGACGCACACGGGCCGGAACGTACCGGACCGCTCGCCCTGGCGCACGCGTTGATCAGCCTGCCGATCAACCTTGTCGCGCTGACCGTCACCTTCTACTTCTGGACCGTGGTGGCGGTCAACCTCGGCTTCCCGCTGCGTCCCGACAACGACCCCACCCAGTCCTGGGGAGGCCCCACCCCGGCCGGCGCCTGGGCCGTGCACGCCATCGGCGGCGGCGTGCCCTTCCTGTTCCTCACCCCGTGGGTCGTCAAGGGATTCACGAAGCTGCAGGCGCGGCTGGTCACGGGCTTCCTCGGCTGGGACCGCGGGGGGCTGGCGAGGACCGCCGGGATCGCGGCGGCCGTCGCCGCGGTGTGCGCCGTCCTTTCCGTACCCGTGATCCACCAGCTCTAGGTTGGCGCCATGCAGCCTCGCCCCATGCAGCCTCGCGCCCTGCTCCTCCTGCGCACCGCCGGATTCGCCGTCCTCGCCCTGCCGCTCGCCCTGGTGAACATGCCCCTGGTGCTCGCCGGGCTGCTGGCGGGCGGGGTGCTCTCGGTGACGGCGGCCGGTCCGTGGCTCATCGCCCTGACCGTGCGCGGGGCGCTGGCCGTCGGCGGGCTCCAGCGGGCTCTCGCCCGCGCCCTGCTCGGCCTCGGCATCGAGCCGCCGGTGCGGCGTGAGGAGCCCGGGGCCTTCGGCTGGCGGCGGGCGGTGCTGGGGGACCGGGCCGGCTGGCGGGCAGTGGGCTGCGCGCTGGGTGCCCCGCTGACCGCACTCCTGCCCTTCGGTGCGGTGGTCGTCGCCTATGTGTACGGGATGCTGTTCGTCCTGCACCCCCTCCTCAAGCGCTGGAACTACACGACGGTGCGCGAGCCGGACGGCTCCGTACGGCATGTGACGCTCGAGTTCTGGGACGTCCAGATGGACTCCTGGCCGCGCTGGCTCGTCGTCATGGCGGCCGGAGTGCTGCTGCTGTACATAGCCCCCTGGCTGCTGCGCCACGCCCTCGTACCGCACCGGCTGCTGCTGTCCACGCTGCTCGGCCAGGACCCGGCGGAGCGCCGGATCCGCACGCTGGAGGAGACCCGGGCGCTGGCCGTCGAGGACGCGGCGGCGACCCTGCGCCGCATCGAGCGGGATCTGCACGACGGCACACAGGTCCGGCTCGTCGGACTCGGTATGCACCTCACGATGATCGGCGAACTGATCGCGGCGGACGCGGACCGGGAGCGGGCGCTTGCCGTGGTCGAGACGGCCCGTACCAACGCCACCCAGGCGGTGGCCGATCTGCGCCATCTGGTGCGCGGTATCCATCCGCCCGTACTCGACCAGGGCCTGGACACGGCGCTGGAGACGCTCACGGCGGACGTGCCGCTGCCGGTGTCGCTGACGGCGGACATGCGCGAACGCCCCTCTCCCGCCCTGGAGTCCATCGTCTACTTCTGTGCTGCCGAGTTCCTTGCGAACGTCGTCAAGCACGCGCACGCCACGCGAGCCGCCGTCGACGTGTCGTGCGGGAACGGCGAACTGCGCCTGTCCGTACGGGACAACGGCCGCGGCGGGGCGGCGATCGGCGCGGGCAGTGGACTGACAGGGCTGCTCGGCCGGATCCGAACCGTCGACGGGGTACTGACCTGCGACAGCCCGGTGGGAGGCCCTACCGTGGTGACCGTCCTGCTCCCCTACCACTGAAACCGACTGAGGACTCATCCCATGCGCGTGGTCATCGCCGAGGACTCCGCGCTGCTGCGCGACGGCCTGGTCCAGCTCCTCGCCCTGCGCGGCGTGGAGGTGGCTGCGGCGGTCGGCGACGCGGCATCCCTGCTCGCAGCGGTCGCCGAACACAGGCCGGACGCGGCCGTGATCGACATCCGGCTGCCCCCGGGCCACACGGACGAGGGCCTGCGCGCGGCCGTCGAGATCCGCTCCTCCTGGCCCGGCGTCGGAGTGCTGATCTTCTCTCAGTACGTGGAGACGCGGTACGCGACCCAGCTGCTCGGCGACGGCGGCGCGGGAGTGGGCTATCTGCTGAAGGAACGGGTCGTGGACATCGGCGAGTTCGTGGCGGCACTGGAACGGGTCGCATCGGGCGGCACCGCGCTGGACCCCGAGGTGGTCGCCCGGCTCTTCGGCGCCACCCGCAGGGCCTCGGCGCTCGACGCGCTGACCCCGAGGGAGCGTGAGGTGCTCGGCCTGATGGCCGAGGGCCGTACGAACCAGTCGATCGCCGAGAGCTTCGTGGTTTCGGACCGGGCGGTGGAGAAGCACATCGCGAACATCTTCGCCAAGCTCGGCCTCGTGCCGGGGGAGCCGGGCCACCGCCGCGTCCTGGCGGTACTGCGGTACCTGGACGCGAGGTCCTGAGCCGAGGGCCCTTCTGTGTTCGCCGTCCGAACTGTCGGGTAATGTTGCTGTCTCCAGCAGCACACGTTCCAGGAGGTGAGACCCATTACCGCTGTAGCAGGCCGGGTGCTCTCATCTCACGGCTGCGCGGCTCGCTGAGCCGGCTGACCGGGAGAGCGCCCTTCGGTGTCCCGAAAGGCTCTCGTGTCAGTTTCTCCTTCTCCCTCATCCCTTTCTCAGTCCGCCATCGTCACCAGGCTGCGCGCCGCCGGCTGTGTTTTCGCCGAGGACGAGGCGCAGTTGCTCATCTCCACGGCACGGTCCCCGGACGACCTCGCGGCCATGGTGGACCGGCGCATCGCCGGGCTGCCCCTCGAACACGTCCTCGGCTGGGCCGAGTTCTGCGGTCTGCGGGTGGCCGTGGACCCCGGCGTCTTCGTACCCCGCCGCCGAACCGAGTTCCTTGTCGGACAGGCCGCCGCCCTCGCCGGGCCGGGAGCCGTCGTGGTCGATCTGTGCTGCGGCTCGGGCGCGTTGGGCGCGGCACTGGTGGCCGGGCTCGACGGCGGAGAGCTGCATGCCTCCGACATCGATCCCGCAGCGGTGTGCTGTGCCCGGCGCAATGTCGCCGCCGCCGGTGGGCGGGTGTACGAGGGCGATCTCTACGATCCGTTGCCCCCCGGCCTGCGCGGCCGTGTCGACGTCCTCCTGGCCAACGTCCCGTACGTGCCGACCGAGGAGATCGAACTGCTGCCCGCGGAGGCGCGCGTGCACGAGGCGCTGGTGGCGCTCGACGGCGGTGCGGACGGGCTCGACGTGCTGCGCCGGGTGACCGCCGAGGCCTCGCGGTGGCTGGCTCCGGGCGGCTGCCTGCTCTTCGAGACGAGCGAGCGCCAGGCGCCGCGGGCTGTCGAGACCGTCGCCCGCGGCGGACTGCTCCCGCACGTGGCCACGTCCGACGAGCTGTACGCCACCGTCGTCATCGGAACCAGGCCGCCCCTTGTGTCGGGGCCCGCCGCCCCGACCTCAGACGTCGCTCAACTCTTCCGGGATTGATGGACGCCACACCCATCACGTTCGTAGGGTCGCGAGCATGCCCGACATATCGCTGACCACGCTCGTCTTCCTCTGCCTCGCCGCCGCGGCGGCGGGCTGGATCGACGCGGTGGTGGGTGGCGGCGGGCTGCTGCTCCTGCCCGCCATGCTGCTCGGCCTGCCGCATGTGCAGGCCGCGCAGATCCTCGGCACGAACAAGGCCGTCGCCATCGTCGGCACCTCGGGCGCGGCGATCACCTATGTGCGCAAGGCGCCGGTGCAGGTGAAGACGGCGGTACGGATCGGGCTCGCCGCGCTCGTGGGCTCGATGGGCGGCGCGTTCTTCGCGGCCGGGATCAGCAGTGACGTACTGCGGCCCGTGATCATGGTGGTGCTGCTCGGCGTCGCGGCCTTTGTGATGCTGCGCCCGGCCTTCGGCACCGCGACGGACGCCGACCGGCGCAGTGTCGGCCGGGCCAGGACGGTGGTCGCGATCGTGCTCGTGGGCGGCGGGATCGGCTTCTACGACGGGCTGTTCGGGCCCGGCACCGGCACCTTCCTGGTGCTCGCGCTCACCGCCGTACTCCACCTCGACCTGGTGACCGCGTCCGCCACCGCCAAGATCGTCAATGTCTGCACCAACGGCGGGGCGCTGGCGATGTTCGCCTATCAGGGCACGGTGATGTGGCAACTGGCCGGTCTGATGGCGTTGTTCAACCTGGCGGGCGGGATGTTCGGCGCGCGGACGGCGCTCAGGAAGGGCAGCGAGTTCGTCCGCGGGGTGCTGCTCGTCGTCGTGTTCTCACTGGTCGCGAAGCTCGCCTTCGACCAGTGGACGGCGTAGTCACGCCGGCGCGGGCCGCTTGGCCGGAGGACGCTGACCGCTCTTGGGCCGGTACCGCTTGAATCACGAGCCGCGCACAGCGAGTACGACTGCGTGCACTATGCCTGCCGTACCCCGATGAGATGCCCGTACGCCACCACATTGCCGCGGTAGCCGGTCTTCTTTGTGAATCCGCCCCCGCAGGTGATCACCCGCAGCTCGGCCCGGTCCCTGGACCCGTACACCTTTTCGTCCGGGAAGTCGTCGGCCTCGTACACCTCGATGGCGTCGATGGTGAACACCGCGGTGCGGCCGTCCTTGCGGGTCACCTCGATCCGGTGCCCCTTCTTCAGCGCGCCCAGGCTGTAGAAGACCGAAGGACCCTTCGCGTTGTCGACGTGTCCGACGACGATCGCCGTGCCCTTCGCCCCCGGGGCAGTGCCGTCGCGGTACCAGCCCACGAGGTTGCGGTCGCCGGCCGGCGGCACCTGCAGGCTGCCGTCCTCGCGCAGGCCCAGTCGTGCGACCGGGGCGTCGACCCTGATCTCGGGGATGCGCAGCCGTACGGGCGCGGACGGCGGCAACGGGTCGGCGGCCGCGTCGGTGTGGATCCTGGGGCCGGCCGCGAACGCCTCGGCGGCGGACGGCACGGGCGGGGTGACATTCTCGGAGCCGCTGTGCACCAGCCACAGGCCGGCGCAGACGGCGACGGCTATGCCCCAGCCCTTGCCCCTGCCGCTCATCGGTCCTCCGGAATCTCGCCCGCTCCCGTCAGGTCGCGAAGACCTGACGGGAGCGGGGACACGGCGGTACGAGGGGACGGTGGCAACCGGCCCGTCAGCTGTCCTGCGCGCCGCTCGCCCGACGGCGCAGGAGCAGCGTCCCGCCGACGGCGGCTGTGGCCAGTACGGCCACACCCGCCGCGATCTTGGTGGTGTCGGGACCGACGCTGCCGCCGACGCCGGTGTTCACATGGCCGCTGGGCTGCTGGCTGTGGTGCCGCACGACCAGGTCGCCGGTGGCATGCCGGCCGTTGCTGCACTTCACCCCGATGGCGTAGGTCCCCGCCTGGGCGTGATCGGGAACCCTGAACTGGCCGCCCAGGGCCTCCTTGTGGCTCCCCGGTGACAGCTGGAACTCGTCGACGCCGAGCGCACGCGCGTCACCGACGCCATGGCCGCCCGTGCCGCAGATCGTGATGTTGATGTTCACGATGATGACGGTGCCCGGCGTGGCGGTCGCCGGAAAGATCTCCAGTGAGTCGATGTCCGCCGCGTACACCCCGTGGGCACCGATCCCTATGGTGGCGAGCGCCAGCGCGGTGCCGGTGAGCAGGCGGGCGGTGGTGCGCATGGTGTTCCTCCGGGGAAGCGCGGAGTGCGACGGGCGTCGTCCTCCCCTCCTTGGTAAAGCGCAGCCCATGACTCACGCCTGCTGATGGGCAATCAGATTTCCCGGCATGGCGCGGAGTGTCGCGCTGGACGTGAGGCGTCGTCGCAGGTCATCGCGGGTGATGGGGAATCAGGCGACCTTTGGGGACCCCGGCGCGCCGAATGGGTGACGGCACGTCGGCTCAGGGGTTCCGGAAGGCTGTGCGTCTATTGACGTCGGCCGTTCCATCATGGTCGTCACGGTAGTCCTCCGCGCTGCTCTCGTGCGCAAGGAACGACCGACCGGTGCTGGACTCGGGTCCCGTCCCGGGACCCGACGACGACAAGGAGCCTGTCAGTGGCCGAGGCGCTGACCGTACTGACCGTGTCCACCACGACCGACAGCGCCGACACGGCGCAGCAGCTCGCGCGCGGGGCCGTGGAGGCGAGGCTGGCCGCGTGCGCGCAGATCTCCGCGCCCGTCACCTCCGTCTACCGCTGGAAGAACGCGATCGAGACGACGGAGGAGTGGCAGGTTCTCTTCAAGACAACCGAGGCGTGCTATCCGGCGCTCGAAGCGCAGCTGATCGCGGCGCACAACTACGACACCCCGGAGATCATCGCGACGCCGGTGGTGGCAGGCAGCGGGGCCTATCTGGCGTGGATCGGCGCGGAGACCGTCGCGCCGTGAGCGGGTCCGGGCATCGGGATGCGCTGCCGTTCTTCGTCTACGGCACGCTGCGCCCCGGCGAGTGCAACCACGACCTGTTCCTGCACGGCCGAACGGCGAAGGAGGAGCCCGCGGTGCTCGAGGACGCGGTGCTGTACGACGGGCCGGGCTATCCGTACGCCCTTCTCGAACCCGGCGGCGGCGCGGTCGTGGGCGAGGTGGTGACGGCGGCGCCGGGGGAGTACGGGGAGCTGCTGGCCGTACTCGACCGGCTGGAGGAGTACGTCGCACCGGGGCACCCGCGCAATCTGTACGAACGGGTGGCGCGCGAAGTCCACCGCCCGGACGGCACGGCGATACGGGCGTGGGTGTACGTCGCCGCGCCGGTCGTGGCCCAGGAGCTGCGGGCGAAGGGCGCGCGGATCCACGGCGGCGACTGGCGCGGCTGAGCGCGGGCGCTGTGCGCTGGGTGCTCTGCGCTCGGCCGGGCTAGGGCTGCTGCTCCACGCGCTCCACGCGGACCGCGCACAGCTTGAACTCGGGCATCCGCGAGGTCGGGTCGAGCGCGGGATTCGTCACCGAGTTGACCCGGCCCTCGCCCGGCCAGTGGAACGGCATGAACACGGTGTCCGGCCGGATACCGGCAGTGATCCGCGCGGGCCCGACGGCCCGGCCGCGCCGCGACACGACGGCGAGGGGTTCACCTTCGACGGCCCCGAGCCGCTCGGCGAGCATCGGATGCAATTCGACGAACGGCCCGGGCGCGGCGGCATTGAGCTCGTCGACACGCCGGGTCTGCGCCCCGGACTGATACTGCGAGACGACCCGCCCGGTGGTGAGCAGCACGGGATAGGCCTCGTCGGTCTCC
Organism: Streptomyces sp. NPDC019890; assembly: GCF_044903445.1. Classification (NCBI taxonomy): domain Bacteria; kingdom Bacillati; phylum Actinomycetota; class Actinomycetes; order Kitasatosporales; family Streptomycetaceae; genus Streptomyces; species Streptomyces sp. NPDC019890. Next base: position 287,974 of record NZ_JBJDQK010000002.1, on the reverse strand, counting down.
TCGGCGGCGGCCCGATGAGCGACGGCGATGAACCGGGCACGCCCGTCGGGTGTGGCAAACCGCTCGAGAAAGAGCCGGGGCGTCCCGGGGTGGTGCGCGCGATCTGCGGGGCCGTCGGGCTCGGCGGCGACGCCCGGCAGGGCTGCGGGTGACTGAACGCCGCCCGTCGTCGCCGGTTCGGCGAGCCGGGGTCCCTCGTGGCCCAAGGCGACCGGCTCCGCGCCGGGGCCATCGGGCTCGGCGGTGGTCTCCGGGCAGGGCCAGAACACCCCGTTCTCCGCCGCGATCCTCCCGTACGTGATGCCCGAGTAGTCCGCCGGGCCACCCGCCGACGCCCGGCGGAGTTCGTCGAAGACCTCCTCCGGGTCCGACGGGAAACCCTTCTCGTGGCCCAGCAGGTTCGCAAGCCCGCCCAGGACCTCCAGGTCGCTCCGTACTCCCGGCGGCGGCGACACCGCACGCCGGCGCAGCAGGACCCGGCCCTCCAGGTTGGTCGTCGTACCTGTCTCCTCCGCCCACTGGGTCACCGGCAACACCACGTCCGCCAGCGCCGCCGTCTCCGAGAGGACCACGTCCGCCACCGCCAGGAAGTCCAGCGAACGCAGCCGCTCCTCCACATGCCCGGCGTGCGGCGCCGAGACCACCGGGTTCGAGCCCATCAGCAGCAGGGACCGGACGTCGCCGCCCAGCGCGTCGAGCAGTTCGTATGCGCTGCGGCCCGGGCCCGGCAGTGTCTCGGGCTCCACGCCCCACACCCGGGCGACATGCGCCCGCGCAGCCGGGTCGTCCAGCTTGCGGTAGCCCGGCAACTGGTCCGCCTTCTGGCCGTGTTCGCGGCCGCCCTGGCCGTTGCCCTGGCCGGTCAGGCAGCCGTAGCCGGACAGCGGCCGTCCCGCCCGCCCCGTCGCCAGGCACAGGTTGATCCACGCGCTCACCGTGTCCGTGCCCTTGGACTGCTGCTCGGGCCCGCGCGCCGTGAGCACCATCCCCGAGTCCGCGTCGCAGAACAGCCGTACCGCCTCGCGCAGTTGGGGCACGCCCACGCCCGTGAGGCGTTCGACCAGCTCCGGCCAGTGCGCCATCACCGCCGCCCTGGCCTCCTCCCAGCCGCTCGTGCGGTCCTGGATGAACGCCTTGTCCGTACGCCCCTCGGCCACCACCACATGCAGCAGTCCCAGCGCGAGCGCCAGGTCCGTCCCCGGCCGGGGCGCCAGATGCAGGTCGGCCTGTTCCGCGGTCCGGGTCCGCCGCGGGTCGACGACGATCAGCTTGCCGCCGTTTTCCCGCAGCTCGGTCAGATAGCGCAGCGCGGGCGGCATCGTCTCGGCGAGGTTCGACCCGACGAGGATCACGCACCCGGAGCGCGGAATGTCCTCCAGCGGGAACGGCAGCCCGCGGTCCAGACCGAACGCCCGCTGATGCGCGGCCGCCGCCGACGACATGCAAAAACGCCCGTTGTAGTCGATCTGCGAGGTGCCGAGCACGACCCGCGCGAACTTCCCGAGCGCGTACGCCTTCTCATTGGTGAGCCCCCCGCCCCCGAAGACGCCGACGGCGTCGGGACCGTACCCGGTCCTCGTACGCCGCAGCCCGGCCGCGATCCTTTCCAGGGCCTCCTCCCAGGTGGCCGGCTCGAGCCTGCCTGTGGCGTGGCGACGGACCAGGGGCTCGGTCAGGCGCACCCGGGAGGAGAGCAGGGCGGGCGCGGTACGGCCCTTGCCGCACAGCGCGCCCCGGTTCACGGGGAAGTCCGGACGCTCCACGACCTCGACCGCCTCGGGGCCCCCGCGCAGGCTCATGCCGCACTGCAGGGCGCAGTAGGGACAGTGGGTCGGGGTGGCCGTCGGGGCGGCGGCAGTGGCGGGGGTGGCGGGTGCGAGGTCGGGCATACAGCCAGATTGAAACGTCCGTGTTACGCGTACGGGCGCGCCGGATTACGGTCCGGGTACGCCCATCTCCACCCGCGCCCCGCCGTCCCGTGAGGCCGCATCCCCGTGAGGCCGCGTCAGGCGCGGCGGCCGAGCAGGGCCAGCAGCCTCGCCTGGTGGCTGTCCGCCGGCGGCGGCTCGATGGGCGCCGCGAACAGCCCGGACTTCGACAGCTCCGCCGCGTACGGCGTGACCTCCTCGAGCGCAAAGCCGACCAGCGTGTCCGGCAGCCGCTCGGGCGCGCCGATCGCCCGGGACAGGTCCCAGCCGTGCACGACCGCGTCAGTGATCATCTGTGCGCAGTACGCGACGGCCGGGGTCTCCCCGTACGAGAGCCGCACGGTCTGCTCCAGGGCGCCGGGCGCCGCGAAGGCCCTGCGGGCGGCGCGCGCGGCGGCGTCCCAGGCGGCCCGCGGGTTGTCGCCGAGCACATCGCCCTCGTACGCGTCGCCCACTTCTTCCGTGCTCAACCCGTCGGTCACCAGGTCGGGCACCCACAGCTGTTCCGCGGTGAGATGGTTGACGAGATCGCGTACGGACCACTCGGTGCAGGGCGTCGGGTCGTCCCACTGATCGGCCCGCACGGAGTGCACGCGGTCGGTGAAGAGCGCCAGCGATTCGGCGTGGAGACTGAGCAGGGTTGCTACGTCTTTTTCCATACAGCTCACTGTCGCGCGCGGCGGATCGGGAAGCGAGTCCCTGGCCGCGAGCCGCCGACGCGTGTCACCTTCGGGTCACCTTGCCGCCGCGGCCAGCGCTTCCTGCACGCCGGGCTCCTTCGCCCCCAGGAACCGCGGATCCGGGGTGAAGGCGGCGTCCAGTGCCGCCTTGCCCGCCGCGAACACCTCGCGCGTCCCGCCGTAGTACCAGGTCGCGTCGTGAGGCTCGGCGACCCCGACGCCGTACGACTCGACGCCGGCCGCCTGACAGAGCGCGACGGCCCGCCGGATGTGGAAGTCCTGGGTCACCAGGACCGCGCGGTCGACCCCGAAGATCTTCTTGACGCGTACGCAGGAGTCCCAGGTGTCGAACCCCGCGTAGTCGCTGACGATCTGCTTGTCCGGCACACCGCGGGCGGTGAGGTACGTGCGCATGGCATCCGGCTCGTCGTACTCCACGCGACTGTTGTCCCCGGTGACCAGCACGACCCTGACCTTGCCGGCCCGGTAGAGCTCGGCCGCCGCGTCCAGCCGGTGCGCGAGGTAGGGCGTGGGGCGGCCCTTCCACAGACCCGCCCCGAAAACGACGGCGACATCCCGTGCCGGCACCTCGGCAACGGTGCGGACCCGGCTGTCGGCGACGGCGTGCATCCAGGTCGCCGGCGCGAGCGCGAATACGCACGCGAGCATCACCGTCTGGGCGAGGCGCCGCTGGGCGCGCCGGGTGCGGGGCCACTTCGGCAGGCGCGGCTGCGGCAGGCGCAACGTGAGTCTTGGTCGCTTCACACCTGGTCAGACGAGTGGAGCGGCTGATCGGTTCGGTCCCGGCGCCGACCAGGCGGCCAGCAGCAGGGATCTGGCCGCCGCCGATGAGTAGACCGCCGTCGCCAGCCAGGCCTCAGCGAACGCGTCCGGGTCGGCGGGCAGCAGCCGACCGAGCGCGTCATGGCGGCGGTCCGCGGCCGTCTCGGCCAGAGAGCGCGCGCACGCCGCGCCCGTGGTCAGGCCCACCGCGCGCAGTCTGCGCGGGAGTTCGCCGTCGGCCGATGCGGCGGTGACGGCGCGGCCGCCGGCGACGGTACGGTCCACGGCGCGGCGCAGCAGGTCCAGCTCCACGGGGAGGGCGGGCGGCGCGGAGGAAAGCGGCCGGGCGCCGGCGGCCGGTGCAGCGGCCTGGGCCGGTGTGCCCTGTGCCGGTGTGGCGGAGCGCTGTGCCGGGATGGCGGCGGCCTGGGCCGGTATGTGGGAACGGTTCAGCCGACGCAGGCCCAGGTCCGCGCGGACCGTCTCGCCGTCGTGCCCGGTCCAGGCGGCGGCGAGGGCGTGGACGCCGCCCGGGCGGTCGGGAACGGCCCGGGCGATCAGCCGCAGGACGAGCCCGGGGCGCGCGGCTAGCAGCCGCAGATTCTCCGCGTACGGCAGCTCGGGCCGCTCGTCCGGGGCGAGCAGGCGCAGGGCCGGGCCATCGGTGACAGCGAAGCCGCCGTCGCTGATCGTCCCGGTCAGAAAGAGCAGGTCGCCGCCCGCGGGGCGGGTGTCGGCGGGCTGGTCCAGCCGGTCGAGGGCGGCCGCGAGCTGAGCCGCGGGCGACCGCTGCCAGAGTGCGTCGAGCGGCGGCTCGTGCCACTGGGCGCCGCTCGCCCGTACGGAACGGACGCGCGAGCCCCCGCCGATCCGGCCGTCCGGGGACACCGTCGGGTTGGTGAGGATCACCCCGCCGCCGTCGCCCCACTCGCGCAGCGGCAGCGCACACCCGCCGGGCACCGGCGAACCCGCCGCCTGAGCAGCGCGCTCGGGCCCGCCGGGCGCGACGTCCGACACGGTGCGGAGGGTGCCGTCGGGCGCAACGCCGTAGGTGGTCGCCCCCGCATAGCCGGAAGCAGTGACGACCGGCTCCGTGAACAGGCCGTACAGGCGCAGGGGCTTGGCCGGTTCGTAGGAGCGCCGGGCGGGCGTGACGGCGTCGTCCGGCCGCCGTACGAGATCGAGCAGCCCGGCCAGCTCGGCGGACAGCACGGACAGCCGGAACGCCGGATCATCGGAACGTGCCTCGCCCAGCCGGCGCGCGATGCGGACCGCTGCGGAGGACGGCAGATGCAGCCCGGCGAGGCGCGCTGAGTGGGCGGCATGGAGCAACTCGGCACGCTGTACGGCACCGCCACCGGTAACTCCGGCCACCAGCACGGATGTTGCGGCGGATCGAAGGGCGCGGAGGGCGGTCGTCTGAGCGAGGGTGACGCGTGCGGCAGCCGCGGGCGCCTCGGCGACGGCGGCCCGGGTGCCGGGCTCGCGGCGTGTGCCGGTGCCCGCGCCCTCGGCTGTGCCCGCGCCCGTGCCCGCGCCCTGGGCTGTGCCACCAGCCGTGCCCGCGCCTGTGCCCTCGGCCGCGGCGTGCACCGTCGGTCCTGTGTCCCGTGCGGGCGGCGCCTCTGCCGAGGCAGCCGCGTCCATCGTGGCCGTCGCCTCCTGCCCGGGCAGCGCGCCCTCCGTGAGCGGCGCAGCTTCCGCGAGCGGTGTCAGGGACAGCACCGCCGCGCGGTGCAGGCACGCCGGGGCCAGCAGGCAGTCGCACGCCGCGTCGGCCGCATGCGCCACGATCCCGTCCGTGACCTTCAGCGTCACCGCCGTGTCGTCGTCCACCCTGACGCGTACGCCATCGGGCGTGGCCTCCACCGGCCACCCCGCCGCCTTCACCAACGCGCCGGACACGCGCTTGCGCAGCCTCGCCGGGAGCAGGTCGAGTGCCCCGGCCGCCACTTCGGTCGCCACCGGGGGCAGTCCCGGGGAAGGATTCGTCGTCACCGGTGCGTACCTCCTACGCGTTCGCCGACCCAACGGGCCAGCTCCAGAGGGCTGAGTGCCGCGACCGGCATGCCCGCCGCCACCAACCGGCCCGCCACACCCGCCGAGTAGCGCGGCAGGCCCTTGTCGTCCAGCGAGGCGCAGCCCAGGACGTGGCAGCCGGCGTCAATCAGCGTCCGTACCTCCGAAAGGAGCGGGCCGATGGGGCCGCCCTCCTCGAAGTCGCTGACCAGGACGACCAGCGTGCGGGACGGTACGGTCACCAGTTCGCGGGCGTGCCGCAGTCCGCGGGCGATGCTTGTGCCGCCGCCGACCCGGACCTCCAGCAACAGGCTCAGCGGATCGTCCACATGGTCGGTGAGGTCGAGCACCTCGGTGGAGAAGGCGACGAAGTGCGTGCTCAGGGCGGGGACTCCGGCCAGCACGGACGCGGTGAGCGCGGACCAGATCGTCGAGGCCTCCATCGAGCCCGAGACATCGACGACGAGCACCAGCCGCCAGTCCGTCGATCTGCGGGCCCGGGTACGGAACACGGGCCGTTCCGGGAGGACCGTCACCGCGCCGGTGACCGCGTCCCGGCGGGCCGTCGCCAGATTCGCCCGCAGGGTACGGGGGAGGTCCAGCGGGCCGCCGGGGCGACGGGTGGGGCGCGGATGGGTGAGCCCGGTGAGGGCGGGACGCAGCCGGTTGGCGAGCGCCTCGGTCAACTCCCGTACCAGCCGCGCCACCAGGGGCCTGAGGCGGGCGAGTTGCTGCTCCGGCAGACCGCCCGCGTAGGAGAGGACGGTGCGCAGCAGCTCGACGGAGGGGCGGGCGGCGGCGGGGTCCAGCTCCAGCGCGGCGTCGAGCCGCCCCGTGTCGGCGGCCGCGGCGAGCACTTCCTCGCGCACCCCCGGACCGAAGAGCGCGGCGAGCTCGTCCGACCAGGCGCGCACATCGGGATACGGGGCCTCGCTCCCGCCTCCGGAACCGAAGCCGTCACGCCCGTCCTCACCCCGGGAGCCCTCGCCCCGGCCGCTTCCGTACAACTCGTCGAGCGCGGCGGCAATACGGGCTCCGGGCCCGGTCAACTCCCGTCCCCGCCCCAGGAGAAGCCGCCACCGCTCACCGGGAGTGAGCCCGTCGGCCCCTGTCCTCGCGCCGGACTTGGGTGTGGATGTGGATGTGGACGTGGGTATGCATGTGGGCGTGGATGGGGACGTGGACGCGGGTACGCCCGTGCGGTTCGGCCGCTCAGGGCCCGGGCCGTCCGCCGCACCGGGATCCATGGGGAGCCCCCGTACTGCCAGCGCTTCCCGCCCCGCCAGGTCCGCAGAGGCAAGGAGCGCCAGCGCCGCCGGGTCGGTCACCGGGCCCGAGAGCGTGCCCGCCGCCGTGCCCGTGCGGTCCTCCACCACCGACAGGAGGCGGGATCTGGCCGCCGGAGCCAGTGTGTCGAAGCCCGCGCGCAGCGCGGGGAGCCGGTCCAGGAACGCCCGGTCCGGCAGCGACTCCACCCGTTCCAGCAGTGGGTCCAGCGCGCGGCCCGTCTCCAGCAGCGGGCCCGCCGCCAGCAGGGCGCCGCGCAGGAACTCGCTCAGTCCCGCGCGCAGTTCCGGCGACGTCGCGCCGTCCGCCCGCGAGGCCAGACGGGCGCCGAACTCGCCCGGGTCCCGCTGCCCAAGCAGCACCCGCGCCGCGCCCGCAGCGCCCCGCATCAGCGGCGTCGCCTCCACCTCCAGCCGGGCCAGCGCGTCGGCGAGGCGCAGGCCCCCGCCCACCTCGGCGGCGCGCCCGGCGAGCGCGACCAGGGCGCGGGCGTCGTCCGGTTCGGTGGAGCCCGCAAGGCCGTCGAGCGCGCGCACCCCTGCCGCGGCCAGCTCCTCGTACGCCGCGTCGACCGTGCCCCGCTCCCACGTGGCGTCGAGCCCCGGCACATGCCCGGACCTGATCCGGTCCAACAGGGCCATTCCGGCGAGCAGTTCGGGCAGGCTGCCGGTGGCCGGGAGCAGCTCGGTCGTCTCGGTCAGCCGCTGCGCGGCGAGGCCGGGAAGGGCGCACCGCGCGGCCTCCGCAAGACCGTCGAGCGCCTGAGCGGCAGTCGGCCCGCCCTGCCGCCGCTCGTCGGCGCGCCGCTGCCGCAGCATCCCGGCCGCGGACTGCTCCAGCGTGACCCCATGCACGCTCGCCACATCGAGCATCGCGGCCGTCGACGGGGACCAGGCCACGGCCCACCGCGTGGTGAGCGCCGCCGCGTCGCCGGTACCGGCGACAGCGGACTCCTCCCCGTAGGGAACGCGGCAGACCGCGAGCCGCCGCAGAGCGATCTCGCGGCGCCGGTCGAGGTCGGAGCGGAGCATGTCCAGGCGCAGATCGCGCTGCCCGGGCGCGTCAGGACCGGGCAGCTTCAACTCGCCGAGCAGCGTCTCCACCGCGGGCCCGAGCCCCGAACGCGGCGTGCCCGGCGCCAGCCTGCCCTGCCGGCTGCCGACCAGCACCTGCTCCATCGCGGCGGCCACGACCCGGCCCCGCCCCAGCAGACGTCCCTGGGTGAGCACGGTCTGCGCCGCCTCCGCCAGCTCGCCCCGCCCGGCGGCGGGAAGGCCGCGCAGCGACGCCAGGTCTCTGGCGACACGCACCACTTCACGGGCGTCGGCCGGCCCGCTGGGGTGACCGGCGTCCCGTACGGTCGCGCAGATCCGTACGGCGGTTGAGGTCAGCAGCTCGTCCAGCCGCGCCGGATCGCCCGCCGCGTGGAAGACACCGCGCTGCCATTCCGGGTCGCGGATCCCGGCGGGATAGCCGGACCGCTCGTCGAGCAGCGCGTACGAGTACGGCACCAGGGAAGTCACCACCTCGGCGAGGTCCGCCGGCGGCGGCTCGGGCAAGCCGCCGTCAGCCTTGAGCGCGGCCGTCAACGCGGGTGTCAGCGCGGGCGCGTGGAACGCCCCGACGACCGCCGCCGCCCGCCGCCCCGCGTGCTCCGCGAGACACCGCCGCATGTTCGCCTCGCGCCGCAGGTCGTACGGGTCCACCGCGCCCGCGTCCCGACGCAGCGCCCAGCCGACCATCAGCGCGGCACGCCGCAGCGCCTCCGCGCCCGAACCCGGAGCGGTCGCCTCCACCAGCCGGTCCCACAGATCGTCACCGGGCCGCCCCCCGGCCCTGGCCCGCAGCACGGCCGCGATCGACCCCGCACCCGGACCGGGGTCCACCGGAGCGGCCTCCGCCTGCGAGCGCGCACCCAGTGGCAGATCGAACGGCACCACCTCCACGCCCGCCTCCCGCGCCCAGCGGATCGCCGCCAACTCGGGCGAGAACTCCGCGAAGGGCAGGAACACCAGCCCGGCCCCGCTGCCCGCCAGAGCGACCGGCGGCACCGTCGCCGGGTCGGCGAGGTGCTCCAGCCACGGCGCGAACTCCTCCGGCAACTCGACGAACAGCACCTGAGGCGCCGCTTCGTCCAGCAGCGCGGGAACGGCCGCCGCCAGCGCGGGGGAGTGGTGCCGCACCCCGATCAGATACGGCTCGCGGCACCCCGCGAGTGAAGCCAGCGCACCGGCGGGATCCGGCTCAGGCGAGCTCATCGCGCAGCTCCCACAGGGTGCGCCACAGCGGCGCCCCGCCCTCCGCCCGTCGCCGCACCGGCCCGTCCCAGTACCCCAACAGCCGTGCGTGGTCGGACGGATCGTCCTTGCGGACCGTGCCCAGCAGATGCCCGGGCAAGGTGCGTACGACATCACGCCCGTCGCTCAGATACGCCGCGCCGAGCCCCATCGAGGTGGCCACCTGCACTGCCTCCGCCGTCGACATGACCGTCGAAGGACGCTCCACCTCCCAGCCCTCGGCGCTTCGCCCGGTCCGCAGGTCCCGGAACGCCGTCACCAGCGCCTCGAGCACCGCCTCGTCCACCCCGAAGGCCGCGCCGGAACGTGCCAGCGCCGCCGTGGCCTGCCCGCGCACCAGCGCCGTCTCGGCGTCGAGGTCGCCGATCGGGCCGACCTCCTCGAAGTTGAACCGTCTCTTCAGCGCCGCGGACATCTCGGAGACGCCCTTGTCGCGGAGGTTGGCCGTGGCGATGAGCGTGAAGCCCGGCACGGCGTGCACGGTCCCGTCCGCTCCGTCGCCGCCGGCCAGTTCGGGCACGGACATTCGGCGTTCGGAGAGCAGTGAGACCAGCGCGTCCTGCACCTCGGGCAGACAGCGGGTGACCTCCTCGACCCGGGCGACCGCGCCGCGCGTCATCGCGGTGAGGACCGGCGAGGGCACCAGGGCCTCCCGGCTCGGACCCTTGGCCAGCAGCATCGCGTAGTTCCAGCCGTACCGCAGCTGGTCCTCGGTGGTGCCCGCGGTGCCCTGCACGGTGAGTGTGCTGGTGCCGCACACCGCGGCGGCCAGCAGCTCGGACAGCATCGACTTGGCCGTGCCGGGCTCGCCGACGAGCAGCAGCCCGCGCTCGCCCGCCAGTGTCACCACGCACCGCTCGACCAGGGCGCGGTCGCCCACGAACTTCCGTGAGACGACGAGCTGTTGACCGTCGGCCGACCGCAGCGCCTCGCCGTCCGAACCGCAGACGAAGAGCACGGCCGCGCGCGGTGTCATCCGCCACCCGGGCGGCCTCGGCCCGTCGTCGTACGCGGCGAGGAAGGTCAGCTCCTCGCGGTACCGGTCCTCGGGCAGCTCCACCTGCCGTGCCCGCCCCACCCTCACGGTGTTCTCGCTCATCGCGAACCTCCCCTGCCGCTACGGCCCTTGAACTCCTCGAACCCCGGCGCGTCGCCGTCCACGACCCGCTGCCACGCCGCCGCGAACAGCTGCGCCACCGGACGGTCGGGCACCACGAAGCCGTACAGATCCCACGGCACGAGCGCCGTCTTCCAGCTCTCCCCGGGCAGCCGTGGTGTCTTCTGCTCCAGCCAGCCGCCGGGCAGGAACAGCGAACGCCCCGCCCGCGCCCGCTTGGCCTCCACCACCAGGTCGGTGGCGGCCAGTTCAGCCCGTGCCGCCTTCAGCCGGGCGGGCTTCCAGCCGGTCCACTCCGCCTGGTTCCGGTCGGTCGGATCGGGCAGCGCGAGCAGCATCAGATACAGCGCGGCCGCGTCCTTGGACAGCCCGTACCGCTCAGCCGCCTGCCCCACCAACTCCGGGGCGCTGTGCGGCGGATACTGCGGAGCCCCGGCCGGTCCGTCGGCCGTCACCAGCGCCGTGAACTCATCGCTCAGCACCGCACGCAACGACGTCAGCCCGGGCGTCTCCCGCGCGATCCCCGCCAGCAGCTTGAGCGCGGGATGGTCGGGCCCCCCGCCCTCGCCCAGCAGAGCCGCGGGCCGCACCCACACCGAGTCCCACTCCGCCCGGTACCGCATCGGCGCGAGCACCAGCGCGTCCGAGAGCTCGACCACCCCTTCCTTCGACCCCTCGTCCCGCAGCGGCTGCCCGAACGCCTCCCGCAGCCGCGCCGAGGTCGCGTTCCCGTCGACGTCCCAGTCGACACCGAGATCGAGCAGCAGCCCGGGATCGGCCAGCCGTTCGCGCACCATCCCCAGCGTGACCGGCAGGATCTCGCGCAGCGGATCGCGGTACGGCAGCCGGTAGGCCAGCCAGCGCAGCACGGTGACGTACGAGCTCATCATGGAGCCGGTGAACATCTTCTGCGGCTCCGCCGGAACCATCGCGCCGCCGTCGGAGTGCTGTTCCGTGCGGCCGGTGAGCTGGCTCTGCGTCTCCGGGTTGAGTACCGAGTCGAGGATTGTGCCCGGTCCGATCTCCGCGACCACGCGGGTGATCAGCCAGGCGGGCGCGGTGCGCCGCTTGCCGCGTGCCGCCAGCCAGGCCCCGGTGAGCGGCTCCAGGTCGAATCCCTTCGTCCACAGCTCGTCCACCCGCGCGGGCTCGACCGGCAGCAACAGGCCGGTGAACACCTGCCGTTCGGCAGGAGCCATCGCGCTCAGGACCGCCCGTCCCGTCTGCGCCTCGGCCCTCTTGGCACCCAGCGGCGCGAGATACTCGGCCGCCAGCAGGCCGTCCCTGCCGTAATCGGTGACTCCGGGCACGCCGAGAGACAGCAGCGCACCCGTCACCGCGCCGACCCCGACCCGCTCGGCGAACTCCAGCGCCTGCTCCGGCCGGTACGGCAGCGGCCCCCGCTCCCGCACGCCGTCCACCAGCCGGCGCACCGCGTCCGCCCGCACCGGATCGTCGGCCGTGCCCAGCACCTCCGACTCGACGAGCGCGAAGCCGTCCCAGGCGCCGAATGACCCGGCCGGGTCGTACTCGATGCCGTTCCAGAACGCGTGCTCGTCCTCGACGCGCTGGCAGGCGACGATCAGCAGCCGCCGCGACCCCGAGTGCCTTACCGTGCCCAGCAGTTGATCGCCGGGCGAGGACCGCGCCGCCTTCAGCTGGACGAGCCGCAGCCGCCCGCGCGGGTCGACGAGGACCGCGTCGCCGTCCGCCCGCACCTCCAGCGCCGCATCGAGGAATTCCAGCAGCGCCGCCCGGTCCGCGTCCTCGGTCGCCGGCGCCGCCGCGCGCACGGCGATCGCCGCCATACCGGCGCCGGGAAGGGTCAGCCAGCCGACGCTGGTGCCGGTCAACGCCACCTTGGCGTCATTGGCACCGGGCGCCAGCACCCCTCGCAGCTGCCGGAGTTGATCGACGGCCGTGGTGGTGCTGCGCTCCCAGCCGTGCGCCGCGTAGAAGTGCTTGGAGCCCATGAAACCGGCGAGCACATCGCGCAGCCTGCCGTCGTGCGCATGCTGCACGGCCGGCTCCCGCGCCTCGTCCGGGTCCCGCTGCCCCTTCGTCGCACGCTCCGCGAGGACGCCGATGCGCTTGCCGTGCCGCGCGGCCTCCTCCACAAGACCGGCCACGCCCCCGAGCAGCCCCGGGTGAGTGATCTCCGGCAGCACCTGCCGTACGGCGGCGTCCGGCTTCGCGCCCTGTGCGACGGCCGCGAGCAGCGCCCCGGCCGCTGCCTCCGTCACCTGCCGCAGCGCGGCCGAACCCCGCTCGTCTCGCGGCCGCAGCGCGTGCCAGTAGCTGATCGGCGGCACCAGCGGGGTCCCCGCGGCATGCGCCCTGCCGTGGTCGCCCTCCTGGAGCGTGGCCAGGCAGATGCCGTCCGTGTCGTACAGCTCGATCTTTGCGTCATGGCCGCGCTCCTCGCGCGGATGCAGGACGGCTCCGCCCGGCAGCCGCAGCGGCGGCAACGGAATGCCGTGCGTGACATGCTCGATCCTGCTGCCCGCCGGGATTTCGACGGCCGGGCTGCGGCTGCCGTCCACCGAGCAGGCGGTGAGCGTCCGGGCCTGCGGGTCGTACCGCACCCACCAGCCGAGCAGCCCGTCCTTGCTGCCGAACGGCGAGGACTCCATGCCTGGTTGTACGGGCAGCAGCCGGCACGAGTGCTCCAGCAGTGTGCCCGTGCCCTCGGCCAGCGCCGAGTCGAAGAAGGCGGGCACCGAGATCCGGCCCCTGCGGGCCGACTCCGGGTCGTACTCCCACCACGTGCCCTCGTGCAGCACCCACACCGAGATGCCGTCCGATGCGACCGGCCGCCGCTCCGCCGCGAACGAGGTGTCGCCGGCGTGGATCGGCCGCCCGCCGAACGTGCGGCTGCCGTCGGGCAGTTGCAGCGAGGGAGTCTGGTACGAGATCCAGTGGTCGTTCAGCTCGCCGGCGGGCTTGAACACCTCGGCCGCCCTGCCCGACCAGCGGGCCCGACGGCTGTCGCCGTGGCCGTTGGCCACCAGCCACTGGCCGCCGACGTAACGGACCGTGGGCACGTCCCAGTAGTGCGACGAAGACACCGGCAGGGAGAGCGTCTGCCGGTCGAGCACGGCGTCCGGCCCCACCGCGGCGGCCTGCATGCCGACCCGTACGACAAGCGCGGGCCAGGCGTCCGACAGGCGGTACCACTCGTCGACGCCCCGGCCGTACCGCTGGCCGGAGGCCATGGGGTCGACCTTGCCGAGCTCAGGGACGGCCTCTTCCAGCGCGGGCCAGCCGAGCTCGTCGAGGATGCCGGCGCGCAGGGTGCGCGCCAGCGCCCCGGCGGGGTCAACGGCAGTGATCCGTTCCACCGCCTCGGGAGCGGTCGCCAGCACGGACGGCGCGGAGAAGTGGCTCAGCCGGCCGAGCAGCCGGTCGAGACCCGGCAGTCCGAGCGGCTGCGACAGATCGTCGGCCCGGTCGGTCAGCCAGCCCGCGAGTGCCGTGCGCAGCGCCGGGTGCTCCGCGATCCGCTGCAGCTGGGTGGAGGCCTCATGGGTGCCTGCCAACCGCTCGATTCCGCCGCGCAGCAGTGGCGCGAACCGGGCGTCGCCGGCCAGCGCCGCGAGATCCCTGCGCCCCTCGCGCTCGTCGGACAGCCAGGGCGCCAGCTCCAGGTTCTCCATGCCGTCCGACGGCGACTCGACCGGAACGCCGAGTGCCAGGGCGAGGTCGAGGAGATCGAGGTCGACGGTGGTGCGCCAGCCGCCGCCGCGCAGCAGCTTCAGCGGTGTGCCGTCCGCGATCAGCCGGTCCGCCAGCCGTTCCAGCAGCGTCAGGTCGGCCGGGAGCCGCTTCATGCCGCGCCAGCCACGCTGGCGGTGCCGGGCCCACGACGACAGCCACTCGGCCGCCGGAACCGTCCCGTCGAGCAACAGCCCGATCGCACCGCACCGGTCCAGCAGCGCGAGCCATTCCTCGTCGAACTGCTCAGGGCTGTCGCCGCTCGTCACCGGCAGCAGCGCCAGCAGCCGCTCCCGTACGGCGATGTCCTCGGCCGCGACAGCCGCGAGCGCGGGCAGCGCCGACTTCCAGAAGCTCCCTGCCGCGCGGTTCATCGCGCCGGTGTGGATGATCTCCGCGATCAGCGCGCGCTCCTCGGCCGCCGCGTCGAGACCCGCTGCCTTGGCGAGCCGCCGCAGATCCTCGACCATGCCCGCGTACGGGGTGAGTCCGGCCGCGCACCGCTCCGCGGACACGGCTCTGAACTCCGCGTACGCCGTCGGCGCCGACAGCCGCGCGGCCAGCCCCTTCGCGTACTCCCGCAGGGCTTTGCCGCTCAGCGCGCCTGCCCCGGCGAACTCCAGGAAGACCTCCCGCAGCCGCTCCTCGTCGACCGCCAGCGCATGCCGCTGCTCGGCTGCCCGCGCCTTGCCGAAGAACACCGATGCGTGCTGCCGCGACTCGGCGGCCAGGAAGAGCCGCGCCGCCTGCTCGTAGAAGGTCGGCAGGAAGTGCGGCACGGAACGGTCCAGCCGCTCGCCGATTTCGTCGAAGCCCTCCTTGGCGAGTCCCGGCTTGGTCGTCACCAGCCGCGCCAGGCGCTCCATCTCCTTGACCACGGCGAGCGCATGATGGCCGTTGTCCGGGTCGTGGACCAGGGCCCAGGCGGGAAAGCCCAGCGACTGCCGCTTCACCCGGCCCACCGGCGCCGACCCGGCGCCGGTGAACCCCAGATACTCCAGGGCAAGGTCCTCGGCGGGCGCGATCGCCTCGGGCACCAGCCGCACCACCGTGCGGCCCTCCAGCGCCGGATGTCCGTACGCCCGCGCCGTCAGCTCGTCGCCCTGCCCCTTCTTCCGGCGTCTTCCCGCGCCGAGCGGCAGCACCGCCCCGGCCTCCAGCAGCCCGTCCTCCACCGATCCCCCTGTCGTCTTCCGTGCGGTGCTCACAGCCGCCCCTCCTCGTCGTCCGCGACCACCCGGCCCGCGTACACCAGCGCCGCCATCCGCTCACCCTCCGACCAGGAGACCGGCCCCACTTCGGCGAGCGGCAGCCGCCGGCCGTCCCTGTCCCGCCACTCCAGTGCCCCGGTCAGCGTCTCGCCGTCCGGATAGTCGTCCCCCACCCAGTACGCCGCCTCCAGCGACCGGCGGTCCTCCACCAGCGGGCACACCGCCTGGCCGCCGCGCACCCGGTAGCCCAGCTGGACCGCGCGCGTGGTCGCGTGCCGCAGCTGCTCGAACTTTCCGTTGGCGTATGTCTGCCAGTCGTGGCCGCGCACGTCCTCCGGCCGCCGCCACACCTGGCGGAACAGCTGCTCCACGCCCTGCTCGACCCCCAGCTCCACGGCGAACTCCCGCAGATCGTCGAGGTCTTCGAGGAGCACCGGGTGCGGTATCAGCACCGTCTCGCACTCCAGCCGCACCGAGTCGCCGTCCAGGTCGACGATGCCCGCGCCCTTCTCGGGGTCCGCGTCACGCAGAAACCCGGCGCGCTCCATGTCGGCCGTCCCGTCGGCACCGAGCGGTGCCACCACCAGATCGCGCAGGGCCGTCTGCCACGCCGTGTCCGGCCACACCCGCGCCAGCAGCGCCACCGGCACCGGCAGTGAGCGCACCAGCCAGGTGTCCACCTGCTCCCGGCACTCCCGTGCGTGCCGTTCAAGCCACTCGGCGAGCTGCCGCAGCCGCACCACCGCGGCGTCGTCCCGCAGCTTCGCCGGCACCTGCTTCAAGGCGCGCCCCGCCGCGTTTCTGCACAGCACCTTGGTGCCGTCCAGCGTTACGGCATATCCGCCGCTCTCCGTCTCGATCCAGCCCATGGCAAGACCGCCTCCCCGACGTTCCGGTTCCGATGTCGATCACAGTAGGTGACGGGTCTGACAACGCCGCCGGGCAGCCGGTGAGCCCGTGGAAAACACCCGTCACCCTCACGCAACGACCTCGCAACCTGCGCCCGTCAGGATCGGTGCATGACGGAGCCGGCACACCTTCGTGAGTCCCTGCCCCTCGACCCGCCCCGGCTCGAGAGAGCCCCCCTCGACGCCAGCCCTCTCGACAGCACCGCGCAGCTGCTCTCGCGCATCACGGACCAGCTGGGCACTCAACTCAGCCACGTCACACTCAACGGAAGCCGCAGGCGCATGCCCCAGACAACAAGGCCCACCCTCGTCGCCGTCGCCCACGGCAGCCGCGATGCAGGCGCCCTGCACACGGTCACCCGGCTGCTGGAGGGGGTCCGCGACCTGCGCCCCGGACTCGACGTCCGTCTCGGCCACATCGAACTGAACGAGCCGCTGCTGCCCGACACCCTCGCCGCCGTCGAGGCCGAGCAGCGTGCCCAGGGCGTCCGGGCGGTCCTCGTGCCCCTGCTGCTCGGCCGCGGCCACCACGTCAAGCACGATCTGCCGCAGTGCGCCGCGGCCGTCGTCGGCGCGGACATCCGCATCGCCGCCCCGCTCGGCCCGCACCCCCTCCTCGTCGAGGCCCTCTGCTCCCGCCTGGCCGAGGCCGGCTGGCGACCCGAGGACGGCGCAAGCCGCAGCGCCGGAGTCGTCCTGGCCGCCGCCGGATCCCGCGACCCCGACTCGGCGACCGACGCCCGCCGGATGGCGGACCTGCTCAGCGAGCGCCTCGGTGGCGTGCCCGTCGTCCCCGCCTACGCATCCGCCGTCTCGCCCACCGTGCCCGCGGCCGTACGCGCGCTCACCGCCCGCGGCCGCCATCGCATCGCCGTCGCTTCCTATTTCGCCTTCCCGGGCCAGTTCGCCGCCGCCAGCGCCGCCGCCGCGCCCTGGATCGCTGCCGCCCCGCTGGGCGCCCACCCGGCCCTCGCCCGGCTGGTGCTCCAGCGTTACGACGACGCCCTGACCACGACGACCTCTGCTTCGACCCCGACCGCGGCCTCGGCCTCGTACGCCGGTCAGCGGCGCGAACTCGCCACCGCGTGAGCCACCTCATCGCCCGCCTGCCACCGGCTCCGGTTACCTTCGGTGCATGGCAGGCACCACCAGCACCACCTCATCCGGCACCGGCTCCTTCGACGGCGCGTACGACGATGCGGCCACCGCGCGCTGGGCTCCCGAGCCGGACAAGCGCCCCGGCCGCACCGCCTTCCAGCGCGACCGCGCGCGCGTGCTGCACTCCGCCGCGCTGCGCAGGCTCGCGGGCAAGACGCAGGTGGTCACCCCCGGCACGCGCAACCTGGCCTGGGACGCGAGCCCCCGCACCCGGCTCACCCACTCCCTGGAGTGCGCGCAGGTCGGACGCGAGCTCGGCGCGGCCCTCGGCTGCGACCCCGATCTCGTCGAGGCCTCCTGCCTGGCCCATGACATGGGCCACCCGCCCTTCGGGCACAACGGCGAGCAGGCGCTCAACGACTTCGCCAAGGACTGCGGCGGCTTCGAGGGCAACGCCCAGTCACTGCGCCTGCTGACCCGTATCGAGCCCAAGCGCTTTGTCCACGACGGGACCGGCGAGCTGGTCAGCGTCGGCCTCAACCTCACCCGGGCCGTCCTGGACGCCGCCACCAAATACCCGTGGCCGCGCGGCGGGCACCCCACCGACCCCGACTCGGTGAAATTCGGCGTCTACGAGGACGACCTGCCGGTTTTCGAATGGGCCCGCCAGGGAGCCCCGGCGTACCGCAAGTGCTTCGAGGCCCAGGTCATGGACTGGTCCGACGACGTGGCGTACTCGGTGCACGACTTCGAGGACGGTCTGCACGCCGGCCACATCGACCCCAACCTCCTCCTCGCCGAGTCCGAGCGCAGTGACATCTGGCGGGTGGCGATCGGCCGGTACGTACCTGAGGACACCGATCCGCAGGAGCTGGCCGAGGCCCTGGACCGGCTCGTCGACCAGGAGTGGTGGCCACACCACTACGACGGATCGGCCGTCGCACAGGCCCGGCTGAAGGACGCCACCAGCCAGCTCATCGGCCGGTTCTGCCTGGCCGCCGAGGGCGCGACCCGCCAGGCGTACGGATCGGGGCGGCTCACCCGGTACGCGGCCGAACTGGTCGTTCCGCGCGAGACCCGCAACGAATGCGCCGTGCTCAAGGCCGTCGCCGACCGCTATGTGATGCAGCGCGCCGAGCAGGAGGCGCTCCGCGCCGACCAGCGCATTGTGCTCGCCGAGCTGGCCGAGGCGATGACGGCCCGCGCGCCCGACACCCTCGACCCGCAGTTCCGCGCCCTGTTCGACGCCGCGCCCGACGACCGGGCGCGCAAGCGGGTGATCGTCGACCAGCTGGCATCCCTCACGGACGCCTCGGCGCGCACCCTGCACACCGACCTCACAGCCCGCCAATGAGCAGCCGGGAGGGCCGCCGCGGCGCGTCCGGGATGACACGCCCACGGCCACTCCCTCTTCCGCCATCACGCTCCGTGCGGGACGCTCGCTGAAGGCTGCGCAGCGTAGAAGCAAAGAGGAGGCATCAAGTGGTCGACGCACATCGGACATTCGTCATCGTCGGCGGTGGGCTTGCCGGAGCCAAGGCGGCCGAGACCCTCCGTGCCGAGGGGTTCACCGGACGGGTGATCCTCATCGGTGACGAACGCGACCACCCCTATGAACGCCCGCCGCTCTCCAAGGGCTATCTGTCGGGCAAGGAGGAGCGCGACAGCGTCTTCGTGCACGAACCCGGCTGGTACGCCCAGGCCGATATCGAACTGCACCTCGGCCAGACCGTTGTCGCGGTCGACCGCGAGGCCAAGTCCGTCCGGCTCGGCGACGGCACCGTTCTGCACTACGACAAACTGCTGCTGGCCACCGGCGCCGAGCCGCGCCGCCTGGACATCCCCGGCACCGAGCTGGCCGGCGTCCACCATCTGCGCCGCCTCGCCCACGCCGACCGGCTGCGGAACGTACTCGCCGCGCTCGGCCGCGACAACGGCCAGCTGGTCATCGCGGGCGGCGGCTGGATCGGCCTGGAGGTCGCCTCGGCCGCCCGCGGCTACGGCGCCGAGGTCACCGTCGTCGAACCGGCAGGCACCCCGCTGCACCATGTCCTCGGCCCCGAGCTGGGGCAGATGTTCACCGAACTCCACCGCGAGCACGGCGTCCGCTTCCACTTCGGCGCCCGCCTCACCGAGATCACGGGTCAGGACGGCATGGTGCTCGCGGCCCGTACCGACGACGGCGACGAGCACCCCGCCCACGCCGTCCTCGCCGCGATCGGCGCCGCCCCGCGCACGGCGCTCGCCGAAGCCGCCGGTCTCGACATGGCCGACCGGGCGCACGGCGGCGGCATTGCCGTCGACGCGAGCCTGCGCACCTCCGACGCCGACATCTACGCCGCTGGCGACGTCGCGGCCGCCGACCATCCGGTCCTCGAGTCCCGGCTGCGCGTCGAACACTGGGCGAACGCCCTCAACGGCGGCCCGGCCGCCGCGCGCGCCATGCTCGGTCAGGAGGTCTCCTACGACCGCATTCCGTACTTCTTCTCCGACCAGTACGACCTGGGCCTGGAGTACTCGGGCTGGGCGCCGCCCGGTTCGTACGACCAGGTGGTGCTGCGCGGAGACGTAGGAAAGCGGCAGTTCATCGCCTTCTGGCTGAAGGACCGCCGGGTGCTCGCCGGGATGAACGTCAACGTGTGGGACGTCACCGACCCGATCCAGCAGCTGATCCGCTCGGGCACCCCGGTGGACCCGGAGGCGCTCTCCGACCCGTCCGCGGCGCTCACTTCCCTCAACGGCTGACGGGAGTGTCACCGCGCCACCGTAGACTTCACGCGTGGCAGGCAGGATCAACGATGACGACGTGAAGGCGGTACGGGACGCGGTCCCGATCGACGCCGTCGTTTCCGAGTACCTCCAGCTGCGCAACGCCGGCGGCGGCAACCTCAAGGGGCTCTGCCCCTTCCACGACGAGAAGTCCCCCTCCTTCCAGGTCAGCCCGAGCAAGGGTCTCTTCCACTGCTTCGGCTGCCAGGAGGGCGGCGACACCATCGCCTTCGTGATGAAGATCGACCATCTCTCCTTCTCCGAGACGGTCGAGCGCCTCGCCGCGACGGCGGGCATCACCCTGCGCTACGAGGAGGGCGGGTACAACCCCAGCCACCAGCGGGGCGAGCGCATCCGTCTGGTCGAGGCGCACAAGATCGCCGCGCAGTTCTACATCGAGCAGCTGGAGAACAGCGCCGAGGCCGAGACGGGTCGCAAGTTCCTCGCCGAGCGCGGCTTCGACCAGGCCGCGGCCCAGCACTTCAGCGTCGGGTACAGCCCGCAGGGCTGGGACCACCTCACCCGCTTTCTGCGCGGCAAGGGCTTCAGCGACAAGGAGCTGATCCTCTCCGGCCTCTCCCAGGACGGCCGCCGCGGGCCCATCGACCGGTTCCGCGGCCGCCTGATGTGGCCGATCCGCGACATCTCGGGCGATGTCGTCGGCTTCGGAGCGCGCAAACTGTACGAGAGCGACAACGGGCCGAAGTACCTCAACACCCCTGAGACGGGCATCTACAAGAAGTCCCAGATGCTCTACGGCATCGATCTCGCGAAGAAGGAGATCGCCAGGACCAGCAGGGCCGTGGTCGTCGAGGGCTACACGGACGTGATGGCCTGCCATCTGGCCGGTGTCACCACCGCCATCGCCACCTGCGGCACGGCCTTCGGCGGCGACCACATCAAGATCCTGCGTCGGCTGCTGATGGACAATGCCACCGCCGAGGTGATCTTCACCTTCGACGGCGACGCGGCCGGCCAGAAGGCGGCGCTGCGTGCCTTCGAGGACGACCAGAAGTTCGCCGCCGAGACCTCGATCGCGATCACCCCCGGCGGCATGGACCCCTGCGAGCTGCGCCTCGCGGAGGGCGACGACGCGGTGCAGAAGCTCGTCGAAACGCGTACCCCGCTCTTCGAGTTCGCGATCCGCCACAGCGTGCAGCGCCACAATCTGGAGACGCCCGCGGGCCGGGCCGCCGCGCTGGACGAGGCCGCGCCGATCGTCGCGGGCATCAAGAACATCGCCATCCAGCACGAGTCGGCGGTGCAGCTCGCCGGCATCCTCGGCATCCTCGACACCCAGTTCGTGGTCAAGCGCGTTGCACAGCTGGCGCGTTGGGCCCGTGACCGCGGCGGCCGCGGCCCGGTTCCCTCCCGTAACAGCGCACCGCAGCAGGTCCAGGCCCCGGCCGTGCCGTCCGGACCCGCGCTCAACCTGCGCAGCCCCGCCCACCGCACCGAACGCGAGCTGCTGAAGCTGGCGCTCCAGCACCCGGAGCTGGTCTCCCCGGCCTTCGACGCGTACGGCGTCGACGAGTTCACCGCCCCGCCGTACGCCGCGGTCCGCCAGACCATCGCCGAGGCAGGCGGCGCCGAACAGGGCACCCAGGACTCCCCGGAGTACCTCGCCCGGGTCCGCGACGCCGCCCCGAACGACACGGTGCGCGCTCTGGTCACCGAGCTCGCCGTGGAAGCCGTCCACGCGAGGACCGTCGACGAGAGCTACGCCGGAGTCCAGCTCGTCCAGGTCCGCCTGCGGGCCGTCGACCGGCGCATCCGCGAGGTCCAGGGCAATCTCGCCCGCCTCGGCCAGCACGCCGACCCCGAGCAGCACACGGCCGTACAGAACGAACTGTGGGTCCTTCAGCAGTACGCCCAGTCGCTGCGCAACCAGGGCGCGGACGCCCTTTAGGCCCTGTCCGGTCGACCGCAGATCCTGCTTCGGTAACCGCCCGGTCACGCACTGGACTCAAAAAGTCGCCGCACGCCCCTCGTGGACGCTGTGTGTCGTACCCCACACTGGGGTGCGGTGCCTGAGTCCCCGGAGCGCGGCCGGTCCACCCACCGTGGGCCTCTCACCCCCGTGGATCCGCTCATCGTGTACGGGACGGAAAGCGGCCCGGCCGCCCCCGTCCCGCTGCCGCACGCCCCCGAACCGGCAGCGATCACCCTGGAGGTCGCCCCCGTGCAGACCCAGACCCTGACCGAGACCGATACTGTCGCGGCCGTCTCCGCGCAGGTCCCCGCGCAGAGCCGGGCCGTACTTCACCCGGAGACCGTGCCCGAAGCCGTCCCGGAGACCGTTGTCGAGGATCCGGTGGAAGTGCCCGAGCCTCCTGGCCCGCGGGCCGGCAGCCGAGTCGAGAGCGGTCCCTCGTCCGACCTGTTCCGCCAGTATCTGCGGGAGATCGGCAGGATTCCGCTGCTCACGGCCGTCGAGGAGGTGGAGCTCGCGCGCCGGGTCGAAGCCGGTCTGTTCGCCGAGGAGCGGCTTGGCCACACCCCCGACATCGACGACTCCCAACTCGCCGTCGACCTCGACAGGTTGGTGGTCATGGGCCGGATGGCCAAGCGCCGGCTGATCGAGGCCAACCTCCGGCTCGTCGTCTCCGTGGCCAAGCGTTACGTCGGCCGCGGACTGACCATGCTCGACCTCGTCCAGGAGGGAAACCTGGGCCTGATCAGGGCAGTTGAGAAGTTCGACTACGCCCGCGGCTACAAGTTCTCCACGTACGCCACCTGGTGGATCCGCCAGGCCATGTCCCGGGCGCTCGCGGACCAGGCACGCACCATCCGGGTCCCGGTCCATGTCGTCGAGCTGATCAACCGGGTCGTCCGGGTCCAGCGCCGGATGCTCCAGGAGCGCGGCTACGAACCCACCCCCGAAGAGGTCGCGGTCCAGCTGGACCTGGCGCCCGAGCGGGTGAGCGAGGTGCTGCGGCTCGCCCAGGAGCCGGTCTCGCTGCATGCGCCGGTGGGGGAGGAGGACGATGTGGCCCTCGGCGACCTCATCGAGGACGGCGATGCCGCGTCCCCCGTCGAGTCGGCCGCCTTCCTGCTGCTGCGTGAGCACCTGGAGGCGGTGCTCTCCACCCTCGGCGAGCGCGAGCGCAAGGTGGTGCAGCTG
This sequence comes from Streptomyces sp. NPDC019890, assembly GCF_044903445.1. NCBI lineage: Bacteria > Bacillati > Actinomycetota > Actinomycetes > Kitasatosporales > Streptomycetaceae > Streptomyces > Streptomyces sp. NPDC019890. The sequence goes on along the minus strand of NZ_JBJDQK010000002.1, from coordinate 265,039 downwards.
CGCTACGGGCTGATGGACGGCAGGCCGCGGACGCTCGAGGAGATAGGCCGGATCTTCGGCGTGACGCGTGAACGCATCCGCCAGATCGAGTCGAAGACGCTGAACAAGCTGCGCGACCACGCGTTCGCGGACCAGCTGCGGGGCTACCTGGACTGACACCGGGGCTCCGCCCCGGACCCCGGGGCGCCCGCTGGGGGTCCCCCCAGGCCCGCAGGGCGTGGGGGGAGGGTCCGGGGCGGAGCCCCGGTTACGGGATGGAGGTACCTCCCACGGCCGCCGGGCCGTAGGGGGAGGGCGGGTAGGGGACAGCCCCGCAGGGGCCCACCGACCCCACCCCGGTTACTCCACCTCCACCACCGCCTGCGCGAACTGCGCCGCGTACAGCCGCGCATACGCCCCCTCCGCGGCCAACAGCTCGTCATGCGTGCCCTGTTCCACGATCGCGCCGTTCTCCATCACCAGGATCACGTCCGCGTCCCGGATCGTGGAGAGCCGGTGCGCGATGACAAAGCTCGTACGACCGTGGGCGAGCCGCGCCATCGCCTTCTGGATGAGCACCTCGGTACGGGTGTCCACCGAGCTGGTGGCCTCGTCGAGCACCAGGATCACCGGGTCGGACAGGAACGCCCGCGCGATGGTGATCAGCTGCTTCTCGCCCGCGCTCACGCCCGAGCCCTCGTCGTCGATCACCGTGTCGTAGCCGTCGGGCAGCGTACGGATGAAACGGTCGGCGTGCGCAGCTCGCGCCGCCTCCTCGATCTCCGCCCGGGTCACCTCGCGGGAGGAGCCGTACGCGATGTTGTCCGCGATGGTGCCGCCGAACAGCCAGGTGTCCTGGAGGACCATCCCTATCCCGGACCGCAGTTCCTCCCGGGACATCTTCGCGATGTCCACGCCGTCCAGGCTGATCCGGCCGCCCGTGACCTCGTAGAACCGCATCAGCAGATTCACCAGGGTCGTCTTGCCCGCGCCGGTCGGACCGACGATCGCGACCGTGTGGCCCGGTTCCACGCTCAGCGAGAGATCCTCGATGAGCGGCTTGTCCGGGTCGTAGCGGAAGGCGACCTTCTCGAGCGCGACCTGTCCGAGCCGCCGCGACCGCTCGCCCGTCGGCTTGCCGGCGTCCTGCTCGTCGGCCTCCTGCTCCTCGGCGTCCAGCAGCTCGAAGACCCGCTCGGCCGAGGCGACACCCGACTGCACCAGGTTCGCCATCGAAGCGACCTGGGTGAGCGGCATCGAGAACTGCCGGGAGTACTGGATGAACGCCTGCACATCGCCGATCGACAGCGTGCCGGACGCGACCCGCAGCCCGCCGACGACCGCCACCAGCACATAGTTGAGGTTCGACACGAAGAACATCAGCGGCTGCATGACCCCGCTGTTGAACTGGGCCTTGAACCCCGCCTCGTACAGCGCCTCGTTCTGCTCGGCGAAGTCCTTGGCCGACTCGTCCTGCCGCCCGAAGACCTTCACCAGCGCATGGCCGGTGTACATCTCCTCGATATGGGCGTTGAGCTTGCCCGTGGACTTCCACTGCTGCACGAAGTGCGGCTGCGAGCGCTTGCCGACCTTCGTCGCCACGAACACCGACACCGGCACGGTCACCAGCGCGACCAGCGCGAGCAGCGGCGAGATCCAGAACATCATCGCCAGCACGCCCACGATGGTCAGCAGCGAGTTGATCAGCTGGCCCATCGTCTGCTGGAGCGTCTGCGAGATGTTGTCGATGTCGTTGGTCGCCCGGCTGAGCACCTCGCCGCGCTTGGCCCGGTCGAAGTACGACAGCGGCAGCCGCGACAGCTTCGCCTGTACGTCCTCGCGCATCCGGTAGACGGTCCGGTTGATCACCCGGATCGACAGCCGCGTCGCCACCAGCATCAGCAGACCCGCGGCCAGGTACACCACCAGCGCCACCAGCAGCACATGGCCCACGGCGGTGAAGTCGATACCGTCGCCGGGCGTGAAGTCCACGCCGGACAGCATGTCGGCGAGCCCGCCCTGGTCCTTGTCCCGCAGGCCGGCGATCGCCTGGTCCTTGCTGGTCCCGGCCGGCATCTCCCGGCCGACGACCCCCGCGAAGACCAGGTCGGTCGCCTGCCCCAGAATCTTCGGCCCGACCACCGCGAACGCGACGCTCAGCACACCCGCCGCGAGCATCACCCACAGCGTCATACGCTCGGGAGCGAGCTGCCGCAGCAGCCGTTTGCCCGAGCCCTTGAAGTCCATGGACCGCTCGACGGGGCCCATCATCATCCGTCCGCCCGGCCCGCTCATGCGGCCTCAGCCTCCGTCAGCTGCGAGAGCACGATCTCTCGGTAGGTCTCATTGCTCTCCATCAGCTCGTGATGGCGTCCGCTTCCCACGACCTGCCCCTCGTCCAGGACCACGATGCGGTCCGCGTCACGGATGGTGGACACCCGCTGGGCGACGATCACCACCGTGGCCTCGGTGATCTCCCGGGCCAGCGCCCCGCGCAGCGCCGCGTCCGTCGCATAGTCCAGCGCGGAGAAGGAGTCGTCGAAGAGATAGATCTCCGGGCGTTGCACCAGCGTCCTGGCGATCGCGAGCCGCTGGCGCTGCCCGCCGGAGACATTGGTGCCGCCCTGCGCGATCGGCGCGTTCAGCCCGCCTTCGAGCTCCCGTACGAAGTCGGCGGCCTGCGCCACTTCCAGCGCCTCCCACAGCTCCTCGTCGCTCGCGCCGGGCTTGCCGTAGCGCAGATTCGTGGCCACCGTCCCGGAGAAGAGATACGGCTTCTGCGGAACGAGCCCCACCGTCTTCGCCATCAGGACGGGATCGAGCTCGCGTACATCGACGCCGTCGACGAGCACCTCGCCGCCGGTCACGTCGAACAGCCGCGGTACGAGCCCGAGCAGCGTCGACTTTCCGCTGCCCGTGGACCCGATGATCGCGGTCGTCTCGCCGGGCCTGGCCACCAGGCCGACGCTGCGCAGCACCGACTCCTCCGCACCCGGATAGCGGAACTCCACGTCCCGCACCTCCAGATGCCCGCGACGGCGCAACTGCCGCACCGGCTCGGCCGGCGGCACCACGCTCGAATCCGTGCCCAGCACCTCCTCGATCCGCTCGGCGCAGACCTCGGCGCGCGGCACCATCATGAACATGAAGGTGGCCATCATCACGGCCATCACGATCTGCATCAGATACGCGAGGAACGCGGTCAGCGCGCCGATCTGGATCGCGCCGCTGTCGACCCGCTGGGCACCGAACCAGATGACCGCGATGGACGACACGTTCACGACCGTCATCACGGTCGGGAACATCAGCGCCATCAGCCGGCCGGTGGACAGGGACACATCGGTCAGCTCGGTGTTGGACCCGCGGAAGCGCTCCTTCTCGTACTCGTCACGGACGAAGGCACGGATGACGCGGTTGCCGGTGATCTGCTCCCGCAGCACCCGGTTCACCGTGTCCAGACGTACCTGCATGGTGCGGAACAGGGGCCGCATCTTCTTGACGATCAGCGACACCGCGATGCCCAGCACCGGCACCACCGCGAGCAGCACCGCCGACAGCGGCACATCCTGGCCGAGCGCCATGATGATGCCGCCGACGCACATGATCGGCGCAGACACCATCAGCGTGAACGCCATCAGGACCAGCATCTGCACCTGCTGGACGTCATTGGTCGTACGGGTGATCAGCGACGGAGCCCCGAAGTGGCCGACCTCGCGGGCGGAGAAGCTCTGTACCCGGTCGAAGACGGCGGCCCGGACATCGCGGCCGAGCGCGGCGGCCGTCCGCGCTCCGTAGAAGACCGCTCCGATGTTGCAGAGCACCTGGACGATGCTGACGGCGATCATGAGAGCGCCGACCCGGAGGATGTAGCCGGTGTCCCCCTCGACAACACCGTTGTCAATGATGTTCGCGTTGAGGGTGGGCAGATAGAGGGTGGCGCTGGTCTGCAGGAGCTGGAGCGCCACCAGCAGGGCGATGGGTTGTCTGTACGGACTCAGGTGAGTCCGTAGTAGTCGTATCAGCACACGCTGTCTCTCGTCGGCAAGATCTGGGGTCACCCCAATCTTCCGACACTCCACCCCCGGAACCTCAAGCCATTAATTCAAGGCAGGGTCAAGATGTCATGCGTCAAGATGGCGGGTTGAACGCCCCGGGGTGGATCTGATCCCGCGTTGCCCCGTACTGCTGGCGCACCGCCTGACCCACCGCCAGCTCGTCACCGGGCTCGAAAATCTGCGCGGCCGCACCCTGCCAGGCCGGCGGAGCGGCCGGCGACAGCGTCCCCTGCGAGACGCCGAGCGCCCATGCGGCCTGCCGGGCCGCGCCCAGCGCCGCATAGTCGGCGGGCTGGGGCACCACGACCTGCGCCCCGAAGATCGCGGGCGCCGCGGCCTGGACTGCGGGCAGTTCGGCGGCCGCACCCAGCAGAAAGACCCTGCGTACCTCGACCCCGCGTCCGCGCAGCACGTCCATGGCGTCCGCAAGCGAGCAGAGCATGCCCTCGAAGGCGGCCCGCGCCAGATGCTCGGGCTTCATCGACTCACGGCGCAGACCGCTCAGCGTCCCTGCGGTGTGCGGCAGTTGCGGGGTACGCTCGCCCTCCAGATACGGCAGCAGCACAAGCCCCGACGCACCGGGCGTCGACTTCGTCGCCAGCGCGGAGAGCTCGTCGAGTCCCTCGGCCCCCAGCAGCTCGGCCGCGCCGCGCAGCGCCCGTACGGCATTGAGCGTGTGCACCACCGGCAGGTGCATCCCGGTCGCATCGGCGAACGACGTAATCAGCCCGCTCGGGTCGGCCAGCGCCTCATGGTGCACGGCCATCACGGAGCCCGATGCGCCCAGCGACACCACCGCGTCGCCGATCCCGACGCCCAGCCCGAACGCCGCCGCCATCGTCTCGCCGGTCCCGGCGGAGATCAGCAGTCCCTCGGGCGTCGTCCCCGCCGCCTCGGCCGGTCCGAGCACCTCGGGCAGCGCACACTGGTGCCCGAGCGCGAGCTCCACCAGATCGGTGCGGTAGGAGCCGGTACCCGCCGACCAGAAGCCGGTGCACGAAGCGCCGCCGCGGTCGGTGGTCCTGCGGGCCGGCCGGCCGAGCAGCTGCCACACCAGCCAGTCGTGCGGTTGCATGACGCCCGCGACGCGCTGCGCCACATCGGGCTCGGAGCGCGCCATCCAGCGCAGCTTCGCGACCGGCTGCGCGGCCTGCGGCACCGAGCCGACGGCCTCGGCCCAGGCCTGCCGCCCGCCCAGCGCATCGATCAGATCGGCGGCGGCGACCTGCGCCCGCTTGTCGTTGCCGAGCAGCGCGGGACGTACGAGATTGCCCTGGGCGTCCAGCGTGACCAGGCCGTGCTGCTGTGCGGAGACGCCGATGGCCTGCACGCCTTCGAGGAGCCCGCCGGCCGCGGCATCACCGAGCGAGAGCAGCCACGCCTGCGGATCGATCTCGGTGGCCTTGGCCTCGACGGGGTGCGGCGCGTACCCCTGGCGCAGCACGGCACCCGTGTCCGCGTCACAGACCACGATGCGCGTGAATCCAGACGAACTGTCCAAGCCGGCGACTATCCCCATGTCAAGGATTCTGCCGCACCCGCGGGGGTATCACGTCACGTGTTGGTGGTTCCCCAGTCGTCCTCACCGCTCGCGGTCCGCTCCCGCAAGGAGCGCACCCGCTCGGCCACGGAGTCGGGCACCCGGTCCCCGACCTTGTCGCTCACGGCGTGGAAGGCCTTGCCCGCCGCCTGGCGGCCGTTCTGTGCCGCGGCCTCGGCGGCATTGCGCACAGCAGGATTCTGGGAGAACTCGCGCACGGACTTCTTCAGCTGTTCGTACCGCTCACGCCCGGCCCGAGTGCCGAGCACGTAGCCGAGGGCGAGTCCAAGGACGAACGTGACCTTGTACCGCATGACTGCCACCCTTCCCTTGCGTCGGTGCAGGCCGCCTACCCGTCGTGGCCCGTGATCACCCGGGCCCCATACCGATTGGCGGAGCACCCCCCTGCTTGCGCTAATGTATGTGTCGCAGCGAGCACACGCCCTCCGGGACGCCCCGGGTAGGTACGTTCGGTGCACACGCAGCAATCCCCTGTAGCTCAATTGGCAGAGCAGCCGGCTGTTAACCGGCAGGTTACTGGTTCGAGTCCAGTCGGGGGAGCGCGATCCCCTGTAGCTCAATTGGCAGAGCATTCGGCTGTTAACCGGAGGGTTGCTGGTTCGAGTCCAGCCGGGGGAGCAGCTACCGGAAGAGGGCCCCTCGGGGTCCTTTTTCATGTGTCCTGGACGATGTTCCGACGATCTTCTTCGCGACTCCTGGAACCGGGCAGGGGGCAGCGCAGTCCTCATGGTTGTGCGTTGCCGACCATCCGAGGCAGGAGATCGTATGAGCGGCTATGCTGCGGCAGACGGCGCGCACATTTGTGCGCGACGCGCCGTTAGGGGCGGTAGCTCAGCCGGTTAGAGCAGCGGACTCATAATCCGTCGGCCGTGGGTTCGAGTCCCACCCGCCCCACTACGCAGGCCTCTGACCTGCAGAAACGTATCATCACGCGTGCGGATTCAGGACTTTGGCTCAACGGACTGAATCCGCTGCGCATGACTTCAAGGGCGTTGCCGTCAGCGGTTGTTCGAACGGATCCGACCTGCACAGATGTGCCGTGCCGTAGCCAGCAAAGCTGCCGCACGTGGCGTGTGTGAGTGGCTGGATGCTGAATTCGGGACGCTGGCAGGACGTAGGGAATCGGAAGTGGCCGCCTTGGGGCCATCTCGTCGATGCTGCTCAAGTGGGGGTGGCAGAGTGGGCGCGGGTGGCGGCAGGCGACCGGGGCGCTGAGCCTCCGCTGGATCACAGGGCTGCGTGCGGAGTGCGGGTAAACGGCCCCTACTGAAAATGGCCCCGGGAGAGCACCCCAGCTCGTACCAAGACGGCTCACAGGACGCGGCCGCACCAGTTCCCCGTGGAGTTGGACCGGGCAGTCGGCCTCTCGAGGGCTGGGGGACAGCCCTCCACGAGCGAGGTCCGCGGCTGAAACGCGATTGCCCGTGAGTCCGGGCGCAGGCTTCGCTCCCGGACTCGCGGACCCATGGCCGGACGTGGCGATGCGATGGTTCCGATCCGCTACACAGCTGTTGCCCTGACCGATGCCACAGGGGACATGTCATCGAGCGCCGCGAGGTACCGCTCAGCGTCGACGGCTGCTTGACAGCCGCTGCCAGCCGCGGTGATGGCCTGGCGGTAGGTGTGGTCGACGACGTCCCCGGCGGCGAAGACGCTGGGGACGTTTGTGCGTGTCGAGGGCGAGGCGACCTTCCTCGCCCTCACCGGCCTGCTCTACACCGCCCGGCGTTGACTCAGAGGCAGTCTTGAGGTCGGCACGCCAGTGGTGCGCTGCTGTTGGCTCCGGACTCGTAACCGGGCATCATCACAGCCACGAGCCCGACCGAAAGCAGGGCGCCATGGCACATGGGCATCCGATGGACCGGCAGGCCGTACACGACGACTACGAGCGGGTCCGGCAAGTCTTCCGCCACCTGCTCGACACCGCCCAGGCAGACCGTGACCGGGCCACCCGCGGCACCCGCTGGACCAACGAGCAGTTGTTGTGGCACATGCTCTTCGGCTTCATGCTCGTCCGGGTGCTGCTGGTGCTGGCGTATTTCTTCGGACGGCTGCCCCGGCGCGTGAGCAAGCTGTTCGCCTGGCTGCTGAACGCGGCGACACGACCGTTTGACCTCGTCAACTACGCCGGACCCTGCGGCGCGGTAAAGGTGTACGGGCCGCGCCGGATGGCTGCCGCGTTCGACCGCGTCATCGGCTGCCTGCAGCGCCAGCTCGCCGCGGAGTCCGACGCCGGTCTGGAGCGCGGTATGCACTACCCCGTCCGCTGGGACCCGTTCTTCAAGGACTTCATGACACGCGCAGACATCTACCGTTACCCAGTCCAGCACTTCGACTTCCACCACCGCCAGCTCACCCTGGGCGACGACGCACACGACCTCACGTGACCCGCGGACTGCGCCGCTCCAACAGCACCACATCGCGCCAGACACCGTGGTGACGGCCGATGCGCTCGCGCGTACCGATGACGCGGAAGCCGGCCCGCTGGTGCACGGCGAGGCTGGCGGTGTTCTCGGGGAAGATCCCGGACTGGATGGTCCAGATGCTGGCCGCCTCGGTGGAGTCGATGAACGCCTTAAGAAGTGCGGAGGCGACGCCGCGGCCGCGGGCGTCGGGGTGAACGTAGACGGAGTGCTCGACGACGCCGGCGTAGGCGCGCCGGTCGGAGACCTTGGTGGCCGCGACCCAGCCCAGCACGGTGCCGTCGACGCTCAGGGCGGCGAAGCGGTGTTCGGGCAGCTTGGCCGCGTCGAACACTTTCCATGTGGGGGCGGTCGTTTCGAAGGTGGCGTTGCCCTCGTCGATGCCGAGCTGGTAGATGCGCAGCACCTGCTCGGCGTGGGTGGCGGTCAGCGGCGATGTTCATGTCTGGGCCGTGATCGCTCGGACGGCGGCCGGGAAGCATTCCAGGCAGGCGCCGTTGACCTGGTACCGAGTCGAGGTGCCGATCCGCTCGGCCAGCACAAAGCGGACATCGGCCAGGATCTTCAGGTGATGGGACACCGTCGGCTGGCCGATCGGCAGCTGTTCGACGATCTCCCCGACGGCCATCGGGCGCCGCTCCGTAGCCAGCAGGTTCAGCACTCGGACCCGCATGGGGTCGGCCAGGGCTTTGAACCACCCGGCATACAGGGCGGCGTCTTCCGTACTGAGCGACGCCGTAGCGCGCTTTACCTGCGATTCATTCATCGATAATCGACGATAGTCGATGGATAAGGGGCTCGGGAAGTCGGGGTTGCATCCGGTAGTCAGGTGCAGGTTTACCGTCGCACCCTGCGGCAACTGACCACGGCCTGATCGTGACGAGGGGGCCGTCCACACCGGACGGCCCGCTCGACGCCGAGATCAGGCTGTTGCGATGGCGGGGGCAAGGAGCTTGCCCATCGCGGCGAGCACGGACGGCTCGACGCGGTAGTAGACCCAGGTCCCACGCCGCTCGGAGGTCAGCAGACCGGCCTCTTTGAGCTTCTTCAGGTGGTGGGACACGGTGGGCTGGGAGACGCCGACGTCGGAGATGTCACAGACGCACGCCTCGCCGCCCTCGTGGGAGGCGACCGCGGAGAACAGGCGCAGCCGGACCGGGTCGCCGAGGGCCTTGAACATCTTCGCCGCCGTCTCGGCTTCCTCGGCGTTCATGGGGCGCTCGGTCAGCGGCGGGCAGCACGGCGCCACGGTCTCGGCCTGTTCCAGCAGTGGCAGCACCTTCACGTTCGACATGCGTCTATGTTGACATACGTCGAACTAGTGTGGCCAGGGGTCGGTCAGCTGCGGCTGAGCCGGTGGGCCAGGTGGCGGGCCGTTCGGGCCGCGTCCCGACCGACGCCCCGCAGCGAGTTGGACGACAGCGAGCGTTGCCATTCCAGCCCGACGAACGCCAGCTCGGGGTGCGTCAGGGAGGCGCCGTCGCGATGGCTCGGCCGCCCCTCGGCGTCGAGGGCGCCGAGTCCGGTGAGGTGGGGCAGGTCTGGGCGGTGCCCGGTGGCCAAAAGGATCACGTCGATCTCCTCCGCCGTGCCGTCCGCCCACGTGGCCTTGCGGTCTTCCAGGGCGGTGAACAGCTCTCGGCGGTCCGGCTTGCCCGCCGCCAGTGCGGAGCGGTAGCGGCCGTCGTCGATGACGGGCTGGCCCGGCGGAGTGCGCAGAAAGCGGCCGAGTGGCGCGGTGTCGAGGCCGGTCGTCTTGAGCCAGAAGTGCAGGTCGCGGCCGAAGAGGTGCTGGCGGGCGAACTTCACCGGGTGGCGGCTGGCGAGCGTCACCTGCGCCACGGTGGCGAGCTCGGCCGCGATCTGCATGGCGGAGTTCCCGGCCCCCACGACGATGATCCGCTGCCCGGCGAAAGGGGCCGGGCCGCGGTAGTCGGCGGCGTGCAGCACCGTTCCGGGGAACTGCTCGAGGCCCGGCAATGCCGGCCGGTGCGGGCGTCCGAAGGTGCCGGACGTCGCGACCACTGCGCGCGCCGACAGCCGGCCGCCGCCCTCCAGGCTGAGGATGAACCCGGCTGTGTCCTGGCGGACTTCCGTGACGCGCCTGCCGGTGCGGATGTCGGCGTCCAGGCGTGCGGCGTAGGAGGTGAGGTAGGCGACGACCTCGTCGCGGTGCGGGTAGCGGTCCGGATCCCCGCTGTCGAACGGCATGCCCGGCAGTGAGCTGTACCGGGCGGGCGAGAACAGGGTGAGGCTGTCGTAGTAGCGCGGCCACTAGCCGGCCACCCGGTCGGAAGCCTCCAGCACCACCGGCTTGAGCCTGCGCCGGCTCAGCTCATACGCCGTGGCCAGCCCGGACTGGCCGCCCCCGATCACCGCGACGTCAACATGCTCCATGAAACAACTCCCTGATTCGACAAATGTCTATGTTGACGTTCATCGAAGCAGGTGCCATGCTGGCAGCGCAAGACATCGACAGGCATCGAAACAACGAGGAGTCGTCATGAACGAGCCCGTCGCCCCGGCCACCGGGACCACCCCCAACTCCACCGAGGCCGCGCCCCCGTGCTGCGGACCGGCTCCTGCACAGCACTCCGATGTGACGGCTCCGGCCGCTTCCTCCCCGTGCTGCGGCACCAGCGAAGGCGCGAAGGCAGCCGGGGCCTGCTGCGACCCGGCGGCCAAGCGCGAAGCCGTCGCCACCGGCACCGGCTGCTGCTGACAAGCCGACCCACCACCCGCCCCACGCCCCTTCGTACGAGTCCGGAGACATGTGATGAGTAAGAGCCCCACCGCCGAGCTGCCCGTCGTCGTGATCGGAGCCGGTCCCGCCGGCCTGGCCGCGGCCGCCCACCTGATCGAGTACGGCCTCGAGCCACTGGTTCTGGAGGCCGGACGGGCCGCCGGTGCCGCGGTGCGGGAGTGGAGCCACGTGCGGCTGTTTTCCACGTGGGGCGAGCTCACCGACCAGGCCGCGGAGAAGCTGCTGGCCCCGACCGGCTGGGTGAAGCCGGACGCAGCCACGTACCCGTCCGGCGGGGGCTGGGCCGAGCAGTACCTCCAGCCCCTGGCCGACGTCCTTGGCGAGCGCGTCCGCTTTGGCGCCACCGTCACCGGGGTCTCCCGCACCGGCCGCGACCGGATCGTGGACGCCGACCGCGAGGGCCAGCCCTTCGTCGTGCACTTCGCCACCCCAGACGGCGATGAGGAGCGGGTCTTTGCCCGCGCTGTCATCGACGCCTCCGGCACCTGGACCACGCCCAGCCCCGCCGGCGCCAGCGGCTTGCCCGCACTCGGGGAGAAGACAGCCGCCGACCGCATCACCTACCGCGTCCCCGACCTGAAGAACCCGGCCATCCGCGCCCGCTACGCGGGCAAGCGCACCGCCGTCATCGGCTCCGGCGCCTCCGCCTTCACCGCACTGGCCACGCTCGCCGACCTCGCCGAGGCCGCGCCGGGCACGCACGCGGTGTGGATCCTGCGACGCGGCATCAGCGGCTCCACGTTCGGCGGCGGCGAAGCCGACCAGCTGCCCGCCCGCGGCGCCCTCGGGCTCGCCGCGAAGGCCGCCGTCGACAACGGCCACGCGGACGCAGTCACCGGTTTCCGCACCGAGGCGATCGACCGGACGGACGACAACCGCCTGGTCCTGATCGGTGAGGACGGCCGACGCCTGGACCCGGTGGACGAGGTCATCGTGCTGACCGGCCTCCGCCCGGACCTGTCGTTCCTGTCCGAGATCCGCCTCGGCCTCGACGAGCGCCTCCAGGCCCCCACCGAGCTCGCGCCGCTGATCGACCCCAACCAGCACTCCTGCGGCACCGTCTACCCGCACGGCCACCGCGAGCTGTCCCACCCCGAACCGGGCGTCTACCTGGTCGGCATGAAGTCCTACGGCCGCGCGCCCACGTTCCTGGCCATGACCGGCTACGAGCAGGTCCGCTCCGTCGCCGCGGCCATCGCCGGGGACATCGAAGCCGCTGACCGCGTCGAACTCACCCTTCCCGAGACCGGCGTCTGCGGCGGCGCGGGCCTGTTCGAACAGCCCGCCGCTGAGGAAACCAGCGGCGAAGGCTGCTGCGCTGCCCCGGCCACCCTCACCATCGGTGCCCCCGCCTCTTCTGGCGGCTGCTGACCACCGTGCCCATAACCCAGGCCAGCGCGGCCGCGACCGGGACGGGGGTCCGATCGCGGTCGCGCGCCGTACTGCCCGCACTGTGCGCCACCCAGATCACCAGCTGGGGCATCGTCTACTACGCCTTCCCCGTCCTCAACCCCGCCATCACCGCGGCCACCGGCTGGCCGGCCGGAGCGACGACGGCCGCGTTCTCCGCCGCCCTCCTGGTCTCCGCCCTCGCCGGGATCTACGTCGGCCGGATCCTCGACCGCCGAGGCCCGCGCACGGTCATGACCGTCGGCTCGATCCTGGGCGTGCTGAGCCTCCTCATCGTGGCCGCCGCCCCCAACCTCTTCGTATTCACCGCCGGGTGGCTGCTCGCAGGGCTCGCGATGGCATCCACCTTCTACCAGCCCGCTTTCGCCGCCCTCACCCGTTGGTGGGCGCCCGACCACGTCCGCGCCCTGACGATCGTCACCCTGGCCGGCGGCCTGGCCTCCACCGTCTTCGCACCCCTGACCGCCGCCCTGGAAAGCCACATGTCCTGGCGCGCGACCTACACGGCGCTCGCCGGGATCCTCGCCCTCCTAACGATTCCCGCCCACGCTCTGGCGCTGAAGGCACCGTGGCCACCGGCCGCAGACGGTCCCGCCCACCTCGACCGCGGAACAAAGGACGTCGTGCGCAGCCGGCCGTTCTGGATGCTGGCCGCCACGCTCACCCTCTCGGCATTCGCGATGTACGCCGTCGTCATCGCCCTCGTTCCGCTCCTCCTCGAACGCGGCTACTCCACTGCGCAGGCTGCCTGGGCCCTCGGCTTGGGCGGCGCGGGACAGACGCTCGGGCGGACCCTGTACGCGACACTCGCCGGCCGCACTAGCGTTACCGCCCGCACGGCCGCTCTGGTCGGGCTCGGTGGCCTCCCCACCGCAGCCCTAGCCATCACGCCCGGCCCCTATGGCCTTCTCGTCGTTTTCACAGTGCTGGCGGGAACCATCCGCGGCAACCTCACCCTCTTGCAGGCCACCGCTGTCACCGACCGTTGGGGCACCACCCACTACGGCCGCCTTTCCGGACTCCTCACAGCGCCCGGCCACGTCGCAGCCGCCCTTGCGCCCTTCGCCGGGGCCGCCCTCGCGGTGCCGCTGGGTGGCTACCCCAACTTGTTCGGCCTTCTCGCCGCAGCTTCCTTCCTCGCCGCCGCACTCGCTCTAAGCACTCGGCCCCGCCACACAGGCGCGTAGGAACGGCGACTGCCGACCGGCTGGCGCACTCTCGCGGCCGGGGGCCCTGTCGAGGCAGTAGTGCGCCGTCGATCGATAGTCTGTTCGCAGAAGTCCGGGCGGGGACAGGCCACAGAGGTCCGCCCCACCGCCAGGGGCTCAAGACGCTGCGCGTTGGAAGGGAAATCCGCTGCGCGGAGATTCGAGTCCCCTTTTCGAGCTGGCGAGATCGCTCTCGTCCCCTTCGATCCTGTCCAACCGGGACGCATTCGGGACGCGTTCAGGACACAAGGACAGGAACAGACTGACAAAGACGAAGTAACACCGACACAGCTCGCCCGCTCTGACGAGCAAAAACGTCGTAGATCGGCGTAGATCGACAAGGGCAGCCAAGATCCCCAAAGGACTCATAATCCGTCGGCCGTGGGTTCGAGTCCCACCCGCCCCACTGTGCACGTCTGTGACCTGCGGAAACGTCTCATCAGGGGCGCGGATTCAGAACTTTGGGCCAACGGACTGAATCCGCTGCTCACGAGTTCAACGCCGTTACTATTGGCGTTAGTTCGAGCTGATCTGACCTGCGCAGACGTGTTAGACCCCCACCGGGGCAAGCCGCTGCAGGTGGCCTGTGTGAGCGGCTCGACGCTGAATGCGGGACGCTGGCAGGACGCAGGTAATCGGAAGTGGCTGGATGGGGACCTTCACCTACGCCACTCTGACTGTGGGCGGCGGGGTCGGTGCGATATGGCGGCGGGCCACGGGGTGCTGCGCAACATCAGGATCACCGGGCTGCCGCTGCGGCCCGAGCTGAGCGCCGGGGAAACAGCCCGTAGTGAAACGGCCCAGAGCGGACCGCCCTCACCTTCTCCAGCCCCGCGTTGGTCACGCGTGGACCGGGTCCAGGCGGCCCTCCTGGTGTGTACTGCCTCGGCCTGGTCCCGGTCGTGCTCGTGGCCGTGGCCCCCCGCCACAGCCGTGAGCCCAGCCGAAAGGGGCGGTGTCACACCCTGCTGGCCGACTGATCAAACCGATCGAATGACGCAGAGTTTCTCCACAGGCAACGCCGTGGCGCTCCGGTCTCCTCGCGCTGTGCGACAGCCGCCGCTGACGGTATGACCGTGCGCGCCCGCGATGCATGACCCGCCGACCTGACAGGAACGTCCGCGCTGCGCTCTGCCGCGGCGTCGAGGACATCCCGGAGTAGGTCCTCGCCGAGGTGCAGCATCCAGTAGCGGTACCCGTGGCGGACGGCCGACTGTCCGTCGTGCGGTTCGTCCGGATTGAACGCCATGACCAGTCCGGCCGCGCTGACGTGCCGCTCTCCCCGGCACGCGAACGACTGGGCACCGTCGTCGGTGACCCCCGCCTCCTGGAGGCGCACCCTGGACACGTTCGCCTCAACCAGCGAGGGAATCACAAAAATGACCGGGAACGTCTCAGCAGAACCAGCGAGCCTTCACGGGAGGGAGAGGGTCCGCCTGGCTGTCTATACCGGATTCGCGCGCACCGGCCGTGCTCCGGGCGTGCCGGAACTGGCCGCACTCGCCGGACTCGCCCCGGACCAGGTGCGTCAGGAACTGCGCGCCTTTCATGACAGTCATGATGTGGTCCTGGACCCGCAGGACACCGACCGTGTCGTGATGGCCCACCCCTTCGCGTCCGTGCCGCTCGGCTTCTCTGTCATGGGGGCGCACACGCTGTGGTGGGGCGGCTGCGCCTGGGACTCGTTCGCCATGCCCCATCTGCGTCAGGACGAGCCCGACGTCCTGGTCGCCACCCGCTGTCCGGCCTGCGACACCCCGCACGCCTGGGTGGTTGGCCGAGACGCACCCCCGCAAGGCAACCAGGTGGCTCATTTCCTCACTCCGATGCACCAGGCCTGGGACGATGTCGTGCACACCTGTGGCAACCAGCGCCTGTTCTGCTCTACCGACTGCGTCGACACCTGGCTGTGGGGGACGGGCCGGGAGCGTGGCTACGTCATGGATCTGGGCACCCTGTGGCGCTTCGCCAGCGACTGGTACACCGGACGCCTGGAACCGGGCTACACCCGCCGCGACCCCGCCTCCGCCACCGCCTACTTCGCCGAGGTCGGCCTGCACGGATCCTTCTGGGGACTGCCCGACTGAGGTCTCGATCAGCCTGGCGCGCCGGGGCAGGCCAGGGGGAAGCGCGGGAGTGCGCCGGTGCCCGCCGCCCGCGCCGCTGGACGTTCCGGGGTCCACGGCTGCCCGTTCGTGCGTGCCGGCCTGGAACTGCCGGCGGGGCATCCGGGGCGCCAGGTTGTACGAGGCCACAAAGCACGGTTCCGGGCACGGCTGCGCGCGCTGACGCAGGCGCTGTATGCGGCGGATCCGGCGGTGCTGGCCTCCCAATTGGTGACGTTGGCCGAGGGCGCCGCCGCCGAGTGCGTACTGCAGGGCAGTGGCCCCCCGGACCGGGCTGCCCGTGCATTGGCGATGCTCGGGATCGACGCGGCGAGGGAGGAACAGGAATGACTGCGGCGATGGGCAACCAGGTGTTGCGCCGGATCCGTTGAACAGCGGTCATCACAGGCCCGGCATGCGGAGAGGCTCACCGCGAGCAGCGTCGGCGGAACCGGCTCAGCGGGGAAAGCTCAAGCGCGTCGCTGCCTCATGGGTCAGAGGAGGTCGGCGACGCCGTCCAGGAGCCGGTCCACGTCGTCGGTGGTGTTGTAGGGGCCAGGCCCGCTCGTAGGTCGGTCCTTGAGATGCAGAGCGGTGAAGGGCTCGTGTGGGTAGAACGATCCGGCGGGTGCCACCACGTTGCGTGCGGCTGGTGGCTTGCGCCTTAGCCGCGTCGACGCGGCGACCTATCAGTGCCGCCTTCCCCTGCGGAGAGCGCCGTCCCAATGTCGGCCCGACGAATCCTGTGAGGGTATGCGAGGACGGCGCGGCCCACCTAGGCTGAAGGCATGAGGCGCGTCATCGTTGACCATTTCGGCGGGCCCGAGGTCCTGAGGGTCGTGGAGGACCAGGATCCTCGCCCGGGGTGGGGCGAGGTGTGCGTCAGGGTGCTGGCCGCAGGCGTGTCGTTCACCGATGCCCTGCTGCGCGCCGGCACGTATCTCGGCGTACCGAAGCCGCCGTTCACGCCCGGCTACGAGCTCGTCGGCGTCGTCGAGGAGCTCGGACCGGGGTGTTCGAGACTGCGAGAGGGAGACCGCATTGGTGCGCTGACGGTGTGGGGCGCCGACGCGGAGCGCGTTTGCGTGCCGGAGGCGGAGGCGGTCGAGGTGCCCGAGAACCTCGACCCGGCGGAGGTTCTGAACCTTGTCTTCACCTACATGACCGCCTACCAGCTGCTGCACCGCGTGGCGAAGGTGAAGCGCGGCGAGACGGTGCTCGTGCACGGCGCGGCCGGCAGGGTGGGCACCGCGGTCCTCGAGCTCGGAGCGCACGCCGGGCTTCACATGTACGGGACCGCATCAGCCCGCGACCGCGCCGCGGTCGAACGGCTCGGCGCGGTGGCGATCGACTACCGCAACGAGGACTTCCTGACGCGGGTGCATGGGCTTCCCGGCAGAGGCGTGGACGTCGTGCTCGACGGGCTCGGCGGTGCGCTGTCGGTTCGGTCCTTCCGCGCGCTGCGGCCCGGCGGACGGCTTGTCGTGTTCGGCCACTACGCCACGCTCGAGCACGGGCACAAGAACTGGCGGCGGTGGGCGGAGTGGTACGCGGCGACCGGGACCGTGTGGCTTTGGAGCCAGCTTTCGCCCCACCGGCAGGCACTCGCCTACCGGATCCAGAAGCTGCACGACCAACATCGCCAAGTGCTCCCCGTGGCTGGAGGTCACCGAGCACTTCCCGTGGGTGGAGGTCCCCGCGACCCGGATCAGTTCCGGGAGGACTTCCGCGCGCTGCTGGACCTGCTCCGTGAGAACAAGATCCACCCGGTCGTGGCCGAGCGCCTGCCGCTGTCCGACGCCCGTCGGGCGCACGAGATGCTCGAGCGCACGGCGGCGAAGGGAAAGCTCGTGCTCGTGCCATAAGCCGAGGAGGACGCTCGCCGATGGTGCGCGACGGCCGTGCCGGCCGAATAGCGGGAGGCGTGTCAGGTGGACTTCGGCGGGCACCACGGGGCGCGCTACCTGCCTATCGCCGAGCATGGGCTGATCGGTGACCTGCACACCGTCGCGCTCGTCGGCACCGACGGGACGATCGACTGGTACTGCTGCCCGCACTTCGACTCGCCGAGCGTCTTCGCTGCGATCCTCGACGCCGACCGCGGGGGGCTGTTCCGTATCTCGCCCGACTGTGAAGGCTGGAGCTCCAAGCAGCTCTATCTCCCCGACACCAACATCCTCATCACGCGCTTCCTGATGCCCGACGGAGTGGGCGAGGTGCAGGACTTCATGCCCCCGCCGCGTACCGGCGAGGCGGCGCACCGCCACCGCATGATCCGCCGGATACTCGCCGTGCGCGGGCAGATGCGCTTCGTTGTCGACGTCGCCCCGCGCTTCGACTATGCGCGTGCCCGTCACGAGGTCGCGCTCACTCCGCACGGCGCGCTTTTCCGCTCCCCCGAGCTGGAGCTCGGCCTCTCGACGCGCGGCCCCCTCGAGATCGTGAACGGCGGCGACGTCCGCGCCTGCATCACCGTACGGGCCGGGGAGACGGCCACGTTCGTGCTCGACCGCGTCGAGCAAGGCGAGACACAGGTGCCGTACTCCGATGCCGACATCGCCGCCGAGTTCGACGCCACCGTGGCGTTCTGGCGCCGGTGGCTGGGTGGCTCGCACTACAGCGGGCGCTGGCGCGAGACGGTGCACCGTTCGGCGCTCACGCTCAAGCTGCTCACATACGCGCCCACCGGTGCGATCGTGGCCGCTCCCACGACCAGTCTGCCGGAGGAGCTGGGTGGCGCACGCAACTGGGACTACCGCTACACGTGGATGCGCGACGCCGCCTTCTCGCTCTACGCGCTGCTCAGGCTCGGGTTCACAGAGGAGGCTGGCGCGTTCATGAAGTGGCTGGAGGGGCGCTTCCGCTACGCGGCCGACTGCGAGTCGGGCCCACTCCAGATCATGTACGGCATCGACGGGCGCGAGGACCTGCCCGAGGAGGAGCTCTCCCACCTGGAGGGCTACATGGGCTCGGCGCCGGTGCGGATCGGCAACGGGGCGGCGACCCAGCTGCAGCTCGACATCTACGGCGAGCTGATGGACTCCGTATACCTCAGCAACAAGTACGGGCTGCCTCTGTACCACGACGGCTGGATGGAGCTCACCCGCAACATCGAGTGGCTGATGGACCACTGGGACCAGCCCGACGAGGGGATCTGGGAGACGCGCGGCGGCCGCCGAAACTACACGTACTCGCGGCTGATGAGCTGGGTCGCCGTCGAGCGCGCGATCCGGGTCGCCCGCCAGCGCGGCCTGCCCGCCGACCTCCCCCGCTGGATGGCGGTCCGGGACACCATCTACCACCAGATCATCGACCGCGGCTGGCACACCGCCCGCCGGGCCTTCGTCCAGCACTACGACACCGACATGCTCGACGCCTCCCTGCTGCTCATGCCCCTGTGCAAGTTCGTCGCGCCCACCGACCCGCGCTGGATCTCCACGCTCGACGCCATCACCGCGGAGCTGGTTTCCGACAGCCTCGTCTACCGCTACAACGTGGAAGCGTCGCCCGACGGGCTCGCCGGCAAGGAGGCGACCTTCTCGATGTGCTCCTTCTGGTGGGTGGAGGCGCTCGCCCGCGCCGGACGGCTTGACGAGGCACGGCTGGCCTTCGAGAAGATGCTCACCTACGCGAACCACGTCGGGCTGTACTCGGAGGAGATCGGCCCGACGGGCGAGCAACTCGGCAACTTCCCCCAGGCCTTCACTCACCTGGCGCTGATCAGCGCCGCCTACAACCTGGACCGCCAGCTCGGGTGAGCGCCGGCGAGTTCGCGGTCCTCGGCGGCGCGGTCAAGGCCGCTTACCGTCACCCTCCGCCCGTGCCAGGCGAGTTGCATGACGGCCGACTCTTCGACAAGGCATCGAAGTCTGGGGTGGGAGTGCGGGCCGCCCTTCCCGCCGAGCTGCTCGACGAGGTAACGCGTCACCGCCCGCGTGGAGCTGATCCACCACCACACACCAGTGATCGTGACCGCGGCTTCGCCTGCCTACAGGAGCGGCCGCAGAGGCTCCGCCCTCTGAGTGCCGGTGCGCCTCTGCGCGTTGGAAGGGGAATCCGCTGCGGTTGTGTTCGTGACCCTTTCCCGAGCTGGCCCGACGCGGTTCCGTGGTGGTCAAGCCCGTCCATCCTGGGCCGTTCGGGACGCGTTCGGGACACAAGGACAGGAACATCCTGACAAAACCCGAGGAGCATCGACACGGTGTACGCGCTCTGACCTGTGAAAACGCCAAGGATGAGCAAGGACCGGCAAGGGCCGCCAAGATCCCCAAAGGACTCATAATCCGTCGGCCGTGGGTTCGAGTCCCACCCGCCCCACCATCTAGGGCCCTGACCTGCGGAAACGTTACTTCTTGGGTCGGGGCCTGAAACTTTGCCTCAGCGGAGAAGATCCGCTGCTCAGGACTTCGGCGCGTGACATGTCCGCGGTGGGCGGGCCGTGTGTGACCTGCGATGAGGCGCCGCTCCAGTGCTGGCTGAACGATGCGCTGAGGGACAATCACTACCCAGGTCGCGGCGTGCTGTGGTGCAGAACCGGCGACGGCACCCTGCTCGTGCCTACTTCCTCACCGGGCGGAGTCCCGCTTCCCAGGCCCGCACCCTGCGCCGGACCGTCGGTGGCGACCTGATCGTCGCCGCTTCGGATGCGCGCGAGCACGACCATCTCCGGCACTACATCGCTGCCCGTCAGAGCGGGGACTGGATGGTCTTCGGCAACGGGGAACAGGTCGCCACTGTCGCCGACCGTCTCACTTCGGGGCAGGCTCCGATCCTGGCCCTGGACGAGCTGGACTACGAACCAGACCCGCCGATCTTCACTCCCCGCCTGACGGTGATCGCGGGCAACCACGAGGGCGGTCGGGCCTGGTTCGGCGCCGCCCGGCACAGCGCCGGAAACCGCACAACCACCAATCGGCTCACCCTGCACGTCAGCGACCTGGCTCCTGGTGAGGGAGTGCTCATGACGACCTATCACTCGAACGGGCAAGAGATCGCCACCGGCACCCCGTTCATGGAGGTCCGGACAACCGCCGGCAATCGCACCGACCTGCTGGACGAGCTGTGGTCGGTTCTGCCGCCCGAACTCCGTATTGCTGCGGCGGCCTTCGTGCCTGGAGGGCTCACGAGTGCCGACATCCGGCAAGCATCAGAGGCCCGCGCCTGACGTTTGTCCGGCGCCAAGTCCGATGGCTCGGCGCCTGAGCTTCAGCGAGATCCGCTTCAGGAAGCAGGCACGGGCCTCACGCCATGCGAGGACCGGGGGAATTAGGCGATCGTCCACCGCAGCCTCAGCATCTGTGAAGCATGTCTGCAGGGCCGGTTGTCTGGGCTGACGCCCAGCGCATCGGTACGCTCGGTGCTGAGTCTGTTGCGGTGCGGTGTGCTTCGAGGGGGAAACATGCTGGATCAGACGTTGGTTGCGTTGGCGTCAGCGGCCGGGGCTGCCGTGGCTTCTGCTGCTGGCACGGACGCGTGGCAGGGCTTTCGCCAACGTGTGGCCCGAGTCTTCGGCCGTCCGGAAGGGACTGAGGCCCGGGTGCTCTTGGAACGGCTCGACCGCGCCGCCGCCGAGTTGGAGAGTGCCGAGCCAGACGAGATTGAACAGGTCCGTGCAAGGGTGGTGGCCGCTTGGCAGACGCGTTTTCACGACATTCTGGAGGATGTCGGTGCGGCGGGTCGCGTCGAAGTGGTCCAGCATCTCAGTGAGTCTGTCCGGCATGCGCACCAGCTTGTGCCCGGCGTGTCGGTCGGTGACGGTGGGCTTGCCATAGAGGGGACAGTCGACATTCGTGCTGACCGGGGGTCTGCTGCTGCGGGTGTGATGGGGGACGTGACGATCGGAAACCCTCTGTAGCGGGGCCCGGGCCACAGCTGACGCCTCCCGGACTCGCCCCGGTACACCCGAATTTCACGAACCTTTCGATCAGTGCGCACCATCACAGCGTTGCCGCTCACAGCATCAACCGCTTCCACTACTACGCAGCACCCCCAGCACCGATGTCGTGGCCGCATCTGGCCGGCGTGGTTCCTCGACAAGCCGAGTGCTTCCAACACCGCGGCGCGGTGGAGGCACTGGAACGGGCGGTAGCTGGTGGCGGGACCGCCGTATTGTGCCAAGTCCTCTCCGGGACAGGCGGTGTCGGTAAAACCCAGCTAGCTGCGCACTATGCCCGCCGTATTTGGCAAGAAGGGGCGGTGGATCTGCTGGTATGGGTCACCGCGTCGAGCCGAGAGTCAATCGTTAGCTCCTACAGCCAGCTGGGGGCATGTGTGACAGCAGCGGACTCAAGCGATCCTGAGCAGGCTGCTTCCTCCTTTCTGGCATGGGCCGAGACGACCGATCGCCGATGGCTGATCGTGCTCGATGACCTGGCCGATCCCGGTGACCTCCGCGGCCTTTGGCCGCCCGCCAATCCTTGTGGCCAGGTGCTGATCACCACCCGTCGGCGTGACGCAGCCCTCGGCGGTCGAAGTCGCGTCCGTATCGATGTAGGTCTATTCACTCCCGCCGAGGCTGCGAGCTACTTGATCGCCCAACTGGCTGCGTTTGGTCGCCGGGACGACGCCGTGCAGATTGCCGGTCTCGCCGCCGACTTGGGTCACCTGCCGCTCGCCCTCGCCCAGGCAGCGGCCTACCTAGTGGATCTCGGTCTCGACTGTGCGGAATACCGTGCGCAGCTTGCTGATCGGACCCGGGCTCTCGCCGATTTGGTTCCGGACGACAGCGGTCTGCCCGACGACCATCGTGCGGCCCTGCAGGCCACGTGGTCGTTGTCTGTCGAACACGCGGATCGGCTACGCCCTTCAGGCCTGGCTCGCCCCATGCTGCACCTCGCGAGCGTGTTGGATGCCAACGGGATCCCCGTGGCTGTGCTGACCAGCCCTCCAGTTCTGCGCTACTTGACCGACCACCGATCCGTCGGTTCGAACGGACAGTCCGGACTCGTCGGCGCCGAGGAGGCGGCCAGGGCACTGCGGTGCCTGGACAGGCTCAGCCTGGCCGACCACATGACCGACAGCGCCCATCCGCGAGTCCGCGTCCATGGCCTCATTCAGCGCACCACTCGTGAGACTCTGCCATCTTCCGTGCAGGACAGCGTTGTTGTCGCCTGTGCTGACGCTCTCACCGCCTCTTGGCCCAAGGCCGAGGGCGATCCAGCTCTCGCGCAGACACTGCGAGCCAACGCTGAAGCCCTGATTTCTCACGCAGGTACTGTGCTGTGGAGTACCGGCTGCCACCCCGTGCTCATTCGCGCCGGCGAGAGCCTGGGCCTCACAGGCCTGGCGAGCGCGGCGCGGACGTACTTCCAAGATCTCTACGCCGCCGCCTGTCAACACCTGGACCAAGATCACGCGGACGCATTTACAATCCGGCACTACCTGATCACGTGGCAGGGAGAGACAGGGGACCTGACAAGCGCCAGGGCCGGCTTCGTCGGACTACTGGCCGATCGGCTGCGTACGCTCGGCCCAGACCACCCAGACACTCTGGCCACCCGCGGCGACATGGCCGCCTTGCAGGGGCGGGCGGGTGACCCCGTTGGGGCCGGTGAGGCCTCCAGCGCGGTGCTGAAGGACTCATTGCGGGTCCTTGGCCCTGAGCACAGCCAGACCATCACCGCCCGACTCAATGTGGCCCATTGGACTGGAGCAGCAGGCAATCCTGCCGATGCTGTGACAGCGTGCGAACAATTGCTTGCTGACACTTCCCGGCTGCTGGGACCTGACCACCTCAAGACTCGGGCCGTACGCCTCCATATGGCCATCTGGAGAGGTGAAGCAGGAGATCCGGCAGGCGCCGCTGCCGACTTCGAGCGCCTTCTGACTGATCAGCTGAGAGTGTTGGGGTCTGATCACCCCCAGACTCTGAGCACCCGCCACGATCTGGCACGTTGGCGTGGGAAAGCCGGGGATCCCGAGACGGCTGTGTCCGATTTCGAACTACTTCTGGTCGATCAGCTGCGTGTGCTGGGTCCCGACCACCCTGACACGCTCACGACTCGCCACGATCTGGCCTCCTGGCGCGGAGAGAGCGGCGACGCACGCAGCGCAGTCAGCGCCCTGGAACAGTTGTTGGTGGATCGGCTGCGTGTGTTGGGTCCGGACCACCCTGACACCCTGACCACCCGTGCGAATCTTGCCTACTGGCGGGGAAAAGACGGGGATCCGGCAGGTGCGGTCGTCGCGACATCAGAACTGCTGGATGACCGGCTCCGCGTCCTCGGTCCGGACCACCCTGACACGCTGACCACTCGTCATAATCTCGCACGGTGGCGAGCAGAGGCAGGGGATCCAGCAGGTGCAGTTGTCGCCGAGTCAGAACTGCTTGCTGATCGGCTGCGCGTGTTGGGGCCTGAACATCCACACACTTTCTCGGCCCGCCACCATCTCGCGCAGTGGACTGGTCGGGCTGGCGACCCTGCCGGCGCAGCTTCGGCTCTTGCGCAGTTGCTCGCCGATCAGTTGCGTGTGCTTGGCCCCAATCACCCCGACACCGTTGCTACAGGAGGCAGTCTTGCCTTTTGGAAGGCGGAATTGGAGCATGGGGATCCGTTGTAACCAGTACGGCGATAAGACAGTGAGCACCTGAAGGCGGCGACTGCGCCCGCGTAACCGGGTCAGCCGTCTGCCTCACAGCCGAAGACGAATAATCCGCAGTCCTCCCGCGGACGGGGCGAAGTTTTCATGCGTCGGTAAGGCACTCCGCTGCCCGCGTGCATGTGCGCCCGCCACTGCCTGTGGCGACCCGCGGATTGGCTACCCACCACGCGGCTGAAGGGACGCTGTTTGGACGCGGTGTGGACACAAGCATCTGCACAGACCTGCAAAGCATGCTTGAGAGGCACAAGCAATACGGACGCTGACCTGCGAAAACGCCACAGATCTGAGCAGAAATGCAAAGGCCGTCACGATCACCAAAGGACTCATAATCCGTCGGCCGTGGGTTCGAGTCCCACCCGCCCCACCACAGCAGTGCCCTGACCTGCAGAAACGTCCCTCTTGGGGCGTTGGGGCGCGAACTCGGGCCCCAACGGAGAGAATCCGCTGCTCACGGCTTTGGAGCGTAGTGCAGCTCCTGTTGCTCGCGGAGTAGTAGAGGACATCTCTGACCTGCGGTGATGTCGGCGATCAAGGTCGTTGCTGGCTGGAGGGACTGCCTCTGTCGGGCTGGAATTCAAGATCGAGGGGACGTACAGGGGACGCGGGGTGTCGGTGGTGGCCTCGCGACCGTCTCGTGTGCCCGTTCTGGGGGTGTTCCGGCGGGTGCTGCGTGGTCGTCTTGAGATGCCGTCGAGCAAGATCACCTTCGCGGGGCTGCTCGCCTCCGGCATTGGTACTCAAGCGGGAGCAGACGAGGGGGCTGGGCCTGAAGCAGCCCGAACGAAAATAGCCCGAACTGAAAACGGTCCGGCTGGCCGTTGCTGACGCGCAGTTCCACCCGCCCGTCACGAAATCGCCGCTCCTACGTCAGCCGCCTGGCCGCTCTCCATGGGCTGGACACCCACGCCCTCTGGATCGCAGTCACCCGTTCGGAACCGCCTGGTCCGCCCGCCGGGTTCCCATCCCCGAACGACTCGCCGCGCTGACCGGCCGCGGCGTTCACGCCCTAGCCGGAGCCTTGCCGGAACTGCGCGAACCCGTCACCGGGCTGGGCGATGTTTCCGCCACGCGCCGCAGGCCGGCTGCCACCTCTGCGATGCCCGTCACCGCGGTGGCCGGGTGGTCCCGCTCCTGCCGGACCACACTTACGTCTGTCTGCGGCACAACACCTGGATCGGCCCGCCCGACCTCGACCAGCCGGCCGTCGATCTCGCTCAGCTTCCGGAGGTCGTCGACGCCCAGCGCCGGCACCTGCGCATCATGCAGCGTTACGGCTGGGAAGCGACCTACGGCGCGGTGCTGAGCGCCCTCATGATCTGCGCGCACATCTGGGCCGACGGACGTCTGCCGGGCGAGACGTTCCACTCCTGGTACACCTGGGACAGCCGGACGCACACCCTCATCCCCTTCGATCACGGCCCGGTCCTGTCTGCCCGGTGCTTTGTGCCGGCTGCGGCGCGTTAACCGCACGAAGCCCCGGCTGTAGAGCGTGCCTGGCGGATCATCCACGCAGTCAGGCGGGGAAACTGTGGTGCTCGCGGAGTCGAGGCCGGGGTAACGGCGCTGCTCGGAGCGGGTGCCCCCGGCTGGAGTGGGCAGCCGCGTGCCTCTTCTGTGGTCGAGGTCGACTATCTATCTGACCAGCGCACAGAAATCTATGACGGCCGGAGTAGACATTGGGGGATGGCGTGGTTAGGGTTTCTCTCGTAGCCGAGATCAAGCAAGGCCCGGCAGAAACGAACTGCCGGGCAGCAGTGCACGCAGTTCGCAGGACGGTGCGGTGGTGGAGTTCCGAAGCCAGGGTTGTTGCAGGACGGCGACGGGACTGGCGACCGGACCGGGCGCCCGCAGTGATCAGGGGCCGCCGTGAGCAGTACCGCAGTGGCAATACCCGTAAGTGCAGTTCGAAGTACTCAGCAGTGAAGTCAGTGAGCAGCACCTCGGTGAAGGCGTCGGCTGCGGACGCGCGCACCGGGAAGTTCGGCAGTGGGGTTCTAAGCCAGAGCAGATGCAGGACGGGCGACGGGGCTGGCTGCCGAAGAGTGGCGCTGTTCGAGGCCACGAGCAGTTCGCAGTACCAGCAGCAGTACGCAGTTCCGCAGTTCCAGTTTGGTAAGTAGCTCATTCAGAGGGAAGAACGGAGGAGTTGAGCGCCATCAGGATCGCCCGGGCGAATCTTGAGCCCGGGTACCGCAGGACATCGATAGTGAGGTGGTCTCCGGTCAGGCAACCGCGATCCCCGCGCCCCCGACAGCATCTCGGTCGGGTCTGCGGAAACAGAAGGCCGGCGCAGTACCAGGGCCGGCAGATGGTGTAGCAGTTCCTTCGGGGCCCTGGTGCCATATGGCACCAGGGCCCCTCCACGCGTTCCACAGAGAGGTGCAATGACAGCAGACGACTCGTTCAGCCGTCTCGATGACGACGACTACCCCGCCTACACCATGGGCCGGGCCGCCGAGATGCTCGGCACCACCCAGGGCTTCCTCCGCGCCCTCGGCGAAGCCCGCCTGATCACCCCGCTCCGCTCCGCGGGCGGACACCGCCGCTACTCCCGCTACCAGCTGCGCATCGCGGCCCGCGCGCGTGAGCTCGTCGACCAGGGCACCCCCATCGAGGCTGCCTGCCGCATCGTCATCCTCGAAGACCAGCTCGAAGAAGCCCAGCGCATCAATGCCGAATACCGCCGTGCCGCCGAGTCGGTGAATTCACCACCCGCGGTCTGAGGTGGCGCGCGCCCGCCCGGTACCGGCGGGTCCCGCACACGCGGGGTGTGGGCGCATGGGTCGCTTCCTGTGGTGACAGGGTGTGCGGGGTTTAGCGTCTGGTCAGCTGTCATGGTTCGGAAGTTCCCCTTCGCCCACGTTTGGCGTGGGCATTCTGCTGTGCTGTGCCGCCGGAAACAGGGGCGATCACCTCCGCCTTCCGCATGTCGTGGGAGGCGTTCATCGACTGGAAGGCATGAGACACGGCTACGGGAACTGTGGAATGGTTCAACGCCGAGAGGGCTTCGCCTTCATCGCCCAGGGCGGCGGCGCGGACTCCGCGATCAACTCGTCGTGCTTCCGTGAGCTCCAGGAAGGCCAGGCCGTGACGTTTTTGATGTCACTTAAGGCCCGAAAGGCCCCCAGGCCGACAACATCAACCCAGCCTGACATCCTTCCCGCCCGCGTTCGGACAGCAGGGCCTGCCCCGGGGCAGGCCCTGCTGTCCGACGGGTTCACCCGAACAGCTGGCGCCGGCCTTCAGGCGACGGTGGCGGGATCTGGGGGGCGCACGGGATCAGGGCCGCGCAGCAACAGCTGCGCGGCCCTGATCTTGTCGGGACCGGCGTACGGGCCGATGAGGCCGGCGCAGGGCTGAACGGTACGGATCGTGCCACCGAAATAGTCGTGTCCTCCGAGCCGTGAAGGGCGACCGCTCTTGAAACGCTGTGCTCCGGGTGGATCAATATCTATGACCGCGAGGCTAGGGTTTAACGCGCCACGCGGGGAGTGTTTTTACCGCAACTAACAGATTGGAATTATTTACCGTACGCGGGCCACTACCGCATGCTACTGTCGATCTCAGTTGCAGTTGTGGTTCCCAAAACTTCAAGCGCCTTCGCCGGTATTTCAGCCACTGGAAGCGTTTGCGTATTGCCGGTCATTTTCCGGACGGGGCATCATCGCGACGACCCGGTATCCGCGCATCGCGGGTCCCGGCGTACTGCCCCAAAGGAGATATGACATGGCGTCAGGCACCGTGAAGTGGTTCAACGCAGCCAAGGGTTTCGGCTTCATCGAGCAGGACGGTGGCGGCCCTGACGTGTTCGCCCACTTCTCGAACATCGCCGCCCAGGGTTTCCGTGAGCTGCTCGAAGGCCAGAAGGTCACCTTCGACATCGCGCCGGGCCAGAAGGGCCCGACGGCCGAGAACATCGTTCTCGCCTGACGCTGACGCGCACTTTGTAGCTGGGGCCCGCATCCTTCGGGGTGCGGGCCCCAGCTGCGGGCATTTCCCGCAGTGGTGCCACCTGTGGGACAACACCGCCCCTTCCTCAGGGATGCGCGCCTCTACGGAGCTGCACCCGTCGACGTCCGGGATTTCACGTCCACATGACGTCACCCATTTCATTGCCTGCACCCCGCACCAGATTCACTGCAAACCAGATTCGCATTCTATTCGGCCCGTTCTTGTGATTCCCCGCGCTGCTCTTCCGCTGCGGGAATTCCTTGATACGTGCCGTATCAAGGAAGGTTCTCAATGAACCCCACACGTACGAACCACCGCTCCTCCCGCCCCCGCCACACCGACGGCCCCGCTTTCGGCTCCGGCGCCCGTTTGGGGCGGGGCGGCCGCTTCGGCTCGCCCGCCCCGAGCCGTTCAGGGGGTCCGAGCCGCTCTGGCGGCCACGGCCGGCGGCCCGCAGCGGTCCAGGGCGAGTTCGCCCTGCCGGAGACGATCACTCCCGCGCTGCCCGCGGTCGAGGCGTTTGCGGACCTCGACATGCCCGAGCAGTTGCTGGCCGCGCTCACCGCGCAGGGCGTGAGCGTCCCGTTCCCGATCCAGGGCGCGACGCTGCCCAACACCCTCGCGGGCCGCGACGCCCTGGGACGCGGGCGCACCGGTTCCGGCAAGACCCTCGCCTTCGGCCTGGCCCTGCTGGCCCGTACCGCCGGACAGCGCGCCGAGCCCCGCCAGCCGCTGGCCCTGATCCTTGTTCCCACCCGCGAGCTGGCGCAGCAGGTGACCGACGCACTCACCCCCTACGCCCGCTCGGTCAAGCTGCGCCTGGCCACCGTCGTCGGCGGAATGTCGATCGGCAGGCAGGCCAATGCGCTGCGCGTTGGCGCCGAGGTCGTCGTCGCGACGCCGGGCCGCCTCAAGGACCTCATCGACCGCGGTGACTGCCGACTGAACCAGGTCGCGATCACCGTCCTGGACGAGGCCGATCAGATGGCCGACATGGGCTTCATGCCCCAGGTCACCTCGCTCTTGGACCAGGTCCGCCCCGAGGGCCAGCGGATGCTGTTCTCCGCCACCCTCGACCGCAACGTCGACCGGCTGGTCCGCCGCTACCTCACCGATCCGGTCGTCCACTCCGTCGACCCGTCCGCAGGCGCGGTCACCACGATGGAGCATCACGTGCTGCACGTCCACGGCGCCGACAAGCACCGGACGACGACGGAGATCGCGGCGCGCGAGGGCCGGGTGATCATGTTCCTGGACACCAAGCACGCCGTCGACCGGCTGACGCAGGACCTGCTGAACAGCGGTGTCCGGGCCGCCGCCCTGCACGGCGGGAAGTCGCAGCCGCTGCGCACCCGGACCCTGGCCCAGTTCAAGACCGGGCACGTCACCGTGCTCGTCGCGACGAACGTCGCGGCGCGCGGCATCCACGTCGACAACCTCGACCTCGTCGTCAACGTCGACCCGCCGACCGACCACAAGGACTACCTCCACCGCGGCGGCCGTACCGCGCGGGCCGGCGAGTCCGGCAGCGTCGTCACCCTGGTCACCCCCAACCAGCGCCGCGACATGACCCGCCTCATGACGGCCGTCGGCATCGTGCCCCAGACCACCCAGGTCCGCTCCGGCGAAGAGGCACTCAGCCAGATCACCGGCGCCCAGACCCCCTCCGGCATCCCCGTGACGATCACCGCGCCGGTGGCCGAACGGCGTAAGCGCAGCGCGGCCTCACGCGGCCGACGCAGCCCCGCTTCGGCTGCCCGGCGCGTGACCGTGCGACAGTCCTCCTTCGATGCGGCGGCCTAGAACCTTCGTGATCAGGAAACTGACCCATCTCTGCAGGAGGCACGTTTTGACGCTGGTTCAGATGCAGCCCCGCTCGGCGAATGCCACCCCCCTACACAGGACGGCGGCCGACGCCATGGACACAGGCGCACCGCAGGTCTGCGACGACATGACCATCGAGGTCGCCCTGTCCGTCATGGACAGCGCCCGCACCGGGCACCTGCTCGTCTGCGACAACGACGGCCTGTGCACCCAACTGGTCACCCAGGCCCAGCTCGCCGCAGTCCGCGACAGCTCCGCGTACACGGACCGGGTCCAGCTGCGCGACATCCTCGGCGACCGTCGGCCGTTCACCTCGCCCGTGACCACGATGGCCGCGGCCGAGCACGCGATGCGCTGCCGCCGCCTCGATGCCCCGCCTGTCGTCGACGAACAAGGCAGTGCTCTGAGCGTCCTCGCCCTTGCCGGCTGAACCGCCTCACCGCGGCAGAACCATCCCCCTTCGTTCTTCTCCTTGTGAGGCATCATGCGCTGTGTCATCGCCCGCTTCCCGTTCGACCTCACCAAGAGCGGCGTCCTGGAATCGATGAAGGGCATCAAGCCCGAGCAGGTCTTCGGCGAGTCCGTGATCATCGGCCGCCGCACCTACCCCGTCAAGCAGGTCGGCCAGGTCGTCACACGCCAGGACCGCCGCGATTTCAGCGCCGGCGAAGTCCTCCGGGCCATGACCCAGCTCGGCTTCACCTGCCGCGGCCTTCCCCAGGCCGCCGCGCCCACGCGCGTCCTCAACCCGTTCCAACAGGCTTCCGCGATGCTCGGCGCCCCCGCGGTCGTCTGACCGACGGGCAGGCGCGAGCCGCCACAAAAACAGCGGTGAGGGCCCGATCGGCATGCGCCGGTCGGGCCCTCAACATCGGCATCGTGCTCTTCGGGGCCGATCTGGCCTTCATCGCCGTGCGATGGTCCCGGTGCTCCGGTCGCCACCCCATCCGATAGCCCTGGCGGAAACTCATCGTGGCCGGCACCAGGGAGGCCTGGCCGCCCGCGACATGTTGCCCAAACCCCGAGCAACAGCATCGAGTTCCTCGCGCGCCTGCTCGACGTCAGCGCCCGCTGCGCGCAGGTTCGATCCGCTTCGGCGAGCTGGGGCGACGTAAGCCCGGTGCCTCACGGCAGCTCCCAGGGAGCTGCCAGGGGACATAGAGGGGACACAAGGACCCGCACAGATCTGCAAGCATCGAGCAAGACCATCGGCGCACACCTCATCTGACCGGCAAGAACGCCAGGAATCAGACTAGAAATGCGAAGGCCGTCACGATCACCAAAGGACTCATAATCCGTCGGCCGTGGGTTCGAGTCCCACCCGCCCCACCACAGTAGTGCCCTGACCTGCGGAAACGTTCTTCCCGGAGCGTTGGTACGCGAAGTAGGGCTCAACGGAGAGAATCCGCTGCTCATGCCGTTGAGTCCTTGTGCAGCCTGCGCGGCCCGAAGAGTGGCCGACTTCTCTGACCTGCGGCGATGTAAGCGATCAAGGCTGTGGCTGGCTTACCCGGCGGCCGCTGACGGTCTTGAATGCAAGATCGAGGGGACGCACAGGGGACGCGGGGTGTCGGCAGCGGTTCCGCGATCTCGTCCCGTGGTACCCAGTGCGTTGTCGGGGTTGGCTGCCCTCTCCGGTGTTTCGGCGGGGCGCCACCGGTCGTGTTGGGGTTGCCAGACCGGGCAAGACCCCCTTCGCAGGGCTGCTCGCCTCGGCGTTGGTGCGCGACGGTTCGGTCGGCGACGGTCCTGGGCAACGGTTCGAACCGGAAACGGTCCGGCGGGGATACAAGCAGCGATGGGGGCTCAGTTCGCGAGGGGGCGGGAACGGGCCGGCGCCCGTGTAACGCAACTCTTATGCCCACGTGGGCTGGGCGAGCCCGTCGGCCGCTTTCTTGCGTATAGATGTGGGAGGGGCGCAGTGCGCGCTGGAATCGTCTGACTGGCTCCCGAAGCGTCGGGTTGTTCGCTGGGACCGGTGGTGCCCCAAGGGTGGTGAACCCGCCCCGGGGGGTGTGGGTTGGGGAGCGGGTTTACCATTACCGGTCGGTGGACCGGAAGTGTGTCAGTTCGTGTCGAGTGCGATGGCTATGTCGGTTATGGGCAGTGGGAACTGCCCCACGCTGGCCGTGGCCCCGGTGAACAGGTTGACGCTGTAGAGCGTTGCCGAGCCACTCGCCGAAGTGAGAGTGGCGAAAGCCGACACCGAGGTCGTCTTGCCGCTGGTCAGGTCGCTGAAGATGTCAAAGCCCGCATTGCGGCCCGCGTCCACGCCGAGCGCGCCGGTCGGGGCCAGCGTGCCGCTGTTGGCCGGTGACTGGATGACGGCTTGGTCCGTGGCCGTGTTGATGTCGAACAGCGTGGTCGCGGTGTCCGCGTTCAAGTCGTTATTCGTGTAGGCAGCGGCGGTGACGCCCCTGGTCGGCCCGGTCGCCGGCGGAGTAGTCAGTGTGGTGTCCTCGGTCGTGGTGCCGTCGGCGAGGTTGTGACGCAGGTTCTGGCCGTTGTCGCTGATCACCCGCAGCCGGTCGGCCGCAGGGTTGAAGTCGACCCCGAAGTTCGTGCCGTACAGCGGAACACTGAGCTGGGAGACCTTGGTGACAACCACGTACGTGGTCACTGGCGGGGTCTTGATCGTGTAGATGCCGCCTTGGTTGCCGACGCCGTACATGAGGGCGTTCTGCACGCGGAAGTCGATCCCGATCAAGGCGGTGTCGTCACTGAGCCCGGTGACGGCCCTGACCCAGTCGAGCACCTGGGGTCTGTCGGTGGTGAACGTGGCCATTAACGTGCCGTCACTCGAGATCCCGAACGCCCGCAGGCTGTCGGCCTGGGCCTGGGCCCAGCTGTTGCTCGGGGCTCCCACAACGAGTGCCGCCATGGCGGATGCGACCGCGACCGCCGCAGCCATTCTCTTTTTGATCCCTGCTTTCATCGGTTCTTCCCTCCCGGTCAGCGTGTGGCGTGATAAAGGCATTGCGGCATGGTCCGCTTGGCTGAACCATCAGCCGGCGACCACAAGCTATTTGGCAGGACTGGACATCCACTGGACGGTGATTGAAATATTCACATCGGCGTCTTGCGGGCATTCGACGGAGGCGGAAGATTGGGAACACACCACCCGAATCGACCCGGGTAACGCGAGGACAATCAAACGTACGGTGACGTCGCTTGCGGTTTGCGCGGCGGTGTCGCCGCAGCCCCACCACCCCGCCCGAAGCCACGAGCCGGTCGAGTTGACCGTCCCGGAGATCCGCCACCTGCTCGCAGCCGCCCTCAACCGACCGGCCTGCCTGGTCACCGGCAGCGTGCTCCCGCTGATGAATGCCGAGCAGGCGGCGCGATAGCCGCCGTTGTCGCACTCCACGTCCACCGTCAGGGCGTTGGCAGCGGCCGAGGCCGGCGAGGCGACCGCGCCGGAGAGCGCGAGCAGCAACGGGCGGCGACCAGGGCCGGGGAACGCAGTCTTCGCAGTCTTCGTCGCATGTCGGCCTCTCCCTTGGGTGACCGGGTCAGCGACCAGTCCGGCCGCGTCGACTGGACACCTGCTGGAACACCGCCTCCACCGCCGCGCGCCGGACGCCGCCCGCGTCCAGGAGATCCAGTCGCCGCTACCGGTCGGCCAGCTCCGTCACCAGGTCCGCCAGTCGCAGCGACGGGCGGGCGACGGCGAGCTCGGCTGCGACCCGGAGCGCCAGCGGAAGCCGTTCACACTGTTCGGCCAGGGCGGCGGCCGGCCCCGGCTCGGTTTCGACCCGCGCGCCGATGAGCGACCGCAGCAGGGCGACCGCGTCGGGCAGCGGGAGCGGGCCCAGGCCGATGCGGCGGGCGCCGTGCAGGGCTACCAGGCCGGCCAGGTTGTCCCGGCTGGTGACCACGACGGTGCAGGACGGCGAGCCGGGAAGCAGCGGGCGGACCTGCTCCTCGGACAGGGCGTTGTCCAGGACCACCAGCATCCGCCGGTCGGCGATCTCGGTCCGGTAGCGGCAAGCGCGGTCGTCGACGTCGAGCGGGATCACGTCACCCAGAACCCCGAGGACGCTGAGGAACCGGGTGAGGGCGTCACCGGGCGGTATGGGGTGGTCCGGATCGTAGCCGCGCAGGTTGATGTAGAGCTGGCCGTCGGGAAACCGGTGCCGCGTCCGGTGCGCCCAGTGGACGGCCAGCGCGGTCTTCCCCACCCCGGCCGTGCCGGAGACCACCGAGACGGCCACCGCCGTCAGGCTTCCCTCCGCTCCGGCCAGCAGCCGGTCGAGGGCCGACAGCTCCGTGTCCCGGCCGGAGAAGTCGGGCACATCCGCGGGCA
The DNA here is from genome assembly GCF_044903445.1 of Streptomyces sp. NPDC019890. Lineage (NCBI taxonomy): Bacteria > Bacillati > Actinomycetota > Actinomycetes > Kitasatosporales > Streptomycetaceae > Streptomyces > Streptomyces sp. NPDC019890. Next base: position 230,852 of record NZ_JBJDQK010000002.1, on the reverse strand, counting down.
ACTGCGCGGGGAGCGCGCCGGCGACGCTCACCGGAACCGGGCCGGTGGTCGCGTTCTGGTCGGGGACATGCCCGTGGCCGGGAGTAGCAGGCCTGGTGCGGCGGCGCAGCACGGAGACATAGGCCTCGGACAGCTCGGGGCCGGGGTCGACGCCGAGTTCATCGCCCAGCAGGCGGCGGCTTCGCCGGTAGACGGCGACCGCTTGGTCGCGTCGCCCGACGGCCTCGTACGCCCGGATGAGCCGGGCCTGGGCGCCCTCGTCCAGTGGCTGTGCGGCCGCGGCCTCCTCCAGGACGGGGAGCACGCTGGGACTCTTTCCCGCCGCGATCATGGCTTCGCCGTACTGGGCCACTACGCCACGACGCTCCCCGGCCAGCGCGACGACCATCAGGTTGGCGGCGAGGAACGGCAGGTCGGCGAGGGGCGGCTGCTGCCACAGCCCGAGGGCGTCGGCCAGCAGCGCCGCGGCCCGCTCCTGGCCGCCATCCCGCCGTGCGGTCTCCGCCGCGGCGACCAGGGCCCGGAAGCGCAGCAGATCGATGACGTCGTACGGAACGCGCAGCGCGTAGCCGTCGCCGAGCCGGGGCAGCACCGCGCTGGGGGCGCGCGGCGGCCGCCCCGGCTCCAACAGCCGGCGCAAGTGCTTGATGTGCGTCTGGATGACGTTCGACGCGCTCGCCGGGGGCCGCTCGCCCCACAAGGCGTCCGCGAGCCCGGAGAACGGCAGCTGCTGTCCACGGGACACGGCCAGCAGGGCGAGAATTGCACGGCGCTGCGGCGAGCCGAGGTCGAGGCGTGTGCCGTCCCGCCAGACACAGACCGGCCCGAGTACCTGAATGCGCATGAGCCCCCCGCCTCGCTGTTCCACGCCTCCCTCACCCTTCCCTCATCAGCGGCATATCCGGAAGGCCCATTCCGGCCCAGTGCCGCACAGCCGCCATTGCAGCCGCCAGCCGTTCAATGCCTGTCCAATCGCCGTCCAGTGGGGGTTGCGAGCGTGATGGTGCGCATCGGCATCACAATGCGCACGAGAGACGCAGGTCATGTCCCGATCCCTGCGCAGCCAGCTGGCCGCGCTGCTGGTGAGCGTGTTCGCCCTCATCGGCCTGGCCATAGTCCCGGCGAGAGCCGACGCCTCCGCCACGTCCACCTACCTCAGCGCGATCAACTTCAACGGCTACGGCCGCACCTTCACTGTCTCGGGGCACGCCGAAGCCACGTCGGTCCAGGACGGCGGCAGCCCGTCAGGCTGGTCCTGCAGGGCGGGCGGCGTGAACCGCCCTCTGCCGATCACCGACGCCTGCCGCTACCAGTTCTCAGAGCTGGTCTCCGCGGCTCCCTCGTATCCGAGGACGCGGCGAACGCAGGCCCCCTCAAGCGGTCATGCTGGGCGGACATCAGCGTCCGTCTGGCCCGCGGCGGCATGTGCAGGTCGCGGAGCTACAGCGGGGCGAACAACTCCGGCGGCAAACGTCGACGGCTGGCTCTGCGAGGCCGGCACCAACGACGTCAGGCTCAGTCTGAACGAGGCCTGCAAGTGCTCGGATTCCGCCGATTCGCGAAAAGAGCACGCGGATGGGGCCCCTAAGGATTGATGCGGCCCTTCTCGGGATGCATCCGCCACGGAGTGGCCGCATCCCAGACCGCAGCCCTTCAGGTCAAGGCAGGCGGACCCGACCGACCTGCCGGTCGTGGTCGCTGAGCCCATTGGCGGAATGCGATTTGAGGTGGACGACGTCGTAGCTGTCGCCCTTGGGACGAGGCTGATTGGATCAAGGGGGCCTGCATCTCTGGCGGCATCAGCCTCGCCTCGTCATGCACGCCTGCGGGGCGCCGTTCGGCCTCTGCCAAGGTGCTGCGGCTCGCCGTCCCCGGGTCGGCAGTCTTTGGCGTGGTACCAGCGTGCGTGGACACGTGTGCTGGAGGTGCAGTCGTTCGTCTTGTGCTCGGTGCCTGCGCCGGCCGGGGGGCACACACGGCGAGCGGCGACGTCAATGCGGGCTCACGGACAGGCAACAGCGAGCGCAAATAGCGGCGGTAGCTCTCGACGATGAGTTCGCTGGTCGCTAGCGCATCCAGGGTGTGGCTCATCCGCAACGCTGAGACGGAAGTCGTAGGGGAACAGGACCACGTTCGCGTTCGGGTTGCGGTGATCGGGATGCCCTGTGTCCATCACCACCCCGGGCAAGGCCTGAAGGGCCGCCCTCTGGCGCTCATAGCCCGGGACAACGGTCCACCCGGGCAGTAACCGCTTCGATCGGATCAGCCCGACCGGTCGCAAAGGCTCGTCCACCGCCAGCCGGCCCGGTCGCAACAGCAGACCGGCAATGTCGCCGAACCCCGCATCCCACACTGTCTCGGCGGACTTCTTGCCCACCGCCGGCCGCTCCAGCACGCTGCCACCAATACCGGGCAGCACGTACACCAGATGCTTGCGCCCCATCCCCGCCCCCGCTCTCCTCTCGGCCCGAAGCCCGAGCCGAAACCTTCCCCCGCTGCCCCACCCCTGGGCAAGGCCACAGACAGGCTCCGCACGACAAGCCCACGACGCGCCGCCAATCACCGAACGGGCAGACACACAAAGGGAGTTCCGGAAATATCACGCATTCGAACACCGCGACAGCGTTCCGTGCTCAATTAGCCCGAATAGGTGGCGAGCGTCTGCCGTGGCCCCGGCCGGTGGGACCCCTCGGCCCCGGCTTCGAGCACGATCACCGGGCGGACGGGCTCTGGCGCTGGAGATTGCGGAACAGGCCCGACCAACCCTGCCCCGATAGCCGCAATCGGGCGCGGGCATCTCCAGGACGTTTTGTCGGATCGCGGCTGCTGGGCCAAGTGCTGAGGGCGTCGTCCCAGTCGGCGAGCCAGCCCCTATGGCTTGCTTGACCTCGCTGCGGCAGGTCTGCGGGCTGCCGGAGTGTCGGGGTGGCCACTGTCTCAAGCCCTCACTGACAACGCCTTCCCGCCTGCGATACGTTGATCGTTCACGTCTGCAACGGGGAGGGCGGGACGGTGAGCGGACTGGCGCCCGACGTCAAGTTCATCGCGGAAGGAATGATCCGCGGTTCGATGGGGTTGCTCGACTCGATGCGGGGGGCCCGTGACACAGCCATTGCCCTGGGCTATGAGCTGGCGCGGCAGCACGGGATGGCCGGAGACGACGATGCAGGCCGTGCGTTCGCCAAGGTATACGTGTCGGCGGCGTCGACGACGCTGGACCAGATGGGGTTCAGTTCCTACATTCTCGGAGAAACCAGCCGCGGACTGATGCGCAACGCTCGTGAGTTCATGGCCGAGGAGAGTCGACGGATTGCCGCGTTCTTGGGGAAGCAGGCCGACCTCACAGCAGGCATGGGTGATCCGGGCGCCGACTGTACGGAGAACTACCTCGGCCTCGGCCAGGAACTTCCCGAAGTGGTGGGCGAGACAGCCTGGTACGACCAGTACGCGCCGGCGGGAAGGAGCGATCGGTTCCGCGGCTCACCGGAGAAGATCCGCGATGTCGCCGGTTCCTGGCGGCACGCCGGCTCACTCATGCAGCGTTTCCTGGAAGATGCCCAGACCTATGCCCTGACCGCGAGCAAGGCGCACTCCGGCGAGGCGGCCGATGCCTTCCAGACGTACGTCAAGTACTCCGTCGGTATGACCTGTCCGCCGGCCAAAGCACAGGACGACGAGCCGCTGGTCACCAATCTCGTTGCCGCCTGTACACAGCTTGCGAAGGCATGCGATCGGTACGCGGAGCATGTCGATGCGGCCAAGGAGAAGATCCGGCAGCACCAGAGCGACCCGTTCGAAGTGGACATGCCGTGGGATCAGCCCATGTTCGGCGCCAACGGATACGACGGCGGACTGCACGACGCAGTCCTCGGGGATCCCTGGATCAGGGACCTCGGTTCGGTGGCACACGCTCTCGACACGTCGGCCGCCCGGGTCAGGCTTCCCGAGCCTGATGCACCCGGGAGCCCGGGCCTGCCCGGCGTGCCATTCCTGCCACCGCTCATACGCGTGCCCGTCCCGGTACCACTCACGCTCGCCTCGTACACCGGGCAGGCACCGGCTCTGCTGCCCATGGTCAACCCCGTCGACCCGGCCCTTCCCTTCGCCGATCCCATTCCGCCGGTACCAGGTACCACACGCCTTCTCGCAGCAGCCGAGCATCAGCAGTTCCGCACCTGGATGAACTCCCTGCGACCCGGCGGATTTGCGGGCGGTGGCGGGACGACCGACCCGGACAACGCATACCAGCTGCGTATCGCGGGCTATCCCGAGCGGGAAGTACCACTGGCAGGGAAGAAGCGGGGTCTGATGGTGGACGGCATACGGCCTGCCGATGGATACCTCGTCGAGGCAAAGCACGTGCGCGATCCGGACTGCAAGAAGAAGAGCTTCCGCTCCCTCGACCGCGTCGAAGAGACACTGACCAAGCCAGTCAAATTGAACAACAAGGGAGAGATCGCGTGGGACCCCGTCGTCGACGCCATGTATGCAGGTGACGAGAAGGAACTCGTCCGATACAAACAGGCCATGGCCAATCCTGCGAACCGCGAAATCCGCGGCCTCGAGATTGTCACGAACGGCCAGGACAATGCCGCCTACTGGCAGTCCATGATGGCCATGACGGGTACCCCCGGCTCGACTCGATACGAACCCTGACACCGAGGAAGACCTGTGTCTGCTGACCGGAACATCCGAACCAACTTCGCCTTCTACCCGCCCGAGGACGACGGCGGTGCCTGGCAGGCCACCCTCGAATCCCTGGAGCGGGCCCTGCGGCAGACGTTCCCTGACGCCACCGTGGAGTACCGGAACTCTGGCATCCACGGCATGACCGTTCTCGACTTCGAGATCGAGCTGGCCCCCGATGTCTGGATCGACGGCACGGCCGCAATGCCCAAACCCGCCTATGCCTACATCACCCTCACCGACGTGACCGCGGGCGAAGCCGCAGTCTTCGCCACATGGCTGCGTGACTCGTTCGCTCCCGCACCGCAACTCGTGCGCTTCGCGAGCAGCCTCGCCATGGCGAACGGGGCGGAAACCCCATGGCCCCTACCGGCCGAAGGTGACACTGCAGAGATCGAGGACGTGCTGCGCGAGCACCTCGATTCCTTCGACGCACCATAGGTTGCGGGCAGAACGATCGCCCCGCCTGAGCTATGAGGGGGTGGCTTTCCTCACGCAGTACATGAGTTGTCAGAAGCCGAGTCGATGCTCGCTCCGACAATTTCTCTCGCACTGATCAATGGGGGTTCCGATGACGATCAGAGTTCGTCCAGACCTCGGTCCGCTTCAACGCCATGTGGTGCGCAACGATTCTCTCGTCGGTATGGCTCTCCGTTGCGCAGAGATTTGTTGGCCACGTCCCGACCTGGCCTGACTGATCAACCGTGCCTGGGCACGCGCCCCGTGGGGACGCCCAGGGGACGGTGAGGGGACGTAAAGATCTGCACGGATCGAGGAGCACCAACAAGGGGTGCCATTGCACACCCGCATTTACCTGCAAGAACTCCACAGACTGAGCAAGACGAACAAGGACCGTCACGATCACCAAAGGACTCATAATCCGTCGGCCGTGGGTTCGAGTCCCACCCGCCCCACAGCGCAGGTCTCTGACCTGCAGAAACGTTTCATCACGCGTGCGGATTCAGGACTTTGGCTCAACGGACTGAATCCGCTGCTCGCGAGTTCAACGCCGTTACCATCGGCGTTAGTTCGAACTGCTCTGACCTGTACAGACGTGTTTGCCCACCGCCGGGGCGAGCCGCTGCAGGTGGCCTGTGCGAGCGGCTGGACGCTGAATTCGGGACGCTGGCAGGACGCAGGTAATCGGAAGTGGCTCCCTGGGGATCGTCGCCTACCCCGCTCCGGTGCGGCGCGGTGGGGCGACGGGCGACCGAAATTCCGACAACGTCTGGATCGCTGGGCCGCCGCAGCGGCCCGTGCTGAGTGTCAGGGAAACGGCCCGTGGGAATCACTTCCGTTCGCGCGGAGACGGCTGGGTTCCGGCCGATCCGGCCCGTGGACGACGATGGGCCGACCGTCGGTGGACTGTTGAATGCCATCGCGTGGAAGTACCGCACCTTCCTCGCCGCTGCGCGACCTGCCTCACGAACTCGGGTCGTTCCAGACCACTCACCACCGCACGACCCCAGCAGAGCAGCCAGCCGCCGGGCCGGGGTCTCGGGCTTCCCTCTGTGCTGTCACAGGATGCCAGCACAGCAGCGGCCCTCTGTCTCAGCGGCCTCGACCACGAATCGCTGCACTCCGACGCCGAGCTCGACCAGGCCGTCGCCGAGACCTACGCCGCTGTGGACGAACCGGGCGCTCTCATGACCGTCTACATCGAATGCCTGCTGGGCACCACGGCAACCGCCACGTCCGCCACGTCCGCCACGTCCGCCACGTCCGCCGCGCGGCGGTCGTGGGCGCGGCGTATGGCAGACGAGCTCAGACGCACTGCTGAATCACCCCCTCAGCGGCAGCACGAGGAACCCCTGACGTACCCCTTCTCACCCGCTCCGTTCCCTGGCCCGGAGCTTTCGCCGCGGCCAGTCAGCCGGCGCAAAAGCGCATCAGCGCAGTAGTAAGTCATGACGCTGATTCGCCCTCCGCCGAGGATGAAGCCACCCGTTCCATGCCCGTTAGGCTGATTGCTGGGCCCGTCGGAGGTCTGTGGTCCGTCCCCGTCGGTCAGAGCCCGGTTCGCCGTGTCCAAGGAGGCCCCCATGCCGGTGGCACGCCTGCTCGTCGCCTCCATTGCCCTGATGGTGATGCTGCTCGCTGGGTGCACCGGAAGCGATGAGCCGCCGCGGCCGTCCGGTGAGATCAGCGTGGCCACAGGCAACCGGGGCGGCGTCTATGCGGAGTACGGGGCCGGATACGCCGATCTCATCGAGCGTCGGCTGCCCGACGTGTCCGCCCACGTCCTGCACACCGGGGGCAGTGTCGACAACCTGCGCCGGCTGGGCACGGGCGAGGCGCAGGTGGCCCTCACGCTCGCCGACAGCGCCGCGGACGCCATCGCCGGGCGGGCGCCGTTCAAGGGGCGGGTACCCGTGGTGGCGCTCGCCGCGCTCTACGACAACTACGTGCAACTCGTGGTCCCCGCGGACAGCCCCGTACGCAGTCTGCGGGAGCTGCGCGGGCGGCGGGTCTCCGTGGGCGCCGTGGGCTCGGGCACCGCGCTGCAGGCCGAACGCATCCTGAAGGTCGCGGGGCTTTCTCCGGGCAAAGATGTGAGCGCGCAGCGCCTCGATGTGCGGGAGTCCACGGGCGCCCTGGCCGCCGGGCGGATCGACGCCTTCTTCTGGAGCGGCGGCCTGCCCACCGCGGCGATCACCGAGCTCCGCCGGACGATGCCCATCCGCCTCGTCGGCCTCGGCGATGTGGTCGACGATCTCACCCGGTCCTATGGCGAGCTCTACACGGAGACCACCGTGCCTGCTGTCGTCTACGGGCCGCAGAGCGCGGTGACCACGGTGAGCGTGCCGAACTTTCTGGTGGTGCGGCGGGACATGCCGGACGCGGAGGCTTACTGGCTGACCCGGCTGCTGTTCGAGGGGCAGTCCCAGCTCATCCGCGCTCACCCGGAGGCCCGCCGGCTGGACCGTCGTACGGCGATCGCCACTGACCCGCTGGACCTGCACCCCGGCGCGGCGCGCTGGTTCCGCGAGTCGCACCCCTGACACCGGCCGACGTTCCGGTCAGCGTGCCGCGCCCGGGGGTGTGGGAGCACTGGGCAACCGTAGGGTGGCCGCGAGTCCGTGCGGTTTTGCCGCCGCCAGGCGAAGTTCGCCGCCGCCCGCCTCCACCACCATGCGGGTGAGGGCGAGGCCGAGTCCCGTGCCCCGGACGTTCTGGTGGCGTGTGCTGCGCCAGAACCTCCCGCCTGCCCGTGCCAGTTCCTCGGCGGTCAGACCGGAGCCACCGTCGCGCACGGTCACCTCCACCACGCCGTCGTCCTGCCCATGCTGTGCACCGGCACCGTCGCCGCCCGGGGGACGGGTGACCGAGACGTCCACCGGGGTGCCGTCGCCGAACTTGAGCGCGTTGTCGAGCAGGGTGTCCAGAGCGTGGTCGAGGCAGTCGGGCAGGGACAGTGCGCGTACGCCGTCAGGAACCCGCAGCGTGAGCCGGACGCCCTCGGCCTCGTAGGCCGTCCGCCAGGCGTCGACCCGGTGGACGACCACGGCCGAGACGTCGACGGGCCGGCGTTCCGCCTCGGACGCCTCGGCCCTGGCCATGCGCAGCAGCCCGTCGAGTATCTCGCCGAACCGGTCGGCCTCCTCCACGGCGAAGTGGAGTTCGTGCAGGCCACGTGGGTCGTTCACGAACTCCTCGAGGTTCTCCACCCGCAGCCGGAGTGCGGTCAGCGGATTGCGTAGCTGGTGGGAGGCCTGCGCCACGAACGCGCGCTGCTGCTCCTGCGAGGCGTGCATGCTGTCCGCCATCACGTTGAAGCTGTTGGCGAGGCGGCGCAGCTCCGGGGCGCCCGCGCGTTCCGAGACCCTGGTCTTCAGCCGCCCGAGGGCGACCTCGTGCGTGGCGCGGTCCAGTTCGTGGACCGGGCGCAGCACCCAGCGGACGACCGGGGCCGCGACCGCGATGACCACGGCGGCAAGTGCGGCGAGGCTGCCCAGGCCGACGAGGGTCACGTGGTCGGTGACCTCGGAGCGGGCCCGGTCGGTGGGCGAGACGATGAGTACGGCGCCGAGCACCCGGCCGTCGCGCTTGACCGGCTCGGCCAGGACGAACGGGCGATCGTCCCACGGCCAGACCACGCTGGGCTGCTGCGCGGGCCGGTCGGCAAGAGCTCTCAGCAGCGCCGACCGCACCTGCGGCTCCTTCAGGTCGAGGGGGCGGGGGGCGACGACGATCTCGCTGTCCGCGTCGACGACGGCCACCCGCGAGTCGTACAGGTCCGTGTAACGGTCGGCGGCGGCGGCGAGGCGGCCCGTCCGTCCCGACTCGAGGGCGGTGGCCGCCATGTCGGCGAACCAGGCGCCGTCCTCGACCCGGCCGATGAACGAGGTCTGGACCGTACGCTCCGCGGTGGCCCGCACCAAGGGCAGGCTGAGCGCCACGATGAGGCCCGCGACCAGGGCGAAGACGATGACAAGGAGTCGGCGGCGCATCGGTGATCAGCGCGCTCAGGCGTCGGCCGCCGTGGGCAGCGAGGCAGGGATCGGGCCGTCCGAGTTCGGGGCGGGGGCGGTGTCCGGGGCCAGGGGCGCAGCCGGAACCGTGTCCGGGGCCACCCCGTCGGCGGTCGCGAGGCGGTAGCCGAAGCCGCGCACTGTCCGCACCACACATCCCGCCCGCCCCAACTTGCCGCGCAGGGTGGCCACATGCACGTCGAGCGTGCGCGACATTCCGTCGTACGTCGTCTGCCACACCTCGACGACGATGCGGTCCCGGGGCACGGCGGCACCGTCGGCGCGCACCAGCACGGCCAGCACTTCGAATTCCTTGCGGGTAAGGGGAACCGGCTGCCCGTCCAGGGTGACCGCGCGCCGCCCGAGGTCGATCTCAAGGCCGCCGACGGTGACGAGCCGGTGCTCATGGGCGCGCTGGCTCATGCTGCGCCGGAGCACCGCCTCGATACGGGCGAGCAGCTCCGCGGTACCGAAGGGCTTCACCACATAGTCATCGGCGCCGCTGCGCAGCCCCCGTACCCGGTCGGGTTCGCCTCCCCGCGCGGTCACCGCGATCACCGGGACCCCACCCCGGGCACGCAGCTCCCGGCACACCTCGATGCCGTCCCGGTCCGGCAGGCCCAGGTCCAGCAGGACCAGATCGACGGCGGGCGCGGCCAGCGCGTCGGCGGCGTTGGCCGCGCGCCGCACCTCGTACCCGTTGCGCCGCAGCGCGCCCGCCAGGGCGTCGGCGACCCGGTTGTCGTCCTCGACAAGGAGTATCCGCAACCCAGCCTCCCGGTTTCTCATGCGCGGACCCCGAGCCCTGCCAGGACGCGAAGGCCAGGGGCAGCGCGGGTCTCGGCCGTCGGGACGAGCGTAGAAGTGATCCCCGTCACCCAACCCTAAACCTAAGTTAAGACCGCAGGCGTTCCCTGTTGCCTGCTTGTAACGGCTGCCACGGTCAGGGGTAAAGCGAAGCACCTAGCCCCAGGAGATGGCCGAGATGAGCATGGCAACGGCGCCGTCCGAGCCGCGGCAGCGAACCGCTGAGGAACTCGTGGCCGAGTTCGACCAGGAACGGCCGGCCCGGAAACTCTCCCCGCGGGTGGCCGGGCCGGTGTTCCTGGCGTGCGCGGCCCTGTCGGTCTTCGTGCTCTACGCGATCTTCTTCCCGCTGGTCAAGGGCAGCCAGTACTACCTGACGATCTTCCTCGCCGCCACGCTGCCGCTGGTCTTCCTGACCTACCGCGGAACGGTGCGGGTACCGGCGGTGCTGCTTTCCTGGCGGCACGGCGCCTCCGCCCACAAGAAGACCGGCAAACCCGCACGGCGCGACGACCCCGGCTGGTTCGACTGGCTGCTTGCCGCGGCCGCGCTCGCCGTGTGCGTCTACCCGCTGCTGGAGTTCGACCCTTTCATCGAGCGACGGCAACTGCCCACCTCCCTCGACGTGCTGGCCGGGCTCGTCCTCATCGTGCTCGTCCTGGAGGCGTGCCGCCGCACCACCGGCTGGGTCCTGCCCGCCTTCTGTGGGGCCTTCCTGCTCTACGCCTACTACGGCGGGCTGCTGCCGTACAACTGGTCACTGGCGCACGGCGGGTTCGACATCGACGCGATCGCGGCCCACTTCTTCATGGGCACCGACGGGGTGTACGGCGTCCCGCTGAACGTGGCCGGCACGTACATCGTGCTGTTCACCATCTTCGGTGCGGTCCTCGACATCTCCGGTGCCGGCAAGTTCTTCATCGACCTGTCCTTCGCGGCCTTCCGCGGCTCCCGCAGCGCCCCCGGTCGCACGGTGACCGCCGCCGGCTTCCTGCTCGGCACTGTCTCCGGGTCCGGCACCGCGACCGCGGTCAGCCTCGGATCGGTCGCCTGGCCCGTGCTGCGCCGGGCCGGCTACGGCAAGGAACAGGGCGGCGGCGTGCTCGCGGCGGCAGGCATCGGCGCGATCCTCTCCCCGCCCACCCTGGGCGCGGCAGCGTTCATCATCGCCGAGTACCTGCGGGAGAGTTACCTCACCGTCCTGCTGTACGCCCTGGTGCCCACCCTCCTGTACTACCTGGGCATCCTCCTCGCGGTTGAGATCGACGCCCGAAAGCACCAGACGCAGCCTGTGGTCGGGGAGCAGGGCATGTCGGCGCTGAGGCTGCTCGGCCGGTTCGGCTACCACTTCCTTCCCCTCTTCATGATTGTCGGCTTCATGGCTGCGGGACTGCCCCCCTTCAAGGCGGTTGTCTACGCGACGGCCCTGCAGTTCCTGCTCTCGTTCCTCGACCCCGAGCACCGGATGACGCCGCCGCGGCTGTACGCGGCCCTCGCCGAGGGCTGTCGGTCGGTGCTGCCGGTGGTCGCCACCTGCGCCGCGGCGGGCATCATCGTGGCCGTCGTCACCCAGACGGGGCTCGGCCTGAGCCTGGCCTCGGTGATCGTCGACGCGGCAGGACTCTTCGGCGACGACAAGACCGTGGTACTGGTCCTCACGGTCCTCTTCGCGGCGGTCGCGGTGTCCATCCTGGGGCTCGCCGTCCCGGTCACCGCTTCCTTCATCATCGCCGCGGTGATTATCGGGCCGGCCCTGCTCTCGCTGGGGGTCGCCACCCACGAGGCGTACATGTTCATCTTCTACTACGCCGTTCTGTCCGAGGTGAGCCCTCCGACGGCGCTAGCGGCGGCGGCCGCCGCCGCCATCACCGGGGGCAACCCGATGCGCACCATGGTGGCGACCTGGAAGTACTCACTGCCCGCGTTCCTGGTGCCGTTCGCCTTCGTCCTGACCGACAACGGCTCCCAACTGCTCGGCACGGGAAGCCTGGTGGGCATCGCATGGACCACCTTGGTCTCGGCCCTGGCGGTCGCCGCGCTGGCCGCGGCCACCGGAGGGTGGCTGCTCGGTCCGGCCGGGCGTGTGGAGCGCGCGCTGTGCGCTGTCGCCGCGCTCTGCCTCCTCTACCTCGAACCCGTCGCGATCACCGCAGGTGTCGTGGCGCTCGTACTCGCCCTCGGCATCCATCTCGTACGCCGCAGGCAGCAGACCCCCGCGGTTCCCACCACCGGTGAGAACCGACCGGCGGAAACCATCATGGAAGGACACCTCCCCTCATGAAGCACCGGATGCGTGCCACACGCCTCGCCGTCGCCGCCCTGGTCACCGCTTTGGCCGCCACCGCCTGCGGCGGCGGGAAGCAGAGCGAAAACACGGGCGCGAGCGGCGGAAAGAACGGCCGGCTCACGATCGCGACCGGCGCCACCACCGGCGTCTACTACCAGATCGGTGGTGGCCTCGCGGAGCTGATCTCCAGCAACATCGACGGCTACCGGGCCACCGCCACCTCCACCGGAGCGTCGGTGCAGAACATCCAGGGCCTCGGGGCCGGCACCTACGACATCGCGTTCTCCCTGATGGACACCGCCGGTGACGCCGTCGAGGGCAAGGAGGGGTTCGACGCGCCCCAGGAGGTCGAGGCCCTGACCCGGCTCTACTCGAACTACACCCAAGTCCTGGTCCGGGCCGACTCGGGCATCAAGTCCCTCAAGGACATGAAAGGAAAGAGAGTGTCCACCGGGGCGCCCGCTTCCGGCACGGAAGTGATCGCCAACCGTCTGCTCGAGGCCGCCGGGCTGGACCCGGCCAAGGACGTGACGGCTGAGCGCCTCGCTCTGCCCGAGTCCGTGGACGCCATGAAGGACAGCACGATCGACGCGCTGTTCTGGTCCGGCGGACTGCCCAGCGGCGGCATCACCGACCTCACGACCAGCCTCAAGAAGGACGTCCGCCTCCTCGACGTCACCCCGCAGTTGCCCGCTTTGAACCAGGAGTACGGCGACGTCTACCAGAAGGGCTCCATCCCGGCGTCCGTATACAACCAGTCCAAGGACGTGCCGACGATCGTGGTAGCGAACGTGCTGCTCGTGAAGAAGGGCTTCGACCCGGATCTGGCCGCGGACATCGTCAACCTGATCTACGAGAAGAAGAGCGAACTGGAGAAGGTGAACGCGGCCGCGACCGAGATCGAACTCGCCCAGGCGCAGGCCGTCTCGCCCGTCCCGCTGAACGCCGGCGCGGAGAACGCCCTGAAGGCGCTGGCCCAGAAGTCCTGAGCCTGCCTCGCGTGCAGGGGTCGGTCCACATCCGTGGACGCCACGGGACCGGCCCCCAACCGCCGGGCACTCCGGCGCCGCCGAGGGGGATCAGAGCCTCCCCGTACGGCCGGAGGACCGACCGGTCCTCCCTCCACGAGGCACGGCGGCCTTCTCCCGCCCCTGTATGAGCGGGCCGCCCACCAAGGAATGATCATGACGCACATCCCCGGACAGTCACTGTTCCACAGCTTCCGCGTCTCCCCGGAGGACCCGGCGACCGTGCCCAAGGCCCGTCGGTTGCTCCTGGCGGTGGTCCGCGACTGGAATCTCCCGCTGGCGGACGAGACGCAGGACGACCTAGGGCTGCTCTCGAGCGAGGTGATCGCCAACGCGGTGAGTCACACCACCGGACCGTGCTCGGTGACGGTGCGCTGGACGGGGGTCCGGCTGCGGGTGGAGGTGACCGACACGGTGGCCGGGCTGCCCACACCGCGTCGTCACGAGCTGTACGCCGAGAGCGGCCGGGGGCTGGTGCTGGTCGCGTCGTTGGCGGCGAGCTGGGGCAGCACACGCACCGCCACAGGCAAGGTCGTCTGGTTCGAGGTGGCGCCCGCGCCGCCGACCGCAGACCTTGACCGGTTGGCGTCGTAACGCCGGCGATCGCCGGGTTCTGCACGTATCACGGAACAGTTTCCTCAAAGCCGGGATGAAGATGATCTTGAGGACATTCGGCTGGTCGTTCGCCGTCACGGCGGCCGGGCTTGCCTTCGCGGCATGGCAGTGGGGCTGGGAGGCCTTCGGGATCGTACTGATCCTGTCGGTCCTGGAAATCTCGCTGTCCTTCGACAACGCGGTCGTCAACGCCGGAATTCTGAAGAAGATGAACGCCTTCTGGCAGAAGATCTTCCTCACCGTCGGCATTCTGATCGCGGTGTTCGGCATGCGGCTGGTCTTCCCGGTCGTGATCGTCGCCATCAGTGCCAAAGTCGGGCCCATCGAGGCGGTGCAGCTCGCCCTCGACGAGCCGGACCGCTACGAGGACCTGGTCACCGACGCACACCCGGCGATCGCCGCCTTCGGGGGCATGTTCCTGCTGATGATCTTCCTCGACTTCATCTTCGAGGACCGGGACATCAAGTGGTTGGCCTGGCTGGAGCGGCCGCTGGCCAAACTCGGCAAGATCGACATGCTCTCGGTCTGCGTCGCGCTCATCGTCCTGATGGTCTCCGCGATGACCTTCGCCACCCATGCGCACGTCAGCACGGGGCACGCGGACAAGTCGGCCACGGTGCTGCTCTCCGGTGTCGCGGGTCTGATCACCTACCTCGTGGTCGGCGGTCTCTCCGGGTACTTCGAGGACAAGCTCGAAGAAGAAGAGGAGGAGCACGAGCACGAGGAGGAGAAGGCCAGGGCCGAAGGCAGACCGGTCTCGGCGGTCGCCCTCGCCGGCAAGGCCGCGTTCTTCCTCTTCCTCTACCTGGAGGTCCTCGACGCCTCTTTCTCCCTCGACGGCGTGATCGGCGCCTTCGCCATCACCAACCAACTCTTCTGGATGGCGCTCGGCCTCGGCCTCGGCGCGATGTACGTCCGCTCCCTCACGGTCTACCTGGTCCGCCAGGGCACCCTCGACGACTACGTCTACCTGGAGCACGGCGCCCACTACGCCATCGGCGCCCTCGCCGCGATCCTGCTGATCACCATCCAGCACCAGATCAGCGAGATCATCACCGGCCTGATCGGCGTCGTCCTGATCGCGGCATCCTTCCTCTCGTCCGTCCGCCGCAACAACGCACTCCCGGCGAAGGAGGACATGCCAGGAGGGGTCACAACATCCACCCGGCGACCCCATGTCGGCTTCTCGGCGACGGTGAATCGCGACCCCTGACGGCGGATCAAATCTGACCCTCTGTGACGGTACATCCCATACGCAAGGCAACGTACGCAAGTAGGTCTGATCGTTGCGGTTCGGCCCCTTCCTGCCGCATTCGCCCGGCACGGCTATGCCTCACGGACGCGCTGCCGGGGGAACCCGGCTACGTTCTCCTGCCCTACGTGACCTGCGCTGATCGCGCTCCGGGGCATTTCCGCACAGCTGGATCCGTGCGGCCGTTCCCTCCGTCTGTCCTCCCGTCCGAAGGAGACTCGGTGCACTCCCACGGCCCGTCCCCCGAACACGACTCGACCGTCGCCGCCCTCTACCTCAGCGGACTCCGCCACGGCTCGTCGTACACCCCCGCGGAGCTGAGGCAGGCCATCGCCCAGAGCTACGCGGGCCTTCATCCGTCCGAATCGCTCTGGCCCCGGTACGGGGCGACCCAGCGTGCGGCCGACGCGGGCGATCAGGACTCGAAGGAGCGAAGACTCTGGGCCCTGCGCATGGCGGCCGTTCTGGCACAGGACGAGCAGCAGACGGGGAGGACGCCCTC
Organism: Streptomyces sp. NPDC019890; assembly: GCF_044903445.1. Taxonomy (NCBI): domain Bacteria; kingdom Bacillati; phylum Actinomycetota; class Actinomycetes; order Kitasatosporales; family Streptomycetaceae; genus Streptomyces; species Streptomyces sp. NPDC019890. The sequence continues at coordinate 215,203 of NZ_JBJDQK010000002.1, read as the reverse complement.
GCCGTGGGCGGTCGGCCCTGCGTCCTCACCCGCTGCTGCCGCCTTCCCCAGCCGCCGGCCGGATCCAGCGGTGCGGCAGTTGCGCGCGGCACGGCGGCTGCCGGTGCGCGTCACCGTCACGGTGCTCGGCGTCCACCTGGCCATCGCGGTCCTGGCCAGGCAGGCCGGAGATCTGCTGGCCCTGCCGATCGCCGGCCCCTTCAACGTCGGCTTCGGCCTCCTGCTGGTGCAGCTTGCCGTCACGGCCGGGGCCGCTGTGTGGTACGGGCCGTACGCCCAGGCCACGATCGATCCGCTGACCGAGCACGTTCCGTCCTGCCTCGCGCACCCGGAGAGCGACCGTTGATCACCCAGGCTTCCTACAGCGACACCTTCCCGGTCTTCACGATCTTCGCTGCCTTCGGCGCAAGCACACTGTTCCTCTGCCTCGCTGCCGTTGGCCGTGACACCCTGAGCAACTTCTACCTCGGCCATCGACGGCTGTCATGGGTCGGCAACGGGCTGGCCATCTTCGGCATTTACATGTCCGCCGCCGGGATGCTGAGCAACCCGGGTCTGGTCTCGCTGAGAGGCTACGACGGCATCCTGTACGTGCTGGCCTCCTCAGCCGCCTGGATCGTGCTCCTGGTCGTGATCACCGATGCCTACCACGGTTCGGCGCGATTCACCGTCGGCGACTCTCTCGCCCGCCGTCTGAGCCCGCGGCCCACGCACATGGCCGCCGGCGTGGTTGCCCTGCTCATCTCGCTGGTGTACCTGATTGCGCAGCTCGTCGGCGCCGGGACGCTCGCAGCGCCCATCCTCGGCCTAGACGGGGCGGCCGCACAGAGGGCCCTCGTCGCCTGTCTGGGGACGTTGATGATTCTCTCCGCAGTCGGCGGCGGCATGCGGGCGGCAACCGCGGTGCAGTGCGTCAAAGCCGTGCTGCTCCTGGCGGGCGGTGCCGTCCTGGCGCTCGCGGTGCTCTCGCGCTTCGGCTGGAACCCGGCAGCCCTGTTGAGTGCCGCAGCGGACCACAGCGCACTCGGCGACGACTTCCTGCGGCCCGGCGCGCACGCAGACGAAGGCGCCAGTGCACTGGATGCGCTGGGCCTGGAGCTCACCAGGGTGCTCGGATCCGCCGGTCTGCCCCATGTGCTGATGCGGATCGGCACCGTGGCCACAGCACGCGAAGCAAGGCGATCGATACAGTTCAGCAGCCTTCTGATGATCTGCTTCTCCATGGCGGCCGTGGTGATCGGGCTCGGCGCGGCCGGCCTGCTCGGCACACAGGCCATCGCCTCGGACAGTCCCTCCGGCAAGACCGCCGTACTCCTACTGGCCGACTCCATCGGCGGCTCGCTTACGCTCACCGCCGTGTCCTGCCTGGCTTTCATCACGATCATGGCGGTCGTGACCGGCCTCATCCTCACCGCGGCGGCCTCACTGGCCCACGACATCTACGGGGCGACGATCAGGCAGGGCAAGGCTTCGGAGCAGGAGGAACTCGCCGTGGCCCGAGGGGCGGTCCTGCTGATCGGCGCCGGCGCCATCACCCTGTCCATGTTCGCCCAGGACCTCAACCTGTCCTTCCTGGTGGAACTCGCTTTCGCCATCGCGGCCTCCGCGATCCTGCCCACCATCCTCTACAACCTGTGGTGGCGGGGCTTCACTACCCGAGGGGCAACCTGGAGCCTGTACGGAGGCCTGCTGACCGTGCTGCTCCTCATGACGCTGTCCCCCGCTGTGTCCGGCCATCCGGCCGCCTTGCTGCCCGACGCCGACTTCGCGATCTTCCCCATGCGCAACCCCGGCTTGGTGTGCATTCCCCTGGGTTTCCTCCTCGGATGGCTGGGATCGGTCCTCGACACGCGGAGGCGTTCCGCCAAAGCAGCGGGCCGGCACAGCGAGGACCGGGCGGCGCCTGCCTCGACCGACTGATCGGATCACTCGCGCCCCGGCGAGGCTGTGGCGGAGAGCGTCGCCAACTCACCCGGAATCCTTGAGGCGCTCGCCTCCCTCGATCCGACCGCGGTGCTCTAGCCACACGCCGGAGCCGCCCGGGCGCTCGCACGTCGACTTCATCGTCTTCATGGGTGAGGTTGGTGAAGGCCGCCTTCTCGGTCAGCGCGCGGTGCGCCGACCACAGCCGGGGCTCGGGCGCGCCCAAGGTCACCGGGTCTTCTCCGGAAGGGGGCGCGCGGCCGCGGCCGGGCGGTCTTCCGGGGTGGGCTCGGCGTCGACCGAGCGGAGGTCCGGGGCGAGCCCGGGGGTGGCCGACTCCTCGACGGCCGGTTCTTCGGCAGCAGCCACAGCTTCCGCAGCCGCCCCCTGCCTCCGGGTCATCCTCACACCCACCAGCACCACGGCCATTCCCAGCACCACTCGGACGCTCAGGTCCTCGCCCAGGACGACCGCCCCCAGCAGCACGGACACCACCGGCAGCAGATAGCCGACCACGGCGGCGTTGGTCGCGCCCTCGTCGTTGATGATCCGGTAGGTGAGGTGGAAGGTGATCGCGGTGCAGAAGACGCTGAGGACGACCGCCGCGACCAGGACCGTTGGGCCGGGGTCGATCGACTCCAGGCCGCCGATCGGCACCGCGAGCGCGGTCAGTCCGCTCGCGGCGACGAGCTGGGCGGCGGAGAGCGAGATCGTGGGTGTGCCCCGGCGGACCAGGGTGCGGCCCATGTACGTGAACGCGACGGCGTAGCTGGCGGCGGCGCCCAGGATCGCGAGGGCGCCCCAGCCGGTGGCCCCGGTCGTCTGCCAGGGGGCGAAGATGACGATCGTGCCGGTGAAGCCGAGCAGAAGACCCGCCAGCCGTACGGGCCGCAGCCCGCGCTCCGAGCCGAGGGCGAGACCAAGGGCGATCGACCAGAGCGGGGTCGTGGCGTTCAGGACGCCCGCGAGCCCGGAGTCGACGGTCTGCTGGCCCATGCTGAACAGGGCGAATGGCAGGGCGTTGCAGAAGAAGGCCGCGACGACAATGTGCCGCCAGGCGGCGACGCCCCTCGGCAGCCGGTGCCCCGTCGTAGAGCAGGCGGCGACGAGGACGAGCGCACCGAGGACACAGCGTGCGAGCGTGACCTGGAGCGGGGAGAGCCCGCGCAGCGCCAGCTCGGTCCAGAGGAAGGTCGAGCCCCACAGCAGGGCGAGCACGGCCACCCGCAATCCACCCCACAGACCCCGCGTACCGCTGTTGTCTGTCATGGCGTCTCCCCATTCTCGTTTTCTCGTTCGGTGGTTTTCTCGTCCCTGTCCTGAAGGTGCCTCAGCCACGTTTTGAGGACAAGCAAATGGTTCTACTCATACTGTTAAGCTGAGCTACATGCTTGATGTGAGGCGACTGCAGGTCCTGCGCGCGGTGGTCACCAGCGGCACGGTCACCGCCGCCGCGGCCCACTTGGGCTACACCCCGTCCGCCGTCAGCCAACAGGTGGCGGCGCTGGAGAAACAGGCAGGTACGGCGCTGCTCGAGCGGGTCGGCCGCGGGGTGCGCCCCACGGCGGCCGGGCTGCTGCTCACCGAGCACGCGGCGCTGATCGGCTCGGCGGTCGCCCAGGCGGAGACCGCGCTCGCCGACCTCCGCGCCGGACGCACCGGCCGGCTGTCGGTCCGCTACTTCGCCACGGCCGGCTCCACGCTGGTGGCGCCCGCCCTGGCCAGACTCCGCGCCGAGCACCCCGGCGTCGGAGTCGACCTCGAACTCACCGACCCGGAGGACCCGCTCCAGGAGGTGGCGCGGGGCCGGGCCGACCTGGCCGTGGTGGTCCAGGCGCAGGAGCGCACAGGCCACGGCTTCCGGCTCGTCCACCTCCTCGACGATCCGTACGCGGCCGTACTGCCCCTCGGCCATCCGCTCGCCGGCAAGGAGGTGATCGACCTGCACGAGTTGTCCGGTGAGCAGTGGGTCGGCAGCGAGCCCCCCGGCCCCTGCCTCGAACCCGTCATCGACTCCTGCGCGGCGGCCGGCTTCAGCCCCGACTTCGTCATCCAGAGCGAGGACTGCGCCACCGCGCAGGGCTTCGTCGCGGCCGGTCTCGGCGTCGGTCTGATGCCGCGGCTCGGGCTGCGCAACCAGCACCGCCGTGTCGTCGTGCGCCCGGTCCGCAACCCCGAGCCGGTCCGGGTGATCTCGGCCGCCGCCCGGGAGACCGCCCTCGAACAGCCGGCCCTGCGCGGCCTGTTGGACGCGCTGCGGGACGCGGCCGCCACCGCCGACCCGCCCGATGAGCCCTGGTCCGAATGACCGCGGCCTGTGGGGTGCGGGTCGGCGGCGGGGGCGTACGTCCTGGGCGACGGGACGAACGCGGAGACATGGAACACGCTTCGCGCGGAGACGCCTTAGCTCGATCCACCGGCCTGACGTCTGGTTGATGTGGGGTGGAACGTTGGGGTGCCTTGTGACCTGCGATGATGGGTTTACTTAAGGTTTCCTCAGGCGCGATGAGCGAGGCATCTCGTGGGTGAGACCATTTCACGCTGCTTCGGCAGTCTCTACACGCTTTGACGAGGCGAACGCAGGCAGGGGATGGGGCTGCGGAGGCCGCCGGCGGGTGATCGCTACGAGGCAGTGCTGCGCGATGTGCTCTGCAGGGACGACGCCGATCCGGCGGGGCGTCTACGTCAGCGGCCGCAACGTCGGCGGCGTCGGGCTTGGCATGCCGGATGTGCTGTGCGTGGGGGGCCGCCGGCTAGTTGACGGCTACTCCGGGTCCGCTGTCGGCGAACCCGCACTGGGTACTCGTGTTCGTGGTGCTTGGGTGTCGGGATGGAGATCTTGGTTCTGGGCGGAACAGCGTGGGTGGGCCGGGAGCTGTCGCGACAGGCGATTGAGCGCGGTCATCGGGTGACGTGCCTGGCTCGCGGCGGAAGCGGAGAAGTCTCGGGCGGAGCGACGCTGGTGGCCGCCGACCGGCGCGATCCTTCGGCGTATGCACCCCTGCTCGAGCGCGAATGGGATGCGGTCATCGAGGTGTCATGGCAGCCAGGGTTCGTTCGTGAGGCGCTTGACGCACTGGGCGGCCGGGCCAGGCACTGGGCTTATGTCTCCTCCGTCAGCGCCTATGCCTCCCATGCCACGCTGGCCGCGGACGAGTCCGCGACCCTGCTTGCTCCGACCGACCGGAGCGAGGTCGACCGCGCGTTGTACGGCGAGGCGAAGGTCGCTTGCGAACGGGCGTCGACGGCCGTTGTGGGCGACCGCCTTCTCATCGCACGCGCCGGCCTGATCGGCGGCCCGGGGGATCACAGCGGACGCTCCGGCTACTGGGTGGCCCGTGCCGCACGCGACCCGCAAGGGCCGATGCTGGTTCCCGACGCACCGGCCATGCCGACACAGGCGATCGACGCGCGGGACCTCACCGCCTGGCTGCTCGACGCCGCGGAGACGGGGACCATCGGCACATACGACGCTGTCGGTCCGGTCGTTCCGTTCGGAGAGTGGATCGAGCTGTCCCGCGCCGTCGGCAGGCACACCGGTCCGGTGATCACCGCCGACTCGGCATGGCTGCTCACCAACGGTGTGGCCGAGTACATGGGGGCCGAGTCACTGCCGATGTGGCTGGTCGAACCGGGCTGGGAAGGGTTTTCCGCCCGGGACGGGTCTGCGGCGCGCGCCGTAGGGCTGCGTCATCGGCCCCGGGCGGAGCTGCTGGCCGACACGCTGCTCTGGGAACGCGAGCAGGGTCTGAACCGGGCAAGACGTGCCGGCCTCGGCGCTCAGCGCGAGCGCGAGTTGCTCGACGCTCTCGGCTGACGGCTGGTCTCCTGCTGTACGCGCCGCGCCCCGATGATGTCGCGGCCTGACGCCTGGTTGCCGTCGGCGTATCCGCCGTCGGCCCACTCCAGGGTGATCCTGCGGTGGTGTTCACGCAGCAGCGGCATAGCGGCATCCCGGTCCTGGACGCTCGCGGCGGTGACCAGCACCACCAGCAGCAAGCCCAGGCAGTCCACGACCTGCCCTTTGCGGCCCGCCACCTTCTTCCCGCCGTCCCGGCCGACAGTGTCGGCGGCCGCCCACAGGGACTGCGAGTCGACGATCGCCGCCGTCGGCGTGCGGCTGCAGGCGTAAACTGCTGGGCAAATCACCTTTTTAGCTATTTTAACCTTGCAATTCTGGCAGGAGCGTAGCCAGAACCGTCGGATCCGGCGTCCGAACTGCCCGGAGGTCCGCAGCGAGTGGCCGTCGGCAGCCTTGGGAGGGCGCGGGCGGATCACTAGGCGCCAGGAGGAAGATTTCTCGATGACCCGGCCCGATGACCCGCGTACCGCGGCGGCCCGGATGTTCGCCGAGGCCGGCGCGTTCGGCGAGCTTCTGGCCGGGATCGAGTGGGCGGCGACGCCGCTCGGGCCCCCCGAGTCCTGGCCGGGGCCCCTGGTGGACACCCTGCGCCTCATGCTCACCTCTGAGCACGGGATGGCTCTGTACTGGGGCGCCGAATTCGCCACGCTGTACAACCTGGGCTCCTCACCCATTGTCGGCGCCAAACACCCCTGGGCGCTCGGCAGGCCCTATAAGGATGTGTTCCCCGAGGTCTGGGTCCACCCCGTGAGTTCCCACTTCCACTATGTGACCGACACCCGCAAGCCCCTGCTGATCCCCGATGAGCCGCTCATCATGGAGCGCCACGGCTTTCCGGAACAGTGCTACTTCGACTCCGCCTTCCAGCCCGTGCTGCTGGACGACGGCACCGCCGGCGGCGTGCTGCAGATCATCACCGAGACCACAGGCCGGGTACTGGGCGAGCGCCGGCTGCGCCTGCTGAGCGAGACCGGCGCCCGCACCGCCGGGCTGCCCACCCCGGGCGAGGTCGCCCGCGTCGTCGCGGAGGTGCTGGGCTCTTATCCCGAGGAGATCCCGTTCCTGGGCCTGTACCTGGCCTCCGAGCCCGGGATGCTGCGACCGGCGGCCTCCGCCGGGCTCCGGCCGGCGCCCGAGGCCGTCTCGCTGAGTGCGGCCGACGGGTCGGAGGTCGCGGCCCGGCTGGCGCAGGTGGTCGCCGACGGTGCCCCAGCCACGCTGCCAGCCGCCGCGCTGACCGGCGGCAACACGGCCGGGCAGCACGCCGCGGCCCCCCGGCTCCCAGTCGAGCAGGCGCTGGCCCTGCCGCTGGACTGCGCGGGCCAGGTGGAGGGCGTCCTGGTGGTGGGCGTCAACCCCTGCTTCCCGCCGGCCGGGGCCTACCGGGACTTTTTGGAGGTGCTCGCCGCCGCCGTGGCCGGGGCGCTGACGGCCGCGCTCGCCCACGACGAGCAGCGCCGGCGGGCGGAGGCGCTGGCCGAGCTGGACCGGGCCAAGACCACCTTCTTCGCCAACGTCAGCCACGAGTTCCGCACCCCGCTCACCCTGCTCCTGGGCCCGCTCCAGCAGGCCCTGGCCGACGAGGACCGGCCCGAGCGGCGCGAGCAGCTGGAGCTGGCCGAGCGCGGCGCCCTGCGCCTGCTGAAGCAGGTCAACACCCTCCTGGACGTCGCCAGGGCCGAGGCCGGGCAGATGCGCCCGGCCCTCGAGCCGGTCGACCTCGCCGGTGCCACGGCCGAGCTGGCCGGGGTGTTCCGCTCCGCCTTCGAGGCGGCCGGGCTGACGCTGGAGGTGGACTGCCCGCCGCTGCCCAAGCCGGTGTCCCTGGACCGGGAGATGTGGGAGAAGATCATCCTCAACCTGCTCAGCAACGCCCTGAAGTTCACCTTCACCGGCGGCGCCCGGGTGCAGGTGGCCGCGGCCGGCGACCGGGCCCGGCTGACCGTGACCGACACCGGCACCGGCATCCCCGCGGACGAGCTGCCGCGCCTGTTCGAGCGCTTCCACCGGGTCCGCGGCGCCCGCTCCCGCTCCCACGAGGGCAGCGGCCTCGGCCTGGTGCTGGTGAAGGACCTGGTGGAAGCGCACGGCGGCACCGTCGGCGTGGACAGCCGGCTCGGCCAGGGCACCACCGTCACCATGAACCTCCCCTTCGCCGCCGCCCACCGGCCCCGCCCGGACCCGCCCGCTGCCGGTGCCGGATCCCTGGAGGAAACCCCCAGGGAAGGCGGAGGCGGCCGGCCCGGCCGCGCCGCGGCCTACGTGGACGAGGCGCTGGGCTGGCTGGCGGCCGACCCCGTCCGCGCCGCGGCCACCCCCGCGGCACGCACCCCGCACGCCCCCGCGACCCACGATGCCCCCCACGGCCCCGGCCCGCACGAAACCGACCGCCCCCACCGGGCCCGCCTGCTGGTCGTCGACGACAACGCCGACATGCGCGCCTACCTCACCCAGCTCCTGCAGCCCGATTACGACGTGCTGCTCGCCGCCGACGGCCGGGCCGCCCTGGAGATGGCCCTGGCGCAGCCGGTGGAGCTGGTGCTCAGCGACGTGATGATGCCCCGCATGGACGGCTTCGAGCTGGTCCGGGCGCTGCGCGCCGACCCGCGCACCGCCCGCCTGCCCATCGTCTTGCTCACCGCCCGCGCCGGCGAGGAGGAATCCGTACAGGGCCGGCACGCCGGCGCCGACGACTACCTGGCCAAACCCTTCTCCGCGCGCCAGCTGCTGGCGCGCGTCCGTACCGGGTTGGAACTGTCCCGGCTGCGCGAACAGGTCCTGACCGAGACCCGCAACCAGCTGGCCGTGCTGGCCTCCCTGGCCGACGCGGGCCTGCGGCTGTCCGCCACCCTCGACCCGGACCAGATACTGCAGACTGCCGGCCAGATCCTGCTGCCCGACTTCGCCGACCAGATCAGCATCCACCTCACTGCCGCGGCACCCGCCCCGGCGCAGTCGCCCCCGGCATACATCGCCGGCACCCCCCTTCTTGCCCGCGAGGCCCTGGCCACCGCCGCCACCCACGCGATCAACGGCACCGCCCCAGCCCCAGCCGGCCCGCACCCGGCGCCCGCCGCCGTGCTGGCCCTGCCGCTGCACGCCCACGACCAGACACTGGGGGCCCTGGTACTGGTCCGGCACACCGACTACTCCGCGGTCGAACACAAGTATCTGGAGAACCTCGCCCACCGCCTGGCCCTGGCCTACGACAACGCCACCCAGTACCACAACGAGCGCCGCCTCGCCCTGACCCTGCAGCGCGCCCTGCTGCCCCACCGCCTGCCCCAGGTGCCCGGGGTGCGCCTGGCCACCCACTACCGGGCCAGCAACCGCGGCGCCGAGGTCGGCGGCGACTGGTACGACGTGCTCGCACTGCCCGACGGTGCCGTGGGGCTGGCCATCGGCGACGTCATGGGCCACGACGTGGAAGCCGCCATCGTGATGGGCCAACTCCGCTCCGCCCTGCACAGCCTCGCGATGGAGGGCGCAAGCCCGGCCCGGGTGCTGGCCAGGCTGGATGCTTACCTGCAGTCGCTCGCCATCGAACGCTTCGCCACCTGCCTGTACGCGGTCTACAACCCACACCGCAACCGCCTGCGCTACGCCGCCAGCGGGCACCTGCCGCCCCTGCTGGTAACCGCCGACACCGCCTACCTGGAGCTGCCCCCGGCGCTGCCGCTGGGACTGGGCAGCACCCCAGTCGACCGCGAGGTGGCGTTCCCGCCCGGCACCAGCCTGCTGCTATACACCGACGGCCTGGTGGAAAACCGGGCGCTGTCCCTGGACGACTGCCTGGCGGCCCTGCGCCAGACCTGCGGCGCGCTGCCCGCCGCCGCCCGCACCGACCCCCAGCAGATCACCGAAAGGGCCCTGGACCTGCTGAACACCCCCGACCGGGTTGACGACGACACCGCCCTGCTCGCCGCCACCGCCGAACCATCGTGTCGAACCGGCGACCCGCAGGCTGGCGGAAGTGCCATATAACCGACCGCTACTGCTCGTAGTCATTGCTAAGGAAGCTGCGGATTTGCCAATCCACTGCTAACGGACTGTCTTCATTGCTAATGGAGTCGCGGATCCTAGAGGAAGGGAAATCCGCTGCGCCGAGGTTCGAGTCCCTTTTTCGAGCTGGCGAGACCGCTCTCGTCCCTTTCGATCCTGTCCAAGCGGGACGCATTCGGAACGCACCGAGGGCGGTCTGCGCACCGCCGGTTCCGTAGGTCGACGAGTCTCTGCTGACGGGGCAGCCGGCCGCTACCGCCGACGCATGAGCGTCAGCGATGGCTGAGGGATAACGTCCGGCGTCCAGGTTGATGCGGGCATCAACTCCGCCGCCCGGTGCCGGCGGTGCAGAGCGGAGCCCACTGCCCTTCGGCAACCTCGAGGACGGGCAGGGTCATCGGCGGTGGCGCGGGGCGGACAGTGCGGCGGTGAAGTCGTCCAGGGCCGCGAGGTTGTGGGCGCTGACGACGGCGTCGCAGTAGGGCAGTGCTGCAGCCATGCCGGCCACGAGCGGACGGTAGCGCGGGCTTGCCGTGCGCGGGTTGACCCATACGACGCGGTAGGCGACCCGGGACAGCCGCGCCATGTGGGTGGCGAGGTCGGCGGGCGCGCCGGTGTCCCAGCCGTCGGAGATGATGGCAACCACGGCGCCGTGCGCCATGCCGCGTCGGCCGAACCGCTCGTTGAACTCCGCCAGGCACTGAGCTATCCGGGTGCCCCCGGACCAGTCCGGGGCCGCCCGTCCGGCACGTGCCAGGGCGTCGTCCGGCCCGGCCCGCCTCAGGGCGGGCGTGAGGCGTGTGAGCCGGGTGGCGAAGGTGAAGACCTCGGCGCGGGCGGCGCGGGCGGCACAGTAGAGCAGTTGCAGCATCGCCCGGGCATAGGGCTCCATCGATCCGGAGATGTCGCAGAGCACGATGAGGTCGCGGGGGCGGGCGCGGGGCTCGAAGCGGTGTAGCCGCAGCGGGTATCCGCCGGTGCGCCGGCTGACGGAGAGGGTGCGGCGTACGTCGATGCGCGCACCGTGGTGCGCGGTGCGGCGCCGGCGGGACGGCCGGGTCGGGGTGCGAAGCACAAGGGTGCGCATCACCTCGGAGAGCCGCGCCAGTTCCTCGGCGGACAGGTCCGCGAAGTCGCGGTTGGCGAGACGGTCGAGCGGACTGGCGGCGAGGGGTACGGGAGCCTCCCGCGGCTGTGCGTCGGCCTCCCGGCCGCGTCCGTCCGCGGTGGCCTTCCGGGCGCCGGGGACGCGGCCGGGAACGGTGTCCGGGAGCGATCGGGCCGGGTCGCCGGGCTGCCCGCGCTGTGCTCCGCGGTCGGCCGGGCCGCCGAAGACCTCGTGGAAGACCGCGTCGAACGGCTCGATCTGCTCGCGGTCGGACACCAGGGTGGCGAGCGCGCAGTGCCGCAGCTCGCGCGTCGTCGACGGTGCCAGCAAGGTGAGCGCCCGGGCGAAGCTCCGGGTACGGTCGGGGCTCACCGCGATCCCTGCGTCGTGCAGGGCGGCGGTGAACGAGGCTGCGAGCTCCGGCAGGTCAGGCATCGGGGCCTGCCTCCGCGTCGACCAGCTCCGCCAGTCCGGCCCGGCGCACGGCCTCCAGGTCCTCGGCGTACTTGAGTACCGCCCCCAGGGTGCGGTCGGCAGCGTCGGCGTCGAGAACGGAGAGCCCCAGCGCGTGCAGCGCGCCCGCCCAGTCGATCGCCTCGGCGATGCCGGGTGGCTTGGTGAGCTCCTGCCGAGCACGCAGGCGCGCCACCCCGCGCGCCACGTGCGCGGCCAGCCACTCGGACGACTCCGGCACCCGTCTGCGGATGATCGCGGCGACTCGTGCGGCGTCCGGGTAGTCGATCCAGTGGTAGAGGCAGCGGCGTTTGAGCGCGTCGTGCAGATCTCGGGTGCGGTTGGACGTCAGTACGGCCACCGGCGGCACCGCAGCCGTCCGGGTGCCCAGTTCGGGGATGGTGACCGCGGCATCGGCGAGCAGTTCCAGCAGGAACGCCTCGAATTCGTCGTCGGCGCGGTCGACTTCGTCGATGAGCAGCACCGCCGGCCGCGGTCCGGGGTGGCAGATCGCAGCGAGCAGTGGCCGTGGCAGCAGGTAGTCCTCGGCGAACAGGTCGGCGTCCCGCAGGGGCTCCCCGCGGGACTCGGCCAGCCGGATGGCCAGTAGTTGCCGTGGATAGTTCCACTCGTAGAGGGCCTCGGCCGAGGACAGCCCCTCGTAGCACTGCAGCCGGATCAGCGGGGTGTCGAGCACGGCGGCGAGCGCGCGGGCCGCCTCGGTCTTGCCGACGCCGGGCTCGCCCTCCAGCAGGATCGGCTGCCGCATGCGCACGGCCAGCAGCAGCGCCGTGGCCAGGGCGTCGTCGGCCAGGTAGCCGACGGCGTCCAGACGCGAGCGCAGGGCGGGGACGTCGGGTACGAGGGGGTCGAGGTCAGGCATGCGCGTAGCGGGAGGGGTCGTCGGCGAAGGCGTGCTGGCACCCCGGCCCGCAGAAGTACACCCTGCTGCCGGCCCGGTCCAGTGAGGGGGTGGCGGGCGTGATCGCCACGGTCATGCCGCACACGGGATCCACGTCCTCGGCCACGGCCTGCGGCGCGGCGAAGTCGGCTCCGGGGCGCACGGCTCGGGCCGCCTGCGGCCGCAGTGCCATGATCTCGGCGTACACCGACAGCGCGATCTCTCCCGGGGTCCGCGCGCCGATGTCCAGGCCGGCCGGGGTGTGGACGTGCGCGCGTTGTTCCTCGGTGAGACTCAGCCCGGCGAGCACCGCCGCGCCGCGCTTCGGACTGGCCACCAGCCCGATGTACGGGATCCCGGCGCGTGCAGCCTCGATCAGCACGGTCTCCTCGTCGCGGCCGTGCGTGGCGATGACGATGACGCCCAGATCGGGCGGCAGCGGCTCCCCGGGCGAGGCTGGTCGGGCGTCGAGGCCGAGCGCACGACCGACGTCGAGCAGAGCGCGGGCGATGGGGGCGTGTCCGTAGACGTACGCCAGCGCCGGGGGGAGGTTGGCCTCCAGGAAGATGTCGAGCGTCCCGCCCGACAGGCAGGGATTGGCCACCGTGACCAGGCCTTCGTCCGGGTCCTGCGCGCCTTCGGCCCCGGTGTCCGCGGCGGGCGTGATCCTCAGCAGCAGCGATTCGCCGGTCTGCAGCACCCGCAGGCCCTGCAGTTGCACCGTCGTCTCGGCGCATGTGCCGCCCACGAAGCCCTCGACGGTGCCGTCGGGCAGCACCAGCGCGCTGTCCCCGGGCTTGGCGCTCGTGGGCCGTTCCGCGTGGACGACGGTGGCCAGGACGAACGGGGTCCGGCCGTGCCGGAGCACGTCCGCGCGGGCCAGCAGTTCGGTGTTCGTCATCGCGGTGGCCTCAGGTGATCGCCAGGTCGGTGCGCAGCGGCCGGCCCTGGGCGGCCCGCCACACCGCGGCGGGCGTCAGCGGCATGTCGACATGGCGTACGCCGAGCGGCTTCAGCGCGTCGACCACGGCGTTGACCACCGCGGGGGGCGAGCCCACTGTGGCGGACTCGCCGACGCCCTTGGCTCCGATGGGGTGGTGCGGCGAGGGGGTGACGGTCTCGCCGAGCTCCCAGGACGGGCACTCGACCGAGGTGGGGAGGAGATAGTCCATGAACGACCCGCCGAGGCAGTTGCCGTCCTCGTCGAAGGCGATCACCTGCATCAGCGCCATGCCGACGCCGTCGGCGAGTCCGCCGTGCACCTGACCCTCGACGATCATGGGGTTGATCCGGTTGCCGCAGTCGTCCACGGCGATGAATCGGCGGACCTTCACCCGGCCGGTGGCCGCGTCCACGTCGACCACGCAGATGTATGCGCCGAAGGGGAAGGTGAGGTTCGGCGGGTTGTAGACGCAGGTCGCGTCCAACTGGCCCTCGACACCCTCGGGCAGCTCCAGATTGGAGTGCGCCGCGAGGGCGATCTCGGCCATGGTCTTTCCTTTTTCGGGGTCTCCTGTGACGAACCAGCGGCCCTTCTCCCATTCCAGGTCGTCCGGGTTCACTTCGAGCATCGCCGAGGCGACGATCTTCGCCCGCTCGCGCACCTTGCGGGAGACCATCGCCGCCGCCGCTCCGGACACCGGTGTCGAGCGGGAGCCATAGGTGCCGAGCCCGAACGGGGTCTGGTCGGTGTCGCCGTGCACCACCTCGACGTCCTCGGGCGGGATGCCCAGCTCCTCGGCGACGATCTGCGCGAAGGTCGTCTCGTGGCCCTGCCCCTGGGACTGCACGGAGATCCGCAGCACCGCCTTGCCGGTCGGATGAACGCGCAGCTCGGCACCGTCGGCCATGCCCAGCCCGAGGATGTCCATGTGCTTGCGCGGGCCGGCACCGACGGCCTCGGTGAAGAAGCTGACCCCGATGCCCATCAGCTCGCCGCGCTCGCGCTTCTCGGCCTGCTCCCTACGCAGGTCCTCGTAGTGCGCCATGTCCATCGCCAGCCGCAGGGCCCGCGGGTAGTCGCCGGAGTCGTACTCCCACCCCGTCTGCGTCTTGTACGGGAACTGCCCTGGTCGCAGCAGGCTGCGCATCCGCAGCTCGGCCGGGTCCTCGCCGAGCTCGGCCGCGAGCAGGTCGACCATCCGCTCTACCAGATACACGGCCTCGGTGACGCGGAACGAGCAGGCGTAGGCGACACCGCCGGGCGCCTTGTTGGTGTAGACGCCCGTCACGGTGCAGTCCGCGGCGGCCAGGTCGTACGAGCCGGTGAAGACGCCGAAGAAGCCGGCGGGGAAGTTGGACGGTTGCGCGGTTGCGTTGAAGGCGCCGTGGTCGGCGATCACATGGACCCGCAGGGCCTGGATCTTCCCGTCCTTCGTCGCCGCGATCTCCCCGTGCATGTGGTAGTCGCGGGCGAAGGAGGTACTCATCAGGTTCTCCGAGCGGTCCTCCACCCACTTGACCGGCTTGCCGGTGACGATCGAGCCGACGACCGCGCACACGTAACCGGGGTAGATGCCGACCTTGTTGCCGAAGCCGCCCCCGATGTCCGGGGAGATGATCCGGATCTTGTGCTCCGGGATGCCGGACACCATGGCGTAGAGCGTGCGGTGTGCGTGCGGGGCCTGGGTGGTGGACCACACCGTCAGCTTCCCGGTGATGGCGTCCATGTCCGCCACGGTGCCGCAGGTCTCCAACGGCGCCGGGTGCACCCGCGGGTACAGCATGTCCTGCTCCACCACGACGTCGGCGGCTGAGAAGACCTCGTCGGTGCGCTCCTTGTCGCCCGCCGACCAGTCGAAGATGCGGTTGTCGGTCTGCTGTTCCTTGTCGTCACGGATCACCGGTGCGTCCGGGTCGAGCGCCCGGCGGGCGTCCACGACCGGCGGCAGCGGTTCGTATTCCACGTCGATCAGTTCAAGGGCGTCCCGGGCGGCGTAATGGTCCTCGGCGACGACGAAGGCGACCTCCTGGCCCTGGAAGCGCACCTTGTCGGTGGCCAGCACCGCCTGAGTGTCGTACGAGAGCGTGGGCATCCAGGCCAGCCCGAGACCGGCCAGGGTCTCCCCGGTGATCACGGCCCTGACCCTCGGGTGCGCCTCGGCGGCGCTGGTGTCGACGGACACGATCCGGGCGTGCGCCAGCGGGCTGCGCAGGACGGCGCCGTGCAGCATCCCGGGCAGCCGGACGTCGTCGACGTAGGTCCCATGGCCGCGGACGAACCTCGCGTCCTCCTTGCGGGGCATCCGTCCGAAGCCGACCGGCCGTTCCCCGGTGGTCGTCATGTCCGCACCTCCTCGCGGCCGGGCGCCGGCTCGGTGCCCGCGTCGGCGGTCCGCGCCCCGCCGCCGTGCTCGGCGGCCCAGCGGATGGAGCGCACGATGTTCTCGTAACCGGTGCAGCGGCACACTTGTCCGGAGATGGCCTTGCGGATGTCCTCCTCGGACGGATCCGCGTTGTGGTCGAGCAGCCAGCGGGCGGTCATCATCATCCCCGGCGTGCAGAAGCCGCACTGCAGCCCGTGGCAGGCGACGAATCCCTGCTGCACCGGGTCGAGTTCGGCCCCGTGCGCCAAGCCCTCGACGGTCCGCACCTCGTGGCCGTCGGCCATCACCGCGAGCACGGTGCAGGACTTCACCGGTGTCCCGTCCAACCAGACGGCGCACACTCCGCAGTTGGAGGTGTCGCAGCCCCAGTGGGTGCCGGTGAGCCCGAGTTCGTCGCGCAGGAAGTGCACGAGCAGCAGTCTGGGCTCCACGTCCCTCGTGTGCTGCTCGCCGTTGACGGTCACGGTGATCCGCATGTCACGCCTCCTGCCCCTGGGCGCGTGCGGCGGCGGTGCGCAGCGCCCGCGTGGTGAGCTCCCCGGCCAGATGCCGCTTGTAGTCGACCGGGCCGCGCTGGTCGGCTGTCGGCCTGCACTCCTGCGAGGCGATCCGGCCCGCCTCGGCGAAGCCCTCGTCGTCCGGCCGTCCGCCGCGCAGGAAGTCCTCGGCCCGTTCGGCCACGAACCGTGGGGCACCCACTGCGGTCAGCCCGATCCCGGCCTCAGTGATGACCCCGTCGGAGATCTCCAGCACCGCTCCTGCGGCGACGACCGCCCAGTCGCCGACCCGGCGCTCAACCTTGCGGTAGGCGCTGGCGTGCGAACGGATGGGCACCCGGATTTCCACCAGCAGCTCCGCTTCGTCCAGCGCGGTCTCGTACGGCCCGAGGAAGAACTCCCTGATCCCGATCGTGCGCCTGCCGCCGGGGCCTTGGGCGACAAGGGTCGCCCGCAGTGCCGAGAACGCCGCGGGCAGGTCCTCCGACGGATCGGCCTGGCACAGCGAGCCGCCCACGGTGCCGCGGTTGCGGACGAGCGGATCGGCGATGACCCGTTCCGCGTCCCGCAGGATGGGGAAGTGCTCGCCGACGACAGGCGAGGCGAGCAGCTCGGCGTGGCGGACCATCGCTCCGACGGACAGTTCGTGCCCGTCCACCCGGATCAACGCCAGCTCGCCGAGGCCGTTGATATCGATCAGGGCTTCGGGCTGGGCCAGCCGCAGCTTCATCATCGGCAGCAGGCTGTGTCCGCCCGCCACCACCCGGGCCTCGGGGCCGTACCGTGTGAGCAGCTCGATCGCCTGCTCGACGCTGGTGGCCGTCTCGTACTGGAATGCAGCTGGAACCTGCATCGGGCCCTCCTGGAACGCTGTCCCCGTTGTGCAGTGATGCTGCGCTCTTCCTCACCGGCCATGCAATGGGTCGATAAGCATTCACTTATCCCTCTAAACGCGGGAAAATCGGATAGTGACCGTCACCCAGCTCAGCACCTTCGTGCTGGTTGCCCGGCTCGGTTCGGTGGGCGCCGCCGCGCGGACTCTGGACGTGAGCGAGTCTGCGGTGTCGCAGGCGCTCACCGCGCTGCGCACCCACTTCGGCGATCCGCTCATCCGGCGCACCGACGGCGGTGGGATGCGTCTGACGCCCGCGGGGGCGCGGCTGCTGCCGGTCGCGTCGCGGATGGTCGCACTGAGCGCGGATGCCGAGGCGGCAGTGCGGGCGGCGCGGGGTGCGCCCGACGAGCTGCGGGTCGTCGCCACGAGCACGCTGGCCGAGTTCGTGCTCCCGTCGCTCGTGGAGGCCTTCGACGGCCGCTCGGGGCGCAGGACCGAGACCTCGTTCGGGGTGGCCGCCGGCAACGAGATACGCGTGCTGGTGGAGAACCGGCTGGCCGACGTCGCGCTCGGACCGTATCTTGGCGCCGTCCGCAGGGGCGAACTGGTCAGCGAGCCGCTGTTCCGCACCCAGCTGGTCGTGGTGACCGGCGCCAGGTCGCCGCGGCCGCCCGGCCCGCCGCCGCTGTGGTCGTGGCTGGTCGATTCCTCCGGAACCGATCCAGACGCGGACTCCGGGCGGCTGCTGCGTCGGCTCGGTGTGGCGGAGGGGCACGTGTGGGTGTTCCCCAACCAGGCCGCGACCTGGGCGGCCGCCGCGGGGGGCGCGGGGGTGGCACCAGCGTTGGCCCATCTGGTGTCGCCCCGCATCCGGCGTGACGAGCTGCGCATACTGGAGACCCCAGCCACGCCGTCGGACGCCACGTGGCACGCCACCGTCCTGCAGCCCGAGCACCGTTCCCCGGCCACCGACGCGTTCCTGCACTTCCTGCACACCCCCGCAGCGACCCGCATCATGCGCGCGCCCGGCGCGGGCGTCCCGCCCTCCCAGTTCCGGCCGCCGGTGTACGTCACGCTCTGGGGCGGGTGAGAGAGCAGGCTTTCCACCCGTAGCGGCCGGGCCCGGCTTGTGTTTTCGAGGGCAGGTCCGGCGCGCTGACCACGGCGGAACGCGAGGAGCTCTAGCGGCTGCGCAGGCAGAACGCCGAGCAGGCCCGGACGATTGAGGTGCTGCGAAAGCCGCGGTCTTCTTTCCGAAGGAGAGCGGTCGATGAGCGAGGTGTACGTGTTCATCGAGGCGGAGAAGACCACCCATGGTGTCGCTTCAGGGAGTGGCGCGGCCGGTGCAGGCCAACGCCGTGACCCCGCTGAAGTTGCGCGGCGGAGACTATCTGGCCCTGGCGGCCGAGGGCGTCACGCA
The DNA here is from genome assembly GCF_044903445.1 of Streptomyces sp. NPDC019890. Lineage (NCBI taxonomy): Bacteria > Bacillati > Actinomycetota > Actinomycetes > Kitasatosporales > Streptomycetaceae > Streptomyces > Streptomyces sp. NPDC019890. Next base: position 196,876 of record NZ_JBJDQK010000002.1, on the reverse strand, counting down.
GCTCGCCGGGGGTCAGGAGCTGGCCGCAGCCGCACCTGACGTACCGGCACCTGGTAGTGGGCCGCGGCGGCGAAGCGGGCACGGGCGAAGGCGCGGTAGGCGCGCATGTCCGCCACTTCGACGCCGCCAAGATCGAGAGCGACCTAACGGAGTGTGCAGCCGCTGCGGGCACCGTCCCCCGCCGGCTCGAGGCCCCGCGCAGTAGGCGAGCCCCACCGAGATCAATCTCAGCAGGGACCCCCTTCAACGCGCGCCGCCGGCCGCGCACCGGCGGATCAGGTCGGCACGCGAGGTGATACCCAGGCGCTCGAAGATGCGACGCAGGTGATAGTCGACGGTGCGTGGGCTCAGGTACAGCCGGGCCGCCACCTCCTTGTTGGTCGCGCCTTTGGCGACCAGCCGGACGATCTGGCACTGACGGGAGGTCAGGGTCCCGGACCGGACTTCAAGAGTGGGGGCCTCGCTCTCCGCGGGATCCCAGCCGTCCCCGGTGGCGCGCAGCTCGGCTCGGGTCCGGTCGAGCCACAGCTGCGCTCCGTGCCTGCGAAAGATGTCTGCCGCCTCCCGGAGTTGGGTGCGGGCGTCCGCGCGTCGGCGCTCGCGGTTGAGGTACTCGCCGTAGAGCAGGCCCGTACGGGCCAGTTCCAGTTCGCGCTCGCCGGTCGGGTGCAGACGCAGAGCGCGCCGGAAGTGTTCCTCGGTGTCGCCGGTTTCCAGCAGCGCGCGGCACCGGGCCGCCAGCGCGGTCGGCCACCCCCCGCCGATCGCCTCCGCCCACGGGGCGAAAGTCGCCGCGGCGCGCTCCGCCCGCGGCCGGTCCCCGGCTCGGACAGCGGCCTCCACGTAGCTGGGCACGGCCTCGATCGCGACACCGGGATGTCCAAGCCTCGTCCGGGCGAGCCGGCGCAGCTTGGCAGCCGCCTCCGCCCAGTTTCCGGAGGCGAGATCCAGGTGGGCCAGGCCCCACAGGCCAAGGGCGGAGGCGAGGCCCAGGCCGTGCGCCTGCGCTTCGCCGACGACGCGGTCCGCGTACTGCCCGCAGGCCACGGAGTCCCCGGCGATCCCGGCTGCGAGCATCAGTATCCCCATGAGATTGCGGGCGCAGTTGAGCTGGCCCGTTTCGCGGGCGAGCCGCAGTGCCTCGGTGGCGGTGAGCGTCGCGGTGTCCGGTCCGCTCAGCCAGCATTCCGGGTACGAGAGGTACTGCATGGCGTGCGCCATCGTGGGTGTGTCACCTGCCGTGCGTGCCAGCGTCACCGCTCGGGTGGCCAGCGCACGCGCGCGGGCATCGTCGGCGATGAACAGCGCACCGTACGAAGCCCAGGCGAGCAGGAGGGGATCGTCCACCTGTGCCGCCGTGACGAGTCGCACTCGCAACCGGGGCACCGCGGCCGCGACCCGTCCTTGCAGCGAATCGGCGACCGCGAGCAGAACATCGGCGGCGAGTCTGTTCTCCGGCTGTTCCTCCCGCGCTGAGCTGTCGAGCACCGCCAGCGCGCGTCGGCCGGCCTGCACGGGTAAGGCCGCGTTTCCCTCGTACAGGCCCGCCTCCCCTGCCTGCACCAGTGCCTTGATGGCCAGCGATGGGTTGTCAACGGCCAGTATGTCGGCCGCGGTCAGGAGTCTGGCGTAGGCATCCGGCGCTGCGGCGTGATGCAGAGAGATCACGCCCTTCAGGTAAGCGATGTGCCCCTGTAAGGACGGCTGGTCCGTACCGATCAGGGTCTCCGCTCGTTCCAGCAGCCGGGCGGCGCGCCGCGGTCGTCCGGCCCGCCTGATGCAGTCGGCCGCAGTGACCAGTCGGCTTCCCCGGCGGCCGTCCTCGCGGGTCAGCTGGGCTGAACGTTCCATGAGCGCCCCTGCGTGCGCCTGGCTGCCGTGCCGCCGGGCGCAGGCGGCCTGGCGTTCCAGCTCGTCGGCCAGTTCGGCGTTGGCCTGCGACAACAGAGCGGCCTCGTGCCAGCAACGACGATCGTCGTCCGTGCCGGCGAACGCTCGCGCCAGCATGTCGTGCGCCCAGTGCCGCTCGGCGAGATCCGCTCCCTGGCAGATCGCCCGGCCAAGGTCGTCGTGCCGGAAGGAGATGGCGGTCTTCGAGACGGTGAGCAGGCCCGCGGTCTCGGCGGATTTCAGGGCCGACGGGTCGATCCTCGCCCGCTGGGCCACCCGGAAGAGTGTCAGGGGGTCCAGGCCCGGCTCCGCGGCCAGCAGCAACAGCAACCTCCGGCAGTCGCCGGGAAGCCGTCGGAACTCGGCGAGCCGGTGGCGTGCCAGGCGAGGCAGCAGGGGCAGGGGATCGGGCAGCAGCGACAGCTGGCTCAGCTCCGCGGGTGTGAGCGTCCGCAGCAACTCCAGCAGGATGAGGGGGTTGCCGCCGGCCGCGTGGAGGAGCACCTCGCGAACCGGAAGCGCCACTGGAGAAGGCCGGATCCGTGCGATGAGCCGCAGGCAGTCCTGGTCGCTCAGGCTCGCCAGACGGAGTACTGGCACCCCCGACACGGCGGCGCACCCGTCGCTCTCCGTCCCGGCCAGGATCAGGACCCGCTCGGTGCTGATCCTGCGGGCTACGAAGCCGAGGGTGTACCGGGACTCGGCGTCGACCCACTGCAGATCGTCGACGCCGACCAGCACCGGGCTGCGGCCACTCGCCCTCGCCAGGAGCGCCAGCACGGCGAGAGCGATGAGTGATCGCTCCCGGAGCGGCGGGACGTGCCCGAGCAGCAGCCGCTCCAGGACCTCACCGGACTGCGGCGGCAGTTGACGGATGTCGGGGGCCAGCTGCCTGACCAGCCGCTGCACCGCTCCGTACACCAGGTTCTGCTCCGCCGGTACCCCGTCGGCCCGGACAGCGCGGAAGCCATGGGCCAGGTGGGACGCGTACCGGAGCAGTGCGGTCTTGCCGATCCCGTGGTCACCGGTCAGGAGCAGGGCGCCGCCGCAAGCTCCGCGGCAGGCGTCCACTGCCGCCGCAAGCTGCCTGCGCTCAGCCTGTCTGCCGATGATGTGGGGTTGCTCGGTGCCGTACGTCATGACGCACGCCTCCCGGCTCGAAGCCTCAGGTCGAGAATAATGACTATTCTCGCCTGTGAGCGCAACAGTTGGCGCCGCCCGAACTCAACTGTGGGGCACAACAGTTGGCGCCGCCCGAAGACGCAGTGCTTCTAGCCCCTGGATCCTCCCTACCCGGCTAGGCTTGGGCCGTGGCAGAGCCTGATTCCCTCTCAAGGCAGTCTGGTGACCTGATCCGTGACCGGCTGATCGAGGCGGCCGTTCAGGAATTCGGTGAGCGGGGTTACGACCGCGCGCGGGTGCAGGACATCGCCCGTCGTGCCGGGCTCTCCACAGGAGCCATCTACGGCAACTTCCGGAACAAGGCCGACCTTCTCGCCGAGGCGGTCGATCGCGGTCTGGCAGCCGCCGCGCGCAAGATGGGTGAGGCACTCGACCGCGGGGCTGCCTCCACCGACCTGCTCGAGATGATCACTACCGACCTCTCCGACCCGCGCCGGCGAACGTGGGCACCCCTTGTCAGCGAGGCGCTCGCCGCTGCGCGGCGGGACGACGAGGTCGCCCGCAGGGTCCACGCCGCCTTGCGCAAGGCGGAGACCAAGTTGACGGACCTGGTCGAACTCGCCCAACGGGACGGCTCACTTACGGACGAGGTCGACGGCGCGGCCTGTGCCCGCTTGGTGCTGTGTGTGTCCCTCGGGGTTGACGTACTCACGGCCTTGAACTACGAGGGCCCGGACCGCAAGGCGTGGACCGCATTGATGCACAGGCTGTTCGCCGGGCTGGCCTCGGCGACTGTCCACACCGTGACCGCGGCCCGGCACTCGGCCGGGGGCCTTTCGCGGCGGAGCAGCGGCTGAATCACCGGTGCACCGCCACCGCGAATCGGTGAAGTCGCCGGTCTTGCACAGGCCCCGAGGGGCGAGCACCCCGATTAAACGCTGGTCAGCAACTCGTCGGTAATTTCGCCGTTTTTACTGCGGCGGGCTCGGTTGACAGTGGATAGGCCGCACGTCACTCTACGGTCAGCCAAGCGAGGCCATTATCGGTGAGGGGGACCCCCTCGATATGGCCAGTCCGCTCTTGAGGCATTGACCGTCACGCGTTCCTGTTCATGGATAAGCATCGCCTGCGTTCGCGATGCCGGTGAGTTCTGCCTGCGTGCTCGCCATCGCGAGGCGAGGTGAACTGCGCTCAATTTCCATGCGCACCGGCCGAGTCCGGAGAATTTCTTTCCCGCAAGGAGGAAACATGCTTCAGCGAAAACTCGCTTTGACCGCCGTCGTCGTCGCCACGGCACTGGCCGCAGGCGCCACCCCGGCCGTCTCCGCCGCCTCTCCTGCCTCTGATACGGGGCGGCAGCAGACCGGACCGCAGGTCACGACCGTACGGTACGGACCGTTCACCATCCCGGCCGCGTCCGGGCACGACCACGGGGAGAGCGGCAACCGACTCCTGCTGAACGTTCAGAAGCCGTGCGACGACTGCTTCATCACAGGATTCAAGCCCAATCTGGTCTACGCGGACGGGTCGAACGCCAACGTCAACACCGGCCCCATGCTGCACCACATGGTGATGGGAAACCACTGGAAGAACGATGTCGTGTGCAACGGCCCGCAGCGAATATTCGCCTCCGGCAACGAACGGGTGGAGAGCATCCTGCCCTCCGGATACGGCATCAAGGTCGGCAAGGGCGAGCGGTGGAACATGCTCTACGACCTGATGAACCACGCCCCGCAGAAGAAGACGGTCTACATCTCCGTCACGTACACCCATGAATCCGCCACTGGTTCGCAGCTCAAGCCGGTGACACCGATCTGGATGGACGCGGGCGGATGCCTCGGCAGCGTGTACGACGCCCCCGAAGGAGTCAGCGAAAAGACCCGGCGGTGGCGATCCACGATCTCCGGGACGCTGGTGCACATGCGTGGCCATCTCCACCATGGCGGTCACTCCGTGCGGACCGAGAACCTCGCCACCGGCAAGCTCCTGTGCAACATCGTGGCTGAGGAAGGCGGCAGCCCCGAGTTCATCGACCTTCACGGAAACACCGAGATCTCGGACATGCCGCCCTGCAGCGGTGACCCTGTCGGCACGATCCATCGAGGGGATGTCCTGCAAATCACCAGCAGGTACGAAATCGACGGGCACTCGCACGACGACGTCATGGGGATCATGGCCGGCTGGGTGGTCCGGAACTGATCCGCCTCGAGCAGGCGGTGGCGCGCGCGGGCGCCCGCCCCGCCGCCCCCACAGCCCTGCCGCCCACCGCCCCACCAGGGAGGTGATCACATGAATCCGGGTCGGTCCCGCAGACCCCTGCACGGCTGGACGCTCATCGTCGCCGACGTGCTCATCTGCCTGGCATGGGCGGGCAGCGTGTGGGCGGCGCTACATGTGGAGGCCGGCCCAGCGGTGCGCACGGTCGCGCTGTTCGTGCATCTGGGGGCGCTGGTCATCGGACTGGGCTCGGTGCTGACCATCGACTACTACGGCACGCTGTGGCTGCTGGGGAGGCGGAGCCTGCATCAGGCACTGGAGTTCGCCCGCCCGTTGCACGTGCCCGTGTGGGCGGGGCTGGCCGGCTTGGTACTGAGCGGGATCACCCTCGATCCGGACCCACACGCTGCCCTCACCCGGGTCAAGCTGGCACTCGTCCTTCTGATCGCGCTCAACGGAGTGCACGCGCAAGCTCTGCACCGCACCTTGGCCGACCAGGGAGGTGCGTGGCCCCCGCGGCGGTTGCTCATACGTGGAGTGATCTCGGCTGTCCTCTCGCAACTCGGGTGGTGGGGGGCCATGACGATCGGATTCCTCAACAGCCAGTCATGACCGGCCCCGCCGCAGCCGCTCCAGCTCGTGGGGGTCACGCAGCGATGCCGCACGCGAGGGACGTCGAGGCGAGCAGCGGAACGCCCGAGGCAGAGGCCACCATGGCGATCGGATCCCTGGCCCGCAGGTGCGTCAGCACGGCGACGAACATCAACGCGCACAGCCCCGCGCCGGGCCGCGATACCCAGCGCGGCCGGACCGCCAGCCCCCCGAGCAGCCAAGCCACCCGCGGCCTCCAACACGCAGAAGCAGACCCGTAACACTGTGCGATCAGGCACTCAGCGGTCCGGCCGGAACCTACGAGGCTTCGTCCCGGATCCGGGGACTGAGCCTCAGGTCGTGGGAAGCGATCCCGTGCGCGGAGTTCCGAATCAAGAGACAGAGGCCGACCTCGATGATGCGGAGGAGGCCGCAATCTCGTGGTGTGCGCGCCGTCGTTCGAGGAGTTCGCCTACAGGTTCTGGATTGACCGTCTCTGGCACGCGGTCAACGGCGGCGATCTGTCATGGCTCGAACCGCAGTTGCAGGACTACTTGCATCATTCAGCGCCGCCGGGGCCTGCTGCATGACCATGCATCCAGCGAGATCGTCTACGGATGCCAGAGCGCGCATGGGTTCGCGAGATCGATGAGGTAGGCAGCTGACAAGCGACTCTCTCGTCGGTACGGCTCTCCGCTGCGCAGAGAGTTGTAGTCCACGTCCCGAAGTGGCGTGACTGGTCAACGGTGCCTGGGCACATGCCTCCTGGGGACGCCCAGGGGACGGTGAGGGGGCGCAAGGATCTGCATGGATCGAGGAGCACCGACACGAGGTGCTGACGCACCCCCACTTTGACCTGCCAGAACTCCACAGACTGAGCAAGACGAACAAGGACCGTCACGATCACCAAAGGACTCATAATCCGTCGGCCGTGGGTTCGAGTCCCACCCGCACCACCGCGCGCTACGCGTGGAGAAACGATCTGGCCTGCGGATTTGTCGTGTTGCTCGCTTGGGTCTGGTGCCCTCGCGGTGGCTTGTGACGGCCCAGGGGACAAGTCAGGGGACGAGGTCTGCCCGAGACCTGTTTGGCTTTTGAGTGGCTCCCGGAAGCGGCTGGAAGGGCGGGCCGTCGGTGTAGCCGCTGCGGGCGCCGTCCCCACAGCTGGCCACCTCCCGAGCAGGATCCCAATTCACTGCAGCCACCAGCATGTCCACGAGGAACTCCGCATCGTCGCTGGTGGCTGTCCGCAACGAAAACTCAATATCGTCCATACGGGCAGATCCTCCATGACCAGCCACCAGGCAGCACAATCCCACCCGGCGAACCTTCCCGGTCACAGCACTAGCGTGCGCGGGTGCCGGTGTGGGTGGTGAAGCGGTATTCGACGGTGACGGGGAGGGTGTCTAGGTCGAGTGCTTGACGGAGCCGGGGCAGCCCTTGGGTGGTGAGGTGATGGTTGATGGTGGTCAGATCACCGCCCTGTTCGGTGCTGATCACCATTGCGAGGGCGGGGCTTTGGCGGGTCCCGGCGAGCGTGGCGCGGGCGCTGTGGACTCCGGGGTACGTGGTGATTTCACCCAGGAAGGGGGCTGTGGCAGTTTTCGCGGCCAGTTCGGTGCGGCCCTGCTCGGGGTTCTGCTCGAGATGCCAGGTGTGGGTTTTTGGTCGTCGGCTCAGCTGCGCAACCAACCAGCACATGATGAGCAGCCCGACAGCGACTGCAGCGGCGGCGGTGACCCACAGCGCCCAGGTGGGCGGGTCAGCGGTGGTGGGAATGAGTGTGGCGCCCGAATCCAGGAAGGTGAGTTGGCCGAAGTGACCCGCCAGGGCGAAGGAGCCCGAGCCGAGCAGGAGGACGCCGAAGGCGGCGAGCAGGGTGCGGTTGAGGCGGGCTGGGCGGTTGAGGCTGGTCATGGCGCGTTCCTGGTGGCATGGAGCTGGATCTTCATGGCCGGACGGGTGAGCGGGGTGACCTGGTCCAGGCGCCGATCCAGGGCGGCGCAGACCGCATCGGTGAGCCCCGCGGTGTTGGTCCGGTCAGTGCGGATGCGGGCGACGATCGTGCGTCGGCCCAGTTTCAGCTTCGCCTTGCTGACCCCGTCCACACTCCCGGCGGCGCTCTGCAGGGCGTTGCGCAGGCTGCGCCTTGTAACGCCGGCGTCCACATCGCCGGTCAGCGGCAGTACGGTCGGCTTCCCCGGCAGGAGTGCCGCGAGCAGCAAGAGCAGGCCGAGGAGGACGACTGCGGCACCTGCGCCCAGGGCGGCGGTGTCGTTCCACTGGATGCTGTGCAGGGCGTCGGTCACGGAGCGGTAGCTGATGAGCGGAGTCTGGCCGATGATCAGCTGGATAGCGACGATGGCGATCAGGACGCAGGCGGCGAGCAGGACCAGCGCCGTGAGCGTGGCCGGGATGGTGCGGCGGGGTCGGCGTTTCATTGGACTCTCTTGGTGTAGGAGTCCTGAGCGCGCAGTGAAGTGACGGTGATGTCGACGCGTGACACGGTCAGGCCGGTGAATTCCGCGAGGCGGCGCCGCAAGTGTGTGCGGGCGTCCAGAGTGGCATGGGCGACGGATTGCGGATAGGCGACCGACAGCCGAACGTCGAGAGCGGCTGCACCGTCGCTGACTCTTGCGGTGACACGGGCGGAGCGGTCGGCGTGTTCGCCGGTGACGGCGACGCCGAGCATCCGGTCGGCCGTTCCGCCTATGTGCTCGACTTCGGTCAACGCCCGTGCGGCGATGCGTTCCACGGTGCGGTCGGAGATCGTTGTACTGCCTCGCTGCGCCGCGCCGGTCTCGGCCTCACCTGACATGGTGATCGTGGTGTCCATGGAAGTCGTCCCTGTCATGGCCGGTGAGCCGGGCGAGGTCGAGTCTGCCGTCGAGGTAGCGCCCCACCAGCAACCCGACCGTCCCGAGGACGAGGACGATGAGGAAGGCGTCGAAGCCGCCGAACGCGGCGGCGAGGCCGAGTACGAGACCTGTCAGCAGCCCAATCTGAGTGGACGTCATGTCAATGCTCCTTGGTGCAGTACGTTGTCCTCGCGGTGGTCGTGCGGCGATAAGTCGGGGCGCGCGAGGTCGCACATATGGCCCTTTCGCTGCGCGGAGCTCGTGGTGAGGCACCATGCGCACCGTGGTGATGCACGGCGTCGGGAGGGCGCAGGGCCTATGGACGGCTACTGGACGCGGTCGCTGGTGCCCTGGTCGTCGCCGTCACTGCCGTCGCCGGGGATGTGTACGTCATTGACGTTGATGTTGACCTCGACGACTTCCAGGCCGGTCATCTGCTCGACGGTGTCGATGACGTTGTTGCGGACGTTCTTGGTCAGCTCGGGTATGGATGAGCCGTACTCGACTACCATCTGCAGGTCCACGGCTGCCTGCTTCTGACCGACCTCGACGGAGACGCCCTGTCCGGCGCTGGCGGAGGCTCCGGGGATCCGCCCCTTGACTGCGCCGAACGCCCGTGACGCTCCGCCGCCCAGCTCGAATACACCGGGCACCTCGCGGGCGGCGAGCCCGGCGATCTTCTGGACGACGACGTCGGCGATGGTGGTGGAGCCCTGCCCGGATGCTTTTGCCGGGGAAGCTGCCGGTGTGCTGGTGGCGCTCTTGTCCGCGTCACCGGCGGCGAATGTGGAGTGCGGGGCAATATTCGTGGTGGCCGGGTTCGTCATTGTGCTCTCCTCGGGTTTCTGGCTCTGGACGAGGGGGTTGCGCGCTCGTCACACCAGATGGACCCGCGGCGGGGGAGAACGTCATGGCCCCTCAGGCACCGGCGTCACTTGCGTGATCGAGAGGGGTGAGGGCGGCGGCGTCGATGTCGGTGACGACGAGGCGCAACCGGGCGTCCTTCCACCGTGTCTCCTTCAGCGCCGTGTGCAGGGCGGCCTCGGCTTTGCGGAGGATCGGGGGAAGGGGAAGGGCGAGGGCGACGACGCGAATCTCGATGAGTTCGTCGTCGATGCCGACGGCCAGGGTGTCGACGTTCCACGGCACGCGTGAGCCGATGTGGGTGGTGGACGGGGTCGCCGGCCGCAGGCCGGGGAGCCTGCCCAGGACGGCCAGGAGTGAGCGCGTCAGCTCTGTTCTCGGTGTCACCACGCACCAGCCCCATACGTGTCGATGTCCATGATCGACACCACGACGGCCTGCGGGGTGAGGCCCGTCGCATCGGTGAGCGCGCGCGTGACCCTGCGCTGAACGGCCTGGGCCACCACCGCTGCCTGGTCCTGCCCGGAGGTGACCAGGTCAATGGACACGCGCAGCGTCGACGGCACGGCTGACCGGTCGACCGTGACTCTTACACCCTCGGTCGGGGCCGGGGTGAGGCCGTTGATCTTCTGGCGTGCGGCACGAGCCACCTGGGAGGCGAGCCCGGTCACCCCAGGTTCGAGCCGTACCACGCCTGCGACGCCGACAGCGGCACGGGCGACGACTGCGGCGATCACAGGCTCGGCGATCACCCACTGGAAGCGGGGAACTCTTGCATTGTCGTCCGGCACGGTCGTTCTCATTGCGAGCACCATTGTCCTTGTGCTTCAGCCCCTCTCAACGGTCTGCTGCCCGATCCCGGGGTTTTCATTCGTCGTAGAGGTCCTCCACGGCCAGGTTCAGACGCACCAGGGTCATCCCGACCCGTGCTGCAGCGGCAGCCCGGACCCGCTCGCGCACCTCGTCGACAGCGGCGACGGCGAAGTTGCGGTAGCTGACCGCGAGGCTCATCGACACCTCCACCGCGCCGTCCGTCTCCGTGGCAGTGATCTTGCAGCGACGCGCGCGTACACCGTCGACGGAATCGGCGGCGAACCGCAGGACCGCGGCGACCGCTTGTTCGCTGATCCGCGCCCCGCCCGGCTCCGAGGTGGGCAGCGCGAGCATGCGGTGACGGCGGACCTCTGCCCGCACCGCGGACATGATCCGGTTGGTCAAGCCCAGCGGGGGTTCGATCTCCTCCGAGGCCAACTCGCCGGTCACCTCCCGCAGCACCAGCAGGCTCTGTCGGGCAGCAGAGCAGTACTCACAGTCGAGGTCATGGGTGTCAGCCACGCCGGTGTCGACCGGGTCGAGCTGCTCCCACACCGTCTCGACGTCCCGGCCGCAAGGCAGCGTGTAGCCCTGAGCGTCGCTCATTTCCATGGAGCCATCACCTCCGCCAACTGCGCTCGAGCGCGCGCTATGCGTCCACGTACCGCCGTCCGGGTCGTGCCCAGCGCCCTTGCGATCTCCTCATAGGAGCGCCCGTGAACCTCCCGCAACAGCCAGCAGGCCCGCTGTTCCGGCGTCAGCCGCCGCAGAGCTGCTGCGAGCGCGATCAGCTGCTCGCTGACCTGCGCTGCCCGCTCAGGCGATCCCGCCGCATCGACGGATTCGCGACTGTCCAGGTCAGCGTCGGCAACGGGTCTGCGTGCCCGGATGACGTTCAGGCACCGGTGGGTCGTCGTCCGGTAGAGCCAGCCTACGAATGCGGCGTCTTCCCGTAGCTGCCCCAGCCGCCGCCAGGCGGTCAGGAACACCTCCTGCACCACGTCCTCGGCGTCGCCACGGCTGGTGAGCATACGCAGTGCCAAGCGGTACATCGGCCCCTGATAGCGGCGCACCAGCACCTCGAAGGCGCGCATGTCGCCGTCACGGGCGCGGATCACCAACGTGGCATCGTCCAGCACCACCTCCCGGCCGAGGGCGGCGGGCTGTGAACCGATACCGACAGGCGATGTCACCTGCAACACCTTCTGGCGCCAGGCATGCTCTCGGGCCCTTCTCTCGGACCTGATGGAACGCCGGCCGAACCGCGCCGGGCAGTAGAAGGACACCCCAGCGCCACCGTCGTCACGGCACATCAAGTATCTGCCGCGCACGGGTCCGCTGCAGCGGTCGGCGTTGACGTCCAGTGACCGGCAACCGCGGACTGCCGGAGCGGCCCGCCACCGCAGAAGGAGGTAGGGCTTCTCAAGATGCGACTGACACGCTTCGGGCGAGACCAGTCAGTGCAGGACCGGCATTGAGTGATGGCTCTCGTGCCGAGCGACGGCCCGTCGTGGCCGGAATCGCCGGGCTGTAGATGGCCGGCCCCGCCCGAGGTGAGCAGGGCCAGGTTCTCCCCTTCGGTGCGCTCCAAGAATCGGCCGCGTGGCGGTGGTTGGGGCAGAGACCAGTGACAGCAGCACTTTAGGCTGAGTGGGAGGACGAGCCCGCCGATGAAGACCGGGAAGAGTGATCCCGGTTCGCGACGCCGTCGGAGGCAGGCGGCCTGCACCACTCTGTGCCGGCCCGCCCTGCGAGGTTGCTCGGGAGGAGCCGGCCAGGTGGTGGGGACCGCGATGAACGGTAGCGGGATCTGTCCACGCTGACGTCGAATGTGCGGGCGGTGATTGGCCACTGGCGTCGCCGGACCGCCGCACACACCAAGCCTTCATCCGGTCTGTTGTGAGATCGGCCGGCCTCCCGTGGCTGGCCCAATGATGAGTATTCAGCTCAGGAGGCCGGACGAGGCATTGGCTGAGCGGTGGCGCGCGTTGCGGATGGGGATACCTGCCTGGTGGAGGCTTGTGAGGGCTTGCCGGTAGGAGGCGATGAGGCCGGTCTCGAGGTAGGGCACGCCCAGTTCCTCGCAGTAGCGGCGGACGATGAGGCGGGCGTCGCGGAGTTGGGGGGTGGGCATGCTGGGGAACAGGTGGTGTTCGATCTGGTGGTTGAGACCGCCCAGCGCGATGTCGGTGAATCGGCCACCGCGCACGTTGCGTGAGGTGAGGACCTGACGGCGGAGGAAGTCGGGGCGGTCTTCGCCGGTCAGAATCGGCATGCCCTTGTGGTTGGGGGCGAAGATGGAGCCGAGGTAGAGGCCGAACAGGCCCTGGTGAACGGCGAGGAAGGCGATGGCCATACCTGGCGGCAGCACGAGGAACAGTGCAGTGAGGAAGAGCGCGAAGTGGGCAAAGAGCAGGGTGCCTTCTTGGGCGCGGTGTTTGAGCGAGCGGCTGGCCAGGGCTTTCACGCCCATCACATGCAGGTTGAAGCCCTCCAGCGTGAGAAGAGGAAAGAAGAGGAAGGCCTGACAGCGGCCGATGAGCCTGGGAAGGCCCTTGGCGGCGTGGGCCTGCTGCTGGGACCAGACCAGCAGGTCGGGGATCAGGTCGGGGTCGAGGGTTTCGTGGTTGGGGTTGGCGTGGTGGCGGGTGTGCTTGTCCTGCCACCAGCCGTAGCCCATCCCGATCCCTGCGTTCCCGGCGATCCGGCCGAACCGCTCGCTGGCCTTGCGAAGACGGAATACCTGTCGATGAGCCACGTCGTGGGCCAGGAGGGCGACCTGGCCGAAGACCAGGGCGAGCAGGACGGCCACGGCCAGTGTCCACCAGCTGGCCCCGATGAGCACGAAAGCGACCCAGCCGCCGGTGTAGAGCGCGCCCACCGTCGTGATCCGTGCCGTGTAGTAGCCGGATCGGCGGCCCATCAGCCCCGCGTCGGCGATCTCCTTCGACAGTCTGGCGAAGTCACTGCCGGACGCCCGGGAGGGCGGCGGACGAACGGGAGTGTGAGTTGTCATCGTGACCAGTGCTCTCCGTCAGCTGGTGGATGTGGCCCGAGGGGCGGTTCTCGGCGCGACGGAGCAGGACCGATCCATGCTGACATTCGATGCGCGGGGAGGGCATCGCCGAGATGCTCAGCCGTATGCCCTGATGGAAGTTGCAGCTACCAGTAGTGCCGTCGTCCGCCGACCGCGTGTCCTACCGCTCCCAGAATCCACAGCAGAACCCCGATCGCGACCAGGATGATCCCGATGGCCCAGAGAATACCGATGCCGGCCAAGAGGCCGATGATGAGAAGAATGACTCCGAGGATGATCATGACGTCCTCCGGTGACGGGCGACCCCCTCTCTACTCACGGCTCCCCGCCTTTTTGCGGGGCAAACCCGGGTCGGCGCGTGCGCGTCCCGGCGGCAGCATTGCGATCATGGTCAGTGAGGGCGACCGACCTGCCCTGACGTCCGGCTGGGGCAGTCCGAGACTGAAGATCCATGAGCGCCGCCGTAACGCCCGTCTGTGTGCCTGATATGACCGCTTCGAGCTTAGGTGGGAGAATTTCTGTATCAGTGGAACGTGTGCGTACCGTGCATGCACCCCCGATAGGACAGGCAGGTGAGGTCATGCCCAAGCAGCCGAAGCCGTCCCAGCCGTCGCACGGCGAGGGGCCGAGCCGGCACAAGGGCGCTCAGCACGGCTGGTCGCCGGATGTGGACGAGACTCGTCAACAGGAAAACCCGAGCGCCCACCGCTCCTTCCACCCGGATGAACACGCCCCTGCCAAGGGCCCCGGCAGGAAGGTCTCCAAGGAGGAGTCGAAATCCGTCCCCGGTGAAACCGTCGAGAGCACCAGCCGCCGCGGGGAACAGCAGAGTAAGGGCTCTGGCGAGAAGGGTATGCACGACACCGGTCGCAGAGGCCGCTCACAGCGTCCCAGCGGAACCAGGGACGCCTCCGCCTCGACTGGGGTGGATCCCCAGGACCCACCCGGCACACGCAGTGCCGGCTGAGGTGACTGACGAAAGCGTGGGCCCGTGCGCGCTGCCGTTGTTGGTGAAAGCGCCGGCCGCGCCGATGGTGACTACGGCGATCAGCATGTTTGCCGTCCGGCAGGCCGTCGACACGGAGCGCCTCTTGCTCATTTGCTGATCCTGCTAGTGGCGGGGCGTTATGGCCGGCCTCGGCTTTCTGGCCGACCGGTAGTTGATATGTGTTTAAGTCATTTGTGGGTGAGGTCGAGGGGATGACGGCCGCGGGTCGCGCCAAGAAGCCGAAAGGTGACGTTCGTCAGGCCAAGGAGAAAACGAAGGGCGCCTTCAAGCAGTGATACGGGCTCAGCGGATCCGGCGCGGAGGTAACTTGTCGGGTCCGCGCCATGGGATGGCCCCGACGGGTTTGCAGTCCAGTGACGCGCCTGCTCCCCGCCGAGGAGATGCGACTGCGTGGCGGACGGTGATCCAGTCGCCGCACCTCGCCCGATTCGTGGCTGCGAGGCCGACCGCCTCCCAAAGGGCACGGGTCGCCCTGTCCCCCGCTGGGCGCCTCGGCGCTGCCGTCCGCACGGACCACGCCCTGCGAACGCACCCGGGCCCGGACTCGCTCAGTACTCGTTGTGACGCCGCAGCCTGAAGGGTCGGCCGTCCGGGTCGACGAGAAGGCGATACAGAGGCGTGGAGAGTGCCTTCGCAGTATGCGAGAGGTTCGGCGCACGGTAGGTGCGCAGCCGCCCGGCCGGCCTGGGACCGGGGCGGCCCCTGTCGTGCCAGGAGTCCAGTGCAGCCGCGGTCTCCGCGAAGGCCTCGAAGGCGCTCGCGGGGTCGCAGAGGACGTCGGGCGCGTGCTGAGCTTCGGGCTCGTCCCTGTCCAGGTGCTCGCGCGAGAGCCGCAGCCGCAGATCCCTGGCGTAGCAGCGTGCGCCGTCGCCCAGACCGCCGGGGTCGCGCGGCTCACGTAGGTCTGCGCTCTGGTCCAGAACGGCGCAGTTGAGTTCGGAGTCGTGGGTCCAGGACCGGAGGTTGATGTTGTCGGATCCGACCGAGGCCCACACGTCGTCGATCACGCACACCTTGGCGTGCACGTACACCGGTGTCCCGGCGTGGTTCTCCAGCCCGTAGACAGCGACGCGTCCGCCACCCGCGCGGCGCAGCTTGTCCAGGGCCGTGATGCGGCCGATCAGGTTCATCGGCAGCGTGAGGCCGCCGTCCTGGTCGGGGAAGGATGGGATGACCGCGATCAGGCGTAGGTCGGGGTTGGCGGTCAGCGCCTCGGCAAAGCATTCCACCACGTGCGGCGACCACAGGTACTGGTCCTCAAGGTAGATGAGCGCCCGGGCCCGCGGCAGTGCTTTGAGGTAGCTGCGCGCGATGCTGCGCTCGCCATCGGGGGCGAAGTCGTAGCCGCGCAGCAGGCGGTTGGGGTAGGTGCGCAACACCTGGACGGTGTGCGTCCCGCAGGGCTGCGGGTCGGCTAGCTGGAGTGGCAGTGGGTCTGCGCGTATGTCCTCCCGGTGTACGAGCTCTCGCAGGCGGGTGAACGGGCTGCGGCTGAGCGGGGCCGGGTCGTCCCAGCGTTCGCGAAAGCAGGCCTCGATGTCGCCGACGGCCGGTCCACGTATCGCGAGCTGGATGTCGTGCCACGGGGGGTGCGGTCCGTACGCGGCGGCCATGGGCAGTGACTGAGAGTCGCCACGGTGAGTGGCGTCGTCATGGCGGTTGTGGCACAGGTCGGTTCCGCCGGCGAAAGCGATGTCGTGCTCGGGGCGCTCGGGATGCCGGAGCACGACGAGCTTCTGGTGGTGCGAGCCGCCGGGGCGCACCCGCATATCGAGCAGGCACTCGCCGCCTGCCGCTTCGATCTCCTCGCCGAGGTGGCGGTTCTCGGCCTCGCTGAACTGGAAGCGGTCCAGATGCGAGCGCCAGACCAGCCCCTTGACGATCACACCGCGTTCGGCCGCCTCGCACAGGACGGTACCGATTTCGCTGCCGTGGCCCGCGAGCCGCTCGTCGGGATCGCCGCGCCAGTCGGTGAACAGGAGCAGGTCTCCGGCGCGCTGCGCGCGGATCGCGGCGAGGAGTTCCGGGAAGTACGACGCGCCATGGACCAGGGGCCGCACCTGGTTACCGTCCGACCAGGCCGCTCGGTCCGGTCGGCGACGGTCCAGGCGGGTCGCGGCATTACCCCGTTCACTGGATGTCAAGAACCAGTCGGTAACTTCCACAGCCCGAGTCCTCCAAACGCTCAACCGCACCCGTACGAATACCCGTTCCGTCCCCGCTCAGGACTGCGCCGTGGGCGTGTCAAGCCCGTGCGGGATACGTGATCCGCGAACCGGTCGCTCCGCCAGGCTGTGCACCGATCCGCCGAGAGCCCCGAGTGCGACATCCGCTCTCGGCCAGCCGACGGGAACCAGCCCTCTTCGCCGGACGAAGTCCGCCAACGAGAAACTCGGCATGGTCGCCACCTACTGCCGGGGAAACTCGGGCTTCAGCACGAGGCGGTCCAGCAGCCAGATCCTTTGCCGTTAAGCCTGCGCCTTGGCGCCAGTCGGGCGGTCAGCCGTTGCCTGCTCGACGACGTCGGCGAGACGGCTGAGCATGCTGCGATGCCGTACCTGGATCAGCGCATCGACCAGCGAGTTGTGCAGCAGGCCGCCGGGACCGCGCAGAGGGTGCTCGTCGACAATCACCAGCGTATCCGGCCCCCATGGGCGGATTTCGATCGCGACTCGCACGGTACCGAGTGGGCCGTTGTCCACCTCCAGCTCGAGCCGGCGAGGCGGCTCGAGCCGGCGCACGATGGTACGGCCCTCCGCAGTCCACGGTCCGAGCCGCACCGTGTACTCGATCTGCGAATCGACCTCGGGCCAGCGGTCATCGACGGGTCGGGAATCCGAGGTGCCCACGACCCAGTCCGAGTAGCGACTCCCGTCTTCCAACACCCCCCACACTGCTACTGGCGGCTTCTCGATGAGCTGATGTCGAACGGCCATGTGATCCTCCAGGGGCCTGAACAAGACGCAATCGGGAGAGCCCTGGCCCCATAGACCACAGTCAGCCAGACCGCGTCGATTGGCAAACGGGCAACGACCTCCCGCCGCAGCCGGGGTAGCGTCGATGCCCAACCTGATCAATGCAGCGCGGGCCGAATGCATGGAGGCACTGTGAGCCTGCGCAAACTGATCACGGATGCCTCTGCGTCATCGACGCCAGGCTCGGCGGTGAGCGAGGAGGCGTCGGCGAAGAGGAAGTCGAGCGATCCCGGTGTGTGGAAGCGGTCCACGCCATTCCGAAACTGACCGCCGTTCTCGTGCACGCCGACCCGGCGCCAGTGCCGGGTGGTCCGGAACCGCATCTGGAACTGGCGCATCACTCCGCCTGAGCGGGCCGGTTGAGCAGGAAATCCGCCAACCGCAGGTGCGCGAAATGAACTGCACACTACCTGCTTGATCCGGAATGCCTCCGTGTCATGGCCCAAGGGTGCGGCGCGCCAGCCGGATCGCATCCCCTGGCCGCCCGCAGGTCATCTCGTACCAGCGTCAGATCGAATGCGGGCGATCGCGGCATTGCGTACGGATCATCGACGGCCCGGAGGTGCGGTCGATGTGCGCCTCCGACGCACTGGGCGTCGGAGCGATGACCGACGAGAGAGTCACCATCACCGTCCACGACGGACAATCGGCCTGGGAGCTGGCTGAGGCCGTCGTATTCGTCGGACGTCGCGCGTGCTCAACTCCCGCGGCTGCGGTCTGCTGCGATGCGCTGAATTTCTTCACCGGTCGTGCGTCGGCAACCGCGTGGGAACCCGTCATCCGGAGGTCACCGGTCGCGTTGCCGATCAGGCGCGGGCCGAGTACCCGCAGTGGAGGCGAAGACGCGGGCGCCCAGGGGTGAGAGGACGCTTGCCCGACACTCGGCCTCGCCGACCGGCATTGCGGCCACGGCCCGCGGTGCACACATCCACCACGCCGACCCGGGCGCCACGTCGGGCTGCCTGCTTGGCCACCAGCACCCGGATCCGCACGACCGGCCTTTCGGTATCACCCGGGCCACCGGGTCCAGGCATGGCGAGCAAGTCCGTTCAGTCTCCTGGTCGTTCGTTCTCCGAGGGGAAGAACCAGTGCGCGGAACATGGTGGGGCCGGCCGGCTTCCAGACCTCTCCGATGTCTCGCCAGCCCCAGGACCGCAGGGAAGCGAGGGACGGATGGTCGGCCTGATCGACCAGGGTGGCACCGAGCGACGCCTGGTGGTCGGTCAGCAGCCGCTGCTGCAGTCGGCGGGCGATGTCATCGTCCTGCTCGTGCGGAGCGACCAAGATCTTGTTGATCGCGAAGACATTGTCGGACTCGGTGAGTTGCTCGATGCTGCGTGGCAGTGCCCCGTCGAACCCGAGCCACCACAAGTCGTCGCTCCTCACGGGGAATCCGAAGGCACATCCCACCAAGGCAGTCGATTCCGCGATCACCATGGCGAATCCCGGCCGCCGGATGTCGCCACTGAGGCGGTGCAGGAACTCTCCCCGGCTGCGGCTGCGGTACCCCTCACTGGGCCTCAGGTCCGAGGACTCCACGTACAGATCAGCCAGTTCCTCACACAGGTCCTCGGCCTGCCAGCGGTTCAGCCGGCGCAGACGCACCGCATCCGTGGCAGACGTATCGGGACCATCATGGTTCCGCGGTTGCCGCTGCCGGGACCAGGCCATCACAGCACACCGCCCGAGAGGGCAGGCGTGAGGGAAGCAAGCAGCTGCGGCGGGGCTGGAGCGGTCGGGACGAGTCCGCCCCGGAGAGAAGCCGGCAGGCATCCGAATGGGAGGCCGAGGAGCAGGAAACCGGAGCCGGTGAGGTCGACGAGCCGAGCCACCAGCGGCGGCGGGTAGTGCAGTTGGAGGGATCCACCGGCTGCGGCGGTCTGCTGTGACGCGTGGAGGAAAATGTTGAGGCCGCTGCAGTCGCAGAAGGTGACAGTGGTGAGGTCGACGTCGATGGTGCGGATACCGTCGCTCAGGCACTTCTCCAGCGATTCGCGCACTATCGGGGCCGTGTCGAAGTCGATCTCACCGGCCAGGGTGAGCAACGCCCGGCTCCCTCTGTCGTGCCGGTAGACGTTCAGCTGCGGAATGGGCATAACGCCTCGGTTCAGAAGACCATCCGGGCAGCGGATGCGGCGGTGCCGGACTCCCGGCTCCTCGTGACGCGCTCCCGGCAGAGGGCGTACTTTCGGCGGAGGCAGAGCGAGGGCCGGTCCAACAGCCTGTGCGCCAGGACAGGGGACCCACCCAGTTCCCTCCAGGGGATGCGCCGGGTGACCGGACGGAAGATCCGCTCCCCGCAGCCATCTGTGTTGAGCAACAACATGCCGCCGGGGTCTAGGACGTCCACACAGCAGCATAGTCCTCAACCGGTCCAAGAGGGCGGCCTGAAGCCGCCCATTCTCAGAGCCTGGACGGTGCCAAGACGAGGGGCGGGGCGTGCA
Organism: Streptomyces sp. NPDC019890; assembly: GCF_044903445.1. Lineage (NCBI taxonomy): Bacteria > Bacillati > Actinomycetota > Actinomycetes > Kitasatosporales > Streptomycetaceae > Streptomyces > Streptomyces sp. NPDC019890. Next base: position 177,056 of record NZ_JBJDQK010000002.1, on the reverse strand, counting down.
TATCCGTTACGCTGCACGGTACTTGGACACGCGGCACGAAGTGCGGCCGACGACGGCCGCCCGGGCACGGCAGTCTGCGGAACATGCGAGGAGGTGGCTTCGCATGACGGGAGCGTCACCGACATCGCGCAGATGTCCGCGGGGGTGAACGGGTAGCGAGTCTTGACGTCGTGACCTCGCTCAGCGCCGGCGTCCGCGGCCCCTGGGGGACCATCCAGACCCCACGCCGCCCGAGTGCACAGCGAGGAGGGCAAGCCCGACAAGCATGAGGCTCGTCGGGCTGAAGATCACCTCGGTCGACGTCTCGGTGACGTGAATGATGAAGGCGATGACGAAGAGCACGGCCGCCGCGAATGCCAGCATCTGACTTCTCCTGCCATGGGACGGCGAACCACACGTGATTCGGTGGCTGCGCCGCTATAGGTCGTCTTCCCTGCTATGGGTCAAGCATTCGTGCGAATCATGGACCGGTGGTGCAGACGAGTCCGAGCCGGCGCGGCAACGCTGGAGGCCTGAACGACCGTGCCGACTCGATTTGCGGGCGCATCCTGCGCTTCGCGCTGCCGGTCCGCTGACCTGGCCCGGACGAGCCTCCTGACGTCGGCTTTCACTGGTGGCCGTGGGCGGATCGGCTACCGCCGCGGACGGCGAAGCCGAGGATCCAGATGGCCAGGAGCAGGACCGCGGCGTACCACAGGATCAGCATCGGGATGCCGAACCCGAGCAGAATCAGTAGGAGAAGAAGAATCAATAACAGCATGGCTGGGCCTCCAGGTGCGGGAAATTTCCAGCGTCCCGCGGGGTCCCGGCGAGCGGGACGACGAGGACTTCGCCCGGAGAGTCCGAAGCGTCGTAGCCCTGCGTCGTCGTCAGTCAATGCTGTGCGACGTCTGCTATCAACGGACCAGTAGGACCGGGGAGTTCTGCGCGTCGACCACTCACATGCGCAGCAGCTGCTCGGTGATCTCCCGGTACTGCCGTAGTGCGAGTCGCAGTTCCTCTGTCTCCGCTTTGGTGTCCTGGCCCTGCCAGCTCGCTCGCAGGAGGCGCCGCCGTTGGGCGAGTGCTTCGGTGAGGTGGGTGGCGACTTCGTCGAAGGCGCTGTCGGCGTCCTCCACCGCCTGGCGTGGGCTCTCGACGAAGTAGTTGAGGGCCTGCTGGAGGCGGATGGCCACCTTGTCCCGTGCCCCCTGCGGGAGCAACTGCTGCTCCGAGCCCGGGGTGCGGGCGGGGCCTTCGGTGCTGATGGCCGGCTCGCGTGGTTGCCGAGCCGGTTCGGGGCGGGGTATGGGCGGGGCGGTCGGGGCAGCGGGAACCGGGTTCTTGGCCTGGGGCTGCTGTGCGTGTTCCGCGTTGTACGTCATCGCGTGTCACTGCCCTTCGTGTGGTGGCGGTCGAGCGTCCACGGTGCGTGGCCGCGGTCGTCACGGGACTTCTGACGGCGTCGGTCCGAGTCGGCCGACTGGTCTGTGATCAGTGCGTCGAAGAGACCTCGGGCCTCGACCATGGCCTCCCGCATCTCTTCCGTGCCGCCCTGGCCACGCACCGCCGTGTGCACCCTGCGGTAGCCCTCGACATGGTCGACGTGGTGTACCGAGATCGCGGCCGCCTGCTCCTCGAACTGCTCGCCGTCGGGGAAGCCCCGGTCCTTTGCCAGCCGCGCCAACACTGCGTCGGCCTCGGTGACCGCCTTCTGAGGCGAGTCCACGAACTGCTGCTGGATTCCGGCCCACTGGGCCACGTACTGCTCGCGGGCCTCGTGCGGCAGCGGCTGCTCCTTGAGGGAACCGTGCCGCTTTACTCGCTCGTCGAGTTCCCGCTCTGCCGCCTTGGTGTCGCCGTCGTGGCGGGCGACGGCACGGTCGTACTCCGGGCCGAATCGTCGCTTCAACCCACGGCCGCCACCGCCCCGGCCGAGTCCGGCGAAGAGGGCGGCGGCCACGACAATGACGGCCACGGTAATGATCACGGCCGTGAACATGGCTGCCCTCTCTGGCTCTCGGCTCGTAAGTCTCTCTGCTGCATTCCCATCAGCCCCTGTCGTTCGTGCCCCGCATCGGTGCCTGCCGGATGAGGTCCACCCGACGTGGCCACCACCCGGGGCGGTGGTGGTCAGCGCCTGAAGGCGTCCTTGGCCTTGGCGCCGGACTGCTTCAGGTTGCCGACGACTCGGTCGGTCTTCCCTTGCCTCTTCAGCCGCGTGTTGCGGGTGGCTCGGCCAATGCCTTCCGTGATCCAGCCCTTGAGTTCCTGTGCCTTGTTCCTGATCTTCTGTTCGAAGCTCATGACTGTCCTCTACTCGTCTATGGGGTGAGGCTTCCGTGTACCCGTCTGAGGTGGGGCTCCCGCGCGTGACTGACGTACGACTCGCCATTCCCGCGGGTGGGGCAGCGGCCTGGTACGGATTACCGGTGGCTTCGGCCGTAGCGACGCCCGCCACGACTGCTGCCGCGGCCGCGCATGGCGAACCCGGCGATCCAGACGACCAGCAGTACTACCGCTACGTACCAGAGGATCTGCATGGTGAAGCCGAACCCGAACAGAGCCAGGATCAGCAGAAGGAGAAGAATCCAGAGCAGCATGGCTGCGCCTCCACGCGGTCACAGGGACATGTCCTGCGTTCCGCGGGGGCTGGGCGAAGCGAAGGTGAAGGCTTTGCCCGGGGAATCCGGAGCACCACAGCCCTACGCCGTCGGTGTCAGTCAACGCCGGTCGGCGAGCCCTGTCAACGGGCCAGTGTTACTGGGGAGTTGCGAAGTGGGGTTTGGGGCCTCGGGTGTGAAGGGAGCCTCGGGGGCTTCCGCCGGCTCCTTGGCCGGTGGCAGGACGTGGTCCTCCCACCAGGACAGGCCCATCACGGTGCCCAGCAGGACGAAGGGGACTGCAGCCGGAACGATCAGCGCGTACATGTGTACCGCCAGTTGTCGGATACGTGCGACGCCGCGGGCAGCGGAAACGGTGCCCGCTTGGGGCGCATCGAGGCTGCGCCAGGATCGCGTAGCGACGGCGACTGCGGGGCGGCCACGCTCGTGACGAGGCAGGTTCCGGCATCGATGCGCAAGGTGCGCCCCCGAGGGAGCGCGGTAACTGCTCGACGCTGCCGGGGGCCCGGGCCGCACCACACAAGCTAGTCGTCGACGCGATCCCTGAACAGGCGTCAGGCGGCCATCTGACGCCCGGCAGGGCTGTCTTGCGGCGTACACGCAGGACTAGTCTGGCCGGAGAGTCCCCAGCCCCCGGATGCCATGACCTGTTCCGCTCCGATGAGCTCGTGCCGCAAAGGTCGGTTTTTTCCCCGTCGCCCTGGGGCTCTCCACTCGGCTGGGGAGGCTGCGCAGAGGTCAATCCGACGGTCGGGAGGGCAGGGAAGCCCATCCCGGTCTGCCCGGCGCCGGGTGCACCGGCTGGACCGGTGCGGCGCCCAGGAGCAGTCACAGGGTGCGCGCTGGTTTCGGGTCGCGGATGGGGGCACACTGAGAAGTGCTGAGGTCACAGGCCCGGGGCCAGGCGCGACCAACGGTCGGCGAGCACGCCCCGAGCGGTCGGGCCTCCGGGAGGGATCCAGGATGATCCACGTGGGCGATATCCGCGAGTGGCGCAGCCACGATGTGATTGACCGCGACGGACACAAGATCGGCATGCTGGAAGCGATCTATGTGGACACCAGCACCGACGAGCCGGCCATGGCGACCGTTCAGACCGGTCTGCCCACCCGGCACCGCCTGGTCTTTGTACCGCTGAACGGCGCGACTGTCGGACCCGGCTACGTCAAGGTCGCCCATGACAAGGCACTGGTGAAGGAGTGCCCCTCGATCGGAACGGACGACGTTCTGCCGGCCGAGGAGGAGGAAGCGATCTTCAAGCACTACGGCCTGACCTACCAGCCGGGCACCCGCGGCGAGCGCCAACTCGCCCGGCGCTGAGCGCCCGCGGAAACCCATCGGAGGGCGTTGGGATCCTGCCCGAGTCAGGCGTGACCAGCTCTGGGATCTCACCCTTGCCGTTTCAGTGCATGTGCCGCGCGTGGGATCTCTTCGTGCACCAGCCGGCCGATCAGGGCGCCGCCGAAGACGACGGCGCCCACGCCGACCAGCCAGGACTGGATGACCAGGACAGTTCCGACGGGGCCGTAGGTGATGGTGTTGGATGCGATCAGCGGCGAGAAGACGAGCCGGGAGAAGACCCTCAGGCCGAGCAGCCCGATCACGGTGGCCACGGCGCCGGGAATCAGGGCGCGCCAGCGGATCCGCCCGCCGAGCAGCATGCGCTGGGACCACCAGAGGAACAGGACGGCGCTCAGCGACGCGACGGCCCCACCCGCAAGGGGTTCGCGCCGCAGCGTGGTGGTGGCGGAGACGAAGAGGTATCCGGTGAGGACACCGAGCCAGACCACATGCCGCCACCTGGCCCACCAACGGGCCGGCGGCAGGTCCCAGACCTTCTCGTATCCGGTCTGTACCGCGGCCCCGAAGCTCAGGCCGAAGACGGCAAGGGCGGCGATGCCGAAGGCAGTCGTGGTCCGCAGTGCCTGGCCGGGCCGGGTGAACAACTGCTCGACTTTTGCCCTGGAGGCGATCGACACGCCGAGCCCTTCGCCGAGCCACTGCGCGAACCCCCGCCCGTTCTCAGGGTCGGCGGAGGAGACGATGATCAGCAGCGGCACCAGCGTGAGGAGCCCCAACGCCGCGAAACCCAGCGCGCGCGACCACAGTTCGAGATCCCTGCCCCGCCGCCATCCGCGCCCGACCGGGGAACGGCTGATCGCGCGGCGCAGCAGTCCGAATAGAGATGCACGGCCTGCGGCATGGGAAGGCTTCATCGGCATGCCTGTCGATTACCACGGTCGATACCGTCGGCGCGCGAGGGCGCGGCGCGTGGGTTCCCGGATAGCCTGGAAGAGCAAAAGGCCCACCCATCTTGACTGGTTGCGACTCCTTGTGTGGCGTTTCGCGTCGGCCGAGTGAACGCTCAGGAGGGCACCCCATGATCCAGGCAGCCGATATCCGTGAGTAGCGCAACCACAACGTCGTCGATCCGAAGGACCACAAGATCGGCGTGCTCGAAGCGATCTACGTGGATGGTCCCGGTGCTCCGGTCGCCACCCCATCCGATAACCCTGGCGGAAACTCATCGTCGCCGGCACCAGGGCGGCCTGGCTGCCCGCGACATGTCGCCCAACCCCGAGCGACAGCGTCGAGTTCCTCGCGCGCCTGCTCGGCGTCAGCGCCTGCACCCCTCTACAACCACATCCCCTCCCTGAACTGCGCTTGCCGCTGCTGTGGGTGCGTGCGGTGCTGGGGCCGAGCAAGGTGGAGGCTCTGCAGCGTCGGGGCGTCCAGCCGGTCGGCGCACTTGAGCAAGGCGCGCAGCAACTTCATGGCGTTGCTGGGCAGTCCGGCGTCGGCGAGCACCAGACAGGCGCGGGCGACGAAGCGATTCCACTCGGGCCCGATCTCGGCCCGGCACTTCAGGAGATGGCGGATCAGGTGGTGTTGCGCATCAGTGGCCAGCAGGTTGGTGGAGAGCACCTTGACCCCGCGGCCGCCGGCCTGCCACGGTCGGCCGGCTCGGCTCGGGGGCTGCGCAGCGCGCCGGCCGGCAGGCGGAACGCGCTGTCCCGCGACGGGTGGGCGTCCACCCAGCGCAACGTCGCAGTCATCACGCTCCGCAGCTGCTCGTCGGTGAGGTCTTGGCGCAGCAGCATGGTGAGCGGACAGCTGGTGTGCTCGCTCACCGGGTGGCGGCGCAGGTAGTCGAACGTCAGGTCCAGCAACCGGTCTTGACGTCCGGGTCGAGTGACGTCTTGGCCAGGAGGGGCGGGCGCTCGGAGTCGTGTCCGGACAGCCAACGCACGGTGAGGCGGGCCAGCTCCGCGCACTCGCCGGGGGTGAGCATCGCTTCCGCGCGGGCGGCCGGCCGGCGGGCCTTGGTGAGCAGGGGATCCAGGACGAGGCCGGCCTCCCGAATGTCGACGTGGCGGTCGATCCAGCCCCATGCGCACTGCACGGCACGAGGGGTGTTCTGGCCTGCCTGGCCGCCTACGACGTCCACCGCGCCCATGCGTTCGGCTTCACCGAGCCGCGCATCGGCATCGAGCCGTTCTTGAACCTCGTCACCCAGGTCATGAGCCAGGAACCCTACGCGGGCGCCAAACGCGTGTTCTGGATCGTCGACAACCGCTCGTTCCACGGCGGTCAGACGGCCTCCAGCCGCCTGACCGGCGCATTCCCGAACACGGTCATGGTCCACACGCCCGTCCACGCCTCCTGGCTCAACCAGGTGGAGCTTTTCTTCTCCGTTGTCCAGCGCAGGTGGTCTCGCCGAACGACTTCAGCGACCTGAAGCAGGTCGCCAACCTGCTCCCGAGCATTCGAAGAGCGCTACAACAGCTCAGCACAGCCGTTCCAGGACGTTCGCGACCTCCGACCTGAACGATCGGCCGGCCAGGCCCGCACACCACCGATCACCAGGAAGAATCCTCCGTCGACTTGGAAGCATGATCAACCCCCGAAGGACTTCCGAAGCTGACCACTAATTAATGGCTGATTGACGACATGTCTCAAAGGGAATGCGCGACTCAATATTGTCGCCCGGTGTGGTGACCGGCGCATATGCGATTCCGGGTGATCTTCGCTCGACGGCCGGGCGATTGTACGGAATGACTTATTCACCGCATAGGGGTGATCATGAGAGGTCCATGAGAATTGACATGCTTCTGAGCCTCTGGAAAGAATCAGGGCGTTCGCTCGGCCGGTGGGCATTGGTGCAAGTCAAATGCCGACTGGTTTGGTGCAAAACCAACGCAGTGAATGGGGAGAGATGAGTATTCGAAAGAATCTTGGTCTGGTGGGGGCCGGCGCCCTGCTGATGCTCGGTTCCGGAGTGGGCCTGGCGCCCGCCGCGAGCGCGGCCTCGACCGGCAACGGTCAGGCGGTCTCCGTAGCGCAGAACGCCCAGGGTCAGACGAAGACCGAGGTCGCCTCGAAGTCGCTCGACAAGTCCACCGGTGTCAAGGCCGCCGCCAAGGGCGACGTCCACACCATGGCCAGCTGCTGGAACGGTTACACGTCCGGCCAATACATGTACATGACCTGTTCCGGCAACGGCTACCGGGTCTACATCGACTGCTCCAACGGCTACCGGTACATCTTCCCGACGTACTACTACGGCACCTTCAACCACACGATGTGGTGCCCGTCGGGTACGTACGCCATCTGGGGCGGTTCGATCGGCGGCTGACCAGGGCCGCTCGCAACTGCTGAAGATCGAATTCGTGGACTGCCCGGACAGTCCACGAGTTCGATCTTTTTGTGCACCGGCACCGGAATGATTTCGTCCCATTCTTCTCAGATGAATTTCATGAGCCTCTCATCGGTCTCTCGGTGGCCCTCGGTAATAATGACTGTCGCAGCTGAAGTGCAGAATTCTCCAGAGAGTATTCGACGAGGAGTCGACGTTGAAACTGCAACGATTACATCGAATCGCGATGGGTTCCGTCGCCGCGTTGCTCCCGCTCGTTGTGCTCACAGGTTGCGGGTCCGACGAGAAGAGCGACATCCCCTCCACCGGCGGTAAGAAGGCGCCCAGCAGCAGCGCGAAGAAGCCGGGTGGCGGCGAGCCGGAGGACGGCGTCCTCAAGTTCGTCCGCTGCCTGCGCCAGAACGGCCTCACGGTCGACGACCCGGCCAAGGACGGAAACCTGTCGATCCAGGTCACCGAGACGCAGGACCAGGCCAAGATCGACAAGGCGCGGAACGCCTGCAAGCAGTTCATGGACCAGCGCGACAGCGGCGGTGGCGGCGCGGCCTCCGGCGGCAAGGAGAGCGAGGAGCGCAAGGTCTGGCGCCTCAAGGTCGAGAAGTGCATGCGCGCCAAGGGCTTCGACATGGGCAACGTCAAGGAGAACCAGAAGGCGGAGCACGAGAAGGCGTCGAAGGAGTGCTACAAGGAGGCCGGTCCGCTTCCGGATGAGGGGCAGTGAAAGACGGTGGCGGCGAGCACGAAGCCATGACCGAAGTCCACGCTCGGCCCCAGGCACACACCGACACCGTGACCGGGGCCGACGACCACGCCCCCCGCCCGCGGCGCTCCCGAGTGCTGCTGGTCTCCATCGCCGTCGTACTCACCGCAGGAACGGTCGCCGCCGTGGTGCTCCGCGACCGGCCGGGCGACGAGCCGCCGGCCCGGCTCTCGGAGACCGCGACCACACCGGTCACCCGGGGCGACCTGGCCTCGACGGACAAGCTCGACGGGACACTGGAGTACGCGGACGAGGTGTATCTGCCCAACCGCCTCACCGGCACCGTGACCTGGGTGGTCCGCCCCGGCGAGACGGTCTCCCGCGGCGGCGTCCTCTACCGAGTCGACGAGAAACCTGTGGTGCTCCTGTACGGAAAGATCCCGGCCTACCGCGCCTTCGGACCGGACATGTCCGACGGAGGCGACGTACGCCAGCTGGAGAGCAACCTCGCCGCCTTCGGCTACACCGGCTTCACCGTGGACGAGGAGTTCACCGACAACACGGCCGACGCGGTGAAACGCTGGCAGCGCGACCTCGGTCTGCCGAAGACCGGAAGGCTCGAACTCGGCCGTGTCCTGTTCGCGCCGCAGTCCGTCCGGGCGGGTGCGGCCGACCGCAAACCCGGTGACGAGACGCAGAGCGGCAGCCCCGTCCTGGCCACGACCAAGGCCGAACGGGCCGTGACCGTGAAGGCCAAGATGTCCCAGCAGCAGCTGCTGCCCGTGGGCAAGAGGGTGCTGGTCACTCTCCCCGGCCGCGACAAACCCGTCGCCGGCAAGGTCACCTCGGTCGGCACGGTGGTGGGCGGCGGGGGAGGCGACGACGACAAGGACAACGGCGACGGCGGCGACGGAGGCGGAGGCGGCGGCGGGAACGGCGGGGGGAACGGCGGCGGGGGGAAGAACCCCGAGAGTGGCGACCAGACCGTCGTCGTAAAGATCGCCCTCCTCGACCAGAAGGCCGCGGGCACCCTCACCTACGCCCCGGTCCGTATCGAGGTCGAGAGCGAACGGCGCCAGAGCGTGCTGTCCGTACCCGTCGCCGCGCTGCTCGCCCTGCGGGAAGGCGGATACGGCGTCCAGGTCGTCAAGGGCGACACCACACGCATCATCCGGGTCACCACCGGGATGTTCAGCGGAGGCAGGGTCGAGGTGTCGGGAACCGGAATCACCGAGGGACTCAAGGTCGGGATGCCCGCGCTGTGAACGCCAACATTGAGGTGACGAATGAACCGGCCGCCGGGTCGGCACCGCCCACCGATCCCGTCATCGAGCTCACCGGGGTGACCCGCAGTTACCCCGGAAGCCCGCCCGTCCACGCCGTCCGCGACCTGTCGCTGCGCGTCCTGCCGGGCGAACTGCTCGCCGTGGTCGGCCCTTCGGGATCCGGGAAATCGACCCTGCTCAATCTGATGGGCACCCTCGACCGGCCCACCGATGGCCGCGTCGCCATCGCGGGCTACGCCGTGGACCGGCTGTCCGACCGCGAACTCTCGGCGCTCCGGGCGGAGCACATCGGCTTCGTCTTCCAGCAGTTCTTCCTCACCTCCGGGGTCAGCGCGGTCGACAACGTGGCCGAGGGGCTCTTGTACGCCGGACTGTCCCGGCGCGCCAGGACCGCGGCCGCCGTCGAGAGCCTGCGCCGGGTCGGCCTCGGCCACCGGCTGCGGCACCGCCCGCACGAGCTGTCCGGCGGAGAGCGCCAGCGGGTCGCCCTGGCCCGCGCGGTGGCAGGCCGGCCCTCCCTGCTCCTCGCGGACGAACCCACCGGGTCTCTCGACAGCGCGTCAGGGGCGAGCGTCGTCGAACTGCTGCGGGAGCTCAACGCCGACGGCACCACGATCGTCGTCATCACCCACGACACGGAACTCGCCGCCCGGCTGCCGCGCAGGGTGACCATGCGCGACGGGCGGATGGTCGAGGACGGCGGTCGCCCCGCGCCCGACGGTGGTCATCGCCCGCCCGACGGTGGCCGTACCGCCCCAGGTGCGACCGCCGGTACCGCCCCCGGCACCGCGGAGGCCGCCCGATGACACCCTCCCGACCTGCGCTGCGCCCGGCCCGCCTCGGACCGCTCGACGTCGTGCGGCTGAGCCTGTCCGGGCTGCGCGCGAAACCCATGCGCGCCGTGTTCTCGGCGGCCGGGATCTCCATCGGTATCGCCGCGATGGTGGCCGTGATGGGCATCTCCACCTCCAGCCGCGCGGAGCTCCAGGCCACCCTCGACACACTGGGGACCAATCTGCTGCACGTCGAAGCGGGGGAGTCCCTGACCGGCGGAGCGGCGAAGCTGCCCACTGGGGTGACCGGGATGGTGCGCCGGGTGCCACCGGTGACCGATGCGAGTGCCGTCGGGACGGTCGACGCCAAGGTGTACCGCTCGGACCTGATCCCGAAGGAAGAGACAAACGCCCTGGAGGTCGCCGCGACCCACCCCGACCTCCTGGCCACCCTGGGCGTACGTACGTCGAGTGGAGTCTGGCTCAACCAGGCCACGGGCAGGTATCCGGCGGTCGTGCTCGGCTCCGCCGCAGCCCGCAGGCTGGGCGTCGTCCGCGCTGATCCGGATGTCCAGATACTGATCGGCGGTCGTTCCTTCACGGTGATCGGCATCCTGGAACCGGTCGTGCTCGCACCCGAGCTGAACAGCTCGGCGCTGGTCGGGTTCAAGGCCGCGCAGCAGAACCTGGGCTTCGACGGGCACCCTACGGCCGTCTACCTCCGGGCCGAGGAGCACGCGGTGACCGACGTCCGCAATGTGCTGGCCCGTACGGTCAATCCGGAACAGCCCGACGCGGTACGGGTCGCCCGACCGTCGGACGCGCTGGCGGCGAAGCTAGCCGCCGAGGAGGCGTTCACCGGGCTGCTGCTCGGTATCGGAGCGGTCGCCCTGCTCGTCGGCGGCATCGGTGTCGCCAACACAATGATCATCGCGGTGCTGGAACGACGTGGCGAGATCGGGCTGCGCAGGGCACTCGGTGCCACCCGGGGCCAGGTCCGCAACCAGTTCTTCACCGAATCCCTGGTGCTGTCCGGGCTCGGGGGCTGCGGTGGCGCGGTCCTCGGACTGCTGATCACCATCGGGTACGCGGAGCACCGGGGCTGGCCGGTCGCCCTGCCGGCGACCGCGGTGCTGGCAGCAGCGGCGGGCACTCTGGTCATCGGGGCCGTGGCCGGGCTGTATCCGGCGATGCGCGCGGCGCGGGTCTCTCCGACGGTGGCCCTCGCCTCGAGCTGACATGGTCGGGTCCCTGACGGTGCTGTCGGTGTCGATGCAGACGAAGGTGCCGGGGGATGTCCCGGTGGAGACGGTGCGGGTGGCGCGGGGCCCGGTCCTGCACGGCCTGACGGGCCTGCGACGCCTTGGAGGCATCCACTCCGATTCCTTCAGGTCAGGCCGGAATGGGGATCGTTGCAGGGCAGGGCTTTCCCCCGGCAGGACTGCGTCGGTTGAAACTCACTGGACAACGGCGCGTACAGGGAACCGCCCTGTGGCACCTGTTCCGCACCCCCGGAGCATTGCCGCCCTGGGAGGGGCATATCGCCTCCGGGGTGTTCCACCTTTGCGAGCCGACACGCGCCGATTTTCTCCACTCGGCAACCAGCCCGTCCCACCGGGACGAGCTCGCGGAGGAGTTGGACGCACTCTGCCGCCTCTCTCCCGTTCCGAAGAATGCCTGGCGTTGGGTCGACACCGCCCAGTACAAACTGACCCAGCGGGGTCAGCATCGCGCGGCAGGAGCGATCGACCTGTTGGTGTGTGCGACCGCGGTCCACCACGGGCATACCGTCCTCCATGTGGACAACGACTTCGTGACGGCGGCCGGAGTGCTCAAGGAAGTTCAGCAGCGAGACGTACGAGCCTGATCTCCTGGGGCCGGTCCACGCTGTCGGCCTGTTGGCCTCTTGTGAGCGATGTCCAAGTCACTGTCCGGCAGTGCGGCGCAGAACTTGAGGCCGTTCGGTACGGCCCGAGAGCATGGTGCATTCCGGAGCCGCGGTGAACACCGCGGTGAGGTCCATGAAGTGCCGGTAGCCGAAGCGGCGTTCGGCCTCGGGGCCGATGAACAGCTTCTCCAGGGGGACGGACACATTGCCTCTGGCGGACAGCTTGTCCCAGTAGCCGCGCAGCTCGTCGGCGTCGTCCCCGCTCCGGCTCACGGCGAAGGTGGACGAACAGTCAGTGCGGGCAGCCTAAGGGCGTCATGGGTGAAGTCGGACGACCAGAGGTCAGACCCGCGCACCCGGAACATGGCGCGGCTCGGCGACCAGTCCGTAGATGACGAGCACGGACAGGGCCATGGTGATCACCGACCACAGGGGGAAGGCGGAGAGGAAAATCAGTTGGCCCACCATGCAGGCGGCTGCCAGCACGATGCCGGTGATCCGCGCGGCCCTCGACCCGACGAACACGCCCACGCCGGCCAGGAGCTGGGCGATGCCGACGATGATCCACAGGAAGCCCCAGGCGGCATAGTTGAAGATGAGCAGCCGGTTTCCATGATCGGCGGTCGTCTCGTAGTAACCGTCGTCCAGCAGGGCGACGAAGCCGTTGATGAGGTCGAACAGGCCGCTCAGCATGAGAAGGATCCCGGCGAACGCCACCCAGTGCGACCGCTCGAGCGGCGGCACTGCGCGGTCGCCCGAATTGGCTGAATCTGACTGCATGGACCCACCAAACCTGGCAGCCGGAGGAGGCGCAACAGGTGATGAGCCGCTGAGGTGAGGACTCCCGTACGGTGCACCTCATGCGTCATGGTGCTCGGCACAGTTGAAGGGGTGCACGCTACGGAGCTGTCTCCTCCGACGGTGAACCGCCTCGCCAACAGCTGCCTCGGGCGGTCCCGCGCAGCGGTGAGCGCCGCCCATGCGACTGAGTTGCCCGTACCATCTCCGCCAATACAGCGACGACGGCGCCGCGCACCTCGCCACGACAGCGTTTTGCTTCGACCTCCTCCCAGACGGGCGCGTGCGCGAGCGCCGCGCGGATCCCTGGTCCAACTCCTGCTCAACATCGTGCTGTTGATCGTCGTGGGTGATCACGGCATCGACTGAGCGCAGGACAGCAGGCCGATGATTAGCAGGGTTTACGGTTCGGCGGACCGCTCCCGTGCGGTCAGCGCGTCGAGTGTCATGGCGGTGAGTCGGGTCTCCAGGGCGGCCCGGTCGGGGATGACGGCGGCTCGGAAGGTGCGTGCGGACAGCATCGACATCAGCCACCACGCGCCGGCTGCCGGGTCCAGGTCGGGGCGGATGTCGCCGTCGCGCTGTCCGCTGCGGAGCAGGTCCGCGAAAGCCTCCGCCAGCTGCTCGAGTGCGTGGCGCGTTGCGTCGTCGACTCCGGGCTCGGCGGTGAGTGAGGAGGCGTCGGCGAAGAGGAAGCCGAGCGATCCTGGTGTGTGGAAGCGGTCCATGTGGTCCGGGGCCAGGAATTCCGCCAGGAGGTCGGACACAGCTGCGCCGTGGTCGACCGCGTTGTTGAGGGTGTCGCGGACCCTGGTGACGGCCCGGTCCAGGACGGCGGCGAACAGTGCCGCCTTCGAGCCGAAGTTCTGAAAGACCACCGGTTCGCTCACCCCGAGCCGGGCGGCGACCTCGGAGACCTTGCCGCGCCGGTACCCGGATTCGGCGAACACCTCGGTGGCGGCAGTCAGGATCGACTCCCTGCGCTGTGCGGAGGGGAGCCGGACGCGCGGCGCACCTTTCCGGGTGGCGGATCTTGAGTCGGTCACGGGGGAAATCGTAACCCCCTTGCACGGATAACTTAGTCGTGACTAAGCTGGCGAGTGTTCTTAGTCGCGACTAAGTTAAGGAGGGGTGATGGCCCTCGGACGACTCCTGCACGGCGATCCGCAGACGACCACACGGGGAGAGACGATCGGCCCGGCCCGCGCCTACGAGGTGTTCACGGCGGTCTTCTTCGGTGGGCGGCGGCACCGGGCGTTCTCGCGCCTGGTCGAACTCAGCGGTGCCCGCCCCGGGGACAAGGTCCTCGACGTGGGCTGCGGTACCGGCTACCTGACCCGGCTGGTCGCCGCGACGGTGGCACCCGGCGGCAGTGCCGTGGGCATCGATCCCTCGCCCACCGTCATCGGCTACGCGCGGAGCAAGGCCGGCGCTGACTGCTCGTACGAGACCGGGGTCGCCGAGGCGCTCGAGATGCCGGACGCCTCCTTCGACGTGGTGGTCACCAGCCTGGCGATCCATCACATCCCGGCCGACGTGCGGCCAGCCGCGCTGCGCGAGATGTTCCGGGTACTGCGCCCCGGCGGACGACTACTGCTCGCCGACTTCCGGCCGCCGCGCAGTCGGCTGGGCCGCCACCTGATCGGCGCACTGACCGGCCCGGCGATGGAGCACAACCCGGTGGATCTCCTCGACGGCCTCGCCGCCGCGGCCGGCTTCGAGGTGGGAGCACGCGGCGACGTGAGGCCGCACCTGCGCTATGTGCAGGCCACCCGGCCGGAAATCGTGCGGTGAGCCGGATGCTGCACATGAACCGCACTCTGCGGATCGCCTTCGCGCTGCTGCTGGTCGCGGGTGTCGCGGTGCACCTGTGGATCAGCGCGCGGGTTGGGCTGGCGATGGTCGGTCTTGGTCTTGTGGCGCATCTCGCGGCTGCGCTGGCGGGACGGCGGTGGCTGGCGCGGAACAGGTCCCGGTAGGGCAGGCTCCCCGTCAGTCGTGGCGCGGGATGCCCGACAGATCGTGGTCGGCGTGGCTGAGCGCCTCGCCGACCAGGCGGGTGAGGTGGCCGTCGGTCAGGGCGTAAACGACACGGCGGCCGTCCTTGCGGGCATCGACCAGGCCCGCGAGGCGGAGCTTGGCCAGGTGCTGGCTGACCGCCGGGCGGGCGGCGCCGCAGGCGGCGGTCAGCGTGGTGACGTCCGCCTCGCCTTTGCCGAGAGTGTGCAGCAGCACGAGGCGCGTTCGGTCGGCGAGCAGGCCCAGGACCTCGGCGGCCCGGACGAACTGCTCGGCGCCCGGATCTTGCGGGTGCGAACCGTTCGCAGGTGAGAGGTGCATGCGTGCGCTCATATGCACATAATGAAGGAGGGTTCGTCCCCGTGTCCACCTCCCTGTCCCGCGTCGGAAGGCCAGATTCGTGAGCGAGCAGAACGTGCCCACCCACCCGCACGAGCATCAGCACGGTCATGAGCACGGTCACGGACCTGGTGACACGGACCGCTGGGCGCGGTGGCGGCACAAGGCGGGGCATCTGGTGAAGCCTCATTCCCATCAGTCCGCCGACAAGGTCGACCGGGCGCTGGAGTCCTCCGCCAAAGGCATGCGGGCGCTGTGGATCTCGCTCGCCGTGTTGGGGGTGACGGCGGTGGCGCAGGCGGTCGTCGTGGTCCTGTCGGGCTCGGTGGCACTGCTCGGCGACACCGTGCACAACGCCACCGACGCGCTGACCGCGCTGCCGCTCGGGGTGGCCTTCGTGCTGGGCCGCCGGGCGGCCACCCGGTGCTTCACCTACGGCTACGGCCGTGCCGAGGACCTGGCCGGCATCGTCATCGTGCTGACCATCGCGGCCTCCGCCGCCTTCACGGCCTGGGCCGCGATCGACCGGCTGCTGAACCCGCAGGAAATCAGCTATCTGCCCGCGGTGGCGGCTGCCGGTGTCATCGGTTTCCTCGGCAATGAGTGGGTCGCCCGCTATCGCATCCGCGTCGGCCGCGAGATCGGCTCGGCGGCGCTGGTCGCCGACGGACTGCACGCACGTACCGACGGATTCACGTCCCTCGCCGTGCTGCTGGGCACCGGCGGCGCCGCGCTCGGCTGGCGGCTGGCCGACCCGATCGTGGGCCTGGCGATCACCGCCGCAATCCTGCTGGTGCTGCGCAACGCCTGCCGGGAGGTCTTCCGCCGGATCATGGACGCGGTCGATCCCGCTCTGGTCGACGCCGCCGAGCACGCGCTGGGCGAGGTCGTGGGCGTGCGGGCGGTGGGCGAGCTCCGGCTGCGCTGGATCGGCCACCAGTTGCGCGCGGAGGTCGCGGTCGTCGTCGACGGGGAGCTGAGTGCACGAGAAGCCCACCGCGTGGCCGTCGGTGCCGAGCACGCTCTGCTGCACGCCGTTCCGAAACTGACCGCCGTCCTCGTGCACGCCGACCCGGCGCCAGTGCAGGGTGGTCCGGACCCGCACCTGGAACTGGCCCATCACTCCGCCTGAGCGGGTCGTTTGAGCAGGAAATTGCGTGTTGGAAGGGAAATGCGCTGAAAGTCGGAGGGGCCCGGAGCTCCCCTGGTCAAGCCGTTGCGGCAGGTCATCGAGTGGGCCGACGAGATGACGATCCTGAGGACCCCGCGCAGTTCACGGTTTCTGCGGTCTCCTCGCCTGACGCCACGGCTACACGTACCACCACCTGGGTGATACGGCGTCCTGAGCCGCTGGTCGGGATGCGAGGTGGTTCCCCCCGTTGGATGGTGGAGTCATGAACCAGCATCACCACCAGTCCCAGCGGACGATCGAGATCGACACCCGGCTCGTCACGACCGGTGCCGTGCTCACCGCAGCCGGAGCCATGGTGGCGTGCGCCGGCATGGCCATCGCGGCCTTCGCCGTGTTCACGGCAGGTCGGCGCATGATTCGCGACATGGACGTGCCCCCGGCCCAGCAGGCGGCCATGAAGTGGCGGCAGGCCAAGGAGGCGTCCCTGGCGGGCATGCGGGCGTGGCAGTCTGCGTCCGACGCCCAGAACGGGTCGCTCGCCCGCTAGGTCCGGCGAAGCCGCTCCGCCCACCGGGTCCCGGGCCCGGTGCAGTTGGAGCGATGCCTCCTGTCCGGGACTACGCGCCGACCCGGCGGTAGGCCTGGTCGGGTTGCCCGGAGGCGATGCCACCTGGTGCTCTCCGGGCCCGGACAGTCCGTGCCACAGAGCGGGAGGCAACCACTGCTGGCGGCGGGCGCGCGCGACGCCGTGGAACGATCCTGGGCCACGAGCGCCGGATCGACTGGCTGGTGGATCCCGGCGACCCCGGCGCCGACGAGCTGGAGATCTGCTGGCCGGACCGGGACGCCCTCGGCTTCGCGCTGGTGTCCCCTGCCAGGCCGGCCGTGACGGTACCGCCGGGCGAGCGCGCGACGCCGCCTGATTCCCGACCGCCGCTTCGCGCCGTTCAGCGCTGCTGGGCTGTCTCGCCGCGAGTGCGCTCGTATTCGGCCTGGTCCAGGATCTGCCAGGCGGCCTGGCCGATGGCGAGGACGCCGCGGGCCGGCAGGGGCACGTCACCGATCCGCGGATTCTCCTGCAGTTGAACAGGGCGTCCGAGGTCTGCGCCATCAAGCGTGGCTTGTGAGGCGTCGACGAAGTACATCTGCTGTGGCATCAGCGTTCCGGGGTGGCCGCTCGGCATCACGCCGGTCATCTCCAGGCGGCCCAGCCCCAGCGCCCGTGCCAATCGCTCGCGCGCCCCCACCAGAGCTCGGGGACGCCATGTCGACAGCGGCAGCGCCGCGCTGACGTGGTTCAGCACCCCGAGGAGTCGGGTCACGGAGGCGGTCAGCGTCCAGTTCAGCGAGGGTGAATCCATCGTCACCCTCAGGGAGGCCGGGGCCGTCCACATGAGACCGATCCGGGCGTAGCCCGTGTGACCGCAGGCCGCGCCGTAATACCTCGGGCATGCCGTGTCGAGTCGCTCCCCGTCGACGTAGATCGACCACCTGCCGCTCGGGTCGCGATGCCACACCGTGCGATAGGGACCGAAGGAGCTCTCCGGAAACACACGCAGCGCGAGGACGTGACCGGAGTCGAAAGGCAGCCCGAACACGCCCCAACCCTTGACGTACTCGTGGTTCGGCCAGGGGGCCCGTCCCCGTCCCGCCGGGATCCCCGACAACTTGGACGACAAATCGAGCATCTGCGCCACCTCGTTCCGGACAGCTCCGGGCCTGCACCCAGAATGCCAGCAACTGACCGGCTGGACACTGTGGGACGACCAGGGCCACCTGTGAACGGCGGCAGCACCAGCCGGGCCGCACGCGGTCGCCGATTCTTCAACAAGCAACCAGCGTCTTTACTGGTCAGAGGTGCCGCCGAAAGGATCTTGGCGACCTTGTCGATCAAGATTTCATGATCGACAGGACGGAAATCTCCTCATGGCGCGGTCCCCGTGCCAGACGCGCCGGCCGCCTGAGGGAGGGGCCGGCGCGCCGCTGTCCGTTCAGGCCTGCTGCTCGCTGATGTTGACCAGCCAGGTGATGCCGAAGCGGTCCGTACACATGCCGAAGACGTCGCCCCACATCTGCTTCTCCAGCGGGACCGAGACAGTGCCGTCGCCGGAGAGTTTGTCCCAGTAGCCGCGCAGTTCGGCGGCGTCATCCCCGCTCAAGCTCACGGAGATGTTGTTCCCGGGCTTGTGCTCCATCCCCGGCGGGGTGTCCGCGCCCATGAGCGTGAAGCCGCTGTCGGTCTCGAGCATGCTGTGCATGATCTTGTTGGCCGCGTCTCCGGCTTCCTTCTCGCCGAAGTCACCGAATGTGCTCACCGTCAGGGTGCCGCCGAAGATCCCCTTGTAGAACTCCATGGCTTGCCGGGCGTCGCCGTCGAAGCTGATGTACGGGTTGAGTCGAGAAGGCACGAGATATTCCTTTCCTGATGAGGCGTCAGTTTCGGAAGACTGAGCGGTGTTTTGCCGGTGATCAGGGCGACTCCCCGGCCGTCGAACGTCGGCCTGATGTCGCCTCCTGCGCCGTCCAGTAGCGCAGGAGCACGACCCCGAGTGGAACGGCCGGACGTCCACGAGTCACGGTTTCGGGACCCTCGGTCGCGTCTTCGAACAGCCGTCAGCCGTCAGCCACAGACAGGTGTGCAGTCGAAGGCGAGCGGCTGATGAAACGCGGTAGCGGCGCGTTCGACGCTGGGGCGCGAGGTCAGGCAGGAGTCTCCTCGCCTGCTGGACAGGGCCCGGCCCGGGCGATGAGCACGGCTACATCGTCGTGATCTCCCGGGTGGCGCAGGGAGTGCAGAAGCAGATCGCAGGTGTCGTCCAGCGAGCGATCGGGGTCGTCGAGGAATTCGAGGAGGGTGTCCAGGCGTGCGTCGATGGCCTCGTCGCGGGTCTCGACCAGGCCATCGGTGTAGAGGACGAGTTGGTCGCCCGGCACGAAGTCGAGGCAGGTCGCGTGGAAGGGTACGCCGCAGCCGCCAAGCGGTGCGCCGGTGGGCAGGTCCAGAAGTTCGCGCTTGCCGTCCGGATGGAGGAGGACGGGCGGCAGGTGCCCGGCGAGGGAGACGTGGCATTTCGCGCTGTGCGGGTCATAGACGGCGTAGACGCAGGTGGCGATCGTGTCCTGCTCCAGGTCCTCGGTGATGTGGTCGAGATGCTGGAGGACTTGGGCTGGGTCGAGGTCGAGGCCGGCCAGGGTGCGGGTGGCGGTGCGGAGCTGGCCCATGCTGGCGGCGGCGCTGACGCCGCTGCCCATGACGTCTCCCACGACGAGGGCGGTCTTGTCGCCGCCGAGCGCAATGACGTCGAACCAGTCGCCGCCGATCTCGCTGGCTGCCTGGGCGGGCTGGTACCGGGAGGCGACAGCCAGCCCAGGCCGTTGCGGTGGCGGGTGGGGTAGCAGGCTGCGCTGGAGGGTGAGAACGGTGCGGCGTTGTTCCTGGACGGCACGGTGCCGCTCGGTGACGTCCACGCTGGAGGTCACCACCCCCAGCACCTTCCCGTTGGGCGCTTCGAGCCGGTGGAAGGAAATCGACCAGGCGTGCTCGTTGTCCGGGTCGGCTGGGGTGCGGCCGACGGTGTACTGATCCGAGACTGGGGTGCCACTGGCCAAAACCTCGCGCATCGTCGCTTCGAAGGACTCGTCCAAGAAGGGCAGCACCTCATGGACGTGCCGCCCCACATGCTCGGCGGCGGGCACGCCGTTCATCCGCTCCTCCGCTGGGTTGACCGAGACGTACCGAAGGTCGGTGTCCAGTACACCCAGTCCGATCGGCGACTGGGACACCAGTCGGGCGGACAGCGCCAGGTCGCGTTCGACCTGCCGTAGCGTTGCCTGATCCGTGGCCAGGCCCAGGGCGTAGTAGTCCCCCTGGTCGTCCTGCAGTCGCATGTTGCGGAACTCCACCGGCCGCGTGTTGCCGTCCTTGTGCCGGATCGGGAAGACGCCGGCCCAGCTGCCGCCCTCTTCCATGACCTGGGCGAACACGTTCAGTACGACCTCCAGGTGGTCCTCACGGATCAGCAAGCGGCCCGCGTACTGGCCGACTGCCTCCTCGGCGCTGTAGCCGAACAGGTCCTCAGCCTGTGGGCTCCAGAGATCGATCCTGCCCTCGGCGTCGAGTAGGACGGCGGCGACGCCCAGCACGTCCAGCAGACCACCTGACGAGGCGGAGGCAGTCCCGGCCTGTCCCAGGTCGTCCCCGAAGGATCCGGTTGGACTCATCCCAGGCACTCCTTCCGCCCGTCACCGCAACGTGCTGCCTGCCACGGCTCGGGCCGCGCCTTGTCGCCCAGCGCTCCGGGCTACTCCATCGTCTCCCCGCAGCCGCCGACCACGCACCCCCCAAGATCCGAGCAGCAGGGCGAAGGTCGTCACGATCACCAAAGGACGATCTGACCTGCGGCTCGTCGGCCGGTTGGGTGACCCGAGGGGGTCGAACCGCCCTGATCGATCAGGTTTCATGATCGACAGTCAACGGGACGCGGGAACCGGGCCACCGGGCGGGCGCGTCCCCGTAGTCCGGGACGGGTCGGCCGTCCGCCGGCTGTGCCATGTCCGCGCTGCTGACCCGCTTCAGCCGCGTGATTTCTACTGAGGGAGACCGCCTGTGAACGAGAGACGGATCGAGTTTCACGCCTCGTGCGGGCACCGCATGTCCGTGCCGCCTGGGCAGAGCAGCACGGACGTGCGGTGCCCGCACTGCCACCAGGTCGTCCGCGTGCCGGCGCCGGACGTGCCGTACGCCTCCCCGGTGGTCCCGTCGGCGGGTCCGCCCGAGGCGGCGGCGCTCACACCTCTCTACCTGGTCGCCCTGCTGGGCGGCCTGACGGCCGCGGCGGTCATCTACCTCGTGATGTTCGACGACCTGTCGGAGAGCTTGCTCGTCGACATCACGCCGTTCTGGTTCTTCCCCATCGTCTTCGGCCTCTACGGCTTCACCTCCCAACGCCTGATCGGCTATCTCGAGCAGGGCCGGGCGAGGACGCTGGCCGAGGCGGCCCGGGTGTTCATCGACGTCGCCGGGCACTGGGCCGCACTGGTGATGTTCCCCTTCCTGGTGCTGAAGTGGCGCAGCTCCCTCCTGGTTTCCCTCACCGCGGCCTTGTTCTGGGCGGTGCTGCTGTGGCTCTTCTTCGCCGCGGTCTTTCCGGCGCTGTGAGGACCGCGACGACGCTCCCGCCCACCGTGGCCACATCCGCCCGGCCTCCGTCGATGCGTCCGGCTCACGAGACCGCTTCCTGGTACTGCCCGAGAAAGTCGAACTCTCCGTCGGCGGTACGGAACAGGAACATGGCGTCGCTGTTGTAGTCCTTGCCCGTCGTGTACTTGATCGTCCGGCTGATGCCGCGATAGTCGACCTCGTGCATGCGGCGCACGATCGCGCCCCGTTCCGCCAGGGGAGAGCCCTTTCTCGTGCAGACCGCGGCCAGGAACAGCACGGCGTCGTACGCCTCCGCCGCGTACCAGCCGGGGCGCTCGTCGAACCGTGCGCGGTACGCCGCGGTGAAGGAGCGGGCCGCCGGCGTGGACGCCGGATCGATGAAGGTGGTGGTGAACACCCAGTCCTCGGCGGCGGCGCCCGCGGACTTCAGGAACCGCGTGCCGAAGGCCCGTTGGGTCGCGACCCGGGCTCCGGTGAACCGGGCCTTGCGCAGCGCGGACGCGAAGGCGCCCGCGCGTTCCTGGCTTCCGCTGAACACGACCGCGTCCGCGCGATCCGCCATGACCTTGCCGGCGAGCGCGGCGGAGTCGAGCGTCCCGGCGGTGACACTGGTGACGGTCGCGTCCCTGCCCTCCTGTCGCAGCACCCGTTGGAGCTGGTCGCAGAGGGCCCAGGCGAAGTCGCCCTCGGCCTGGTCGTCCACGAGGAACACCTTGCGTGCGTCGGCGGAGCGGGTGAGATAGGCGTTGCACGGGGCGGCGAGCAGCTGATCGGTGGGCCGTAGCGCTGCATGCGAGCGGAGAGTGGATGCGCTGACCTCCCTGAGCTCTGGCGCGACCCCCACCGAAACCGAGAGGACCGGCATCACGGCCTTGGTGTAGGCGTCCTCCACGGCGAGAAAGCAAGCGTCGGTGGTGGGGCCCAGCACAGCGAGGACACGCTCGTCCGCCGTCAGCCGCCGGGCCAGGTCCCGGGCCCGTTCGGGCTCGCCCCCGTCGTCGTACGGGCGCAACTTCAGCCGCAACGGGCGGCTGCTCTCGGCGTTGACATGCTCGACGGCCAGTCGGGCCCCGTTGAGCTGTGCGTGCCCGGCGTCCTTCGCGGCGCCGGACAGATCCCCCTGGAAGGCCACGACGAGTTCGGGCCGTGAGGCCGAGGAGGGCGAGGCGCCGCCGCCCGTCTTCCGGCCGCCACGGGTGCTCCACCACCAGGCTGAGCCGCCGGCCACCAGTGCTCCGGCCGTGGAGCCGATGCGCAGGAAACCACGGCGGCCCATGGCGGGTGCGCGGGACTGCGGATCCACCAGGGACGTCACCGTGGCGGCTTCCGGTGACGCCGTGCCGACCGGTGCGGACACCCGGGTCGGTTCGATCGCCTCCATGCCGAGCACGGCCGCGGACCGGTCTGCGATCAGCCGCGTGACCGGCTCGGGCAGCCACCGCTCCCGGTCGTCGGGGGCGATCTCGTCCAGCGCCTCGCGGATCTGGGCGGCGGTCGGCCGCCGTGCCGGATGCTTGTCCAGGCACGCTCGTACGAGCGGCTCCAGCGCGTCCGGCAGCCCGGGCAGGTCCGGCTCCTCGTAGACCGTGCGGAGCAGCGTGCCGGCGGCCCCACCGCCGCCGAACGGCCGTACGCCCGTGGAGGTGAAGGCCAGGAGACAGCCCAGCGAGAAGACGTCGCTGGGCGGGCCGATCTCGCCGGCGCGCGCCCGCGCCTGCTCGGGCGACAGGAATCCGGGCGAGCCGACGATCACGCCGCTGGACGTGAGCGCCGTGCCCTCCGGTGTCCGTGCGATGCCGAAGTCGATCAGCCGCGGCCCGTCCGGGGCCAGCAGCACGTTGCCCGGCTTCACATCGCGGTGCACCAGCCCCGCCCGGTGGACCGCCTCCAGCGCCTCGGAGAGCCGGAGCCCCAGGACAGACACCGTGGCGGCGGACAACGGCCCTTGCGCCTCCAGTACTTCGGAGAGCGAAGGCCCCGGTATGAACGCGGTCGCCAGCCACGGATCCTCCGTGTCGGCGTCCGCGTCCAGCAACGGGACCACCCAGGGGCTGTCCACCTGCTGGGCCACCGCGATCTCCCGGCGGAACCGGGCCCGGAAATCCTCGCCGCCGGCATGGACCGCCCGCACGACCTTGACCGCGGCGAACGCCCCTCCCGGCGCGCGGGCCAGGAAGACGACGCCCATGCCGCCGGCGCCGAGCCGCCGCAGCATCCGGTAGCGGCCCAGCCGGGACGGATCGGCCGTACGCAGCGGCTCCATCAGGCCTTGTACGGCGCGGGGCCGCCGTACACGAAGCGACCCTTGTCGACCCGCCAGAGGAAGACCCCGGTGCCGTCGATGACGATGTGGCCGCTCGTGTCGAACGCGAACGGCTTTGTGACGCCTTGGTACTTGATGGCCCGCACGGCGGTGAGCAGCTCCTTGCGGGTGCGGCTCTTCGCCGGCAGGTCCGCCAGCGCCTTGAGTACCATGCCCGTCACGTCATAGGCCTCCGCCGCGTACCGGGGCGGCGCCTCCTTCCATCGTTTCCGGTAGGCGTCGGCGAATGCCTTCACCTCGGGCTTGAGCGTCGCGTCGACGACCGGCGCGACGATCGTCCATCCGTCGGCGGCCTCCTTCGCCGCCGTGAGGAACCGTGGGTCGAGCAGGTCCGGGCCGGAGGCGCGGGCGCCGGAGAAGTCGCGCTCCCGCAGCGTCCGGGCGAGCGACGCGGCCCGGTCGTGCAGTCCGGCGAAGGCGATGGAGTCGGCATCGGCGGCCAGCAGATCGTCCACCGCGTCGTCGAAGCCGGACCGCATCGCGCTCACCACCCTGGGCAGGTACGGCTGTCCCGCGTTCCGCAACACCGTGCTCAGGTTGCTGCTGAGCTCCCAGCCGTAGTTGTCGGCCGCGCGGTCGACGACGACACCGATCTTGCGCGAGCGCGCGGTCCCGCGCAGATAGGCGCCGATGTAGAAGGGGAGCAGCGAGTCGGGGAGCCGTGCGTGCAGGAACGAACGGAAGCCCTGGACACTGAGGTTGATGGCTCCCGGAGAAACGGCGACCACCGGCAGGAGTCCGGCGTCGTACGCGGCGAGCGCCGTCTGGGCGGTCGCGTCCGTGGTCGGACCGACCACGGCGAGCACCGACGGGTCGTCGGCGAGCTGCTTCGCCAGCCGTGCCGCGACGGCCGGGTCGCCGGAGTCGTCGACGGCCCGCACCTTCACGTCGAAGGGAGCCTCGCCCCGGGCGTTGAACTCCGCGACGGCCAGCCGCAGTCCGCGCTCCTGTGCCCGCCCCGTCTCGCGCCGGGAGCCGCTGAGGTCGCCGTGCACCGCGACGGTGTAGGCGGGGCGCCGGGAAGTGGCGGGCTTCCTGTCGTCCGGTCCGCCGTCCCTGCCAAGGGTCCACCAGCCCGCGCCCGCACCCGCCGCGAGCACCGCGCCCCCACCGGCGAGCAGAAGGAAACGGCGCCGTCCGGGAGTCCGGGTGCCGTCCGTGACCGAAGGCACCGCATCCCCGGTGTCGGATGCCGGTTCGGTGTCGGCATCCTGAGGTCCGCTGCTGCCCTGGGAGTTGCTCCCCGGGGTGCTCTCCGCTCGCGACGTGCCGGCCGAGACCTCGGTGCTGTCGATGTCCGGCAGTGCGAGTGCGGCGGCCGAGCGCCGGGCGATCAGCCGCGTGACCTCTTCCGGCAACCACGAGACGGCCCCGCCGCCTGCCTCCGTACCGCCGTCCGTTGTACCGCCTGCCTCCGTACCGCCGTCCGTCGTACCGCCTGCCTCCGTACCGCCGTCCGTCGTGCCGCCGTCGGGCCCGTCATGGGTCAGACCGTCGGCAGGGGCATCGGCAGGAGCATCGGCCAGGTCACCGGGAAGCAGTTCCCGCACCAGTTCCTCGACACCGGGCCGCTGTGCCGGGTCCTTCTCCAGGCAGCGCGACACCACCTCGCCCAGCGCGGGCGGGACGCCGTCGAGGTCGGCAGGGTCGTGCACGGCCCGGTACAGCAGGGCGTCGAGCGCCCCGGTACCGAACGGCGGCCGACCTGTCGCCGCGAACGCCAGGATGCAACCGAGGGAGAACACATCGCTCGGTGGGCCGATGGCCTGCCCGCCGCGCCCCTCTGCCTGCTCCGGTGACAGATAGCCGGGTGTGCCGACCACCAGCCCCGTCGCGGTGAGCGCCGTGTCCTCAGGTGCCCTGGCGATACCGAAGTCGATGAGCCGAGGCCCGTCGAGGGCGATCAGCACGTTGCCCGGTTTGAGGTCCCGGTGGACCAGCCCGGCCCGGTGGACCTCGGCCAGGGCCCGTGCCAGCCGGCCGCCGAGGATCCGCAGTCCGTGCTCCGCGAGCGGCCCGTGCGCGGCCACGGCCTCGGCCAGCGACGGGCCGGGTACGTATGCCGTTGCCAGCCATGGCGCTTCGGCGTCCGCGTCGGCGTCCACGAGGGGCACGGCCCACGGGCTGCGGATGCGCCGGGCAACGTCGACCTCGCGGCGGAACCGCTCCTTGAAGCCGGGCTCCTCGGCGTACTCCGCTGCCAGCACCTTCAGCGCCACCAGCGCGCCGGCCGGTGTGCGCGCGAGGTACACCACCCCCATGCCACCGGCGCCGAGCCGCCCGAGCAGACGGTGGTCGGCGATACGCACGGGGTCGGAAGAACGCAGCTGCTCCATCAGGCCTTGCCTCCCAGCTCGAATCTCACACGGTCGAGCATGTTGGTCGTGCCGCGCGTCACGTACTGCTCCAGTTCGGCGTCGGTGTACCCGTGGGTGCCCTTCAGCGACACCGCCACGGTCACCGTGCCCAGCCGTGTGACGATCCACCGGTAGGAGGCCTTGCCGCTCCCGGCGAGATAGGAGCCGCGCTCGTAGACCGAGTCGTCCGCGTAGGTGTTCCCGCGCACGCCGAAAGGAGTGCCCACGGACATCAGGTTCGTGATCCGCTCGTCGGTGCGTACCTGTTGCTCGGGGCAGCGCAGCACCTCCTCCAGCGTGGTGGCCAGCTGGTCGTCGGCACCCAGCTCCGTGGCATGCACGGTCACCGCGGCCGTCACCTTGATCGCGCCGCGGCTCCCGCTGCCCGGCAGTTCGCTGTAGAGGGACAGCGAGGCCAGCACGCCCTTGGGCAGCGCCCGGCGCTGCCATCGGCACTGCTCGTCGAGTACGGCGACGGTGCCCGGTGCGCTCCGGGCCGGCTGCTGCGCCTTGAAGCCCCGGCTCCAGTCCTGTGGCCGGAACACGACCGCCTCGGCCAGCGCAGAGCCCTGACTCCTCGTACGGGGCACGAGATCCGCGGTCGCCTCGAACGGTGTCGCGGGCGGCTGTGCGCCACCCGCCGCCTGGCCCGACGCGGAAGCGGACGGCGCCGGGGACCGCGACGCCTTGGCGCTTGGCCCGGCTGCCTTCTCGGCCGCCCCGGCGCTGCAGCCGCCGAGCAGCACCGCCGCCGCGGCTCCCGACGCTGCGGCTCTCAACCGCCAACTGCCTCTGCGTCCAGTCGTTTTACCATCCATCCCCGCCCCCTTCGCAGCTGTCCCCCGTTTGTGATCGGTGATCGTACAGAGGTGCGCGAGAAAGACGAGGGGATTCCAATGAGTCTCTTCGGACACGTCGGAGCTCTTGACGCGAAGGGCCAAGTTGCCCATTCTGAACGGATGTTCAGAACGAGTGTTCAGAACCTGGGGGAGCACGTCGACGCGGCGGTGATAGGCGGCGGCATGGCGGGCATGGCGACGGCGCTGCGGCTGCAGGCGGCCGGACTGTCCACTCTTGTGCTGGAGGCACACGGTCACGCGGGCGGCTGCGCCGGGTACTACCGGAAACGCGGTTTCTCCTTCGACGTGGGCGCGACCACCCTGGTCGACTTCGGCCCCGGCGGCGTCGGCGGCGAACTGCTGGAGACCGTGGGCATCCCGCCGCTGGACGCGCATGAACTGCCCGGCTACCGGGCCTTTCTGCCGGACCGTGAGGTCGTGCTGCACCGCGATCCCGCCGCGTGGCACCACGAACGGCTGCGCAAGTTCGGCGACAGTGAGGACCATCGCCGGTTCTGGGCGCTGCTCGACCGGCTGGCACACACCTTCTGGAGGGCCAGCCGGAAGGGCGTACGGCTGCCGGTACGCGGCCCCGCCGACGCCCTCCGCGACCTGCGGGCGGTCGGGATGCCCGGCGTACGGCTCGCCCGCCACCTGAACCGGACCCTGGGCGACGCGCTGCGGGACCACTCCCTGCGCGGGGACGACGCGCTGGTAGGGCTGCTCGGCATGCTGGTCGAGGACACGGTGCACACCGGTGTCGACGACGCGCCGCTCATCAACGCGGCGCTCGGGGTGACCATCCGGGGCGCGGGACTCAGCCGGCACACCGGCGGCATGCACGGATTCTGGCGCGTACTCCTGCAGCACTACCGGGCCCTCGGCGGTTCGCTCCGGGTGGGCTGCCGCGTCGCGCGCGTCGAAGGCGGCCCCGGCGCCTACCGGCTGACCACCCGCCGAGGCGTCGTTCACGCCCGCCGACTCGTCTGCGCGGTCCCCGCCGCCACCACGGCGACCATCTGCGCGGGGCTCCCGGTCGCCCGCAGACTGCGGACCTACCTGGAACGGGACGCGGACGCGCTGGGCGGTGCGACCGTGGTCTTCCTCGGCGTACCCGAGTCCGAGGTGGCGGGCCAGGACCTCACGCACCATCAGGTGCTGCAGGCGTACGACCGTCCCCTGGGCGACGGCAACAACATGTTCGTCTCCGTGTCCGCCCCCGGCGACACACTCAGCGCCCCGCCCGGGCACCGAGCGGTGATGATCTCCACCCACACCGACCTCGCCGCCTGGCGCGGCCTCGACCGGACCGCGTACGAGCAGCGCAAGAAGGAAACCGGCGAACGGCTGGTAGCCCTGGCCCGGCGCGTGTACCCCCGCCTCGGAGAGCGAGCCGTGATCGCGCAGACCGGAACGCCCCGCAGCTACGAACGGTTCGCCTTCCGTCCGGACGGAGCGGTCGGCGGAGTGCGCCAGCATCTGCGCAACGCCAACCAGCACGCCGTTCCGCACGATCTGGGCGGCCCCGGGCTGTGGCTCGTCGGCGACTCGACCTGGCCGGGTCTCGGCACGGTCGCCTGCGTGCTGGGCAGCCGCATCGTCGCCGAGGGCATGCTGAGGGAGAAGGGACGGGCCCGATGACCCCACCCGATCCGGCCGCAGGGCCCGAACCACCGGTCGTACCGGCCGCCTTGCCGCCTCCGGCCGTCTTGCCGCCTCCGGCGGCCGGGGCCCCGGCACCGGGTCTGCCGTCCCTGGCGGAGCTCGGCGAGGATCTCCTCGTCACCACACGCAGGCAGCGGATCGTCGCCCTGTCCCGCCCGGGCGCCGGAGTCCTGTGCTTTGCGGGTGCTGTGTGGCTGGGCTGGTGGTGGCTGACCCCCGTGATCGTCTTCGGCATCTTCGTCGCCGTCGTGACCGTCACCCACGACGTCGTGCACCGCACCATCGGCCTGTCGCCCCGCGCCACCGACTGGGCGCTGTTCGCGATGGGGCTGGTCCTGCTGGAGAGCGGGCACGCCTACCGGTCCACACACACCCAGCACCACCGGATCTTCCCGCACCCCGACGACCCGGAGGGCTACCCGGCCGAGCTGTCGCTGCTCGGTGCCGTCTGCTACGGCCCCGTGTTCCTCGTGCGCCTGTGGTTCTGGTCCTACCGGCGGGGGCGGGACCGCCGTTGGCTTCTCGCGGAAGCCACGGCCCCGTTCGCCGCGCTCGGCGGGGGAGTGCTGCTCCTGCCTCACACGCCAGGGGTGCTGGTCTATACGGTGATGGCGATCGTCGGGAGCTGGGTGTACCCCCTCCTGACGGTGTATCTGCCGCACCACGACTACGGAGACACCCCGTTGACGCAGACCCGCACCATGCGCGGGAGGATCATCCCCGCCGTCTTCCTGGAGCTCACCTACCACTTGGAGCACCATCTCTACCCGCGGGTGCCCAGCCATCACCTGCCGGAGCTCGCGCGCCGGCTCGAAGGCCACTTCGCCGCCCAGGGGGTCCGGCCGGTGCGCGTTGTCTGACACTCGTGACCGCGTCCTCGACGCCACCCTCGCCTGCCTGGTGCGCAACGGCTACGGAGGTACCACCGCGCGGGCGATCGCCCAGACCGGCGGCTTCGCGCCCGGGGTGATCTACTACCACTTCTCGGACCTGGACGATCTGCTGGTGGCGGCGCTGGCACGGACCAGCGGGTCCCGGATACGGCGCTATCGCGCCGAGTTGTCCGGGACCGAACGGGCCGCGCACGCGGTCGCACGGCTCCGCGAGCTCTACGACGAGGACACCGAGACCGGGCACATCGCCGCCGTTCAGGAGCTGTACGCCGGCGCCAGGCCCGGGTCGAGGCTGGCCGCCCAGCTGGCCCTCGAAACCCGGAACTGGGAGGAGCTGGCCGAGGAACTGCTGACCGCGCTGCTGCGCGGCAAACCACTCGCGTCCGTCGTGCGCGTATCCGTACTGGCGAGCGCGGCCGTGGCGTTCTACCTCGGCATGGAAACCCTCACCCATCTCGACGGCGACCGCTCCCGCCCGGCGACCCACTTCGACCAGGCCGCCAGGCTCGCCGCGGTCTTCGACCGGATCCCTCGCCTGAACCGGCGGGCACGCCGGACGCCTTGAGCTGCCGGCTGTTGCGGAGCCTCGCGCGTTGGAAGGGCAATCCGCTGCGGGCGAGTTCGAGACCAGGCTCCGGGGCAGCTCGTAGCCCGACCGTGTGACGTGCCCGGCCGAAATACGGCTGCGTTGCGCGCCGGTCCGTCCCGCCCGCGGGCAGGGTGCTTTCGTCTGGGAGCCGGGTGTGCGACGGCTCCTGTGCCCGTCCTGGCGGGCCGGCCGACGCCTGGCCTTCCTCATGCGCTCGTCCGTTCCCTGAGGGCGTGCCGTCCCAAGGCGGCGATCGAGCCGGACGTGGTGGCAGCGAGCCGCCGAAAGGAGAGATCGTGGTGGCAGGAAACGCCGACGAGAACCGTGGGGCGATGTCCGCGCAGCTTCTCAGGGGGCAGAAGGCACTGGTGACCGGTGCCAACTCGGGTATCGGCGAGGCGACCGCCATTGCTCTGGGCCGGGCCGGAGCGGACGTGGTGGTGAACTACGTCGTCGGTGCGGACGAGGCCGAGAAGGTCGTGGCGCAGATCGAGGGCTTCGGGGTCCGCGCCTACGCCCACGAGGCCGACGTGTCCGACGAGGACCAGGTGGTCGCCATGGTCGCACGGATGGTCGAGGAGTTCGGCACCATCGACATCATGGTGGCCAACGCGGGCCTCCAGCGGGACGCGCCGGTGACGGAGATGACGCTCGCCCAGTGGCAGAAGGTGATCGACGTCAACCTGACCGGCCAGTTCCTCTGCGCGCGGGAGGCCGCCAAGGAGTTCGTGCGGCGCGGCGTGGTGGAGGAGGTGTCCCGGTCGGCAGGGAAGATCGTCTGCATGAGCTCGGTCCACCAGATCATCCCGTGGTCGGGGCACGTGAACTACGCCTCTTCCAAGGGCGGTGTGGGCATGCTGATGCAGACCCTTGCCCAGGAACTGGCCCCCAAGCGGATCAGGGTCAACGCGGTCGCGCCCGGCGCCATCCGCACGCCGATCAACCGCGACGCCTGGTCCACCCCCGAGGCCGAGGCCGACCTCCTGCGCCTGATCCCGTACCACCGCGTGGGCGACCCGGACGACATCGCCAACGCCGTCGTCGCCATGGCGTCCGACCTGCTCGACTACGTCGTCGGCACCACCCTCTACGTCGACGGCGGAATGACGCTTTTCCCCGGCTTCGCCACCGGAGGCTGATCTCCGATGCAGGATCACATCACGCCCCGCCGGGTGGTGATCCTCGGCGGGGGGTTCGCCGGGCTGTTCGCCGCCCGTGCCCTACGGAAGTCACCGGTCGCGGTGACCGTGGTCGACCGCCGTGCCCACCACCTCTTCCAACCGCTGCTGTACCAGTGCGCCTCCGGGATCCTGTCCGAGGGGCAGATCGCGCAACCGCTCCGCGGGGTCCTGCGTCGTCACCACAACGTGAGCTGCGTGCTCGCTGAGGCCACCGACGTGGATGTCGGCGCCCGGCTGGTCCACGCCAGGCGACCCGACGGCGGAGCTGTCGAGCTGGCCTACGACGATCTGATCGTCGGAGTCGGCATGCGCCAGTCCTACTTCGGGCACGACGAGTTCGCCGCGCACGCCCCCGGCATGAAGACCCTGGACGACGCGCTGGACATCCGCCGACGGATCTACCGGGCGTTCGAGTTGGCCGAAACGGCCGCAGACGACCGGGAACGGCAGCAGTGGCTCACTTTCGCGCTCGTCGGCGGTGGGCCGACCGGTGTCGAACTCGCGGGACAGATCCGGGAGATCGCAGGCCACACGCTCGACCGGGAGTTCCAGAAGATCGACTCCGCCAAGGCCCGGGTGCTGCTCTTCGAGGGCTCCGATGCGGTGCTGGGCGCGTTCGGCCCTCCACTGGCCCACCGTGCGGCCCGAACCCTGCAGGGTCTCGGTGTGGAGCTCCACCTGGGCACGATGGTCACCGACATCGACGCACACGGCCTGACCGTACGGGACCATGACGGCGCGACGACCCGGTTCGAGGCACGCACCGTGCTGTGGACGGCGGGCGTCGAGGCCCCGCCGATCGCCGCCGCGCTGGCGCGGGCAACCGGCGCCACCCAGGACCGGGCCGGACGCATCCTCGTCGAACCCGACCTCACCGTCCCAGGACATCCGGAGATCCGCATCACGGGCGACGTGATGAGCCTGAACAAGCTGCCGGGCCTGGCCGAGGTCGCCATGCAGTCGGGCGCGTACGCGGGCCGGAGTGTGCGACACGCCGTCGAAGGCAGGACGAAGGAGCCGAAGCCCTTCAAGTACCTGGATCTTGGCAGCGCCGCCTACATCGCCCGCTTCCGCGCCGTCGTCAAGGCCGGCCCGCTGCATCTGTCGGGCTTCACCGGCTGGCTCGCCTGGCTCTTCATCCACCTGGCCTTCCTCACCGGCTTCCGCAGCAGGCTGGGAGCGGTGCTCAGCTGGTCCGTAGCCTTCGCCACCAGCTCGCGCCGCGAACGCGCCTTCACCATGCCCGACGCCGACGCATCGGCCGCCCGGGCGCCCGGACCGAAGGCGCCCCCGCCGCCTCCCTGACGACGGCCCCGGCCGACCCTCTACGGGCGCCCCTCCGCATCCTGTCCCTCCTCAGCCCCGCCACCCCCGCAGGGCAGACCATCGAGGCGCACATGCTCAGCACCGCCGTCCTTCTGGCGAACAGCACCCCGGACCAACTCCTGCCGGCCCGAGAGCTGATGGCCTTCACCCTGGCCTCGCACATCCTGCTGGTCCCGTTCGGCGTGGCACTGCCGTTCATCACGTTGCTCATGCACCACCGGGCGCTCCGCCGCAACGACCCCGTCGCCCTCACACTCGCCCGGCGCTGGTCGGCGGTGATGGCCGTCCAGTTCGCCATCGGCATCATCACCGGCACCGTGCTGTCCTTCGAGTTCGGCCTGCTGTGGCCCGGCATGATGGGCCGCTGGGGAGACGTCTTCGGCCTCGGGTTCGGCATCGAGGCGTGGGCGTTCTTCCTGGAGGCCGTCCTGATCGCGATCTACCTCTACGGCTGGCGCCGGCTCAAGCCCTGGACGCACTTCTGGCTCGCCGTACCGCTGCCGCTGGCCGCCCTGATGGGGGCGTTCGGCATCATCGCGGCCAACTCCTGGATGAACACCCCCCGGGGATTCAGCCTCGACGCCCAGGGCAAGCCGATCCACGTCAACGTGCAACAGGCCATCTTCACACCGATGTTCGGCCCGGAGTACTGGCACTTCGTGGTCGCGATGCTGCTGACCGCCGGGTATGTGGTCGCCGGCGTGTACGCGGTCGGCTGGCTGCGCGGGCGCCGTGACCGCTACCACCGGCTCGGCTTCACCGTGCCGTTCACCGTCGCCGCGATCCTCACACCGATCCAGTTCATGCTCGGCGACTCCGCCGCTCGCGCCGTCTTCCACAAGCAGCCGATCAAGTTCGCCGCCCTGGAGATCGTCTGGAAGACCGACACCCACGTACCGGAGTACTTGTTCGGGCGTCTGCATCCTGACGGGACGATCTCCGGCGGGCTCAAGATCCCCCAACTGGACTCGATCCTCGCCGGACTCAGCCCCGACACCAAGGTGACAGGCCTGTCGTCGGTCGCCGCGAGCGACCGCCCGACGGCGACTCAGGCCACCATCGCCCACTGGGCCTTCGACATCATGGCCACCATCGGCAGCGTGCTGATCCTGCTGGCGCTCTGGTACGCCTGGTCCTGGTGGCGGCACCGGGACAACCCCGGCAGCCGCTGGTTCTACCGCTGCGCCGCGATCGCGGGAGCAGCGTGTCTGGTCACCGTCGAGTGCGGGTGGATCACCACGGAGGTCGGCCGCCAGCCCTGGATCGTCTACAACCACATGAGGGTCTCGGAGGCGGTGACGGACACCCGTGCCTCGTCTCTGTGGGCGATGCTCGGCATCGTCATGGTCGTGTACGTGGCCGTTTTCGGCGCGTTCCTCGCGGTCGTGCTGAAGATGCGCACCCGCTGGCGCATCGCCGACGAGGGCTCGGCCGCCGCGCGCGCCGAACTGCCCCCGGAGACCGACACCCCGTACGGGCCCCGAAGCGAGCCCGAGCCCGCAGCCGCCGGGGCCGCGCCCGCTGGCGGGTCCGACCACACCCCTGGCGGTGCGTCGTAATGGCCGAGTTCATCGCATGGGTGCTGGTGCTCGCGATCGCCGCCTACGCGTGCGCCGGAGGCACCGACTACGGCGCGGGCTTCTGGGACCTCCTGGCCGGCGGCGCGGAGCGCGGCAAGCGGCCCCGCTGGCTCATCGATCAGGCCATGGCGCCGGTGTGGGAGGTCAACAACGTCTGGTTGATCTTCATTCTGGTCATCATGTGGACCGGCTTCCCGATGATGTTCCAGGCCGTGTTCTCCGCGATGTGGCTGCCGCTCGCCCTCGCCGCCGTCGGCCTGGTGCTCCGCGGCGCCGGCTTCGCCCTGCGCAGGCCGTCCCGTCGACTGGCCCAACGACGCCTCTACGGCGCGGTGTTCGCCGTCTCGTCACTGGTGACGCCGTTCTTCCTCGGGGCGGTGATCGGCGGCATCGCCTCCGGCCGGGTCAAGGTCGGCACGACCGCCTCCGCGGATGCCTGGGCCAATGAAACCTCCGTCCTCGTGGGTCTGCTGGCCATCGCCGCCACCGCGTTCCTCGGGGCGGTCTTCCTCTGTTCCGATGCCCGGCGGTTCGGCGCGGACGATCTCGTCGACTATTTCCGCGTACGGGCGCTGATCGCCTTCGGCGCCGTTGCGGTCCTTGCGCTCATCGGCCTGCCCGTCACCCACGACGACGCCCGTTACGTCTGGGACGGTCTCACCGGGGGCTGGGGCCTGCTGCTGATCGTCCTGGCCGCGGTCTGCGGTCTGGCGACGGTGCTGCTTCTGCTGCGCCGGTCCTACGGCTGGTCCCGCTACGCCTCGGTGGCGAGCGTCGCCCTGGTCGTCGGCGCCTGGGGCTTCGCGCAGCGGCCCTATCTGCTGCCCACCTCGCTGACGGTGGCCGAGGCGGCCGGCGCCGCTCACACCCTGCGCTGGCTGGTAATCGTCACGGGCATCGCGATCGTGCTGGTGGGCCCGGCGCTGGTGCTGCTCTACCGGCTCGACACCATGGGTGAGCTGGAGGAGCTCACCGACGCCGACACCCGGGCCGCCAGAACACCGGGGGACAACCTGTAGCGACGCCCCCGTCAGCGCAGCCGGGCGGCGATGTGGTCGCCGACCCGCAGGGCGTTGGCGATGGCGGTCAGCGACGGGTTCACCGCGCCGATGCTGGGGAAGAAGCTCGTGTCCACGACGTAGAGGTTGTCCAGGTCGTGGGCCTTGCAGTTGACGTCGAGGGCCGAACTCTTCGGGTCGTCGCCGAACCGCACGGTGCCGGCCTGGTGCGCGGTGGCGCCGATCGGCATGCCCTTGTGCAGGTAGATGCTGTGCGACAGCAGATGGTGCTCGTGCATGCCCAGGTGCCCGAGCATCTTCTGCAGCTTGTGCTGGAGGCGCTTCAACCCGGCCACGTTGTTGTTCTCGTCGAGCGCCAGGTGGATGGCGTCGTCCTTGTCGAGGGTGACGCGGCTCTCGGGCAGCGGGAGGTCCTCGCCGCACAGCCAGAAGTCGACGGCGTGGTGCGCCAGTACCTCGAACGGCATGTCGGGCGAGACCGCGCCGGCCCAGCGCGGCGCCTCGCCGTGGATCTGGTCGGAGTCCGACTTGCCGAGCATCTGGATCCCGCCGAGCGGGTAGTCCCAGTCGTCCGCGCCCAGATACCAGTCGTTCAGCGCCAGGGTCTTCTGGAATTTGGTGGGGTTCGGTTCCTTCGACACCGCCATGAGCGCGAGGTTGTTGTGCCGCATGTAGTGGCGTCCCACCACGTCCGAGCTGTTGGCCAGGCCGCCGGGGTGCTTGTCGTTCGCCGAACGGAGCAGCAGGACAGCGGAGTTGACCGCGCCACAGGCGACCACCACGATGTCGGCGCCGAATCCCTCGGTCGTTCCGTCCGCCAGCTCCGCGACGACCCTGGTGACGGTGCGTCCGGTCGGGTCGGTCTCCAGGCGCCGCACGTGGGCGCCCGTCACCATCGTGACGTTGTCGTGCTTCAGCGCCGGGTCGACGCAGATCACCTGTGCGTCGGACTTGGCGCCCACCAGGCAGGGGAAGCCGTCGACCCGGTCACAGCGGATGCAGACGCTGTCATGGGTGGCCCGGCCGTTCTCGTCCTGGGTGAGGTTCACGCCGATGGGCAGGTGGAAGGGGTGCAGTCCCTGCTTCTCCAGGTCGTCGCTGAGCTGCTGGATGCGCGGCTCGTGCTCCACCGGGGGGTGTGGATACGGGCCGCTGGCCGGACCTTCGGTGGGGTCCTCGCCATGCCGCCCGTGCACCAGGTAGAGCTGCTCGGCCTCCGTGTAGTACGGCTCCAGATCCTCGTAGCGGATCGGCCAGGCGGGTGAGACGCCGTCGTGGTGGCGCAGCTCGCCGAAGTCCTCGGGCCGGAGCCGGAACAGCGCGGCGCCGTAGAACTTGGTGTTGCCCCCGACGTAGTAGTTCACCTCCGGAGGGAACTGGTTGCCGTGCTTGTCGTACCAGAACTCGGGGGCACGGTACTTGCCCTTGACGAAGACGGCGGTGGATTCCCAGTTGTCCCGCTCCCGCGGCAGGTAGTCGCCGCGCTCCAGGACCAGGACCCGCTTGCCGGTGGGGGCCAGCCGGTGGGCGAGCGTACCGCCGCCCGCTCCCGTACCGATGATGATGACGTCGTAGTGGTGATCGTCGGCCATGCGAAGGCCCCGTTCTAGGAGTCGTTGGCTGTCCTGGCCTTAGCACCGCCCGGAGGGACCTGCTGTGCTGCGCTGTGCCGGACGCACGCCCGCACAATCGGGCACATCCGAGCCAATGTGGAAGCTATCGGGCAGTCCCGGTGGCGGCGACCCGACGGGAGCCGAACAGGTGCCTGTTCACCCGATCGCCCGCACCATCACGACCGTGGGCACCGGGGCAGTTGCTCCCATGACGGACCTCCGAGACCCGGCCCCGGGCCCGAGACGTCAGAGCACGGCGATCGGGTTGACCGGTGAGCCGGTGGCGTCCGGCAGCCTCAGTGGGGCGATCACGCAGAGGAACGACCAGCGGCCCTCCGCCTCGCAGACCGGCGCCAGGTCCTCGAACTGCAGGTAGTCCAGCAGGTGAATGCCCATGGCGTGGATCGCAAGCACATGCACGGGGAAGTCGACGCCCTCGGTGGAACTCGGGGCTGTGTCGTTGTTCCCGTCGCCGCCGAGCACGGCGACCCGCCGGTCCGCCAGGAACTCCAGCGCGGACGGATGGAGCCCGGCGCGCAGCTGTGCCGCGTGCCACGCTCCCAGTTCGGCGCGGCGTCGGCGGTGGCCGACCCGGACGAACAGGAGGTCGCCCTCCGTCACGCGGACGTCCTGGGCGGTCTCGGCCGCGGTGAGGTCGTCGGCGGTCACGTGATCGCCCGGTTCGAGCCACGGCACACCGCGCAGCCGCGGGATGTCCAGCAGCACGCCGCGTCCGACGATCCCGTCGCGAGCCGCCTCGATGGAGAGCGCCATGGCCCCGCCCGCCGTGACGCTGCTCGCGGCCACTCCGCCGTGCAGCGTGCCGTCGTAGATCACGTGGCACAGGGCGTCGATGTGGCTGTCGGCGTCGCCGTGCACATTCATGGCGAATCTGTCCATTGCGAAGTGGAGCCCGCTGGAGGTGTCTTCCTCCGGCTGCCCGCTCATCCGGTGCCTCGCGGGCTCCGGATTGTCCGGACCGGGCAGCGTCTCCACCGGCGCGGCGAGCGAGACCGTCCGGCCGGTCCGCACCTCGCGGGTGGCGGCCAGCACCCGGGCAGGAGTGAGTACGGTCAGAGCACCCCGGTCGCCGCCGGCCCAAGCGGTGCGCGAGAGCAGGCGCTGGTACAGCACGCCGAACTCGGCCGCGGTCAGTCGCGGCGGTCCTGCCGGACGGGCATGCGTGACCATGGGTCAGCGCCCCTGCTCCGCGTCGAGCGCCTTGTCGAGGGTGGTGGCCGCCATGATGAGCGACAGATGGGTGAACGCCTGGGGGAAGTTGCCCAGTTGCTCCCCGCTCGGACCGATCTCCTCGGCGAACAGCCCGACGTGGTTGGCGTAGGTCTGCATCTTCTCGAAGGTGTAGCGGGCCTGGGGCAGCCGCCCCGCCCGGGCCAGCGCGTCGACGTAGAGGAAGGTGCACAGACTGAAGGTGCCCTCCGAGCCGCGCAGCCCGTCCGGCGATGCCGCCGGGTCGTAGCGGTAGACGAGGCTGTCGGAGACGAGCTTGCGGTCCATCGCGTCGAGTGTGGCGAGCCACGCGGGGTCCTTCGGGGCGATGAATTGGACCCTGGGCATGAGCAGCAGGGAGGCGTCCAGGACGTCGCCGCCGTAGCGCTGGACGAAGGCGCCCTCTTTCTCGCTCCAGCCGCGTTCCATGACCTGGTTGAGGATGGCGTCCCTGGCGGTGCGCCACTTCTCCAGGTCGGCGGGCCTGCGGAAGTGCTCGGCCAGGCTCAGTCCCTGGTCGAAGGCGACCCAGGACATCACGCGGCTGTAGGTGAAGTCCTGGCGACCGCCGCGGGTCTCCCAGATGCCCTCGTCCGGCCGGTCCCAGGCGTCGGCGAACCAGTCCAACGCCCTGGTCAGTGACTTCCATCCCCGGTAGGTGGCCTGCTGCCCGATCTCTCGGCCCTGGGACAGCGCGTAGAGGGCCTCGCCGTAGATGTCCAGCTGGAGCTGGTCGGCGGCGCCGTTGCCGATGCGGACGGGGTAGGAGCCGCGGTAGCCCTCGAAGTGTTCGAGTGTCTCCTCCGGCAGGTCGGGGTTGCCGTCGATCCGGTACATCGTCTGGAGCGGCTCTTCCTCCTTGCCCTCGCGCTCATGCAGCCTCTCCACGAGCCAGTGGACGAAGGCGGTGGCCTCCTCGACGAAGCCGAGGTCCAGCATGGCTCGCACGGACAGCGCGCCGTCACGTACCCAGGTGAACCGGTAGTCCCAGTTGCGCTCTCCGCCGACCTGCTCGGGCAGGCCCATGGTGGCCGCCGCGATCAGGGCACCGGTGGGGGCGTAGGTGAGGAGCTTGAGGGTGATGACCGAGCGGTGCACCAGCTCGGGCCAGCGGCCCCGGTAGCGGGACTGGCTCAGCCAGTGCTGCCAGAAGAGGGCGGTGTTCTCGGCCTGTGCGGTGACCCCGTCGACCGTGAGGGGTGCGGGTGCCTCGCCGCCGGACGCGCAGACGGTGAACACGGCGCCGCCGGCTTCGCCGGCGCGGAGCGTCACTGTGCCGCGTACGTCCTGGCCGTCCTGCTCCAGCGGGAAGGTGGTCTGCAGGTGCGCGTCGATCCCCGGGGCCCGGAACAGGCCGCTCTTCTCGCCGAGCTCGAGTTGGTGCTCGGCCCGTCCGTAGTCGAAGCGCGGCCGGCACTCGAGTGTGAAGTCGACGGTCCCCCGCACGGCGCGCACCACGCGTATCAGGGTGTGACGGTCGGTGGCGGTGCGGGTCTGGTCCGGAGGCATGAAGTCGACCACCTCGCCCACGCCGTCCGGCGACATGAATCGGGTCACCAGAATGGCCGTGTCGGGGTAGTAGAGCTGCTTGGGGGCCGCGTCGGGGTGCTCGGGGGCCAGCCGCATGTACCCGCCGCCGTCGTGGTCGAGCAGGGCGGCGAAGATGCTGGGCGAGTCGAACCGGGGAGCGGCGAACCAGTCGACGACGCCCTGTGACGAGACGAGCGCGGCGGTCTGCAGGTCGCCCACCAGGCCGTGCTCGGCGATGGGAGGGTAGCGGTCCATGGCTGCTCCGAAATCTCGGAAGTAGCCCCCTTCGTCCACTATCCGGCCGCACGCTCGCCCTTGCCATGTCGAGGGGGGCGACGACCGCTCGCCCACGGCCGTCGGCGGCGACAGTACGCGGGCCGACACCCCTACGGCGCGACGGTGGGCTGCCACAGGCCCACCGAACCGGGGCCCTGGCCGGGCGCCCGAAGCGACCGTGGCCGCTGGAGCCGAGTGCCTCACTCGGCTTGCTGACCGCTTTCCCGGCGGCGTTACTGGCTGGGATTGGCCGGGCGCAGCTGGCCCCGGGCCCGGTGCACGGGCGCTGCCGCGCCTCGGTACGGCCGCCGCCCCAGCGATGGAGGTTGCGCATGGAGATGATCCACCTCCGACTGGTGAGCCCCGCGGATCTCACTCCCCGTGCGGTCGGGCTGCTGACCGACGACCGGTATGTCTTCAATCTGGTCGTCCTTCCCCAACTGGCGCACAACCCCGACGGAGACGCGGTCGAGTGCGACATCCTGGCGGGTGCGGCCAACGCCGTGCTACGTGGTCTGCGCGAGCTGGAAATCGACCGCCGGGGATCCATCGTCATCGAGCCGGTCGACATGGCCCTC
Source organism: Streptomyces sp. NPDC019890 (assembly GCF_044903445.1). Lineage (NCBI taxonomy): Bacteria > Bacillati > Actinomycetota > Actinomycetes > Kitasatosporales > Streptomycetaceae > Streptomyces > Streptomyces sp. NPDC019890. The sequence continues at coordinate 136,701 of NZ_JBJDQK010000002.1, read as the reverse complement.
TCCGGTACCGCGGCAGAGGCGGAGCAGCAGCAACTCGGGGCGCTCGCGCACGCGCCGGTCTGGGAGGAGGTGGAAGCGCGCATTCGCGCAGAGGGCACCTATCTGCCGAGCTTCTACGTCTACCTGGTCATCGCAGGCGTCATCGGGGCGGTGGGAATCTTCACCAACTCCCAGATCCTGATCGTCGCGGCGATGGTCGTCGGACCGGAGTACGGCGCCATCACGAGCGTCGCGCTGGGCATCGACCGTGGCAACCGCATCAGGATCCGGCAGGGCCTCTTCGCCCTGACCGCCGGATTCTCGCTGGCCGTCGTGGTGACCTTCTTGTTCTCGTGGGCGATCCGGGGCCTCAGTCTTCAACCCAAGGCATTCGACCTGGGTTTCAGGCCGGTCTCCACGCTGATCGACGCCCCGAACTTCTTCTCCGTCGTTGTTGCGGTGCTGGCAGGCATCGTCGGGATCGTGTCCCTGACCCAGGCCAGGACGAGCGCGCTGCTCGGTGTCTTCATCTCGGTCACCACCATCCCGGCCGCCGCCGACATCGGCGTCTCCTGCGCGTTCTCCAGCTGGAGCGAGGCGCGCGGCTCCCTGGCCCAGCTCCTCCTCAACATCGTGCTGCTGATCGTGGTGGGCGTGCTGATGCTCAGATTCCAACGGGCTGTCTGGCGGCACATCGGCCGACGCAGCGGGCGCTCCGGCGGCAGGTGAAGCCGTCGTCCGCGCGGAGCGGGATCTCGTACGAGCGCCTGAGCCAGGTCAGGAGGCGACGAGCCCGTTGCGGTATCGATCGAACTCCAGGTGGAACGTGGTGCCGTCCTTGACGTCGGTGGCCGCTGGCCCGGGGTGGGTGGGACCGGCCCGTCCCGAGCCGCAGGTGCATGGCGCAGGCGGTCAGGTGCTGTCGGTCTGGCAAGCGGGGCAGAGCTCGTAATGGCCATCGCTCACCACGCTTCCCCAGCCGCGGCACTCGTCGCAGTCGCGAGCCAGGGCGATGTTCGCGCGGGGGGCAGGAGCGTAGGGGTGGGCTCCAGAGTTCATCAGGTCATGTTCCTCGGGTAGAGGGCTGTGCATGGCAAAACTATGACATACCGCGCATAAATATGCAAACTGGCTCGAGGTGGCCCGCCCGATCGTCGGACGGGCGAGCCGAGGCCCGCCCGGACAAGCGTGCTGACGTCGTCGGTCACCAGTGGCTGCGGGCGGATCGGCCACCGGCGTGGACGGCGAAGCTGAGGACCCAGATGGCCAGGAGTACGACAGCGACGTACCACAGGATCAGCATCGGGATCCCGAACCCGAACAGAATCAGCAGGAGAAGAAGGATCCAGAGAAGCATGGCCGGGCCTCCAGGTCGCGGAAGAATTCCTGCGTTCCGCGGGGTCCCGGCGAAGCGGAAGGACGGGGACTTCGCCCGGAGAGTCCGAAGCGTCGTAGCCCATTGGCGTCGCCGACAGTCAACGCCGGGCCACGTCTGCTGTCAACGGACCATCAGGGCAGGGGAGTTCTGGGCCTGAGGCGAGTCGACAGGGGGCACTGTCCCCAACCTTGCAGCAGGACTACGCTGTTCTGTGAGGCCCCAGTCCCCGGCAGCGATGTCCAGTTCCGCTCCGGGAGGGTCTGCCATGTTCATCCTGCTTCTCATTCTCGTCGTGGTCCTGCTCGGCCTCGGCCTGCTCAACCCCATCTGGTGGATGGCCGCGGCCGTGCTCATCTTCGGTCTCGTCCACTACGGCCGTGGTGATGCCGGAGGTTGGGGCCGTGGCGGCGACTCCGAGTACCGGGAATATCGGGATCACCGTGATCGTCAGGACCGCTGGGACCGGCGCTACAGCCGGCAGCGCCGAGGCCGCTGGAATCGCGAGGACCGCCGGGACCACGATCACCACAGGTGAGAACGACAAACTCTGGTGCCGGTCAACGCTGTTCGACGCTCGGTCGGTGTTTGGGGCCGTGCGATGAGGGGACTCGGCCGGCGGCAGGAGGGACAAGGAATCTGCCCTTCTGTTCTGGCGAGACCTGAGGAGGGGAATTTCGTGAATGATCTCTGGGGCTACGCTCCGGCCGTCGGCCACAACCCGGGACACAGCCTGATCGGTTTCAAGGTGGAAGCCACTGACGGCAGCATCGGGAAGATCGACAGGCATTCCGACGAGGTCGGCTCGGCCTACATTGTGGTCGACACCGGTGTGTGGATCTTCGGCAAGGACGTACTGCTGCCGGCCGGTGTCATCGAGCGCGTGGACACGGCCGGGCAGAAGGTGTACGTGTCCCGGACCAAGGACGAGATCAAGGACGCGCCGGAGTTCGACAAGGAAAAGCACCTGGGAGACCCGGACTACCACCAGCGTCTGGGCTCCTACTACCAGCACCCGCGTGGCTGACCTCAGCGGCGTGTAACTCTCGCGGTGGGGGGGGGGGGGCGGGCCGGCCCGGCCCCGCCGCCCCGGCGGGGTGGGGGACCAGTTGGGGGGCCCCCCCGGGACTTGGGGGGGCGGGTGGCCCCACAAAGCCGGGCGGCGGCACCCCCCGG